>QCTN01000054.1 GCA_003211135.1 Prochlorococcus sp. AG-673-L20 | reverse complement strand
ATAAAGAAAATAATTCTAATGATTTACATGCGACTAAACTACAAAAATCAAACATCTTACTAATTGGCCCAACTGGAAGTGGTAAAACGTTATTAGCACAAACTTTAGCTGAATTTCTTGATGTTCCTTTTGCAGTAGCTGATGCAACTAGTCTTACTGAAGCTGGATATGTTGGTGAGGATGTTGAAAATATCCTCTTGAGACTTCTACAAAAGTCAGAAATGAATGTGGATTTAGCTCAAAAGGGAATCATATACATTGATGAAATAGACAAGATCGCTAGAAAGAGTGAAAACCCATCAATTACAAGAGATGTATCTGGAGAAGGAGTTCAACAAGCATTATTAAAAATGCTTGAAGGAACAATTGCCAATGTTCCACCACAAGGAGGAAGAAAACACCCCAACCATGACTGTATTCAAATCGATACAAGCCAGATTTTATTTATATGTGGAGGTGCATTTATAGGTTTAGAGGATATTGTTCAAAAACGTTTAGGAAAAAATTCAATTGGATTTACTACCAACCCTGACGAAAACAAGATAACTTCAAAAAAAATAGTTGATTCCCGAGATGCTCTCAAGAATTTGGAACTAGATGATCTAGTCAAATATGGATTAATACCAGAATTCATCGGAAGAATTCCTGTATGCGCAGTATTAGATCGTCTCACTAAAGAAACTCTTGAATCAATCCTGACGGAACCAAGAGACGCACTGGTAAAGCAATTTAAAACTTTATTAAGTATGGATAACGTTGAATTAAATTTCGAACCAGAGTCTGTAGAAGCAATCGCTAATGAAGCTTTTAAAAGAAAAACGGGAGCTAGAGCTCTTAGATCAATAATTGAAGAATTAATGCTTGATTTAATGTATACACTTCCATCACAAGAAGAAGTTAAAGAGTTCACCATTACGAAAAAAATGGTAGACAAACTGTTCTTGTCGAAAATTGTTAAACTTCCAGCAGGATCTCAAAGAATTATTAAAGAATCTGCATAAAAATTAAGGTAATCGTTTCCCATAATTCAACTTTAATAATGTAATTAAAAATAATAAATGCTTAATATACATAAACCTTTTCATCAAAAATATAGACCTCTTAACCTTGATGAGCTCGTTGGTCAAGAATTTATATCAATCACTCTTAAACAAGCATTAATATCTCAGAAAATTGCACCTGCTTATCTCTTTAATGGACCTAGAGGGACAGGGAAGACATCAAGTGCGAGAATATTTGCAAAATCATTAAATTGTCTATCATCTAAACAACCTACACCAAATCCATGTGGAAAATGCGAATTATGTATACAAATTGCGGAAGGTAATGCCCTAGATATTATTGAAATTGATGCCGCATCTAATACTGGAGTTGAAAATATACGAGAAATAATTGACAGAGCAAGATTTGCACCGACTCAAGCTAGATGGAAAGTATACGTTATCGATGAATGTCATATGCTTTCAACAGCTGCATCAAATGCTTTACTCAAAACTATTGAAGAACCTCCTGAAAGAGTTGTTTTTATTCTTGCAACAACAAATCCTGAAAGAGTCATAAATACCATTCAAAGTAGGTGTCAGAAATTTGATTTTAAAAGAATCAGCTCAAATACTATTTTCCACAACCTTTCTGCAATAGCAAATAAAGAATCAGTTAAATTTGAAGATCAGGCTCTCAAACTTATTGCAAAAAGATCGAATGGTGGAATGCGTGATGCACAAAGTTTACTAGATCAATTAAGTCTTCTTCCTAATGGCATAACTACTAAAAATGTTCAAAGCTTGCTTGGAGAAGTATCCGAAAATGATTTGACTGATTTAATCAATGCATTAATTAATAATGAGCCTGAGTCGTTATTAATTAGTTGTAATAACTTATATGATGCAGGAAATGAACCAAATGAGATCTTAGTTGGACTATTAAATATTACTAGAGACCTTTTACTTAAAACTTTAAATAATAATTATTCAGAAATGTACTATACATCTATTGAATTTCAAA
>QCTN01000053.1 GCA_003211135.1 Prochlorococcus sp. AG-673-L20 | reverse complement strand
TTCATCAGCAATTAAGTCTTTTCTTTTAAATGCTATCTAGAAAGAAACAAAAAAACCAAAACATTTTCACACAAAGTGACCATTAACTGATAAGTTCAAATAGTGGGGGTCGGTGCCCGAGTGGTTAAAGGGGGCGGACTGTAAATCCGCTGGCTCTGCCTACGTTGGTTCAAATCCAACCCGGCCCACTTTTTTTCAGCCCTTGTAGCTCAGCGGTAGAGCACTCCCTTGGTAAGGGAGAGGTCTCGGGTTCAAGTCCCGACGAGGGCACTCGTTGGATAGCTTGGTATCAAAGAGATTGCCACTATCGCTAAAAAGAATTCATCAGAAGTGGACGTCCGATTACGGGTCCACTTTTCTGTTTTAGGGTAGATATCTGTAGGTGCATCACACAAAAGATGACACCGAAATGGCAACAATAAGAAGAAGCGGCAGCGGCTGGCAGGTCCTCATAAGAAGGAAAAATTATGTCGGTCCGAGGTCCAGAACATTTCTTTCCGAGGATCTGGCGGAATCATGGGCAGACGCAGTCGAAGAGAGATCAAAAAAGGTTTTTCAAGATATCCCCATCACTCTAGGGGATGCAATCAATGACTATATAAATGGTCCTCTGCTGCTGCATAGAAGTGCTGAGAATGAAAAATATCCTCTCAGGGTGACGGCTAAAAGCTGGCTTGGAGATATTCCTCTTAGAGATCTGCAGATAAAGCACTTTGCAGTATGGCGTGATGAAAGATTACTGAAGGTGAAACCAAATACAGTTATGCGGGAGCTGAGGATATTGAGAGTATTGATCGACTGGGCAAAAGATGAAAGAGGAGCCTATATAAAGGACAACCCCGCAAGGTATTTAAAAGTAAAAGGGATAGGTGATGCGAGAGCTCCATTTTTCACTGATGAAGACGAAAAAAAACTCCTATATGAACTTTCTCAAATGTCCAATCAAAATCATCTGAAACTCACAAAGTTAGCATTGACCACTGGATTCAGGCGCTCCGAACTACTAAGTCTGTCCTGGAGAAATTTAGATTTAGAGAAAAATAAAATCTATGTTCAAAGAAAAGAATGTGCAGCCAGAGGAAATTCAACTTCCATGAGAATTGTTCCATTACCATCAAAGGCAAAAAAGCTTCTTAGAAGTTTTGAAAATAAGGAAGGGAAAGTATTACCTCTTACAAAAGGATCTGCCAGAAACGGATTTGATAAAGCAAGAAAAAGAGCTGGATTAGATACTCTCAGATTTCACGACTTAAGGCATATTGCCATCAGCAGAATGTGGAGTTATGGAATGAATGCTCTTGAGATAAGTGCATGCAGTGGTCACAGAGATATTAAAATGTTGATGAGATACAGTCACTATCAATTAAGTTTTTAAATTAATAACTCTCACCCTTGGGGGGTATTTAAAGTGATTGGACGTATAAAACGCAAAAGGATTTTTAGATAGAAATTTAAGATTTTTTGAATAAATTCTGTATTACATAAATATCTTTTGCCTTGGGATATTTTTGCTGAAAAACCTTTATTGCGTTATCTGGGGAGATCGCCAAAAGATTAACCTTTATTCTGTATTTGTCATCAACCAAACCTGATATAAGGAAGTTCTTCATTTAAGAATTCTTTTAAATAATTTTATCTTTCCGAACCATTCACCCATCCACCTGATCTACATTTTCCTGAACGATTTATATCATAGCTATCACACCAATAGCTATCTGCTGCAAATACAACTCCGCTATTAATTCTTCTAGCTCCAGCACTGATAAGCATAAAATGAATACCTTTTTTTGAATTCAATTCTTTTGAGCAAAAGAAATCAGGACCGCACATCGCATAAGCGATACCATCTCTGTTTAAATAAAGTATTGCTGCTGACCCTGAATTTCTCCAATAAGGTATACCTGGCAATCCAATATCTTCTGCTTTTTTGTGATGTCGGGCAACTCTGGTTTTATTAGATTCAAAAACATATTTCCACTGCACCTTGGGCAGATTGATAATTAGAATCCAAAAAATA
>QCTN01000052.1 GCA_003211135.1 Prochlorococcus sp. AG-673-L20 | reverse complement strand
AATTTATCGCTGCTCATGTCGCTCATGCAGGGTTAATTGTTTTTTGGGCAGGTGCTTTCACTCTTTTCGAACTATCAAGATTTGACCCCAGTGTCCCAATGGGTCAACAACCTCTTATTGCACTTCCTCACTTGGCTACCCTTGGAATAGGGTTTGATGCTGATGGAGTTCTAATGGGAGATACCAAACCTGTACTAGCTATAGCTATTGTTCATTTGGTTTCCTCTATGGTACTTGCAGCTGGTGGATTACTTCACTCGCTACTGCTTCCAGGAAATCTTGAAGAATCAGAAGTCGCAAAGGCAAGGAAATTCAATATTGAATGGGATAATCCAGATAAATTAACTTTCATCCTTGGACATCATTTAATTATTCTTGGATTCGCTGTAATTCTTCTTGTTGAATGGGCAAGAGTTCATGGAGTCTACGATCCAGCTATTGGTGCCGTTAGACAAGTTGAGTATGATCTAAATCTTGCTGAGATTTGGAATCATCAAACAGATTTCCTACTAATAGATGATTTAGAGGATGTTATGGGAGGTCATGCTTTCCTCGCATTTGTCTTAATTACAGGTGGTGCTTGGCACATTGCTACAAAGCAAGTTGGTGAATATACCAAATTTAAAGGTAAAGGTCTTTTATCTGCAGAAGCAGTTCTTTCATGGTCTTTAGCAGGTATTGGTTGGATGGCAATTATTGCTGCCTTCTGGAGCGCATCAAATACAACAGTTTATCCTGTAGAGTTTTTTGGTGAACCACTTGAGTTGAAATTCAGTATTTCTCCATATTGGATTGATACTGTTGACCTCCCTGATGGTGTTTATACATCAAGGGCATGGTTAGCAAATGTACATTACTACTTTGGTTTCTTCTTTATTCAAGGTCATCTATGGCATGCACTAAGAGCCTTAGGATTTGACTTTAAGAGAGTTACAAATGCTATCAGTAACATTGATAGTGCTACTGTTACTCTTAAAGATTAAATTTTAGTCACTAATAAATATTAAAAGGCCTCAATTAATGAGGCCTTTTTTATTTGATAAATTTTATTTATTAAATTAGATTTAAAAAGTATTAAGTTTAAAATAGTTGAATATTTCCCTCCTACAGAATCAAAATATTTTCTCAAATTCTCTTTCAATAAGTCTATTAGGATTTTTTGTAATCGGTTTTTTCTTGATTTTTGGAAGGAAATTTAAATTTGCTGTTCAATTAGAAAGATTTGGATTACCCATAGCTGTTATTTCTGGAATTATAGGAATATCTATAGGTCCCTATGGATTAATAAATGTTTTTTCTAAGGAGACTACAAATGTCTGGAGTAATTTTCCTACTCCTCTCTTATCTCTAGTGTTTGCGACCTTAATGATGGGTAGGCCAATTCCAAATATTAATGGTTTAATTAGACCCATTGTAAATCAGTTTTTGTTGGCTCTTTCATTGGGCTTTGGTCAATTTCTTGTAGGAGGATTAGTAGTCAAATACTTATTATCTCCTTCTATGGAAACAAATCCTTTAATGGGATGTTTAATAGAGGTTGGTTTTGAAGGAGGGCATGGTGCTGCAACTATCATTGGAGAAAGTTTTAATAAACTTGGATTCTCAGATGGCTTAGACTTAGGTCTTGCAATGGCTACAATGGGCCTTTTATCCTCTTCCTTATTAGGTAGTTTCTTTATTTTTGTAGGAAGAACTTTAGGCATTTCAGATACGGAGCAGATTGTTGATAAAGCAGATAATGAAAATCAAAATCTGAAAATAAGCATTTTTTCAGATTTGAGAATTTTATTAATAAATCTTGGCTTTGTAGGGTTAGCAATTTCTTTTGGGCTCTTGATACTTAACCTATTGAGGTATATCTCAAACTACTTTGGGGAATTTTCAAAAGAAGTAATCTTATCGCTTCCTGTATTCCCACTTATTCTTATAGGATCGCTTTTGATTAGATATATCTTAGAAAAAACCAATAATACAGAATTTATATCTAATCTTCTTCAAAGAGAAATTGGCATCTTGTCCACAGATTTATTAATTTTTACAGCAATGGCAAGTTTAGATATTGCTACTGTTCT
>QCTN01000051.1 GCA_003211135.1 Prochlorococcus sp. AG-673-L20 | reverse complement strand
TTTGAATCAAACTTAGCATTAACACAACAACCAAAACCTCCGTTTAGTTTTTATGATGAAAAATTTCCTATTTATACTAGGCCTAGATATCTTCCTCCATCAAAACTTGTAGATGCTCAAATTACTGATTCAATAGTTTGTGAAGGAACTATTTTGAAATCTTGTAGCATCTTGCATTGTGTTTTAGGGGTGAGAAGTAGAATTGAAAGTGATTCTGTTATAGAAGATACTCTTGTAATGGGATCTGATTTTTTTGAATCGCTAGAAGAGAGGATTGAATTAAGAAAAGGTGGTGGTACGCCACTTGGAGTAGGAGAAGGTTCAACTATAAAAAGGGCAATTCTTGATAAGAATGCAAGAATTGGAGATAATGTGGTGATAGTAAATAAGGATAGAGTAGAAGAAGCGGATAAACCAGAACTAGGATTTTATATAAGAAATGGAATTGTTGTTGTAGTTAAAAATGCAACTATTGC
The DNA here is from genome assembly GCA_003211135.1 of Prochlorococcus sp. AG-673-L20. Lineage (GTDB taxonomy): Bacteria > Cyanobacteriota > Cyanobacteriia > PCC-6307 > Cyanobiaceae > Prochlorococcus_A. The sequence continues at coordinate 1,675 of QCTN01000051.1, read as the reverse complement.
TAATGGAACAATTATTTAATTTAGTTTTTCGATCATTTTTCGCTGACATAAGGAATATTTTTTAAGCAATTTCTCCAAGTTGCATGCAATATATATTTATTGCGTTTTTTTAATTTTATGCCCAAGGCACATTTTGGTTTAATCGGTCTTGGAGTTATGGGGGAGAATTTAGTTCTTAATGCAGAAAGGAATGGATTTTCTAGTGTAGTTTTTAACAGAACCTATTCAAAAACTCAAGAATTCTTAGAAGGTAGAGGTTTAGGAAAGAATGTAGAAGGAGCTAAAACACTTCAAGAATTTGTGAATAAGCTTGAGAGACCAAGAAGAATTTTAATGATGGTTAAAGCCGGAGCAGCTACAGATGCTGTTATTGATAATATTTCTGAATATCTTGAGGAAGGTGATTTATTAATTGATGGAGGTAATTCTCAGTTTAAAGATACTGAAAGAAGAGTTGCGACACTTGAAAGTAAAAGCTTTGGATATATTGGGATGGGTGTCTCTGGAGGGGCTAAAGGAGCCTTGGAGGGGCCAAGCATGATGCCTGGCGGAACTAAAGCCTCTTATGACGCTATAGAAAGTTTATTGACTAAAATGGCTGCGAAAGTAGAAGACGGTCCTTGCGTAGCTTATGTTGGACCCGGTGGTTCAGGCCATTTTGTTAAAACTGTTCACAATGGTATTGAATATGGCATTGAGCAAATTCTTGCAGAAGCTTATGACCTTATGAAAAGAGTCAAAAATATGAATGGATCACAAATGGCTGAGGTTTTTGGTCTTTGGAATAATACTGATGAATTGGCGTCTTATCTTGTAGAAATAACGCAAATATGTTTAAACACCAAAGATGAACTAACAGGCGAAGATGTTGTGGAAAAAATATTGGATAAAGCTGGCCAAAAAGGTACTGGATTGTGGACTGTTGTTAGTGCCTTAGAACTTGGTATATCAGTTCCCACTATTTATGCTTCATTAAATGCAAGGGTTATGAGTTCCCTTAAGGTTCAACGTAGTGAAATCGAGAAAACAATTCCGATGGAAGCTATTGAAGATTTTGATTTAGGAGAAATTTCTAATGGTATGAAACCTTTGTTTGATGCAGTCGTTCTTGCTACTATTGCTAGTTACGCTCAAGGGATGGATATATTAAGTGAAGCTTCATCAGTTTATAATTATGAGCTAAATATGCCATCTATTGCTCAAATATGGAAAGGTGGTTGCATTATTAGATCAAAATTATTAAAAAAGATTCAAGATGCATATCAAAAAGATCCAAATTTGAAGAATCTAATTTTTGATGATTGGTTCAACAACGAAATTTTTACAAGAATTGATAATTTAGCAAGTGTCGTTTCTTCTTCAACTAAGGCTGGTATTCCAGTGCCTTGTTTATCAAGCACTTTAGATTATTTAAATAGTTACAGAACAAATAGACTCCCTCAGAATTTAGTTCAGGCCATGAGAGATTGTTTTGGCTCACATACTTACGAAAGAGTTGATAAGGAAGGAAGTTTTCATACTGAATGGATGAAATGATTGAACAATCTTATGGTAGATACAAACTTTACATATATAAAGATAAACTTGAACTCTCATCTAATGTCTCTAATTTTATAGAAAATCAAATTGTTCAAACGTTAAAAATTAAAGACAGATTTCAATTTTGTGTAAGTGG
>QCTN01000050.1 GCA_003211135.1 Prochlorococcus sp. AG-673-L20 | reverse complement strand
ATATTTACCGGCACTAAAGGCTTCTTTAATATAGCTATTTACTTTTTGAAGAAAATCTTTCATTTTAAAGAGTTTACTTAGTCATTTTATTCTAATGGATTTATTTATTGTTTAAGTATATTTACTTAAACATCATCCACCAAAAAATTGAGGGAAAGCTAATTTTAGACCTGCTGTCACAAGTAGATTAGCAAGAGATATGGGTAAAAGGAATTTCCATCCTAAATCTAGAAGTTGATCTATTCTTACCCTTGGTGTTGTCCAACGCAATAATATAGCAATAAAAACCAATAGATATGCTTTGAGAACAGTCATTATGATTCCTATAGAAGCTGTGAAAACTTGAATCACAGGAGCATTAATTGGAAGATTTAAAACTTTAGCAATTATCTCAACAGGAATAGGAAACCCCCATCCACCTAAATAAAGTATGGATACTAATAACGCGGAAAGGATTAAATTTATATAGCTGCCTAAATAAAATAAAGCAAATTTCATTCCAGCATATTCAGTCTGATAACCCGCTACTAATTCTTCCTCAGCTTCTGGTAAGTCAAATGGAAGCCTTTCGCATTCAGCAAGAGCACATATCCAGAAAATTATGAATCCAACAGGTTGCCTCCATATATTCCAACTTAATATTCCGGCTCCGCTTTGTTGATTAACAATATCAACAGTGCTAAGGGAATTTGTCATCAAAACAATAGCTAATACAGACAAAGCAAGGGGTATTTCATAGCTAATAGATTGAGCAGCTGCTCTTAAACCTCCTAATAGTGAATATTTATTATTCGAGGCATAGCCACTCATAAGAAGACCAATAGGTTGAATACTACTTAGAGCTATCCAAAGAAAAATTCCAATACCAACATTACTAATAAGTAAGTTTTGGCCAAAGGGAACAATTAACCAGGAGAGAATAACCGGAACCAATACTAGTATTGGTCCGGCAGTGAATAGAATCGAATCTGCTTTTGCAGGAATAATATCTTCTTTTACAAGTAATTTAAGACCGTCTGCAATTGGTTGAAGTACTCCTAAAGCCCCTGCATATTCTGGCCCTATTCTTTGTTGGGCAGCTGCAGATATTTTTCTTTCTAACCAAACCGTTACTAATACACCAACTACCGCAGATACTAAAACTAATAACATGGGTAAAGGTAGCCAAATTATATGAGCAAGTTCACTTGAGAGGCCAAACCCTTTTAAGATTTCATTAAAACTATATTCGAGATCTAATCCGTAGTTCAAAATTTTGTTGTTATTTATTCTTTAGATTAACTCTTCATAAACGATATGTGTGTTTTTTATGAAAAGCTGAAAATATTATTTTCGATTTTCTACAGTAATCCAATCTCTTGGAGCCGAACCTGTATAAATTTGAGATGGTCTGAAAATTCTATTTGCCCCTAATTGTTCCCTCCAGTGAGCTAACCAACCTGCGACTCTTGATATTGCAAAAATAGGAGTAAATAAGTCGCGGGGAATACCAAGTTTTCTGTAAACAAGTCCAGAATAGAAATCAACATTTGGAAAAATACCTTTTCCTCCTAGCCTTGGGATAGCCTCTAACTCTAATTTTTTAGCAACTTCATACATTTCATCTTTACCAAACCTAATAAAAAGCTCCTCTGCTAATTTCTGAAGAATAGTTGCTCGAGGATCTTTAACTTTATATTCTCGATGACCGAAACCCATTATTTTACTCTTGTTTTGAATCGCATCTTCTAGAAAAGAAGCAGCTTTTTCAGGAGTTTTAATATCTTCTAACATGGCAATTACATCTTCATTTGCCCCTCCATGAAGAGGGCCAGCTAATGTTCCTACTGCAGAAGCAATTACCGCGTATGGGTCGGTAAGAGTGCTAGCCGTAACTCGTGCGCTAAATGTACTCGCATTTAAACTATGTTCTGCATGAAGAATTAGGCATCTATCAAAAACTTTTGCAGCTATAGGATCTTGTTCTTTCTCAGTCAGCATGTAAAGAAAATTTGATGAGTAGGATAAATCATCCCTAGGTTGAATAGGATCTTGTCCTTTTCTTATAAGTTGAAATGCAGCAATCATTGTTGGAATTTTTGCAATTAGTCTTATCACTGCGTTGTAGATATATTTGGGATCATCTATCGCTCTTCTTGAGTAGAAAAGACCAAGAGATGCGGCACTGGATTGGAGAGCATCCATGGG
>QCTN01000049.1 GCA_003211135.1 Prochlorococcus sp. AG-673-L20 | reverse complement strand
TCGCCAAGTATCAATAAATACTTTTGTAGCAATATAAGTTTCTGTTGTACTGTTTAAATTTACTCCATCTTCATCTCTATAACCTTTAAGCCTTTTTAAACTATCCCCTCCTGTTGCATACTGTCCCCTGATACAGCAATTCCAAGGTTCATTTTCATCGGCAAGTTTTGATGCTTGAAGAACTTTTGCTTTTTCATTTCTTATTGCCTCAGGTTCAAATTTACCAGGAGGCTCCATTGCAGTGACGGCAAGCATTTGAGTTAAATGATTTTGGAGCATATCTCTTAAAGCCCCAGAGCTTTCATAATAACCTGCTCTATCTTCAACCCCAACTGTTTCCGATGATGTTATTTGAACACTTGAAATATAATTCCTGTTCCATATAGGTTCAAAAATAGTATTAGCAAACCTCATAACCAGTATATTTTGAACAGTCTCTTTACCTAAATAATGATCTATTCGATATATCTGACTTTCATTTGCACAACTTTGAACAATCTTATTTAATTTCTTCGCACTGGAAAAATCTCTTCCAAAGGGTTTTTCAATAACTATTCGACTTTTCTTAGGATCATCAATTAATCCAGCAGCCTTTAGAGCCTTACATCCACTTCCATAGAAGTTTGGAGAAACTGATAAGTAGAAGGTCTTATTTCCATGTGTAGCCTGCAATTTATCAATTTCATTTAATCTTTTGGAAAGTCTTACAACATGATCACTTTGCTGCAAATCAACTGGCTCATAGAATAGATAATTTGAAAAATGTTCCCATTCTTTTTCATTTTTAGATATTTGATCAGCCAACTTAGTTTTCATTTTTTCCTTAAAATCTTGATCACTCCAAGGCCTTCTTGCACATCCAACTACAGCGAATTCACTAGGGATCCTTCTTTGCAAATAGAGTTCAAACAAGGCAGGAATAAGTTTCCTATGAGTAAGATCTCCACTAGCTCCAAATATAACTAGGCATTGTGGAGGTATCACTCTTTCTTGTCGCAAACCTAATCTAAGAGGATTACTTAAAGTTGAGGGCATATCTTTTTATAAGTCTTATATAGATAAAATCGTCTTTTTTTTGCTAATTAGCTACATTTTGTGTCTAAACCAAAAAAGTCTTTTAGTTATTAAAAAATACTTTAAGGGAGAATTTAATAAGTTTCTACGTGCCACCTACCAGCTTTTTTTAATTGTGGTCTTAATTCTGACCATTTTAATCCCTTTTCTTCAGCTGCTTTTGTCATAGCTTCATCTATACCAGGTTCCATTCCTTTTAAACCACAAAGATAAATATGAGTTTTTTCATCTTCGATCATATTGAAGATTTCATTCGCAGACTCTAAAACCCTGTCTTGAATATACATTCTTCCCCCTTTTGTATTTTGTTGCTCACGACTAATGGCTTTAGTATATTTAAAATTATCTGGATAGTTTTCAAGATATCTCTGAAGATCTTCCTCGTATAACAAGTTTGCTGATTTAGGAGCACCCATAAATAACCACGCTTTCCCTTTAAAGTTCCATTTATTTTTCTCCTTTTCTGTAGCTTCAAACATTCTCCTTAAATAAGCCCTCATAGGAGCTATGCCCGTACCAGTAGCCAACATTACTATGTTTGCATCCTCTTCGTCAGGAAGAAGCATTTCTTTTCCTACAGGTCCTGTAATCTTAACCTTATCTCCGGGTTTAATATCACATAAGTATGTAGAGCAAACACCATTAATAGTTTCACCATCTTTTTCATACTGAAGTTGCCTGACGCAAAGAGAAACGGTATTGCCTTCGAAATCATCCCCATGCCTCGTACTAGCTATTGAATAAAGTCTTAGCTTGTGAGGCTTACCATTGGCATCTTCACCTACAGGCATAATACCGATACTTTGTCCCTCGACGTAATTTAAAAAAGGATCGCTTTCCTTAAGGTCAAATGTTATGTGATTTACTCTTCCAATAGCACCTTCTTTAAGGAGACTGTAGTTCCCAGTGACAGTTCCTTCAAATGGAGTCTTTGGTCTATATATATTAACTGGTACATCAGCATGCTTTTTCTTTATAGGCTTTGCTCCTTCAGCCTTGACAGCAGCTATTGGTTTTGATTCGGTCTTAGATTCCACTACTTTTGCCTCAGTTTTTTTTGATTTATTTTCTTCTTCAAATTTTATAGCCCTTTTATTAAAAAAAGTCATTATTAAATAAAAAACTGTTAT
>QCTN01000048.1 GCA_003211135.1 Prochlorococcus sp. AG-673-L20 | reverse complement strand
TCTGGATCAATAAAAATATTTGCAAAAGGTGTGGCGGTATAACCAACATAACTTGCTCTACTAAATTGACTTAGTAATTTTCTTAATTGACTATTAATTTTTGAGATAGCACCTTTCCCATATGCAGTATTTATAGATGCATTATCTGCTTCATCATCTATAAGCAACAATGGATGATTTATTTTTTCTGAGAGGTCTTTTGCAGGTGATAACTCTAACCATTTAATTAAGTTTTCAAGAACAGTTGGATTCTTTTTTATTACAAAAATAAGTGGCCTTTCACATTTGCTATCAAAAGGAACATTTGCCCTTTTTGCGGAATTAATTCCGAAATCAATAGAATTAAATGTTAGCTGCCAAGGAAATATTTCTCTGGGTTTTGACTTATTACCATCTTTTCTGAAAATCTTACCTACGCCTATTCTTACACCTTCCAAGATATTTGCATCTCTGTCATATCCAATAAATCCATGATTAACTCTTTCTTGAGTTTGTTTCCTTAAGTTTTCGTGAATTCCAGCAATTACGATAATAACCTTATATCCGTAATCTGCCGCTTTTGTAATTAATCCTATGTAATTAGAAGTTTTCCCACTCTGTACGGAACCAACAACCATTCCTCTTCTTGTCCATGAATTTAGATTTAGAGGGTCTCCACATCCAGCAAGGATTCTTTCTGTTGCATCGTCAATAGAGGAGACAACTTTGCGAGGATAATTTGATTCGTTAATTAGATAATCGTTATAGTCCTCTGAATATATTCTTTTAGTATCTTCTCTTCTCTCTGGAGTAAGCCATTTAATAAAGTCTTCTTCCTTTTCGGCAATGCATGCTGCATCTTGCATAGAAATTCCTTCATGAAATTCGATCTTAGAAATTGTATCTAGTATGGTTTCTTCATTAATGGATTCAAAATATGGTAACTCTGCTATTTGTCTAATTTCCTCTTCTATTTTAGTTTCAGAGGGATTCTTTAATGACTGAATTCTACTTAAAGCCATCTGGTATAAAGTCTCAGCATTATTGTTCATAAATGTTCCTCAAGTAATGCCCAATTTGATCTGAATGGTTCACTGGTACTTATTGATAATTTTGCCTGTTTTTCACTGATTTTATCTTGAGAACTAATATAAAAAATCATCTCTTTTCCCAATTGAATTAAATTATCTATTTCTTTTGATTCAATTTCATTTATATTCTTATCATCGGAGTAGTCTGCGTATATGCCATCAACAGGAACTCCACAATCTATTAAATATAAAACTCTTTCTAATTTGTTTAACGCATTTTCATCTAACTTTTTTACAAAATCATCTATTAAAGGATGTTTTCTGTTAACTGAATAAAAAATTGAATTATTCTTTCTCTTCCTTTCCCAAACAGGAACAACTTCTCTATTAGTCAATCTTTTTACCTTATCATCAAAGTTTCTTTCTGCAGGAGAAACTAAAGCCCTAAGAATTTTTTTTAACCTCCTTTTTACTAAAGGAGGTGGGACAGCAGAACTTTTCTTTACATCCAATTGCCATAAAAGATCATTACTATTATCGATATCAATTTTTACTCGACATAACTTTCTTTTGGGTGTTTTCTTTTCCAACCCAAACCAAGTTGGATTAGAGATTAGTCTCCCGTTTCTATAAAGATAAAAACCTTGATTAGCCATATAACCATCATTACCTGCGTAAAGCTCCCATTCTTTTATTGAACATTTATTTTTGCTTGGTAAAGTAAATCCTCTTATTTCACATGAAATTAATTCAGTTTTTATTTTTTCTTTAGGGAGTGGAGTCGATTTTTCTGAAAAGAATGGATCATAAGCTTCACAACTAATTCCATTAACTAAAAATATTATTTTTCTCTGATCACCGTTGATGTATCTATGGAATGTTATTCCAATATGTTTACTTAATTCATTAACAACTGAGTTGAAATTATCTTCCGCGTCTTCAATATTTTTTGTGCTTAAAGTATCAATTTTTTCCCATCTAACAATTGTTCCTTTCTTGGAGGGAATAGTGCTTTCTTTCGGATCTTCAATGTCCAAAAACCATCTATTTTGTTTCTGCACAATATCTAAATCCCAAGTGGCATTGTTTAATGTTGAATCCTGAAAAGTTTTAACTATTAATCTTCTGCACTGAGAAAAAGAAGCTGTTTTTAATCCTAGCCCAAATCTCCCAAGATCTTCATCTGATCTCTCTGAAAGAGGACTTCTAGTCCCTGGCCTCATAGCTTCAATAAGCTCATTTTGACTCATCCCTTTTCCATTATCTTCTATTTCAATAGTTGGTTCTTCTCCATTCCAGATACATTGAATTTTTATAAGGTCAGCTTCTGCAGTTATTGAATTATCAATAATATCTGCAATTGCATTA
>QCTN01000047.1 GCA_003211135.1 Prochlorococcus sp. AG-673-L20 | reverse complement strand
AATAAACCTGATTTAAAGTTTATGAAATGTTTGGGAGCGGTCCCTCCAGAAATCCATAAGCCTCCAAAACATAATTCTTGAAGAGCAACGTCTCCTAATAAAGAGGCGTAAGCATCTAACCATATCTTTTCCACTTGAATCATTGTCTTATCCCCTTGATAAGAAAGATTACAAATTTTTTGAGGAAGTTCTTTTCTTAAATTATCCGAAATTTTCAATTCTTTTATATCTTTTTGTAGAGGATGATTTTTGGCATCAGGTTTGCTAAGCCTCCATTCGGCTATTCTTGACAAACCAGTCCCGCTAATAATTCTTTCACAAGATATCCTTTTAACTTTTAAGGAATATTTGAGCCAATTCTTTAATTCCCATTCTAATTCTGACTTTGGCGAGTATTCAACATGACCACCTTCACTAGCTAAAACTTTTACTTTACTCCCAGTTATTATGCCTTTTGCAATGCCTAGACCAGTTCCTGCACCCACAACGGCATGCAAATCTTTGTTGACGCCAACTGACCGGTCTCCATTTTGTATAGTGGAGTATTGACTTTTTTTTAAAAAAGGTATTCCATAAATTTGAACTGCAAAATCGTTCACCAGCTCGCAACTTTTAAATTTAAATTTCTTTTTTAATCCATCGCCAGAAATATTCCATGACAAATTAATAATTTCTGCATTGTTATTAGAAATAGGACCTGCTACAGCGAAACAAGCGGAAAAAGTATGATTAATGTTTTTGCATTCATTTTTTAAGAAATCTTCTAAAATTAATTCAATTGAATCCCATTCAGAAGATACATATTTTTTTTTTAAAATTAAATTAAGAGAATCTGCATTAGCATCCTTTTTGTAAATTCCTAATAGAACTTTTGTTCCTCCTAGATCACAAGCAAGAAAATTCATCTATTCAAAATTACTCTATTCTACCTTTCTTTTCTATTAAATTATCCATTAATTTATAGAGATCATCTAACTTAAAAATTCCTAAATTTTTTCCATCCAAGGCTCTTAAAGCAACTGAATCTACTTGTTCTTCTTTGTCGCCAATAACAGCAATTAACGGAATTCTTCCGATAGTTGCTTCTCTTATTTTGTAGCCTATTTTTTCATTTCTAATGTCAACTTTTGAACGATAACCCTTCGCATTTATTAATTGATTAAAAATTAAACATTTTTCAATATTTCTATCGGTAATGCTTAACAAAATTATTTGATAAGGTGCAAGCCAGATTGGGAATTTAGCTTCATATTGTTCAATTAAGATTCCTATAAATCTTTCAAAAGAACCCAAAATTGCCCTGTGAAGCATTACTGGATTTCTTTTTTCGTTATTTAAATCTACATAAGTTGCATCTAATCTTATAGGCATTGAGAAATCAACTTGAATTGTTCCACATTGCCAGACTCTATCAAGACAATCTTTTAAAGAGAATTCTATTTTTGGACCATAAAAGGCCCCTTCTCCAGGTTGTAATTGCCATTTTAGACTTTTATTTTCAAGAGCCTTGGTAAGTGCCTCTTCTGATTTATCCCAAATATCTTCACTACCCACCCTTTTCTCAGGACGGGTTGATAATTTGATAATAATTTCATCAAAACCAAATGATTTATAAACCTCGAAAACAAGATCAATAAAAGTAGAAACCTCAGCTTGAATTTGTTCTTCTGTACAGAAAATATGTGCGTCATCCTGAGTAAAATTTCTAACTCTCATTAAGCCGTGTAATGCTCCAGATGGTTCATTTCTATGACAAGAACCAAATTCAGCAAGCCGAATAGGCAAATCTTTATAACTTTTTAAACCTTGATTAAATACTTGAATATGGCAAGGACAATTCATTGGTTTAATTGCATAAGTTCTATTTTCTGATGCGGTAGTGAACATATCCTCTCTGAATTTTTCCCAATGACCTGATTTTTCCCAAAGAGATTTATCAACAGCTTGAGGGGTTTTGATTTCTAGATAATCATTTTTTTTAAGTATTTCTCTTATGTATTTTTCAAGAACTTGGTAGATTGTCCATCCATTTGGATGCCAAAAAATCATCCCTGGAGATTCTTCTTGTATATGAAAGAGTGTATGCTTTTTTCCAAGTTTTCTATGATCTCTTTTTTCCGCCTCTTCGATTCTTGTTAAGTAATCATTTAGTTCTTTCTCTTTAGCCCAAGCAGTTCCATATATTCTCTGTAATGATTCGTTTTCACTATTACCTCTCCAATATGAACCAGATAACTTTAATAATTTAAAATGTCTAAGATGGCTTGTATTTGGAACATGAGGACCTCTGCACATATCAATATATTCTTCGTGTTTATATAAATTGATGAGACCTTCATCAGGAATTTCTTCAATTATTCTTAATTTAAAAGTTTCATCTCTTTCTTGAAAAGTTTTAATTGCTTCTTTTTTGGTAACTTGTAAAATCTCAACATCATAATTTGTTTTTATTAAGTTATTAATTCTTTTTTCTATTTTTATTAAATCCTCAGGCGTAAATCTATATTCCGAAAAAATATCATAATAAAAGCCATTATCAATTACTGGTCCAATTGCCATTTTTATATTTGGATAAAGTTGTTTAA
>QCTN01000046.1 GCA_003211135.1 Prochlorococcus sp. AG-673-L20 | reverse complement strand
CTAATAATTCCACCCAAAATGGGGTTGGGAAGAAGTTTCTAATGATTTCTATATCACTTACAGTACTATTAAATCTTTCTGTTGCAATTTGGTTTTTAATATACGTCCAACAAAACGGTTTAGATAAATTTTTAATTAAATGAAAAGTTTTTTGCTTCCAATAATAGTTTTGTTAGGTGTTGTATATGGTTGTAGTTTATTTTGGCTACTTTGGCATTAAGAAATTATTGACGGTTGGTATAAACTCATAAGTAAATAAATTATTTTTCTAAAGTCTTTGTATTTTCTTTTAGCTGAAATAATAAAACCTATAAATTGTGTTTTAGTTTCAGAAGACGTCCCTAGTATTTCTATAATTTTATCTGAGAGAAGATCTAATGCGCTCAAGGGAATCATTTCAAAAGATAAAAATATTAGAGGTATTTTTTACACACACAAACCAACTCAAATAAAGCCTTCAAGCTGGAGCTTTGAAAACACAAATGTTAAATTTAGTGGAGAAACGATACTCCTAAAGGGTCATAAAATATGGCATCCTTATCAAACAGAAATCAAATCCCATGAAGTGAATAAAGTCCTATTTTCAGGTTTATCCTCACAGCTTTCAAAGGTTAGCGATGAAAGAGAATTACTAAAAGCTACTTCTAGTTTTTTTAAAATTGGTTATGGGTGCTACGGGGGTAGGATAAATAAGGTTTAGCAATACTTTTTAGGAAGATTATATTAATTCCCACCTTCTCCAAAGTTATAAGATGGCGATGTATCTTGGCTTTTTATTTTTACTCCATTAAAAACTTTATTAGAAATATTTTTTAATTCACTTCCTTTAAATTCAAATCCTGAATCGTTTGCTATTTTGGCAATCTCATTAGCAGTCGCAACACTTAAAACTTGATCACGAAGATTTTTGTTTTTTTGTATTTCAATTAAAAATTTTTTTATTTGATCTTCTGACACTAAAAATAATGAAATTTAATTACTTAAGTAATAATAATAGCTCTTTCCAAAATTTTATTGTGGTCAATTTAAATAAATCAAAGGTTATTCAAATAGGTATAAATTTTTTCTTTTATTTGTAAATATCTTTGATTGACATTCGATCTAAACTGGAGGGATAAAACTCTCTTTTTTAATGGCAAATCCAGATCAAAAAACGATATTAATAGAGCAGGCTTATGAGGAAATTATTGAAACTGCTTATGAATTCCAAACTAGTGATTTAAATTAAATTTTAAACTCTTTCTTTAAATGATTTTTATAAATAGTTTTTGTTTTTTTTGAAGCAGTTTTCTTAAGATATTCAGGGATATAACTATATGAAACTAATTTCTCATCAGCATTATGAAAGTAGTTTTGAAATTCATTAAAGTACTTCTGGGGTAGCGTGAGGGGTTTTTTAATCTTCATTTTTTTCTCCTAATTAATAATGAAAATAAGGAATTTCTTCTAAATTTTTTGGAATAAAAGAACAGATGCCAAATTGCATACATTCCATTTGATCATCAGTCAAAGCTCTCGAGTTTGAATTCCGACCTGAGAATGTATCTAGAAAAAAATGTATTGTATTTTGGATCTTATGTTTATAAGGATTTCCGCAAGACATGATTAACCTCCTTTGTTTTTTGAAAATTTTTAAACCCTATTATTCAACAATGCAATAGGGGTCGCTTTGTGATTTGCTGCAAAAAATTGTTTTGCGTAGATAGGCTTTTTCATATTTTCTATAAATACTTTGAGTCATGAAAACTCCAAAATAAATAAGTAGGACAGTCAATATGAGTAGCTCTAATCCTAAGTTGGTCATTTGATTAACCTCCTTTGATTTGAGTGTTATTTAGTACGTTTGATATATAAAAATCAAGCGTATGAATACCTAAAAAAATATCAAGCAATTACTTTAATTAACTTAGGAACTAAAAATATGACTTTAATTTTGATACTAAATTTTAAATAAATCAGCATAATTACGGATATACAAAAAAAATTATTCGTACTAATTTCCAATTAATCAAACGGAGGGATTAGAAATGATCGATAGTCCACCAGAGAAGTTTATTAGATTGGTTTAAACAGCCAACTAAATTAGCAGCAAGGATCAAAGATTTAGGTGCGTTGTTAATTTATTCCCAGACATAACTAAGTACTAAGTGAAGAGATTGTTTCCTAAAGGCGGGAGTACAATCTCTTTTTTTATTGGTTTTACATCAACACAAACTTCTCGTATTTATGTCTATTTTGCCAATATTAAAAGCATCCGTTACAACTTAAGCAAAGCGGTGGTCTATGGGTGCAAATAATTTCAAAGTAATTGAGACTCATCTCCAATAAGAAAAATATAGATATCAAATGCCAAATTTAAAAACCTTTAGATTAGGTACTTTACCTAAAATTTGACTTTATTAGGAAAAAGTTGCTAGATGTTCTGCAGATTAGAGAATTAATTATGAAGAAAGACATTTTATCAAACCTCAAAAATACAGATGCTTTGGAAAGTTTCTTCGAATGCATTACTTCATGCAGTATCAATAGTGAGGGGGTGGACTGCACGACCGCTTGTTATGCTAAACACTTGGAACCAGCTAATGTCGATTATCCTTTAAACTTTTTATAAGCAGATTAAACAAAGTTAAGATTGAATACATTTATATATCTACAGTTTCAGCAATTAAATTTCGCAGCCTCGGAAAGAGGGGTTTTCTTCA
>QCTN01000045.1 GCA_003211135.1 Prochlorococcus sp. AG-673-L20 | reverse complement strand
TTTGATAAAACTATTCCATTGCCAAGTTCACAATTATGACCAATATGTGTATAAGCCATTAATAAATTATTATTACCAATAATTGTTTTCTCTCCTTCGTCAGTAGCCTTATTAATAGTTACACATTCTCTAAAAGTATTATTATCTCCAATAATTACCTCTGTAGATGCACCCTTATATTTAAGGTCTTGAGGCTCAAGCCCAATAAAAACGTTTGGGAAAACTCTATTATTTTTTCCAATTTTTGTTTTCCCTTCAATAACAGCATTAGGACCTATTTTAGTACCTGAATCTATTACGACGTTTGGTCCGATAATAGCTCCACTAGCAATAGAAACTCCATCATATAATTCTGCACTTGAATCAACAAATGCATTTGGATGAACTATTGCACTTTTAAAATTAGTATTTTTAATCTCCATATTTTTAGTCAACTAATGAAAACATTAATTCGCCTGAGCAAACCAACTTCCCCTCAACATGAGCTTCACCTTTTACCTTCCCAAATCTTTGTCTTTTTATACTTAACAACTCGCAAGTAATTACTAATTGGTCTCCAGGGATCACTGGTTTTCTGAATTTGACATTATTGATACCTGCAAATACAAAAAGACCTTTGGGAAGGTCAGGCATTTGAGTTACGATTATCCCACCTACTTGAGCCATTGATTCAACAATAAGCACCCCTGGCATTAAAGGTCTCTCCGGGAAATGACCCTGAAATTGAGGCTCATTTATAGTCACATTTTTCAATGCAACAGCTTTTTTGCCTGGGACATGTTCTATAACCCTATCAATAAGAGCGAAAGGAAATCTATGAGGCAAAAGACCTAATATCTCCTCAGAAGATAGTTGATTATTTTCACTCGATAATTGTTGTTCCAAAACTTAAGAAAATAAAGTTAATTTTTTAGTGATGAGGCCAATAAAGCATTTAAAGAGTGTGATCCTTTATAGACTAAAATTTGAGCCTTAGGTAACCCTACCAAAGCCAAGTCCCCAATAAGATCTAAAATTTTATGTCTTATAGGTTCATTATTAAATCTTAATGGAGGATTAACCCATTTATCCCCATCACATACAAGGGCATTTTCTAAACTGCCCCCTTTGATTAATCCCAATTCACTTAATTCTTGGAATTGGTCCTTAAAACCAAATGTACGAGCAGGGGCAATATTTTCTACAAAACTTTTTGGATTTAAATCTATTACAAAAGTTTGATTTCCAATCGCTTTATAAGAAAAATTTATAGTTGAGATAATTGTAATTTTATTAGATGGAGTTAGAGCGATAACTGAACTATCTTTATTAAATATCATTGATTTATTTATCTCTCTTATAAAGTTTTTTGGTTTAATAACTTTTTTAATACCAACCTCTTCAAATGCCTTAACCCATTGAATTGCTGATCCATCGAGCAAAGGAATTTCCTTCCCATCAACTTCAATATGAATATAACTTAATCCACAACCTGCCAATGAGGCTAATAAGTGTTCAATAGTATATAAATTTCTCCCCGCTAATTTGACTGCAGTACATAAAATAGTGCTGCCAATTAAATCTTGATTTAATTTAAAAATATCATCAGGCTTATCTGAGAAAGAAACATAATAGCCCTCTTTTTCAAAAGATGATATTTTGATTCTTGTTTTTTCACCACTATGAAGTCCTATACCCTCTTTAGTGATAACACCAGAGAGCGTATAACATGAATCATAATTAGGAGGCCAAGAAAACACTTAAAATTTCCATCCAACTCCGAGATTATATCTCCAATCACCACTTAAGTCTTTACTAGCGACATCTAATCTTAGAGGTCCAATTGGTGTCTTAACTCCGATCCCTCCTCCGAGAGAATAACCAGAACCAGATTTTTGTAATAATTTACCTGGTTTACCCGGAACATCATCCTGGGATCCTAAATCACTTCCAAAATCAGCGAATAAAGTACCTGATATCATTCTCCAGACAGGGAAGCGATATTCAGCAGTTGCCTCCACAAAACTTTTACTTACAGATAGATCACAGGAACTCCAACCTCTTACCGAGGAAGACCCTCCCATACAAAATGCTTCATAAGGAGGTAAATCCCCAAAAATTGTTCCAGCTTTAAATTCGAATCCAATAGTTTGAGGGCAATCACTATTAACACTATCATTCGACTTACATTCTCTAGTAAGTTTAAGCAATTTTGTTGGAATAAAAAAAGCATATGTAGCTCTTACTCTATTAAAAGTTGGAGAGTTATTTCCCATTGAAATAAACTGTTCACTACCAAGACTTAATTTATTTCCTGAAGTTGGATTAATTGCATTATTTAAATTATTTCTAGAGGTAGAGGCAATAAAACTAACTAATGTATTTTCAGAAGGGCATGAACCATCTTTAGGTGTATAACCAATACATATAATTTCATTTATATTTCCAGTTGTAGGTGTTCTATCCCCATAGGGTTTTTTATTCCCATCACTATCAATCAATTTTACTTTTTTGAAATTCATACCTGCAAGAACCCTCCACTTAGAATCTTTAAAAGGGTCCCCACCATTAAGAGGCCTTGCAAATGAGAATCCACCTCCTGTTTTTTCTAAAACTATTGAGGACAAAGTATCATTACTTTCTGTTGTGGTGTCATTAACAGCATAAATTCTTCCATTATTTTCACTTTTAAATTCTTGAGGATAATCTCGACTTAAAAAAACATTTGTCCTAAAAGAGGTCTTGTACTTATCTCCTTTTATCCAAGGGTCAGATAAAGAGAAATTATAAGTTGTTGAGTACTCGCCAAAATTAAGGTTGATATTACTTGACCAAGCCCTTCCAAAAGCATTAGTTTCTTGTAGCCCAATTTGTGCAAAGATCCCAGAACTATTACTATATCCTATACCTCCTGTTAGAGAGCCTGTTCTTTGCTCACTCAAATCTAAGAAAATTAAAACTTTTCCAGGATTTTCACTATCAGGACCAAGAGAAACTTTGACATCATTAAACAGGGATGTGGCATAAAGTCTTTTTATATCGGC
>QCTN01000044.1 GCA_003211135.1 Prochlorococcus sp. AG-673-L20 | reverse complement strand
GTAAAATTGATGTTGATTATTTTGCAAGCTTTGCTGAAAAAAATCTTGATATTGTTTCTTTTTTCAAATTCCTTAAAGCTTCCCCAAATAAAAATATATTAAATACCTCTATTAGTAAAGATTTTAAAATAGATAAAAAGAAACCTATCGCAATCGTTGAGGATAAAATATTTCATTTCCAATATCCTGAAACGAAGGAGTTTCTTGATGAAATCGGAATTCCACTAATTTCATGGAGCATTTTTAATAATGAAGAAATTCCAAATGAGGCTTCATCATTAATTATTCCAGGAGGTTTTCCTGAAAAATATGCTAGTCATATAAGTGAATCAGATAAAAGCTTAAAGTCATTAAGAGAATTTCGTAAAAAAGGATTTATCTACGCAGAGTGTGGTGGGATGATGATCTTAGGAGACTTAATAAAAGATGAAAATGGTAATAATCATAAAATGAGCGGAATTTTACCTTTTAGATCAAAAAAAAGTAATTTGTCGGTAGGTTATAGATATATAAAGGGTTTAAAAGACAGTCCAATAATTAAACAAAATCAATCAATTAGAGGACATGAATTTCATTACTGGGAAGTTGAACGTGCCGCATCAGGATTTGATTTAAAAAAAAATGTTAATACCAACCAATTATCTTCTCCATGGAAAATTAAATCGTGGGAGACTAAATTTGAAAATGAAGGTTGGTCAGACAAAAAATTACATGCAAGTTGGATTCATTTACATTTACCAAGTTGTCCAGAAGCTGCAAAAAACTTCGTAAATGCTACACAAGTTAATTATTCTCAAGATCCTTAATTTATTATCAAATCAATTATGTTAAGAGGAGAACCTATAAAAACAAGTCCAGGTAATGTAATTAGTGGGCCTAAAAGACTTCCTACAATAACCTCAAATTTTGTATGACCAAGAGTTTCTTTTAAAGCCACTTGAGATTTGGGATCTAATTTTTTTGTTAGTTTGTTAATTTCTGCAGCCTGAATACCGGCTGATTTTCTAACTCCACTGGCGTCGTACATAACAATTAATGAAAGTGCAATCGCTAATGCAAATATAGGGTTATCAAACCCTAATTGAAACCCTATTCCTGATGTGGTACCAGTCATTAAAGCTGAATGACTTGAGGGCATCCCTCCTGTTTCAAACATAATTCCAAATTTAATGTTTCCCGTTGATAAGAAATTAAATATAATTTTTAAAAATTGGGCTATTAAACAAGATAATAAACTCCAGAAAAGAACTGAATTATCTAAGAAAGCTGAAAATTCTGACATAAGTTAAATACTCTTTATCTATCTCTATTTGTAATGAAATCAGCTAAGGAGATTAAATATTTTGCATTTAAACCCCAAGGCTCTATTGCTTTCTTAGCTTTACCCACTAAATCGAAAGCTCTTTTCTTTGATTCTTCCATCCCAAGTAATTTGGGATATGTAGTTTTATCTGCTAAAAGATCTTTACCGGCTGTTTTACCAAGTTTCTCACTGCTTGAAGTTATATCAAGTATATCATCTATTATTTGGAATGCTAAACCAATTCCCTCTGCATATGTAGTTAGGGCTTTTAATAATTCCTCATTAGCACCGGCAATCATTGCCCCAGTTCTTACGCAAGCTTTTAATAATGCACCGGTCTTATGAAGATGTATATACTCAAGGGTTTGGAGATCAACTTCTTTACCTTCACATTCTAAATCAACAACTTGCCCCCCAACTAATCCGGGCGCTCCTGCTACTAGGGAAAGTTCTCCAACTACATTTAATAGCCTATTAGGATCAACTCCAGGGCTTCTTAATGAGACCATTTCAAATGCTCTCGTTAGTAATGCATCACCAGCCAGAATAGCTAATGCATCACCATAAACTTTATGATTAGTAGGTCTTCCTCTCCTTAAATCATCATTATCCATTGCTGGTAAATCATCATGAATTAATGACATGGTATGAATCATTTCTATGGCAACTGCTGTAGGAACAGCTAGAGAGGGCTCACCTCCTGCTAGTGAACAAGATGCCAGACATAGAATTGGACGTATCCTTTTTCCTCCAGCTAGGAGAGAATACCTCATGGATTCCCTAAGTATTTCTGGATTCTCTGGGCCTAATGAGAAATCAAGAGCCTCTTCGACGACTTTTTTTGTGTCTTTGAGATATTTTTCAAAATCTGAAATATTATCTATAACTTCTGTCATTTTATACGTTGAGTAATGTTTTCTGCCTCGTTGGCTTTATGGCAGCAGGTCATTAAGAGTTGATGATAAACCAAATTGTTTTTGCCAGCTGAAAATAGTATTTACTAGTAACATTGTTACTGTCATTGGTCCAACACCTCCAGGGACGGGAGTGTATGCAAATACTTTAGGAATGACATCTTCTAATAATACATCTCCACATAATCTGGTTTTGCTTTTATCAGAACTTGTTAATCTATGTATGCCAACATCAATAATTACAGCACCTTCTTTAACAAAACTTGAGTCTATAAGGTTAGGTTTTCCTGCAGCAGCAATTAATATATCTGCTTCCTTGCAAATTTTATTTAAATTTTTAGTTTTGGAATGGGTCATTGTTACTGTCCCGTTAAGATTCAACAACATAAGAGATATGGGTTTCCCAACCAACAAACTTCTCCCAATAACTACAATTTTCTTTCCTTCAATTTTAATATTTTGAGATCTTAGTAAATTAATGATCCCAGCTGGTGTACAAGATCTCATCGCAGGTTCATTTTTTACTAACTTCCCGATATTTTGCTCATTTAATCCATCTACATCTTTTACTGGATTGATGTGACTTATCAATCTTTGCTCATCAAATTTTTTTGATATGGGTAACTGTAATAACATTCCATCAATATCATTATCAAGGTTTAATTTATTTAATAATTGTTCAACTTCTTTTTGTTCTACTGTATCTTTTAGATGAAAAATATAACTCTTTATTCCAACTCTTGAACAAGCTTTTTCTTTGTTCCCTACATAAACTCCGCTTGCGGGATCTTCGCCAATTCTTATTACAGCCAAACCAGG
>QCTN01000043.1 GCA_003211135.1 Prochlorococcus sp. AG-673-L20 | reverse complement strand
AGTTACAGCTACGTAGGGCACCCACTGGTCCATTGCAAGTTGTGAACCTGGATTAAAACCATACCAACCAATCCATAAAACTAAAGCACCAAGAGTAGCAATAGCCATATTATGTCCTGGCATAGCTTGAGGCTTGCCATCCACAAACTTACCGATTCTTGGTCCAAGTAGCATTGCTCCTACTAAACCTGCCCATGCTCCAACTGAATGAACAATTGAAGAGCCTGCAAAATCAATAAAAGGAACTAAAGCTGTGCCCTCTAATTCAGGATCACCAGCAGCTGCTGCTGCTGCTGCGTCATACAACTTACCAGTGGCATTTAACCAACCACCATTCCATTCCCAACTTCCTGCTACAGGGTAGATGAAAGCAGTAAGAACCAAAGCAAATACTACAAATTCACCAAATTTTACTCTTTCAGCAACAAGACCGGAAACGATAGTCGCGGCAGTACCAGCAAAAGCGGATTGGAATAGGAAATCAACTGTTGGAACTAAAGCTCCATCAGTAACCATTTCGGCAGTTACTTCAGGATCAAAGAATAGCCCTCCCCAGTAAAACCATCCTCCTAAAACGCTATCACCATACATTATCTTGTAGCCGACAAACCAATAAGCAGTTACGGCTAGAGCAAAAACAAAAAGGTTTTTGGCAAGAATATTTACAGCATTTTTAGATCTACACATACCAGCTTCGACCATGGCGAAACCAGCATTCATGAAGATAACTAAAATTGTTGCAATCAGAAGCCATAAATTATTGGCTAAAAAGGCTGCATTTAGTTCAGGAAAGTCAGCGGCATGTGCTGAAAGATTAAAAATACCTAAACCAAACAAAGCTAGAGGAACAGTTGCAAGCCACAACATTGAGCGGTTTGAACTGAATCCTCGAATACTCCTCAGTAGGAGCATAGGTCCATTAACAAGACTTGCGTCTTGAAGCTTGGACCTAGAGCGCCTTCGAGGCGTTTGCAAAGCAGTGGTCATAAAAAAAAATTTAGTCTGCAAAAAAACAGGAAACCTGTTTCCTTTCATATATAATTTTGCTCAGAAAACCAATGTATGTCTAGTAGTCGTTTATACCAATTTAATAGTTGCGCAGTAAATAATTTTTGATAAATTAAAAGATTTTTTCTATCAAATCAAAAATCGACAGAATATTAATTTAATTTCAAAGGTCTAAATCCTTTCCAAGTTATATGGTCTTGATGGAATTCAAAACAACATGGAATTAAAAGCATTCCTGCAGTAGTTGATTCTCTAAAAAGCTTTCCATACAATGGGTCTGCTTCATCTCCAGGGGCAAAATAATCTACATCTTTTCTTGTAATACAAGGGACTAAAACACCTTTACTTTCAGGAATTAAATCTTTCAATTCTATTAAATGTTTTTGTCCTCTTTTCGTCTCTGTATCAGGGAAAAGAGCTATATTATTGTTTGTCCAAGTAGTATTTTTAACCTCAACATAAATGTTACGATTATCAGGATTTGAAGATTTTGGAGTTAAAAGAAAATCAATTCTGCTTTTTTTATCTTTGCCATAAGGAACTTCAGACTTTATTTCAGCTATATCACCGAGCTTATCTTTTAGTAAGTTTTGTTCAATAACTTTTTTAATTAATTTGTTCGCAAATAAAGTATTTATTCCAACCCAAACCTCCTCATTATTACTTCCTGATACTTTCACTTGTTCCCACGTCCAAGATAGCTTTCTTTTTGTAGATGAAGAAAAGCTAATACGAACTTTAGCTCCCTCTTTTAAAAGTCCCTTCATTGGACCTGTATTAGCACAATGGGCAGTAATAATATCTCCATCATCAATTTTAATATCTGCAAGAAATCTTTTGTATCTTTTGATTAAGACGCCTTCAATTAATGGTTCAAATTCAATTATCCGATCATTCATAAATATAAGGTAAATTAAAAATAAAATATAGTCGCATCTTAATCTTCTTAGAAAATTTAAATCAATATCTAATGAATTCATATTTTAAAAACAATATATTTTTAATTTCATTTGCCACATCTTTAAGTAAATTAGTAGGTTTTATAAGACAAATATTTATAGCAGCAGCCTTTGGGATTGGAATTTCATTCGATGCATTCAATTACGCCTATATAATTCCAGGTTTTTTACTTATTATTATCGGAGGTATTAACGGCCCATTACATAATGCTGTTGTAGCGGTCATAACCCCTCTTAATAAAAGAGATGGGGGCTTTGTCCTAACAAAAGTAAGTATCAAATTAACTTTTTTATTTTTTATATTAGGTCTAATCATATTTTTTAATGCCGGTTTTTTTATAGATTTAATAGGCCCAAATTTAAGTATCGAATACAAGTCTGTTGCAACTTACCAATTAAAAATACTAACTCCTTGCATCCCCTTATCAGCTTTTATAGGTTTAAGTTTTGGAGCTCTTAATTCAAGAAATAAATTTTTCATATCAAGCATAAGCCCTGCTTTTACTAGTCTGATAACAATCTTATTTATTTCAATCAGTTGGGTTATGAATTCTCAGAATATAACTTCCAATTATTTTTTTTATACCGGATTACTAGCCACAGCAACATTGACAGGTACTTGCATACAATTCGCTATACAATTCTGCGAAATTCAAAAAATCGGCTTATTAAGATTCAAGTCAAAAAGCCTTTCAGCTAAAAATGAAGAGAAAAGAATCTTTAAATTAATCGCTCCTGCATCAATTTCATCAGGTTTAGGGCAAATAAATGTTTTTATTGATATGTTGTTTGCTTCAAGCTTTCAAGGTGCAGCATCAGGATTAGCTTACGGCAATTTTCTTATACAAGCACCACTTGGAATCTTATCAAACGCTTTGATATTGCCACTACTTCCAAAATTTTCAAAATTCTGGAATAATCATGAGATTAGAAATTTAGAAAAAGGTTTAATCTCAGGAATAGAGTACTGTTTTTTAACAACTATTTTTTTAACTGGTTTTTTTGTCACATTTAATAATCAAATAGTGCAATTTGTTTTTCAAAGAGGGGCTTTTAATGCCGAAGCCGTATTTTTAGTGAAAAATATTTTAATTGCCTATGCTATTGGAATTCCCTTTTATCTTTACAGAGATTTATTAGTTAGAACTTACTATGCAATTGAGAAACCAAAGTTGCCCTTTCAATTGTCTTTTGCAGGAATAATT
>QCTN01000042.1 GCA_003211135.1 Prochlorococcus sp. AG-673-L20 | reverse complement strand
CCAGTATTAATTATCTTTAATTTTTGATGATATTTCTAATTTCCTTAAATTCTTTTCTATCTGAGGTTTTACAAATTTCGAAAATTATTGATTCAGTTGTAGTAATAATTGCCCCTTTATGAAGCATTCTTTGTAGTGCTATTTCGTGATCTGAATTATTTCTGCTTCCCATTGCGTCAGATATGATTAGTACTTCATATCCCTTTTTTAGAAATTCTAGTACACTTTGCTGAATACAAATATGTGTTTCAAATCCGCAAATTATCAGCTTACTAATTTTTTTATCATGAAGTTCCTCAAAAAGAACTTTACTAGTAGCTAAGCTAAAATCCTTTTTTTGAATATTAGTAAAACCTACTTTGGGTAATAACTTTGGGATTGTTTTGCCCAGTTTTAGAGGGTTTTGTTCTGAGACAAATATGTTCTCATCCAGGATTTGGTAAGCGCTTAATAGCTTTTGAATATTTTTGATTATTGAATCTTTGTTATTAATTGGTGATATAATCTTTTCCTGAATATCTACTAATATTAATGCGTTTTTGATTAGTAATTCGCTTTTAGAAGAATAAGTCATTAATTTCTTTTCTACAATATTTAGAGATATACCTTAAATATAGATATGTTTTAATGTAATCTTTTTTAGGAACTTTAGTAAATATTTATTAGTTAAAAGTTGATTTACTCTCATCAAGAGTTATTATTGAGAATAAATATGGCTTTTTAATTGTCCTTATCTTCTCAATATCAAGTTATTACATCTCCTCTAGGAGATGGCTTACATAAAGATGGTAAGAGATTAACTCCCCAAAGACTTAAAGTTTTAAATTTATTTGAGAATATTGGAGCAGGTAATCATTTAAGTGCGGAAGAGGTTCATGAAAAATTAATTAAATCAAGTTCTAAAGTTTCCCTTGCAACAATATATAGAACTTTGAGACTTCTTGTTCAGATGGGTTTATTACATGAATTAGAGCTTAGTGAAGGCGGTCATCGATATGAATTATTAAGTAATGAAACAGCAGATCATCATCACTTAATTTGTATTAGATGTGGAAGAACTGAAGAATTTGAAAGTGATGAAGTATTGAAGGCCGGAAAAGTTGCCGCTAAAACTAATGGTTTTACACTTATTGAATCTTCATTAAATGTTAGAGCCATATGTCCTAATTGTATTTAGTAGAAACTAGGTTAAAGTTCCCCCACAGCTTGATCCGGCCCCTGCTGTGCAAGCAAAGCAATGTTCCTTAACAGCTACTCCATAATCAAATTTAAATGATTTACGCATTAAATCAGAGAGTGTTTTTGGTCCTTTAATTCCTTTTAAATTTATTTGCTGATTAAAGTCACAATCATAAATTTGCCCTTGCCAATTAACACTTATCGTTTTTTTACACATAAGGTTTTCTAAATTATTTTTGTTAAAATTCTCTCTAAGTAATTTGTAATATGAATCAAGTTTGTTTTCTCTATTAAGAGATTCCGCGTATCTATTAATTGGCATATTGGTTATTGTATAAAGATTATTAAATGAAATATTGTACTTTTCAAAAAGTATTCTTTTATAATCTTTTTCTAGGATTTCTTGTGATGGAGGAAGGATAGGATTTACGGGATTATAAACTAGATTTAATTGAAGTCCATCTTTTTGTTTCCCATATCCTAAATCATTAAGTATTTTTAAAGCATTAATACTTTTATCAAAAACTCCATAACCCCTTTGCAATTCTACATTTTCCTTTTCATAGCACGGGAGTGATGCTGTTACTATTACGTTATTCTTAGCAAGAAACTGGGGTAGGTCTTCGAATCCATCTTCAAAGAAAATTGTTAAATTACATCTATCAATAATATCAATATTTTTATCACTTAAAGTAGTAATTAAATTTCTAAATTCAGGATGCATTTCTGGTGCCCCCCCGGTAATATCTAAAGTTTTAATTTTATATTTTTCTATTACTTTTGGAATGAGTGAAATTATTTCATAAGACATCTTTTCGGTACGTAATGGACTTGAATTTACATGGCAATGTTTACAAGCCTGATTACATTTAAGGCCAATATTTATCTGGAGTGTTTCAATATGTTCTTTCTTTATTGAAGGAAAACTATCTATCATGATGTGGGAAGTCTTAATTACAGTGTAAGTAAATATTAATTAAATATTAGTTTTTAATTTTGATCTATTTTTTGCAAATTTAATAAACCAATCTAAATATTCCTTAGGACCATTCTGAAAAATCATATCGAACTTTAAGTTGTCATCATCATCACTTATTCCTTCTAGACCAGATATTTTTGTAGAAGGTCTATAAACTTCTCCTGAACTACTATCAACGAAAATTATTTTATTATTACTCTCAAACTCTTTTCCTAGTAATTGTATAAATTCTAAGAAAGATCGATCACTCCCACCTCTTGAGTAACCATTCTTTGGAATTTTTTGGGATGTAACTGTGTCACCAATCCCAATAATTGTTGGCATATCTTCGGGTTTAATATATTTTTTGCAGAAATTCACTTTTTCTATTAACGATTTAGGAGAGTCTCTAAAATTAAAGTTTCTACCAAATGGAGCTATGCCAGTAGAATCATAAATAAATTTATTTAATAAAAAGAGAACCCCAGAGTCTTTGACTGCACCTTTAATAAGTAACTGTATATCAGTTGATCCAATATCATTTTTACTAGAAAGTTTTATTATTTCATTTCCATTTTTGCTTCCTAGATTTGGAGATATGTGAAGAAAAAATGAGTTTTCAAGTCCTTGAGCTTTGGCTTTGTAAATAATTTCATTCATCATTTCTTCAAAGCTCTTTTGAATAATTTTTCTTTTTTCAGAATCATCTTTTACTAAATCGAAAAGGCTATTAAAGTTTATTGTTGGAGAGAACCTTGTTTTACATATTGATTTTGAAGCATGAGAATTTATTTCTTCTTGACCGAGATTAGGAAAAATTTTCTTTACTATTTGTTCAAAGCTAGGCCTCATTAAGTCTGGAACTTTGGCTAAGAAATCGACCTCTTCTTTTGATACTCCCTCAAAACTTATATTCCCATTATTATCTTGATACTCGACCCCGCATGCAGCTAAACCTCTTAAATATAGGCCTTTTTCTTTTGGCTGATCAATACCTCTTAGGCTCCTTTCAACTATTCTGTTAACCCCTCTTGGACCTTCATGTTCTCCGCACGTTAAAACATAAAATTCTTTTTCTAAATTTTTAACGGCAAATATGAATTTCGATTCCAGTTTTCTAGTCATTGGATCTTTTACCAATGGAATACATACTCCATCTATATCTTGAATAA
>QCTN01000041.1 GCA_003211135.1 Prochlorococcus sp. AG-673-L20 | reverse complement strand
AGGAGGAAACATCTTTTGTATATGGTATTTCAATTAATTCACCTCCATAGGATTCTAAAACCTCAATAGCCAGATTCCTATATGGAGCCAATGGGCCTTCAATCCAGTCATCTCCATGAATCATATATTCTGGCTTATACTTCTTTAGATTTGTTGAATAATCCCATTCTTGTTGAGGTACCACTTCATTGATGAATTTAATACCTTTGAGAATCTTTAGCCTTTGCTCATAATTTAATAAAGGAAGCCTTTTACTATTAATAATAGCTTCATCGGTGAGCAATCCGACTAAAACATCTCCATATTGTGAGGCTTTTTCTAAAATATTTATATGGCCATGATGAAGAATATCTACTGACATCCCAACATAAACTTTAGGAATTTTTTTCATAAGCTAGATTTTATAATTAAACTTAGATTGCATATTTAACTATTAAATATTAGCAGATCTTATTCAGATGATAGTCTTAAAAGAATTTTATAAATTTCAAGTTAAATCGCTCAAAATAAAATATGTTTTCAATACAATTTTTGCTTGAACTATAGGATTTTACTAAAAAAAACTAAATTGATTTCTTCACAAACAATATTCAATTAATTTATTCAGACTAAATTTTGTCTATTTTTTCTAAATATCTAATTTATTTCCCAATATTAAAGCAGCCCTTTTCCTTAGTTCAGTACTTGATACTCCTTGTGTTCTAGGGAATATAATTACCCTCTTTGCGGAAACTTGATTTGCATTATCATTTCCATGAATTAAAAAATCAACATTATGAAATTCCAAAAAAGAATCATCAATTAACCACTTCGATGGAACAACTTTATCTACATATTTAATAGACAACAAAATTTCTTTTCTTTCTTCAAAGCTCAACTCTGGTTGATATCCTTTCTTACTTTTAATTTCTTCATCGGTAGTTAAAGCAACAACTACATATCCATATCTCTTAGCATTTTTAAGTAACCTTACATGCCCATGGTGAAATAGAGTTAAAGACATATCAACCATAACCCTACAATTTTTCTTAATTTTCAATTCATCCATAATTAATTAAAATAATTAAAAAATTTTTTTTTAATTTTTGATTATAAATATCATATTAAAAATTTAAATCTTTTTTGATGAATTCTTCTATACCTTGATCTAAGGTTATTTTTGGTTCCCATTTTGTTAAAGACTTTATTAAGTTATTTTCCAAAACACTTCTTGTAATATCTGTTTCTCTTGAACCTTCATATCTAGCCATAACTTTTCTTGATGTAATTTTTTCAATTTTTTCAATTAAATCAGAAATCTTTGTTTCCATACCCGTTGAAATATTAACTTCACTATTTATTGGTCTAACATCACATAAGGAAATAATTGCTTTAGCTAAATCATTAATATGAATAAAATCTCTAGAACATTCTTTTGCTCCATATATTGTAATTTTATTTTTATATTTTAAGCTATTTTTAATAATAGATAAGAGTCCTTGTAAAGGATTATTCTTTTGTCCTGGTCCATAAGGATTCGAAATTCTACATGAAACATAATTTATTTTATATTTTTGATAATATATTCTAAGAAAATGTTCTATCGATAGTTTTTGCAACCCATAAAAACTTTTTGGACTGGGAGTATTAAATTCTTTTATTGGGAAATTCACTTGATTTCCATATACAGAAGCAGAGGATGCAAAAATAATATATAGTTGAGGATTTAATTTTCTTGTTAAATCGAGAATCTGAACCATAGCCGAAATATTTTCTTTAATATCAATTTCGCCAGAAAGATTCGCAGAAGCTGGTACTGTAGAAGAAGCAAGGTGAATTAAAATATCAAGATCTTGAATAAAATTTTCAATTGAGCTCCCTTCTCGAAAGTCAGATTGATACCAATTAACTTCGTTATCATAGATATTTCTATTGCGGTCCAAAATATTTATATTAAATTTTTTAGTCAATATTAGTTCCTTTACAACTTCTTTCCCTATAAAACCATGACCTATAATTCCAATATTTAATTTATCCATATTGAATCTCAGAACAATATATTAATTAATTCTTTCTAAATATACAATGTTATCAATAGAAATAATTTTAACAATTATAGAACACAATAATAAATTGAATTATTTAACAGAAAGTAACTTAAAGAGCTAAATCAGTTTAATAAAAAATTTAAATATTCAACTATTAATAATTTATTTGTAATTTTTATAACTTGTAAAGGTTTGATATAAATCCTTCTCAAATTGACTATAAAGGACTGGAAAATTGTGACTATCAAGAATATTCTTAAAGCTATATATTAAATTTGCCAATTCAAGGACTTTAATATTATGACTTTTTAAGATTGGCTTTTCATCACCAAAATTTTTAATATTCAATAACTTAATAAAATATTCACATAAATTATTTACATAAATTAATTCTAAAATTTTATCCTTTTCAATAATTCTTATTTCTTCTTTATTAGCTATTTTAAAACAAAAAGTTGCCACCACAGAATTATAGTTTGGCTTACATCCTGCACCGAATATCCCAGGTAATCTAAGTATGCAAACTTTATTTCCATATTTATTTTTTAAGTTATGACAAATATCTTCAGCTTTTCTTTTACTAACTCCATAATCATTCATAAGACTCGCTTGCTTAGATGAAGCGTATAGTAATTTAATGTTTTTGTTTTTTGAAAATATCTTGCATAAATTTCTTGTAAGTTCAACATTAACTTTATTAAATGAAGAAATATCATTATCATTAACCCTATTTACTCCAGCCAAATGAAATACAAAATCGAGATCAAAAACAATTTTATTTAAATCTTCAATTACGCTATCTTTGTTAAATTCAAATAGATTATGGCAGGTATATTTTTTTATATATGATTTTATATTTCTACCAATAAATCCATTAGATCCTGTAACTAATATATTCATAATGTTTTAATTAATATTAAAATACAATAAAATCAAGCATTTAATAAGAAAATTTAAAATAAAAAAATGATAAATTTTCTTAATAAAGCAAAGCTTAATTTACATATTACTATTTTTGCTATTCCATCATTGATTGTTGGATATCTAGGATTGGATAGGCCTTATTATTTTATACCGGATCAAGATCTTCTTTGGGTCTCGCAATCAGTAAGATTATTTAAAGGACTTTCACCAAGCTATGCCGATCACCCAGGAAGTTATTGGCCTTTAAGTTTTCTTGTTAAGATATTTCTCATTTCAGGAACTGAGATTTCAAATTTCCTTGATCAAAAAGGTAGTGGTGCTATAGAAGTAATTGAAAAGTTAATATATTTTTCTAGAATTGAGAATGCAATAATATCTTCATTGATACCTATATTATTTTATTTATTAATTAGAAAACTTGAAGTTAGAAAAAAAATAGCATTTTTGACTTCATATTCTTTAGCTTTTTCTTCTGCTATTCTCAATACCGTAAGTGATATTAGGCACGAAAATATAGGTATATTTTTTTTATTACTTTACTTAATTTTCACCTTAAAACTATTAAGTGCTAAAAAAAGTTTATCTAATAAATTGATAATATTATTTATAAATCCTCTTTTATTTTATGCCTCAATTTTCTGTAAACAGCAAATCCTTTTACTATTTCCACTTATTTTTTTGATTTTCTTTTATTCATTAAAACTCAAAAACTTAACTTATTTTCGATATCTTCTAAATAATCTATCAAAAAAAAATATAAGCCAAATTTTTTTATACTTTATAGTTAGTGGTACTCCATGGATTTTTATATCTTTAGAGGAAATTAGTAAATTTGGTTTTTTTTATTTAATAAATCTACCATTTTGGTGCTTTATTAATAGTTATTTAGTTTTAGTAATATTCGGAAGCATTTCAGAAAAAATTAACAAACAAAACTTTTTAAAGAATTTATTTGCTTTATCACTATTACAAATTTCCATTTTTGAAATATTATCTCCTAATATTTGGCGCAGAGCAGTATCAGCATTTCCTTCCTATTTATTCTCTTTTAGTAGTTTATCTAATGCAAAATTTGATATTTTAGAAAAAATTAATGATTTTTTTTATTTATTAGATCAATCATCAAGACAATTATCATGGCCACAAAATCTGGTTTTTTTAATTTTAATGATAATGTTAATTTTCATTATTTTTAAAACTTATTTATCTTTTAAAAATA
>QCTN01000040.1 GCA_003211135.1 Prochlorococcus sp. AG-673-L20 | reverse complement strand
TTTAATTTATTATTTTTCTCTTTTTGAATATTTTCAAAATTTATAGGGTCGAAAAGATAAGAAACTAATTTTAAATTTACCTTAAACTTTCTTTTTTTTGTTTTCATGACATTCCCAATAACGATTTCTGCTTTTTTATTAGATCCAAAAACTAATTTTATTTTTATATTAGCCTTCTTATTTTGTACATCCTCTTTTAAATATTCAGCATCAATACTAATTGGAAATTCATCTAAAAAGTCCAAGCACATTGAAAGATCATGAGGTCCCCAATCCCAAAGTGGTGAGACCGAATCTCTAAATGGTCCAAAATTTCCCCCTTCAGAAGAAATTGAAATTATTTTATTTTTGCTTTTAAAATTTTTTTTTAGAAATTGATACATCGGATGATATAGGTATATATGATTTACCTTTACAGAGACCTTTTCTTTTTTAGCCAAAGTAAGAATATATTTAGCATCTGTAAAGTTAAGTGTTAGGGGCTTTTCAACAATTATTGGTTTCCCATTTTTTATTGCTTCACAGGCAATTTCGAAATGGAGATTTGGAGGTGTTGAAATTATAATTCCATCAATATCAGAAGAATTTATGATGTCGTGCCAATTATTAGTAAGTCTATATTTTTTTTGTAATTCGCTTTTCCCTTCAAAATTTTTGCAGGCAATACTTTTTAGTAAAACACTCTCTGTATTTTCTATTGTTTTGACGTAATTCATCCCCCATTGACCTACGCCTATTAGGCCTAAGCGTACTTTATGATTCATTCTATTGAATGCCTAGATAAACATTGTCTGACCAATTTATAAATCTCCGCAAACCTTCTTCTATCTGTATTTTTGGTTTATATTTTACCTGTATTTTAGCTTTAAATATATCTGGGCATCTTCTATTTGGTTCATCTGCTGGATAACTATCAGGATAATTTACTAT
Organism: Prochlorococcus sp. AG-673-L20; assembly: GCA_003211135.1. Lineage (GTDB taxonomy): Bacteria > Cyanobacteriota > Cyanobacteriia > PCC-6307 > Cyanobiaceae > Prochlorococcus_A. Next base: position 3,353 of record QCTN01000040.1, on the reverse strand, counting down.
GTCATATCTGACTTTTTTACCCAAAATAATTTCAATCTTTTTAATAAGTTCAATAACTGAAATTTCAGGATCTGGATTGCCGATATTGTAGGCTTCTCCAGGAACACCATTTAATATCACTCGAATAAAACCCTCCATGGCATCCGTAACATAGCAGAATGTTCTTGTTTGATTACCTGTACCATATATCTGAAGAGGAATATTTGCTTTTATTCTACTTGTGAAATTTGGCAAAACTCTATAATCTGTTTCCTGCATTCCCGGCCCAAATATATTAAATGGTCTTATTGTATTTGTATGAACCCCTTTAATCTTGTGAAATATATTGCATAACGTTTCTCCTACTCTTTTACTTTCATCATAACAGGCTCTTGGACCTGTGCAGGAAACATTTCCCCTATAACTTTCCTTAGTTGGTATATTCTTTGGGTCAGGATCACCATAAATTTCAGATGAAGAGAAAAAAGTAAGCCTCGCAGAATTCCTTTCAGCCAACTCGAGCATATTTTTTGTACCATCGATTGCCACCTCAAGTGTCTCTAATGGAAAGGCTCTATAATAATAAGGACTAGCAATCCCAGCAGCATGTATTATGAAGTCAATTTTATTATCAAAATTAAATTTTTTGATTACATCATGATTTTGAAATGAAATATTATCATATATGGGTATTTCTGCACCCTCTTTACCTGAAGTTATAAGATTATCTAAAACAATAACTTTCATTTTTTCTTTCAGAAATTTCTGGTTAAGTTGATTAAAAATCTCCATAAAATATCTTCCTAAAAAACCTCTGCCACCTGTTAATAAGATGGTTTTCCCAGAAAAGTTTTGAGACACATTACTAAGATTATCAACTATTTGTTGAATATCAGTTTTCAAAAGAAAATTACTCAAATCAAATAACCTCTAACTCAGGAAGCGGGATAATAAATTTACCTCCAGATTCTCTAAAATTTTTATTATTTTTGATGATCGATTCTGCAAAATTCCACGCAAGAATTAAAACATAATCAGGTTTAATTTTTTCAAGTGCTGAAGAAGAAAAAATAGGTATGTGGAGTCCTGGAGTAAAAAGATTTTGCTTCCAAACACTGTCATCAACTATAAATTCCAAAATATCATGATCAATACCAAATTCATACATCAAAGTTGTGGCCTTTGCTGGTGCCCCAAAACCTACAATAGATTTATTATCTAATTTAAGTTGATTAAGTAATTGATTAAGTTCTTTTTTTCTAGTATTTATTTTTTTTTGAAGATTCAAAAAAGTTTCACTTTTATTCATAGATAATGAATTTTCTAAATTTACAAAATTTATTAAAGAATCATTTCCTTTTCTTTTCCCACATTTTTTCTTCACAACACATCTAATAGAACCTCCATGAGTATTAACATGTTTTACATCTAATAATTCCATATCTTTTTTCTTAAAAAAATTTATTAATGGAGTTACTGAATGATAGGAAAGGTGTTCATGATAAATTGTATCAAAAAGAGTTTTTTCAAAAACATCAATTAGATAAGAAACTTCAAAGATAAATAATCCTTCATTTGAAAGTAAATTGTATATAGCATCAGTCATTCCAGATAAATCATCACAATGGGCAAAAACATTATTCGCAGTAACTAAAGAAGCCTCACCAAATTCTTCTTTGATAAGATTTGAGGTTTCAATATCAAAAAATCGATTTATAGTTTTTATACCATCTTCATTTGCTTTTTTAGAAATCTCAGTAGCAGGATCTACTCCAAGCACTTTGTAACCAAATTTTTTAAAAAATTTTAATAAAGTTCCATCATTAGACCCGATATCTAAAATATAATTTTCTAAAGAAGGCGCATAGCAATCAATTATATTCTTCGCATAATTTGAAAAATGTTTTACAAATACATTTGAAGTACCGGATACATATACGTAATTCTCAAAAAGTTCTATCGGATTCACAATATCAGTTAGCTGAACATGAAAACATTCCTCGCAAAAAAATAATTCTAAAGGATATCTTTTTTGTACTATATCAATCTTTTCTTTTGAAATAAATGCATTAGCTGGGGGTGTTGAAGCAAGTCTTAAAACACTTTTAAGTCTAGAAGATTTACACAATCTGCAAAACATATTTTTACTATGATCATTTTTTTTATTTATCATTAGGTTTCCAAGAAATTGAATCTTGATCATCAACTAAGTTAACACGAACAACGTCAGCTTCATAAGTTTCTTGGTCGCGAGGGTTTCTTGAAAGAGTTAAGAATAATGTTTCAACAGGAAATTTCATACAATGTTCCACCATTGGTGGGGTAAAAACCATACTACCTTGATCAACAATTATTATTTCAGGTTCTTTTTTTGAGTTAAATTTTCTATAAAAATATTCAATTTGGCCTGATATAACATAACAATAATGCCAATCAGTTTTATGATAATGATTTGCTCGCAAAGAACCAGCTTTTGAATTTATCATGACAGCACTTTTCATCATTAAATCTACCAATGGTTGTATAGAACCTCTCTCATCTACAAAAGGTGATGATAAATTAATTAAAGGCTCTTTGGGCCATGAGTTCATCTCTTTTTTTGTAAGTGGATCGATTTTCATGTAACAGATACCAAACTTTAAGGAAAAAATCTTTTTGTAAATATTTTTAATAATACAGCAATAGCGTGATGAGCTCTTATTTTCTTTCCCTCTTGGTAGGTTCTACCATAATAATTTACTGGGACTTCATAAAAAGAATTTCCTTTCGATATGATGATTGAAAGAATCTCTGCTTGCTGCTCCCATCCATTGGAAACTAAATTCTCTGCTTTTAGTAGATCAGATCTAAAAAGTAGGTAACAACTATAAATATCAGTAAATGTAGTGTTATTAAGAATATTAAATAAAAAGGTTATAAATTTATTACCGAATTTATGCCAAAAATAATAAACTCTCGTTAACTGAGATGAAGACATTCTACTACCTATAACTACATCAGCATTAAATCTCAAAACGGGCTCAATTAGCTTTTTATAATCACTAGGATCGTATTCAAGATCTGCGTCTTGGAATAAAATATAATTTCCAGTGCAGCTTAAAAGTCCTTTTCTTACAGCAGCCCCTTTACCTCCATTTTGATTAAGCCGAATTAGTTTTGTATATAAACCTTTGTTTTTTTTTAACAAACTATAAGTACTATCTATTGAACAATCATCTACTACAATAACTTCTTTTTCAATCCCATCTAAAAAAACATTATTTACTTTTTCCAAAATTTCAATTATGGTTCTTTCTTCATTAAAGGCAGGAATTAATATTGACAATTTAATCATAAAATTTTTTGATATTGGTAATATTAAAAAAATTCTTTTA
>QCTN01000039.1 GCA_003211135.1 Prochlorococcus sp. AG-673-L20 | reverse complement strand
AGGGATGTCTCCCAAAGAAGAAATTGAGATTATATCTAATAACAATAAATCTATCTATATCGAAAGTAGTAAATCGTTATTCATGCCAGATTACGATCTGGCATTTGTATTAATAGACAAAAAAAAACTTGAGGATCCAGATCAAAAATTTTATCTTACTGAAATAGAGACAGATAAAATACTAGTTGGACAAAAAGTATCTGTTTTGGGATATCCTCTTTCAGACTCCTCAATTGTAAATAAAGCCCGTATCTCTCCTGGTGTAATACAAACCATGGGAAATGACAGTTCAATTAAAGATGGGTATTCATTGGGTTATTCATCAAAAACATATGTAGGTATGAGTGGAGGCGGTGTATTTAATTCAAGTGGCAAACTAATAGGAATACACGGTCGTGGTGAGGCTTTAAAATCAAATGATGTGAATAAAACAGGAACAAACTATGCTGTATTAATTAACGATGCAATAAAATTTTATAGATCGACTATGAAAGTAAACACCAGTAATATTGGTTTAACTGAGGCATCTAGATCAGTTTTAGATGGAAATTTTAATGATGCATTGAAAATATGGAAAAAAGTTAAATTAATATATCCTGATTCTACTATTGCTAAATATAATGTTGACTGCTTAACTAGCATTACAGAAAACAAGGAATTACAAAAAAAGGATTATCCTAAAATATTTGACCCTGATTTTAGACAGTCTTTGGCTCAAGGCTCCAGACTTGAAAATAAAGAAGGTTTTTATTATGAATACAAAAATGATCCTTTGGTTAAAAAACTTACAAATAAATCAGAAGTTCAATCATTAAGTCCTTTGGCTACAATGCCTTTTGGGTTAAATAATATTTCTGGAGTTTCTAGTATTCCTTCAATGACAGATTCTATATATCCAATGAAAATAAGCACTATGCTAAGTGTTATGCAAAGAGATACAGCTCCTTTTTATGAAAGAGCAAATATTAAAGGTAATAAGGAAAGGTGTTTAGTATTTCTTAATCATAAAGGTTCTCAAGCTATGGACCCACCTCTACTTATCGAAACAATGGTCACGCCTTTAATGAGGCCTTAATTAATAATTGGTATATTTTTAATTAAAAGATAAAATAAATCAAATTGACTATTTTCCTAATTAAACCCATTACGGAAGATTCATTAGATGTCCATATAATACAACTAATTCAAGCTATTGCTATAGCTTGACTTCATAGACTATGAATAACTTCTTATGCTATTAGAATCTAGTTCGGATACAACTGAATAACTCTTTGGAGGGGTATTCGAGTGGTTTAAGGCTCTAGTCTTGAAAACTCAAAGACACATAATTATTTGCAAGCAATCTAAGCAATAATTACGTTAACAGATTCTTAATAAGTGGCCATTCATTTAGATTATTCAAAAAGTTTGAAGTGGGTTGGTTATTAATTCAAAAATATACAGACATAGAGAATAACTTTATAAATAAAGTTATTTGGTTTAATCTTAACAAAAAGGTTTTTTAGATTATGGAAAGGCATGGTCAATCAAAATTAGGAATTGCTTCATTATTAATTTCTATATTTGCTGCTATAGGTTTATTTATAGTTTTTATAATTGCAGGTGTAATGGAATCAAATACTTACGGAGGAATAGATGAGGAATCTGCAGGAGCAATTATTTTGGGTTTATTTATTTTTGGATTTGGCTTTCTCGATCTATTAGCTATAGGTTTAGGTATTGCGGGAATATTTCAAAAAACGAGAGCACGTACTACAGCAATTATTGGGACTATTCTTTCTTCAGCAAAACTAATAATTACAGTATCTTTAATAGGAATTGGACTTGTAATGGGTTAGTATTTTATTTCCAAAATACAAATATAAAAAATACTTCAGCTTTGATATGCCCTCTGCTAAAATTATTAAGTTAGCTTAAAATTTGCTATCACCTGGAGAGGTGGTCGAGTGGTTTAAGGCTCTAGTCTTGAAAACTAGCGTACCGGCAACGGTACCGTGGGTTCGAATCCCACCCTCTCCGCCATATTTAAAAATTAGAAGAAGTTGACTTGTGTTTTTGGGAAACCAAAAGCACTTTTTTATTGGAAACATAGGATTTTTGATTAGTCATATGTTTTTGAGGAGTTTTCGAGTAATTTATTCAATTCTAAGAATTCTTCTTTGGTAAATTCGCGATATTCTCCTGTTGATATGTCTAACTTAATATTCATAATTCTTACACGTTTCAATGATTTTACTCTAAATCCTAGGGACTCACACATTCTCCTAATCTGACGGTTAAGTCCTTGAGTGAGTATGATTCTGAATTTTTTTGGGCCCAATTGTTTTACGAAACAATTCTTAGTAATGGTATCTAGTATTTTAACGCCGTTACTCATGTTTTGAATAAAGTCTCTATTAATGAGCCGATTAACGCTTACGATGTATTCTTTTTCATGATTATTTCTTGCTCTGAGTATTTTATTTACGATATCTCCATCGTTAGTTAAGAAAATCAATCCCTCACTAGGCTTATCCAATCTTCCAATTGGAAAAATTCTTGTAGGATAATTAATAAAATCTATGATATTGTCGGATTCTACTCTTTTATCGGTTGTGCAAACAATTCCAACAGGTTTATTAAAGACTAAATATATTTTTTCTTGCCTCGTTGATTTTTCTATTCTTTGACCTTCAACTTCTACTTGATCTCCTTCCTCTACCTTGGTACCCATATCAGGAATTTCACCATTAATGGTTACTTTCCCTTCTTCAATTAGACTATCTGCTACTCTTCTAGAGCAGTAACCGACTTCACTTAAATATTTATTTATTCTAGTAGCCATTTTGTCAAAGTTACCTTTTAATTGTTTGAAATTTAGTTATTTTCTCGAAAAAAAATTATTGACCTTATTTTACCCAATTGATTAAGTAAGTATAGTTAAATTGCAACTTTGAAGGGATCCTGTTGTCACTGTTGTGACTGTTACTAATGATCTACTACTAACTTTTTAAATTCTAGTTTTCTTTAGAGTCTGTCGATGACTGACTAAGTTGAGGATTTCTATTTAAATGATAGAACTACTTATTGTTTGATCTTAAGGTTTTATTGATTAACTCTTAGCGCGCTTGCTTCATACATCTAAATATTAATAAATCATTTTTCATAAAAGATGTCTACACATATACCAAAAATGTTCTATGTCGATAGTGGTCGTTTTGAACTTATCAGTTTCTATTTTTCTTGATGATGATCTTTGCATTAAGACTTTTATTGATGGATGCTTCATTGAATATACAGGTTTGAATCCTGCTTTTTTTGCTTCGCTATGAAGATCTCTCTTTTGATAGGAATCCATTCCACAGAATAATATAGAGGGTTTATTATCTAATCCTTCTTCTGATTTCAACATTCTATATTTCAAAACTTTTGCAATCTTTTCTAATTCCCACATTATTATTTATTCAAAAAAAATAATCAATCATTACTTATAGTATTTAATGACACTAAATACGCCAACAAAAAGGATAACAATTGCAACACCATAAAAGACGAAGGGAATAATCGGATATTTATATAAAGTATTTCTAACTTTCTGCTTGACCTTATCTTTATTAAATTCGGGTAAAACAAATTCTTTTTCTCTAGGAGGTAAACCCAAATCTTTCCTTCTTTTAGCTTCTCCCATATTAAAAACAAGACTATTCAAATCGTAATCTAATACAGATCTTATTTGTTTTTAAATACACTGTTTATTTTTGTTTTTGTTAAAGTTTATTTTTCGATATAAATATGGAAAAAGGATTTGATACAAAAACTTCAAGTACCAATAAAACAAAAAAAATAATTTCTTCAAAAGAACCTAAAGGGCGACTCATATCATGGTCTCCTTGGCCACCAGCAAATTTTCAAACTCGCTATCCTGCTTTTCCCCTGGTTCTTACATTATTAATTGTCTTAGTTGGTCAATGGTATATATCTCTTTTGAGATAATTTAAACCTTCATATTTAATTTAAATTTAAAATAAGTTGAGGATATTAAAATAAATTTGTTTTTCTTTCTCTTATTTTCTGCACATTTGCAAGCAGTAATTGTTCCGATATTTATTGGAATAAAATCAATTAATAAATTTAAAAATATAAAAAACCATGTTCTTATTCCCTTTGGTTTTATTTTTTTAGGTTTGGCCTCAATGTTTGAGATGATTGATCATACAAAAACAAATTGGATTTATGTAGATCATTCTTCTCTCTTTAATTGGTTTTTTTATACTTTTCTTGCATTAGGCTTAACAAGTTTAACAATATCAGTTATGAAAAATAAATTTGCTATTAGAACAAATATCGTCCTATGTTTTTGCTCAATAGTTTCCTATATATTAATTGATAAAACGATTGCTCTCTCATTACAAGTAATTATTAGTATATTCTTGATCATTAATTGGCAACAAATGTTTAAAGATTGGATCTTTATTGCTTACCCAATCTTTGGCATTATTTTTACAACTTTCTTTGGAACAAATCTATCAATAACTGGAAACCAAATTTGGCATGTTTTTATTGGCCCATCAGGAACCATTAGTGTAATTA
>QCTN01000038.1 GCA_003211135.1 Prochlorococcus sp. AG-673-L20 | reverse complement strand
AATTTCAAATATGGTGCAAGGAGTTACTGAAGGTTATTCAAAGAAATTAGAAATTGTAGGAGTTGGATCTAGAGCTCAAGTTAAAGGGAAAAATTTAGTAGTAAGTGCTGGATATAGTCATCCAGTAGAAATGACCCCCCCCGATGGTATAACATACAAGGTTGAAAGTAATACAAACGTAACTGTAACTGGAATTGATAAAGAAATTGTTGGTAACGAAGCAGCAAAAATCAGATCAATCAGACCTCCAGAACCTTATAAAGGTAAAGGGATAAAATACCAAGATGAGAGAATCATCAGAAAAGCTGGTAAATCCGGCAAAAAATAATTGCATTAACATCATGGCTAAAATTTCAAGGAAACTTCAAACTCAAAAACGTCATAAAAGATTAAGGAGGTACTTAATCGGAGATAAAACTCGCCCAAGGTTAGCTGTTTACCGTTCTAATAATCATATATATGCCCAAGTTATTGACGATGACGCACAACAAACAATATGTTCTGCATCTACTATAGATAAAGAACTTAAGGAGGATTCAGCTAAACTCTCTTCTAACTGCAGTTCTTCTTCAACCGTAGGTAAATTATTAGCTAAACGAGCAATTAAGAAAGGTATCAAGCAAGTTATTTTTGATCGAGGAGGTAATCTTTACCATGGCAGGGTTAAAGCTCTTGCTGATGCAGCTCGTGATGCAGGCTTGAATTTCTAAATATTTATTTTTATCATGACAGATACTCCAACAAAACAAGAAAATCAGTCAAAGACTGAGAATGCCCCTTCATCTAACCCTAATGAGCAGAGGAGAGGTAATCGTAATAATGATCGAAAAAGAAATCGAAGAGGTGATTCTAAAAATGAAAGAGATTCTGAGTGGCAAGAAAGAGTTGTTCAAATCAGAAGGGTATCTAAAACAGTAAAAGGTGGTAAAAAAATGAGTTTTAGAGCAATTGTTGTTGTTGGAAATGAGAAAGGGCAAGTAGGAGTAGGAGTCGGGAAGGCAGGGGATGTTATTGGAGCAGTAAGAAAAGGAGTTTCAGACGGAAAAAAACATCTTGTTAGAGTCCCTTTAACACCAAACAACTCAATACCTACCTTATCTATAGGTAGCGATGGAGCTGCAAATGTATTGATTAGGCCTGCTGCTCCTGGTACTGGGGTAATTGCAGGAGGCTCAATAAGGACAGTTTTAGAATTAGCAGGTATAAAAAATGTCTTGGCTAAAAGATTGGGTAGTAAAACTCCCTTAAATAATGCGAGAGCTGCAATGGTTGCTCTTTCCCAATTAAGAACACACAAATCTGCCTCTAGAGAGAGAGGTATTTCTCTTGAACAGCTTTACTCTTGAAAATTATGACTTCAACATTAAATACACTAAAATCAAACACTGGTTCTAGAAAGAAAAAATTAAGGAAAGGTAGGGGTATAGCAGCTGGGCAGGGGGCTTCTTGTGGTTTTGGTATGAGAGGACAGAAATCTCGATCAGGAAGACCTACGCGCCCAGGATTCGAGGGTGGTCAAATGCCTCTCTATCGAAGAGTTCCCAAATTAAAACACTTTGAAATTATTAATCAAAAAAATTTCTCAATAGTTAATTTAAGTAAGTTAAGCGATTTCAAAGAAAGTGAAGTTGTCAACATAGATTCACTTGTGAAAAAAAAGTTGTTGTTCAAGCCGAAATTTCCTCTTAAGATTTTAGGTAATGGAGAAGTGAAAGTAAAATTAAAAGTTCAAGCTCATGCATTCACTAAAGTTGCTAAAGAAAAAATAGAAGCAGCGGGTGGATCTTGCGAAATTATTAATAATCAATAAATTTACTTAATAATTTAATTTCATTTACCGATGTTAGTTAACAAAAGTAGAAATCCTAGTGCTTCAGAGATAATCTCTCAATTATTCTTAAATAAAGAGTTAAGGAATAGAGTCTTAACAACATTAGGACTTCTTCTTTTAGTGAGATTAGGTATTTATATACCAATACCAGGAATAAATGCAGATAAATTTGCAGATTTTATTGATAGAGGAGGCCAACTTATTGGTTTCTTAGATATTTTTACTGGGGGTGGAATATCAACCTTAGGAATATTTGCCTTAGGTATTCTTCCTTTTATTAATGCATCAATCATTATTCAACTTTTGACGGCCTCTTTACCTGTTCTCGAAGATTTACAAAAAAATGAGGGTGAAGCAGGAAGAAGAAAAATTGCTCAGATAACGAGATATGTTTCTTTAGGGTGGGGATTTTTGCAAAGTATTATTTTTGCTAATATTCTTTGGCCTTACGCTGAGGCTGGATTAAGTCAACCTACTTTTATTTTGCAAACTGCTATTGCATTAGTTACTGGATCAATGATAGTAATGTGGTTTAGTGAGATTATTACAGAAAAAGGCATAGGACAAGGAGCTTCCTTAGTAATCTTTTTAAATATCGTTTCTTCATTACCTAAAGCATTAAGTTCAACTATTGAAAAAGCACAAACTGGTGATCGTGGTGATGTTCTAGGAATAGCTGTTTTACTTGGAGTCTTTTTACTAACAATTGTAGGGATAATTTTTGTTCAAGAAGGAGCAAGACGAATACCAATTGTAAGTGCAAAAAGACAAATTGGTAATTCTACATTACTTCCAACAAGACAAAGTTATCTGCCATTAAAGTTGAATGCTGGAGGAGTTATGCCAATTATCTTTGCATCTGCCTTGATATTTTTACCAATTACAGTTGCAAATGTCACTAATAATCCAATTTTGATTAAATTAGCTGGCAGTTTGAATCCTGGTTCTTCCAATCCATGGCCATATGCATTAACATTTTTTGCTTTAATTTTAGGCTTCTCATACTTTTATGCTTCTCTTACCATCAATCCAGTAGATGTAGCATCTAATTTAAAAAAGGGGGGAGTCGCTATTCCTGGCGTAAGACCTGGTTCTAATACCGCCAATTACTTGTCAGGCATTCAAAATAGGTTGACACTATTAGGAGGATTATTTTTAGGTTCAGTAGCTATAATTCCTGCGGCTGTAGAAAGAGCGACTAACGTTCAAACTTTTCAAGGTTTAGGAGCCACTTCACTATTAATTCTTGTTGGAGTTGCAATTGATACTGCTAAACAAATTCAAACTTATGTTATTTCTCAGAGGTATGAGGGATTAGTTAATAATTAATGAAAAAACATTTACTATTTTTAGGACCACCTGGAGCAGGTAAAGGAACTCAAGCTGCCCTCTTAAGTGAAGCTAATTCTTATTTACATTTATCTACTGGACAATTATTAAGAACAGAAATTGACTTGGGTACTGAATTGGGTAAACAAGTAAAAAATATTATGAATAAGGGGGAACTTGTAAGTGATCAATTAGTTTTAGAAATTGTTAAAAAGAATTTGGATAAAGATAATAAAGGTTGGATTTTAGATGGTTATCCTAGAAATTTGTCTCAAGTGCATTCTCTAAATGATGTATTGATAAATATAAATCAACCTTTAGAGATCGTATTTTATTTAGATATACCAGACGAAGTTTTAATAAAGCGTTTACTTATTAGGGGTAGAAAAGATGATAATGAAGAAACTATTAAAACAAGATTAAAAATTTATAAGGAAATTACAGAGCCATTGATTGAATACTACAAAGATCTCTCTTTATTAAAATATATCAACGCTGATGGCGATCTAAAAACAATTTCTGCTGATATAAAACAAAAAATGGCTTGATGATGATGTACAATAAGAAATTAACATTTTAATGAGAAAACCTTATGAAGGTTAGAGCCTCAGTAAAAAAATGTGTGACAAATGTCGTGTGATTCGTAGGCACGGCAGGGTAATGGTTATTTGCACCGCTAGCCCTAGACACAAACAGCGTCAAGGTTAATCTTTGACTATATTAAATTAAAAACCTTTTACTAATTCGAAACAAGTGGCCAGGATTGCAGGAATTGACATACCTCGTGAAAAACGAGTTGAAATTGCACTTACATACATCTATGGAATTGGTCTAACAAGATCAAAATTAATCCTCTCAAATACAGGAGTTAACCCTGATATTCGTGTAAAAGACTTATCAGATAGTGATGTACAAAAATTGAGAGGGGCTGCAGAAGATTTTACTGTAGAGGGTGATTTGCGTAGACAAGAGGGTATGGCTTTAAAGCGCTTGCAAGATATTGGATGTGTTCGAGGCAGAAGACATAGAATGAGTCTGCCTGTAAGAGGACAGAGAACTAGAACTAATGCTAGAACTAGACGAGGCTCAAGAAAAACAGTTGCTGGAAGGAAAAAATAAATTCTTTTTAAACAGAAACTAAACTTATCTACCTAAATTGTTATGGCAGCTCCAGTAAAAAAAACAGGCTCAAAGAAATCAAAGAAAAATGTACCAAATGGTGTAGTACATATTCAAAGTACTTTTAATAACACCATTGTATCTATTACTGACACTTCAGGACATGTAATTTCTTGGTCTTCTGCTGGAGCTAGTGGATTTAAAGGTGCTCGAAAAGGAACCCCATTTGCTGCTCAAACAGCTGCTGAAGCAGCAGCTAAAAGAGCGCTTGATCAAGGGATGAGACAAATAGAAGTATTAGTTAGAGGCCCTGGCTCAGGTAGGGAAACCGCCATAAGAGCTTTACAAGTTGCT
>QCTN01000037.1 GCA_003211135.1 Prochlorococcus sp. AG-673-L20 | reverse complement strand
AATTTTTAAAGCAGGTTCATTTGATCTTTTTGTTTGAGATAAGGTTTGAGTATTATTTGATTTGATTTGATTTGAATTCATAATAAAAGTATTTTAACAAGCAAAAAATGTGGTTATTAAAGTCAAAGTAACTTTATTAAAGCGTTAAAAAAAGTATTTACAAAGACAGATTTTGAATTATCTGAAGTAAGCTTTCTCTCTTTTCTTTAATAAGAGGCGTTAATGGATTCCTAGGAGAACCAACTTGCCAACCTTGTAGTTCTAAAGCTGCTTTGATAGGAATTGGATTTGTAGTTTCAAATAGTGCCTTGAAAAGTGGTTGCAGTTTTTCATGAATATCGAGAGCAATAGATATTTCACCTTTTTGAAATGATTCAATCATAGTTTTAAGCTGCAACCCAACAATGTGGCTAGCTACGCTTACTACACCAACAGCACCAACAGATAACATAGGAAGCAACAATGAATCATCGCCACTATATATTGAAAGTTTAGAGCCGCACGCCGCCCTTAACTCTGTCACTTCTTCTATTCTACCGCTTGCTGCTTTAATACTGAGAATATTTGGGAAATTCATAAGTTTATTTACAGTGGTGGGCAATAAACTACAACCAGTTCTTCCAGGAATGTTATACAACATTAAAGGTAAATCACTAGCTGCATTAGCTATAGAACTAAAGTGTTTATAAAGACCGTCTTGAGGGGGCTTATTATAGTAAGGGACAACTACTAAAGCACCATCCGCGCCAAATTCATAAGCTTTTTGGGTAGCTTCTATAGCCTCACTAGTACAGTTACTACCTGTACCAACAATAACTTTAGATCTAGAATTTAAAGAACCTTTTACTGCAACAAACAAATTATGTTGTTCAGCCCATGTAAGAGTTGGAGACTCTCCTGTGGTCCCACAAAGCACAATTCCATCAGAGCCATTTTCACAAAGGTAATTAGAAAGTTTAATAGCTAATTCATAATCAACTGCACCATTTTTTTTAAATGGAGTAACCATCGCTGTCAAAATTTTTCCGAATAATGGATTAGAAAATTTAGTTTTGTTGGGAATCATTTTTTTGCAATTAATAATTCTGCTATTTGAACAGCATTAAGTGCTGCTCCTTTCCTTATTTGATCTCCACATAACCATAATTCTAATCCATTAGAATTACTAATATCAGTTCTTATTCTTCCTACCGCAATATTATCTCTTCCCATCACATCATTTGGCATCGGGAACCTATTTTTTTCATAATCTTCTATTATTTCTAAACCTTTAGCTTTTTTCAATTGATTAATAGCATAAGAAGGTTTGATAACATCATCAAATTCAACATTAACTGATTCAGAATGAGCTCTAAGCACGGGAACTCTAACGCATGTTGAAGACAGTTTTAAATCAGTAATATTTAGTATTTTGCTGGTTTCATTTGTCATTTTCATCTCTTCTTCGCAGTAATTATTTGAAAGCATTGGTGAATTATGTAGAAAGAGATTAAATGCTAATGAATATGGTAAGACTTCACTTTCTTTCGGATCTCCCTGCAAATATTTCTTAGTTAAAAACTGTAATTCCTCCATTGCTAATTGACCAGCTCCACTTACTGATTGATAAGTTGAAACGATTACTCTTTTAATCGGAGAAATTTTATTCAAAGGAGCTAAAACCAGAGTCAGTAATATTGTTGTGCAATTCGGATTAGCGATAACACCATTATGCTTTAAAGCTTCACAAGCATTTACTTCAGGAACAACAAGAGGAACATCATTTTCTAATCTGAATGCACTTGAATTATCAATTAGTACAGCATTTTGATCTTTAACTGTAGATAACCATTTTTTTGAAATACTTCCACCTGCGGAAGCAAGAACTAAATCAACATTCAAAAATTCTTCTTTTGAAGCTTTTTTAGTGATAATTTCTTCTCCTTTCCATTTGACTATTTTCCCTTCTGACCGCTGAGATGAAAGCAAAACTAATTCTGAGATAGGAAAATCTCTTTCTTCAAGAATTTTAAGTAGTTCAGATCCAACAGCACCTGAAGAACCTAAAACAGCTACTTTTAATGGTCTATTTGGCAAAAAAGGAGAATTTCTCACTATATTAATTAAAAAATTATAAGATTAAATATTTTTCTTACTGTATCAAAAAAGTTAACTTCAAGGAAATCACTTAATGTGGAATAATTAAGATTCTGCCTATTGTAATAATTTTAAAAACTCAAACATGATTAAAGAAGAATTAATAGTAAAAACAACCACACTTCCCCAAAGTAGAGTCGCACTTGAATTAGAAATACCATCTAATACATGCAAATCATGCGTAAATGAGACAATAAATTCAATTAGTCGTTCGGCCAAAATTCCTGGATTTAGGCTTGGCAAAATTCCAAAACAAGTATTGATACAACGAATCGGCATTACTCAACTACATGCCTCTGCCCTAGAAAAAATAATTGATAAATCTTGGAACCAGGCTTTAAAGATGGAATCAATAGAGCCACTAAGTGAACCAGAATTAGTTGATGGATTTGAATCAATACTAAAAATTTTTAATCCGGAAAAAGCTTTAAAAATTACTCTGCAAACCGATGTTGCGCCCGAATTGAAATTAAAGAAATCAAAAGGTCTATCAGTTGAGATTAAAAAAATTAAGTTTGACCCCAAATCCATAGATGAAGCTTTAGAAAAGTCAAGAAATCAACTAGCAAATATTATTCCAGTTAGTAACAGGCCTGCTAAGTTAGGTGATATCGCGGTGGTTAGTTTCAAAGGGGTTTACAAAGAATCCAAAAAAGAAATTGACGGGGGATCTAGTGATTCAATGGATCTTGAATTAGAAAAAGACAAAATGATTCCAGGCTTCGTTGAGGGAATTGTTGGTATGAAAATTGATGAAGATAAAACTCTTACTCTAAGATTTCCTGAAGACTATTCTCATGAAGATTCCAGAGGCAAAGAAGCAATCTTTGAAGTTAGTCTCAAAGATCTTAAAGAAAAAGAATTGCCAGAACTTAATGATGATTTTGCAAAACAATCCGGAAATAAAGATTCATTAAAAGAACTAAAAAAAGATATAGAAAAACAACTAAAGGATAATTTTGATAATACTCAAAAAAATATAAAAGTTGAAGCTTTAATGGATGCACTATCCAAAGAGTTAGATGCCGAGATTCCAAAAGCAATGATTGATATTGAAGTTAGAAATAATATTGAACAAACAGCACAAAGATTTGCTCAACAAGGCATGGATATTAAATCAACTTTTACTCCAGAATTAGTGAAATCTTTAGCAGAATCAACTCGTCCTCAAGCTGAAAAAAATGTTCAAAGAAATTTGGCTTTAAAAGCATTATCAGAAAGAGAACAAATTACAGTCAAGGATGAAGAAATAGATCAGAAAATGAAGGAATACGAAGATGAAATTTCTAAATCACCAAAACAAATTGACATGCAGAAATTAAAAGATGTAGTTCGTAACGATCTCCTACAAGAAAAGTTGATCACTTGGCTTGAAGAAAATTCAGCAGTGAAAGAAATAAGTGAAAAAACAACAAAATCAACTACAAAATCAACTACAAAATCAACTACAAAAAAAGGAGTTAAAACTAAAAGTAAACCCAAGGTAAATAAAAAAGAAAAAAATTAATTTATAAAAAATTTAACTAATCACCAAAAAAACCCTTAAATTAGATAAAGAAAGAGACCAACTAAGTGTATTCTGAAAAAAAACATTTAATCCAAAGCTCAATAAATTCTCACGATGTTATTGAAAACTCGAAATCTGCTGTTCCTACTGTAGTAGAACAATCTGGAAGAGGAGAAAGAGCATTTGATATTTATTCAAGATTATTAAGGGAAAGGATAATATTTTTAGGTACCGGGATTAATGATCAAGTATCAGATTCGTTGGTTGCACAATTATTATTTCTAGAAGCAGAAGATCCTGAAAAAGATATACAAATATATATTAATTCTCCAGGGGGTTCTGTTACTGCTGGATTAGCTATATACGATACGATGCAGCAAATCTCTCCAGATGTTGTAACAATCTGTTTTGGCGTGGCTGCAAGTATGGGGGCTTTCCTCCTTAGCGGGGGGGGCGAAAGGAAAAAGGTTAGCTTTACCTAATTCTAGAATAATGATTCACCAGCCACTTGGAGGGGCTCAAGGCCAAGCAGTTGAAATTGAGATACAAGCAAAAGAAATACTATTTCTCAAAAAAACATTAAATTCTCTTTTAGCAGAACATACTAATCAATCTTTAGAAAAAATTAATGAAGATACTGAAAGAGACTATTTTCTATCACCTGCAGAAGCAGTTGAATATGGACTAATTGATAAAGTCATAAAAAATGACAAGTAAAAGAAATATTTTAAGAATATGATGACGAATCTAATTTTATAAGCAATCCTAATAAGTAAGGGATATTAAACCTCTTTTTATTCTACACAAGCTTTGATAATCGATGGCTAAATTCGACGCCCATCTAAAATGTTCTTTTTGTGGTAAATCACAAGATCAAGTTAGAAAACTTATAGCTGGTCCAGGGGTTTATATTTGTGATGAATGCATAGACCTTTGTAATGAAATTCTCGATGAAGAATTAATTGATACTCAAGCAAAAATCAATAACTCACCACAAGTAAAGAAAAAATTACCAACTAGTAATTCTGATAAATCAATTCCT
>QCTN01000036.1 GCA_003211135.1 Prochlorococcus sp. AG-673-L20 | reverse complement strand
TATTAATTAAGAGTACTTTTTTATTAAAATTTAAACTATTCTTCTATTAGAAATAATTTTTCAATTGGATCAATTTGAAGTTAAAGTTTTTATAAGGTTAAGACCTTCCGTTCTTGATCCAGCAGGAGAGGCAATAAAGTCTGCTTCCAGCAAACTTGGAGTCGCAGGAATTAAATCTTTAAGAATAGGAAAAATGATTGAAGTTAAAATACAAAGTAACGAAGAAGATATTAAAGAAAAAATTGAATTATTATGTGATCGATTATTTGCTAATACAGTCATTGAAGACTATGAGTATTCAATAAATAAATTATAAATGGCTAGTTTTACTGTTGGTATTGTCGTTTTCCCAGGTTCTAATTGTGATCGTGATGTTTCCTGGGCTTTAGAAGGTTGTTTAGACATTAAAACAAAATTCTTATGGCATGAATCATCTGATTTGAATGATGTTGATTCAATTGTTTTGCCAGGAGGATTTAGTTATGGTGATTATTTAAGATGTGGAGCAATAGCAAGATTCTCTCCATTAATAAATTCTTTACATGACTTTGTTAAAAGCGGAAGACGTGTATTAGGCATATGTAATGGGTTTCAGATTTTAACTGAATCAGGTTTTCTTCCCGGAGCACTTGTTGCTAATAAAAATCTCAATTTCATTTGTGATGATGTTGACTTGAATGTGATCACTTCAAAAGGGGGCTGGTTTCAAAAGTTAAACGAAAAACAAAATATAAAATTACCAATAGCTCATGGAGAAGGTCGTTATCATTGCGATCAAGATACTCTTAAAAAACTTACTGATAATGATTTAATTGCATTGAAATACAAAACTAATCCTAATGGTTCTACCTCTGACATAGCAGGTATAACTAATGAAAAAGGAAATGTTTTAGGATTAATGCCTCATCCTGAAAGAGCTTGTGATGAATCTATTGGCGGAATAGATGGTCTCTATACTTTGAAGTCTTTAATTACTCAATAAAAAAAGACCTCGAATATTGAGGTCTTTTTTTATTTTATCTCTGCTTAAATATTAAACTGCTGCTTTCACTTTTGGATCTAAGTTTCCTTTGGCATAAAGATCAGCGTAATAATTTGTGCTGCTTTGTTTGATCTTACTTGCTTGACCTTCGCACCAGAATTGCTTATATCTATCTAAACAAACTTGCTTCATGTATTTTCTAGCAGGTTTATTGAAATGTCTTGGGTCGAAGTTGGCTGTGTCAGCAAAAGCAGCTTCTCTAACTGCTGCTGTAAATGCAAGTCTATTATCAGTATCAATATTTACTTTCCTTACCCCGTTTCTAATTCCCTCTTGAATTTCTTCTACAGGTACACCGTATGTCTGTGGAATTTCTCCACCATATTTATTAATGATATCTAACCATTCTTGAGGAACTGAACTTGAACCATGCATTACAAGATGAGTATTTGGTAGGGCTTTATGGATCTCAGCAATTCTGCTTATAGCAAGAACCTCTCCTGTTGGCTTTCTTGTGAATTTATATGCCCCATGACTTGTTCCTATTGCTATAGCTAAAGCATCAACTTTAGTTTTCGCTACAAAGTCTGCAGCTTCTTCAGGATCAGTTAAAAGCATATCTGTTGAAAGTTCACCTTCAAATCCATGACCATCTTCAGCTTCACCTTTCCCTGTCTCTAAAGATCCTAAGCAACCTAATTCTCCTTCAACACTAACTCCCACTGAATGAGCGAAATCTACTACCTTTTTTGTTACTGCGACATTATATTCATAACTTGCGGGTGTTTTTGCATCTGCCTCTAAAGATCCGTCCATCATTACTGATGTAAAACCATTAATAGCTGCTGAATAACAAGTTGATGGCTCATTACCATGATCTTGATGCATTACAACTGGAATATTTGGATAAGTTTCTGTTGCGGCAAGGATCAAGTGACGAAGGAAAATTTCTCCAGCATAATTTCTTGCTCCTCTTGAAGCTTGAAGAATTACAGGGCTATCAGTTTCGTAAGCAGCCTCCATAATTGCTTGAACCTGTTCAAGATTATTTACGTTAAAAGCTGGTATGCCGTAACCATTCTCGGCTGCGTGATCTAAAAGTAGTCTCAGTGGAACGAGGGCCATAATTAAAAATTAATTAGATGCTTAAGAAAAAATAAGCAATATGTTCCGAGAGTTTAATATATAGAGGTATCAAATGTCACGTCATTAGATATACAAATCACTAAAAATATGAAACTATTTAAATACCTAAGTGTATATTTTCTTTTTTCTTTATTTTAGTAAGTATAGCCAGCAACAAATAATTGCTCATCAGATGATGGTTGAGATCCTGCTACATATGAACCTTTTGAAGCTTCAGAGTTTGCCTGAGCTCTAGCAATTAAAGCTTTTTGCCCAGCATCTGTTTCGCTTCCTTTCCATGCCTTTAAGCAAGAATGCTGTAGAGCTCTTCCATAGGAGAATGAAACGTTCCATAAAGCTTTTCTATAAATAGTATTCATATTATTTAAATACACTGAAGCAGCTTCTTCACTTAAACCTCCAGACAGAAAAACAATTCCAGGAACTGATGCAGGTACGCATCTTTCCATTGTTCTTATTGTCATTTCAGCGACCTTCATAGGATCAGCTTTTGTTTGGCACTCAGCTCCATTAACAGTCATTGAAGGTTTTAAGAGTGTTCCTTCAAGGAAAACTCCATTAGCCTGACAAGCTATGTATACCTGTTTAATAACTTCTTCTTGAACTTCGGCAGTTTTCTCAATAGTATGATCACCATCCATTAAAATTTCTGGTTCAATTATTGGTACTAAGCCTGATTCCTGAACTGATCTAGCATATCTTGCTAATCCCCATGCGTTTTCTTGTATAGATAATTTTGATGGGCAACCATCTTCTGTTATTTGTAAAACTGCCCTCCATTTTGCGAATCTTGCTCCTTGCTCGTAGTATTTTGCTGCTCTTTCAACTAATCCATCTAAACCAGAACAAAATGTTTCTACGTCTCCGCCTCCTGGAAGAGGATTCAAACCTTTATCAACCTTAATACCTGGTATGATTCCCAATTTATTTAGCTTTTGTACCATTGATTCGCCATCCTGATGGTTCTGAAAAAGTGTTTCTTCAAATAAAATTGCACCACTTATATATTTCCCAAGACCTTCAGTGGTGAAAAGCATTCCTCTATAAGCTTTTCTATTCTCTTCAGTATTTTCTACTCCAATACCTGCCAATCTTTTCCCTACTGTTTTAGTAGATTCGTCTACAGCTAATATTCCTTTACCTTTGGAAGCTAAATTTTGAGCATTTTCTTTAAGCTCATTTTTGTAGTAATTTAATGCCATTCTTTAAAATTTCGGTTCAGTTGATTTTTCCAGAATATGAAGAAAAAATAAAATCAATTCAATACTTAATCGAGTTATATTTGTTACTCAGCAATGTAATCAGCTAAATTTTTATACAAATACCACTCTCAGAAGATCTTCTTATTGCTTCACAAACTCTTTGACTAGTAAGTCCCTCAGACAATCCAGGGATTACGGGTGTTTGATTAATGATACTCTCAGCCCATAATTTGTGAATTCTCTTAACAGGTGCAATTCTTCCATCAGACCAGGTTTTATCAAAATTGTAGAGAGGATCAGCAGGCAAATTATATGTTTTATCTTCTTTATTTGAAAATTTTAAATTAAAACCATGTACATAATCTTTTTGATTCTCACTCCTAAGGAAAAGTGAACCATCACTTCCGTATACTTCCAAACTAAATCCTCTTCCATTTTTTGATATCGAGGATAATGAAACCTGACATGGTGTAAGAGTGCTATCGTAATTAGTTATTTCAAGGTTAGCTATACAAATATCTTCACTTGTTACTTCCAATATCTTGGAGGAATTAGGCAAATATCTTTCTTTGATTGATGTTGATATTTTTCCAGATACCTTTATCGATTCTCCAAAAAACCAGTTCAACATATCGAATGCATGAGTTCCCAAAGCTCCAATTACTCCTCCCCCTTTTTCTTTTAATGAATACCAGTTCCATGCTCTCTTGGGATCAGATCTACTGCCCATTAACCAATCAAGCTTAATTAAATAAATTTTACCTAAAATATTCTCATCAATTATTTTCTTGGTTTGTAGAAAAAGAGGCACTGCTCTATATTCAAAATCTACGCAAACACTCAAATTATTAATTAAGGATATTCTTTGGAGTTCTTCAATTTCTTCGGAAGTTAAGGCAACAGGCTTTTCTAATAAGAGATGTTTATTATTTTCTAGTGCTTCCTTTGCTAATTTAAATCTTGATTCAGGAGATGTAGCAATTATTATACCGTCGATATCTTTAGATTTAACTAATTTTTCCCAATCATGGTAAAAATTTAAACCGGTTTCTTTCTCTAATGATGGTCCTTTTTCTTTTTTATAGTGATAAATTGCAGTTGGAATTAAGTAATCTGATTCTTTTAAAGCTTCCAAATGAATTTTTTTTCCAAATCCTAAGCCAGCAATTGCGATTCTTAATTTTCGTGAAATATTAATTTTAGTCATTAATTTATTCTTTCAGAACAACCTTTTTCAATAACAACATCAATAAGCTCATCATTATTTGAAGTTTGCCACTTTGAACCGAACTGTGGGATCCCATTAATTGAAGTATCTTTAAATGTTTTATCATTACAATTAATTCTCATAACATAAAGAGATAATTCTTCTTTATCACTTGGTCCTTTAGGATTTTTAAGGAACTTTGTTAAAACTGTTATTTCTCCAGCATTTGTT
>QCTN01000035.1 GCA_003211135.1 Prochlorococcus sp. AG-673-L20 | reverse complement strand
ACTTACTCGAATAATAAGACCAATAGGTTTTCTTCTTTCAGCCTATTTCGCAATTGATTATTTTTTCACTGATGAAATAACTTTTATATCTGTAATATTAAATATACAAAAATTACTTATATTAATAATTATTATTAAAGCTCTAAATAAAGTATTAATAAGATCGCTAACAGAATCTACAGCAAAAATTGACGACTCCTCAATTAGTTCAATGATCTCATCATTAACACCTTTAATTAAGGCTTTTACGTGGACCATAGGATCAATATTTTTCTTACAAAATATAGGAGTACAAATGACCGCAATTTGGGCTTTGCTTAGTGCAGGTGGAATCGGCGCCGGTTTAGCATTAAAAGATCCAGTGCAAGAATTTTTTGAATACATTACAATTTTGCTTGATAAACCCTTTCAGAAAGGTGAATTTATAAAGTCCGATAGCGTGTTAGGAATGGTTGAGAGAGTAGGGGTAAGATCTTCAAGAATAAGAAGTATTAACGGAGAAGTAATAGTTATGAGTAACAGTGCGTTAACTAATGGGATCATTTCAAATTATGCTCAGATGAAGAAAAGGAGACTAGTTCATAAATTAGGAGTAGTTTATGAAACTTCTCCATCCCTGATGAGAATGATTCCAAAAATAATAAAAAAAATCATTGAAGAAACTAAAGATGCTTCTTTTGATAGATGTCACTTTACAGATTTTGGAGACTTCAGTCTTAATTTTGAACTAGTTTATTACATCCCAACCAATAATTATTTAGCTGCTATGGAAGCACAACAAAGTATCAACTTAAGAATTATTGAAGAATTTTCTTTAAATAAAATAGAATTTGCATTCCCAACTCAAACCTTAAATATTGAGAGAAACGAATCCAAATGATCGGCACAAATCCTCACTAAAAATCCAAAGTCTTAAAGCAAGTTCTTTTTTACTAGCTTCCTCACTTACTTCACTTTTAAGTAATTTATGTTTTTTGTAAAAGATAAGCTTATTGCTTAAATGTAAGTATTTAATATTATTGAAATCGGTATCAAAAACAATTTCAGAAAGTAACTTTCCTGCATTTTCTACATTTTCCGAAATACCTAAAATATTTTTTGCAATACTTGCAAAAACAAAATATCCAAAGATATTAAATTTTCTACTATATCTGAAAAAACCCAAATCCTCATTTGGAATTACAAGACCAGGAGCCCAAGAAATAACGGATATTTTACTAGATTTAATTTGTAATCTTTTTGAAAGTTCCTTAGCAAATAAAATATTACATAATTTACTATTTTTATAAGCTCTATCAGAATTAAAATTTATATATTTTCCTGTAATTTCCTCTTTAAAATTTACTAAATTATTTAAACCTGCTTTCTCTCCAACATTTCCTCCTGGACTCTTTGGATCATGAACATCTGATGATGTAATAATTATCCTAGATTCATTTTTATTATTTATTAGTTCTATAAGAACATTAACCAAATAAAAATGTGCGAAATGATTAACAGCGTATGTTAGTTCAACCCCCTGTTTTGAGACTTTAGGATAAAAAGATCCGGTATATTGTAAGCCTGCATTTAAAATAACCACATCTAAAGAAACATCTTTTCTGATTAAAAAATCTCTAACTTTATGAATATTTTCCAAATTAGATAAATCAATATTATCAATTAGATTCAAATATTTTTGTAGATATTCTTTATCAAAATACTTTATTAGTTTTAATAAAAATTCCTCTTTTCTTGATAATGATCTAATTGGGATATATAAATTATTTTGAGTCTTCAACAAGTTAATTGTTGTAAAAAAACCAATCCCAGAATTACCTCCTGTTATTAAGATATTTTTATCTTTTATCATATGTATTAAACAAGCAATTATTTATAGTAAGAAAATTATATATTATTTTTTTCTTTTAATTTCTTATAAATTATTGTTAAAACACTCAAAACAAAAGGACTAGTTATAGAGTCTCTTGCTTATTATAAAATTTATTCTCATTATAAAACTTTTGAATGAATTATAAGAATGAAGTTTTAGATATTTTTTATTTTTTCAAAAACTTTTTTAACTTCAGAATTTATAGTTAATGCCTTCCAAAAGATTGCCAGATGTACTAGTTTTAGGTGCAGGACCCGCGGGGATGGCGATTGCCTCAGCTTTAGGGAAAGAAAAATTAGATGTAGAGGTTCTTTCCCCTAATGGTCCTGACGAGCCTTGGCCAAACACTTATGGGATTTGGGGAAAAGAAGTAGATCAACTTGGGCTTCAGGATTTACTTGAATATAGATGGAAAAATACAGTTAGTTTTTTTGGGCATGGTTCTCTTGAGGAACATCACTACGAGAATAAAGCAACTGAGCATTCTTTAGATTATGGATTATTTGATAAGAAGAAATTACATAGTTACTGGTTAAATGAATGTAATAAGTCTTTCATTAAATGGCATGAAGGTTTTGCAGAGAAGATACACTTTCAGAGAAATAAAAGTATTGTTACTACTAGTGATGGGAAAAGTTACTCAGCAAGATTAGTTGTAGATGCGACAGGATATGACCCTGTATTTCTTAAATTAAAATCATGTGGACCATTAGCAGTGCAGACTTGTTACGGAATAGTAGGAAGTTTTAGTAAGCCTCCACTAAAAAAAGGGCAATTTGTCTTGATGGATTATCGTAATGACCATTTAAATGAGGAGCAAAAAAAAGAACCCCCTACTTTTCTCTATGCAATGGATATGGGAAATGGAAAGTATTTTCTTGAAGAGACTTCGCTTGGTTTAGTAAATCCTTTAACAATGGAGAATTTAAAAGAAAGATTAGAAAAAAGACTTTCTTACAGAAACATCTCAATTACTAGCATGCAACATGAAGAACTTGGTTTGTTTTTACCCATGAATATGCCTATCCCAGACTTTAAACAACAAGTACTGGGGTACGGTGGAGCAGCTTCAATGGTTCACCCAGCATCAGGATATCTAATTGGTAATGTTTTAAGAAGAGCTCCACTAGTGGCAAAAGCTATATCAACTGCAATGAATGATAAGAAATTAAGTACTTATCATATTGCTAGAAAAGGCTGGGAGAGTTTATGGCCTAAAGAATTAATAAGAAAGAAATCAATCTACCAATTTGGTTTGGAAAAACTTATGAGATTCGATGAAAAACTATTAAGAGAATTTTTTGGTAGTTTCTTTAAATTACCTAAAACTCAATGGTATGGATTCTTAACTGATACATTATCCTTAAGAGAAATAGTGTATGCAATGTGCATAATGTTTATAAAGGCCCCTTGGAGTGTAAAAAAAGGGTTAATGATTATGCACGGTAAAGAACTAAGAATGTTATTGAGGATAGTTTTACCAAATATATAATTAAAAATTAAAATGAGAACTATTTTGATAAGCGGAGCTAGTAGCGGGATTGGACTAAATATTGCACATAAAGAACTAAAAGCAGGAAATAGAATTAGTATTGGGTTAAGAGATTTAAAGTCTGTTAAAGGAAGCGTTATTGATCCTAATAATTGGAGTAATGAAAAAATACTCCTAAATAAATATGATGCATTAGATAAATTTTCCGCCAAAGAATGGATAGAAAATACAGTTAGTAAATTTGGAGGTTTTGATACTTTAATAAACTGTTCTGGAGTCCTTTCAAAAGTTCCTTTTTTATATAAAGATGGTGATGAAGAAGAGATTTTAAATACTTTTAATATAAATTTTTTAGCCATTTGGCATTTATGCAGACTTTCCTGGAAACACTTAAGTCAATCAAATAATGGAAGAATTATCGTTTTAGTGTCAATGAGCGGCAAAAGGTCTAAGGGAGATTTAGCAGCATATTCCTCATCAAAATTCGCTTTAATGAGTCTTTGTCAAACAATGAAGAACAAGGGTTGGGAAGAAAATATTAGAGTTACTGCTATTTGTCCTAGTTGGGTTAATACAAAAATGGCTGAGAAAATATCATCCTTAGAAAAGTCAAAAATGACTCAACCAGGGGATATAGCTGAAATATGTTCTACAATACTGAAATTACCAATGCAGTCAGTTCCATTTGAAATAGCCTTAAATTGTAATTATGAAATTTAATTTAGTCTGAACATTAAAAAAGCCATTGTTATCATCGCAATAGCTATAAATAAACCTTTTATTCGATTTGTCAATAACGAAAATAGAGATAAATCATCAGAAAAATATCCTCCAAAACTACCTGTAAGAAACAAAATTATCATAGGTATCGAAGCAAAACCGAATGAATAGGAAATATTTCTTAAAAACCCAACATTAAAGTAATTAAGAATTAAAAAATTTATTCCAAATAATAAAAAGGATGCAAATAAAGTTATGGAAACTTCAGCATCAAGTGTATGCGGTAAATTTCCTTTTAAGTCAAATTGTTTTTTACATTCAGATATTTGTCTTTTAGTGAGCTTCAAATATCCCGTTTCAGGAATTCTTTGGGATTTATATTTTCTCAATAACCTGGCTTCAAGTGTTTCAGGTTCTTTAGTCATTATGGAAGTTAGTAATTCATCTGGCTTGAGTTTTCTAATTTTCTTATCCAGATTATCTGTCTTACCAATACGATAAAGATC
Source organism: Prochlorococcus sp. AG-673-L20 (assembly GCA_003211135.1). Taxonomy (GTDB): domain Bacteria; phylum Cyanobacteriota; class Cyanobacteriia; order PCC-6307; family Cyanobiaceae; genus Prochlorococcus_A. The sequence goes on along the minus strand of QCTN01000035.1, from coordinate 220 downwards.
TCCAACTCTTATGAGGTAAACATATCCCGCCATTTTCGATGTAAAGTTAAGGTTATTCCTATGTAGATAATACTAAAAGAATCAAAAAAATTTTATTTTTTTACAAAATGACAACAGATATTTTATATTCATTTCGTAGATGTCCATATGCAATTCGAGTTAGATGGGCATTATTAATTTGCGAAATCAAAGTAGAAATAAGAGAAGTTGATTTAAAAAA
>QCTN01000034.1 GCA_003211135.1 Prochlorococcus sp. AG-673-L20 | reverse complement strand
CCTACCAAGTAAAAAGCTTGTTCGGGTAAATCATCTAGTTCACCAGCTAATATCATATTAAAACCAGCAATTGTATCTTCTAGTTTTACATATTTACCAGACATTCCTGTGAATATTTCTGCTACGAAAAAAGGCTGAGATAAGAATTTTTCAATTTTTCTTGCTCTGCTAACTGTCAATCTGTCTTCTTCAGATAATTCATCTAATCCAAGAATCGCAATAATATCTTGGAGCTCTTTATATCTTTGTAAGGTTGATTGAACCGCACGAGCAGTCTTGTAATGCTCATCACCAACTACTGAGGGTTGCAGCATTGTGCTGGTTGAATCTAGAGGGTCAACTGCTGGATAAATACCTTTTGCAGCAAGACCTCTGGCAAGAACAGTTGTAGCATCTAAGTGTGCGAAAGTTGTTGCGGGAGCAGGATCAGTTAAATCATCCGCTGGTACATATACTGCTTGAATTGATGTAATGGAACCCTCTAAAGTTGATGTGATTCTTTCTTGTAATGCCCCAACATCAGTTCCTAGTGTTGGTTGATAGCCAACCGCAGAAGGCATTCTTCCTAACAGAGCTGAGACTTCAGAGCCAGCTTGTACAAATCTAAATATATTATCTACGAAAAGAAGTACATCTTGCTTGTTTACATCTCTAAAATGTTCGGCCATAGTTAATGCTGATAAGCCAACTCTCATTCTTGCACCTGGGGGCTCATTCATCTGGCCGAAGCATAACGCAACTTTAGATTGAGATAAATCATCTGCATTGATGACACCTGACTCCTTAAATTCTTCGTATAAATCATTACCTTCTCTAGTCCTTTCACCAACTCCTCCAAAAACTGATACACCACCATGCTCTTTAGCAATGTTGTTAATTAACTCTTGGATTAATACTGTTTTACCTACGCCAGCACCTCCAAATAAACCAACTTTTCCACCTTGTCTATAAGGTGCTAATAAGTCGATAACCTTAATTCCAGTTTCGAAAACTTTAGGCTTAGTCTCTAAATCAGTTAATTTAGGTGCTGATCTATGTATTGGCGCGGTATCTGATGTCTTTACTGGACCTTGCTCATCTACTGGTTCTCCTAATACGTTAAAAATTCTTCCTAAAGTCGCCTCTCCTACAGGTACTGATATTGGCGCCCCTGTATCAGTCGCCTCCATACCCCTTACAAGGCCGTCTGTGCCGCTCATCGCAACTGCTCTAACTCTATGATCCCCAAGAAGTTGTTGGACCTCTGCTGTAAGCGCTATCTCTTGCCCTGCAGGATTCTTGGCTTCAATTCGTAAAGCATTCAAAATTTTTGGTAATTTACCAGCTGGGAATTCCACATCCAGAACTGGACCTATTACTTGACGTACTACACCTTTTGCTGGTGCTGAAGTTGATGGAGTTGCTACCATTTTTTATTGACTTGGTGAGGATTAGCTGATTAAAGAACAGCCCATAATGCGAAATATTACCATCCCGAGGGTATATTCGTTAACTGGGTTCGGCCAACCGCACAGTTAAAGAGTGGTTTAATTGCTGCTTAACAGATTATGTTATTGATCATACGGTTTGAGTAATACTCTCTCCAGACCCTTTGACGCATAGCGTCGCATTTATGATCCACCATTAATCTATGGCAGCTGTTTCACTTACAGTCTCTACAGTCAAACCACTGGGAGATAGAATATTCATCAAAGTTTCCGAATCTGAGGAAAAAACTGCTGGTGGCATCCTTTTGCCCGACTCAGCTAAAGAAAAACCACAGGTAGGAGAAGTTGCTCAGGTTGGTCCTGGGAAGCTTAACGACGATGGTTCTCGACAAACTCCAGAAGTGAGTATTGGCGATAAAGTCCTATACAGCAAATATGCTGGGACTGACATCAAATTGGGAGGAGATGAGTACGTCTTACTTTCAGAAAAAGATATTTTGGCTGTAGTTGGCTAATTTATTTATTTCAAATATTATTAAAACTTATTATTAAATTACTTGCCTAACATGGCTAAAAGAATTATTTACAACGAGCAAGCTCGTAGAGCGCTTGAAAGAGGCATTGATATCCTTGCTGAGTCTGTAGCTGTAACGCTAGGACCAAAAGGAAGAAATGTCGTCTTAGAGAAAAAATTTGGCGCCCCTCAAATCATTAATGATGGGGTAACAATCGCAAAAGAAATTGAATTAGAGGACCATATTGAAAATACTGGTGTTGCTCTAATCAGACAAGCTGCTTCAAAGACAAATGATGCTGCTGGTGATGGTACTACTACCGCTACTGTTTTAGCTCATGCAATGGTAAAAGCTGGCTTAAGAAATGTAGCAGCAGGTGCTAACGCAATTACTCTGAAAAAAGGTATTGATAAAGCCACAGAATTTCTGGTTGGCAAAATAGAAGAGAATTCAAAGCCTATTATTGATAGCAAGGCCATAGCTCAATGTGGAACTATAGCAGCAGGAAATGATGAGGAAGTTGGTGAAATGATTGCTAATGCAATGGATAAAGTTGGTAAAGAGGGAGTTATCTCTCTCGAAGAGGGAAAATCAATGACTACTGAACTTGAAGTTACTGAAGGAATGCGATTTGATAAAGGTTACATTTCACCATATTTTGCAACAGATACTGAACGTATGGAGGCAGTTTTAGACGAGCCTTATATTTTGCTTACCGATAAAAAAATCGCTCTAGTACAAGATTTAGTTCCAGTTCTTGAGCAAATTGCCAAAACAGGAAAACCTCTAGTAATTATCGCTGAAGATATCGAAAAAGAAGCTCTAGCAACTTTAGTAGTGAATAGATTGAGAGGTGTACTTAATGTTGCTGCAGTTAAGGCTCCAGGCTTTGGGGATAGAAGAAAAGCTATGCTTGAAGATATGGCTGTTTTAACTAACGGTCAGCTAATCACTGAAGATGCAGGCTTAAAATTAGAAAATGCAACTTTAGAAATGTTAGGCACTGGAAGAAGAATTACTATTAATAAAGAGACTACAACTATAGTCGCTGAGGGTAATGAAAAGGCTGTTACTGCAAGATGTGATCAGATTAAAAAGCAAATGGATGAAACAGATTCTTCTTACGATAAAGAAAAACTTCAAGAACGCTTAGCAAAGTTAGCTGGAGGTGTTGCAGTTATCAAAGTTGGAGCAGCTACTGAAACTGAAATGAAGGATAAAAAACTTCGTTTAGAGGATGCTATTAATGCAACAAAAGCTGCTGTTGAAGAGGGAATAGTGCCTGGAGGTGGTACTACTCTCGCTCATTTGGCTCCAATTCTTAAGGTATGGGCTGATAAAGCTTTATCTGGAGAGGAATTAATAGGGGCTAACATTGTTGAGGCTTCATTAACATCACCTCTTATGAGAATTGCTGAAAATGCTGGTTCAAATGGAGCTGTAATTGCAGAAAATGTCAAATCGAAACCATTTAATGATGGATTTAATGCAGCTACTGGAGAGTATGTAGATATGTCCGCTGCTGGAATAGTTGACCCTGCAAAAGTTACTCGATCAGGATTACAGAATGCAGCATCTATTGCAGGAATGGTACTTACCACTGAATGTATCGTTGCTGATTTGCCTGAGAAAAAAGATGCAGCACCTGCTGGAGCTCCAGGAATGGGAGGAGATTTTGACTACTAAATAATTAAAATTTTTAATTATTAAGGGATTGTTTTAACGATCCCTTTTTTTATATTTATTTTTAAATATGGGTAAATTTAATACCGCTATATCCAACCTGCACTAAGAATGATTGCAAGAGATAAAAATACAATCAAAATAGTCCAAGTTATTTTGTTGAGTGATGCTTCAGCGCTGCTGGCGCTTGTAAACATTGAGCTCCCACTAGCTGCTATTCCTCCCATACCATCTCCTTTGGGACTATGAAGCAAAACTAAAAGTATTAGTAGTATTCCAGAGCTAACCCAGATCCAAGTTAATATTTGACTCATATTTTGAATTTGTTATATATCTAATTTAAACATGTTGAACGACTTTATTAAATCCTTTTAATTCGATTTCTTTAATAAGTGATTTTCCCGTCATCTCTTTTGGAATAGGAAGATTTAATAATTGCAATAACGTTGGAGCAATATCTGCTAATCCAGCATTATCTCTCAAATAAATATCATTCCCCATATTTGGAATTTTTCTTTTCTCACCTTCAATAAAGATTAAGGGGACTTTATTAATAGTGTGAGCTGTCCAAGGTTCTCCATCAGGACCTTTCATTAGTTCTGCGTTGCCATGGTCTGCAGTGATAAGAATACTGCCCCCCATTTCTCCTGTAGCATTTACTATTTTACCTATACATCTATCGACGGTTTCGATGGCCTTTACAGCTGCGTTCATATTACCTGTATGTCCTACCATATCAGGATTAGCAAAATTTATAACTACAAAAGAATACTGTCCAGTTTTTATAGCATTTGAGCAACTAATAGTTAATTCTTCAGCAGACATTTCCGGAGCCATATCATAAGTTGCAACTCTTGGTGATGGAATTAAATGTCTCTGTTCTCCTGGAGAAGGGACTTCTACTCCTCCATTAAAAAAGTAAGTAACATGAGGATATTTTTCGGTTTCTGCTGTCCTGTATTGCTTAAGTCCATTTTCTGAAACTATTTGGCCAATAAAGTTATTGAGTGACTCAGGAGGGAATGCCACTTTAACTGGTAAATTTGCCTCATATTGAGTGAAAGTTAATATATCTACATTAGGGATGCTTTTTCTTTTAAAGTTAACAAATTCTTTTTCCGAAAGAGCCTTTATTATTTGTCTAGCCCTATCTGGACGGAAATTAAAACAGATTAAACAATCTTCATCTTTTAAAAAGTTTCTAGATATTCTTATAGGCTCTAAGAACTCATCTGTAATATTTGCACTATAACTTTTATTTAAATAATCTTCTGGGGAAATATCAGTTATTTTAGCGTCTGGATCAGTTAAATTTATAAAGGCTTTTTCTGTTCTTTCCCATATTAAATTTCTATCCATAACCCAATATCTTCCGCATATGGATGCTATTTCTCCTGTATTAAATTCTTTTATGCAATCTTCTATTTGTCTTATATATTTATAAGCACTTTTTGCTGGAGTATCTCTACCATCGGTAATAACATGAATAGCTACTTTTTCTATATCTTCTTTAGAAGCCCATTTTATTAATCCTAATAAGTGATCAATGTGGCTATGAACCCCTCCATCTGAACATAGACCAGTTATGTGTAAGGTGCCCTTTTTTTTCTTAATTAAATTAGCTATTTTCTTTAACTCAAGTACTTGAGTTAATTGGTTATTTTTCACAACATTCGAAATTCTCACAAGTTCTTGTTGAATGATTCTGCCTGATCCAATTGTGAGATGACCTACCTCAGAATTACCCATTTGACCGTTAGGTAAACCCACATCAGCTCCGCTTGCACTAATAAGAGTATGAGGATATGCATGCCATAAAGAATCCATTACTGGAGTATTTGCATTTTTTATTGCATTATCTAAATCTTCTTCACGATGCCCCCATCCGTCAAGAATTGCGAGAACCACTGGACTCTCAGGAACATTTATTTTATTTCTATTCTTGCTGCTAAACTTTGACATCTCTTGATTAAAATGCAGGGTTCTAAAGAAGTAATTTTAATTTAGCCGTAAAAGCTATTCCATACAATTTATATGTAAGTTAGTTAGCTTTTGCTAATTTATTAAGGATATTGAATAAAGTTAATTTTAGATGAATCATGTCCAATCCAGATAAAAGAATAATAATACTTTCTGAAGATGAGCTAAGAAAAACTCTCTCTCGCCTAACTTTTGAAATAATAGAAAAGATCTCAAATTTAGAAAATCTCTTATTGGTTGGCATCCCTACGAGAGGAGTTCATCTCGCTGAAGTTTTGAGAAAAGAAATGTTTGATAAAACAGGAGTTAATGTAAAGAAAGGAATAATTGACCCGACTTTTTATAGAGATGATCAAAATAGAGTTGGAACTCGTCTAATAGAGGCAACTAATTTTCCTACATCTATAGAAAAAAAAGATATTATTTTAATTGATGATGTTATTTATACAGGAAGAACAATACGAGCTGCAATTGAGGCTCTTCTTTTATGGGGGAGACCGAAAAGTATTATGTTATTAGTAATGATTGATAGAGGTCATAGAGAACTACCAATTCAACCTGATTTTTGTGGAAGAAAAGTTCCGACTAGCAAAAAGGAAACTGTTCATTTATGTCTAAAAGAAATTGATGGTGAAGAGGGTATCTTCTTGGATAAAGTTTAAAAGATATTTCCTAAATTAAATTCACCTAATTCTTTTTCATTAATATCTAGACATCTGAGATAAAGAGATGAATTTTTTTTAATACTAAAGTAAAGTTTTAAGCTATCTTCTCCAATTTTACACTCATGGTTCAAATTTATTTGAAGAGGTTTTTTATTCCATTTAAAAACCTCTTCTTCATTTTGGAATTCTGATAACTTTGGTAATCCATTCTCAAAAATTACATCAAAATCTCTTTTCGTTTTAGTTTCTCCAATAATTATCTCGAAAATTTTCTGACAATCTTTACTGGCTTGAAGAATTAACTCAAATGGTTTTTCTGTAGGCCATGTTTGGCCCTTGTAAAAAATTGGATGCCAGAAATGTTTTTGTTCTCTTTTATTGAATAATCTAATGGATATTCCTTTGATTAAGATATCTTTAATCTTTACTCCAGGAGTCATAGCAAGAGCTCCAATTGCTATTGATTCAATCGGTGGCGGAGACTTGATTTGTATTCCTGAAATCTCATTAGCGATCCACTCTTTTATTAATGGGATTTGTGTTCCTCCTCCAACCAAAATCACAGAGTTTAAATTATCTGCATTACAAAATTTCCCTCGAGCTTCATTTAATAAATCCTTAAGTAGAACATTTAAGTGACTTAAAAGATTATTCTCCATCAAAATCTTTTCAAATATTTCTTTGCTCAAAAAAAATTCTTTTTTTTCATTCTCTTCTGCAAACAATGAGATAAGGTATTTTCTCTCAGATTCAATTTCTGGGCTACTAAGCTTACATTTTAATTTTTCTGCTATAGAAAGATTTCTCTCATCTTGATTTAATGGTAAAAAGTAATTAACAATCCACTGATCTATATCTTTGCCTCCGAGTTTAGAACCCGATTTGCTTATTATTTCAGCACATCTTAATTTTTGCTTTGATATTGCACTCACGTCATTTCCTTGAAACTTCAATAGTTCTGCAATAGGAGCAGATTTACCTTCACCACCTTGTGTTTTAATTACACTCATATCGATTGTACTGCCGCCAATATCGATAATCATAATAATTGAACCCAATGGAACATTCATTCCTATCCCAGCTGCTGTAGGTTCATCAACTAGTGCTACCTCATTAATAGGCAAACTTTCACAGAGACTTATTAACCACTTTCTGTAACCCTTATAAGTATCAA
>QCTN01000033.1 GCA_003211135.1 Prochlorococcus sp. AG-673-L20 | reverse complement strand
TTTCAAGTATTTCTACAGTAGCTAGTGATCTTTTGATAGATATGAATAAATTAAAAAATAATACAATCTCTTTGTCTGAATTCATGCAGAATTATGGACATCTTAGGCCTGGAACATATGATATTCTTTCGAAAAGATATGATCAATTTGAAAAATTTGATCTATCGAATGATGATTTAAAATTTAAAAAAGATTCAAAAAACAATTTTCAATTATCAAATGTACAATTATTAAAAATTGATGAGATTATCAAATCTAATAATATAGAAAATTATGATAGTAAAAAATTATTTGAATATTGTAAAAATGCTATTAAAGGGAGAGAATATGCAAAGTTTGTCTTCACTAAAAAAGTTAGCAGATTGATCGAAAATATTGCCAATTTTGGAAATGAAATAGGTCTTAATAGAGAAGAGATTTCACATTTACCAATAAGTACTTTAATTAATCATTTATCTCAAAGCTCATCAACCGATTATAAAGATCAACTTAGAAAGACTTCATATATTAATTCCCTAAAACATAAAATAACAACTGCAATTAGGTTGCCTCAAATTCTTCATGATGATTCAGGAGTTTTTATAGTGCCTTTTCAGGTAAGTCATCCTAATTTTATTACTAATAAGAAAGTAGAATCAGCAGCTATTTTTATTGATACAAAAGACACAGATATAGAATTAAACAATAAAATTATTCTTATTGAAAATGCTGACCCTGGATTTGATTGGATATTTTCTAGGCGAATTCATGGTTTGATAACTAAATATGGAGGAGTTAATTCGCATATGGCTATAAGATGCGCAGAATTCGGAATACCAGCTGCAATAGGTTGTGGAGAGCAAAGATTTGAATCATTGCTTAATAAAGATAAAATAATCCTCGATTGTGGGTCAGGTGTAATCTTAGGAGCTCATTAAAATGATCGTATGGATAATTGGTTTATCTGGTGCTGGTAAAACTACTCTCGCTAATCAAATAGTTTGTAAATTGAGAGAAAAGGGTAAAAAAATTGTACATTTAGATGGTGATTTGATAAGAAATTTATATGGAAATGATATTGGCCATAGTATCGAGGATAGAAAGAAAAATGCAGATAGAATTTGCAAATTATGTAAATTCCTAGATTTACAAGAGATTGATGTGGTTACCTCCATACTTTCTATTTTTCCTGAATCAAGACAATGGTGCAGAGAGAATTTAATTAATTATTATGAGGTATTTATCAAGACAGATATTCAAATACTGAAAAAAAGAGATTCTAAAGGGATTTATAAAAAATTTGATAGAGGATTAATAAAAAATGTTGCTGGTCTCGATCTTAATTTTATTGAACCAGATCGCCCGGATTTAATTATTAATAATAATGGTAATTTAGGAGATTTTATAAAGTATTCTGATTCAATAATTAAAAAATTTTAAAGATGCAGGAATCTTATATTTATTCTTCTGAAAATAGGTTGTTAAAACCTCATAAATATATGTATACAAACTTTATAGGAGAAAATTTTTTTATAGCTTATAGAAAAGATAGAAAAAAAAGACTTGAAGATTTAAGTGATTTTAGTTTGGATCCAATAAAAAGTTTTGATGAAGCTATAATCTCATATCTAGATAAACCAAGTAGTTTTTTAAAACCTAGAATACCTATATTTAAGAAAGAGGAGGAGGTCTCTTTAAGTAATATTATTGTACAAATCATATATAAAATAAGAGTTAAATTAACGGCTAAAGAAGAAAAAATCATATATAAAATAATCCAAAGATTTGAAGTAAATAAATTTTTTTATGAAAAATATGATAAAAATTTGAAGATTGGATTTAATAAAGATTTAAGTCCTGTAAACTATTTATACTTTTCTTATTGTTTATGTTTAGCTTATTTGAGGCGTAATAATAAACAATTTTTGAGTACCTTGTTAAAGTTAAATGACCTATTACTATCTCTCGATAAAAGCAAAATCAAAGCTGATTGTGATGTTTATTTGCTTTTTTTAGTAATTAATTATGAGATGAAATGTATAGATAAACTTCTACTTGAAAATGATATAAATCCATGATTATAAAATTTTCTATGATTGTTGCAGATTCTTCAAGATCAAGAGTATATTTAAAAATCTTGGCTGATAATCAATTGTTGCCATCTTGGATATTATTTATGCAAAATAATAACAAAATTTCTAATATTGGTGGCTTAGATGAACAATTTTTAAATCAAGAAAGTTTTGACCCACTATGGCCAGAAGTTGATTTTAATTTAAATGAATCAATGATAGATATTTTTTCAAGATTAAAAATCCCATATTCAATTTGTAATACAACAGATATTAATAATACTTATTTGGTTGAAAAGCTAAAAGATAGTGAATTTAAAATAGTTATTTACTCAGGATATGGTGGAGGAATATTGAGAGATGAAATATTAAATTTGGACAAAAAATTTCTGCATATTCATGGTGGTTATCTCCCTAAGTATAAAGGTAGCACGACTAATTACTATAGTCTTTTAGAAGAGGATTATATTGCTGCATCGGCTATATTTCTTAATTCAAAAATTGACTGTGGACCTATAATATATAGGGAAAAATTCAAACCTCCAAAAAATAAAATTAATATTGATCATATTTATGATTCTGTAGTAAGAGCAAGAGTATTAATAAATGCTATAAAAATTATTTCTGAAAAAGGTATATCTTTTTTTAAGGAAATTAAACAAGAAGAAAAACCATATTATATTATCCATCCTTTACTAAAACATATTGCAATAATAAAAAAATCATCTTAAGATCAAACCTGTATTTAAAAATTTTTTTATTTTATTACAAAAAAATCGAAATAATGAAAAATAAAATAAAATTAGTAATTAGTCAAAGAGTTGAGTACTTTCCAGAAATTAATGAGTTAAGAGATACACTTGATATTAGATTGATAAATTGGATTCAACATTTAGGCGCTCTTCCTTTTCCAGTACCAAATAATATTTTTAATGAAAATAGTATTTTAGTTTGGCTAAATATAATTAAGCCTGATGCAATAATTTTAAGTGGAGGAAATGATATTGGTATCTATGAAGATAGAGATTCTACTGAAAAATTAATTATTGAGTTTTCAAAAAAAAACAAAATCCCTTTGTTGGGCATATGTAGAGGGATGCAAATGTTAGCTTCTATTGAAGGTATAACTCTTGAGAAGGTTAGTAATCATTCAAAATTAATGCATTCAATAAAATCACTAAATAATAAAATACATTTTCCAAGCATAATTAATAGCTATCATAATTTCCGGATAAAAGATTGTCCCTCAGAATATGAAGTAACTGCCATATCAGATGATGGCACTATTGAAGCAATATTACATCGTAAATTGCCATTATCTGGTTGGATGTGGCATCCTGAGAGAGATAATCCTTTTTCGGAAAAATTAACGAAAATTGCACAAAAATTTTTCCTAATTAAATGAATGCATTCTATTATTCTTGCTGCAGGAAGGGGGACAAGATTAAATCCTCTAACTTTAAATAAACCTAAACCGCTTGTAGAAATACTTGATAAGTCTTTAATAAGTAGACAAGTAAATATACTTAAATCACAAGGCGTTAATAATATTAATGTTGTTGCTGGATACTTGGGCAAACAACTTATAAATAATGAATATAATGTGATATTCAATAATGAATTTGAAAATACAAATATGGTGTATTCTTTATTTTGTGCAGAGAATCTATTAGACGAAGACTTAATTGTATCCTATGGAGATATTGCTTATTCTCCAGAAATCTTGGAATCTTTAATTAAATCAAAATCAGATATCTCCATTGTTGTGGATCTTAAATTTTTAGATTATTGGAGTAAAAGATTTGACAATCCACTTGATGATTTAGAATCTTTGATTCTTAATGCAAGTGGTGAAATAATAAATATTGGTCAGAAGGTAAATTCTTATGATGAAATACAAGGACAATTTATTGGATTAATGAAATTTAGTGCTCTAGGAGTAAAAAGACTTAAGGATACTTATAATTATTTTCTAAAAGATGGGAAGATAATGAATAAAGATATTAGAGATGCATATATGACAGATTTACTTCAAGAGATGATTAATATGGGACATAAATTAAAAGCTATAAAAACAACTGAACCTTGGCTCGAAATTGATACTATTTTTGATTTTAATAATGCGGAGACAAAGAAAAGAATGGAAGTAATAGATAGAAAAATAAACGCCTATATATTTAATAAAAAAATGAATTAGATATATGGCATATTTTTCTAAAATTTTTAAAAAGTTAATAAAAAAATCAGTTTGGATTTTAGTTTTAAGATTTTATAAGATTTGGATTAATAAATATACTCAAAATAGAAAAGTTTTTCCTATAGATTATCCTTTAAAATCTCATCAATATTATTTTAATAATAACTGTAATTCAGCATATAATAAAAAACTTTTATTACCCTATTGTGACTTGAAATTGGTGGATAGACAGAACTTAAATATACCTTTTGAATGTAATGAAGTAACAAAGTTAAAAAAATTTCAATTTAAAAAAATATCTTTTGAGGAATCCAATTTTATTATTCTTCCTATTGCAGCAGTTCAAGATAATTACAAAGAAGAGTCAAGCGAATTTAGATTTACAATTGAATTTTTAGATCAAAGAAAGGAAGTGCAACTAATTTACTTTAATAGATTTCATTATTTACCCATAAAATCAAAAGTTAAATTTAATTCTATAAGAGTTACGGCTAGCAATATAAATCTCACAATAGGAAAACCTATAATTAATTTTCCAAAAGAGGATAATAAGTTAGTAGTACATATATTGTTAGATGCTTTCCCTCAAGTGCTTATAGAAAAATTTGGATATGAAATAATGCCAAATACATTAAAATTTTTTGGAGAAAAGGGAGTCTTTTATAAGAATGCTTATGCGCAAGCTGAATGGACTCTTTCTTCAATGGCATCAATATTTACTGGAAAATATACAAATGAGCATCTAGTCTATAAGCCTAGAAGCTGTGATCAAATAACTGATAAAACCATCGCAGATAAACTCTCTGAAAATGGGTTTAAAACTTTTGCATGTTCAAATGTCCCAAAATTAAACCCTATTTCGGGATTTGATAAAGGCTTTGATAGATTTATTCAAGCCACATCAAAAGATGCAAACTACGTTATAGGAGAAGCCATAGAACAGCTCCGTTCTTTTAATGGAAAGCAATATTTATTTTTAGGTTTTTTTGAAACACATGAAGCTCATAAACTCCAACCATTATCTGTCCAAACAAGTTCAAATATAAATGATTTTAAATTTAAGAAAATAAAAGGTTCTTCTAAAAGTATTAGTGCAAATTATGATAACGAAAAGATAAATTTTCTTAAAGGATGTATCAATAATTTAGATTTAAAATTGAAGTCTCTATATGATCAGATTAATTCTTATGATGATCAAGCGACAATAATTTTACACTCTGATCATGGAGTAAATTTCATGAGTAAAACAAAAGGACTACTTGGTAAAGAGAGAGAAAAAGTACTGTTCATTTATAAAAATAATAATCAAAGATTATATGAAAATAAAGTTATGGAAATAAGGAAAATCCCTAATATTCTTTTTAGTGATTTGAATATTGATCTTTTTAATGACGAAAAAAATTTAGATTATGCTCTAACAGAATCTATATATCCAGGGAAAAACTATGAAATCGCTGTCCGATCTGCAAAACATGTTTTATTTTTTTTTATAACTTGGAATCAATTAAAAGAAAAAAATAGTAATTATTTTTGGACAAGATTTCATAGTATTGATAATGAAGAATTAGAAATAAATAAAGATTGCCTTGAATATAAAGAACTTTTGAAAATATCTCTAAAGCACTGCAATAAAACATTTTTAAATTTTAAATAATTTTAAAGATATCTTTAATTTAAAAATTTTATATTTTCTAATTTCTTTATATATTTTAGGAATTTATCTTTATTAATCTCAACATCTTAGATAAAAATAAATTTGTTATTTGCTGATTTTATTTTATTATTCTTAAAGCACAACCAATAGGTTGTGGGCGTATAAAGTATTTTTCTTTATTAATGATTCTTGATGGTTTTGGAGAAAGATTACTTAAAATATTCTTAATACTTTTATTACTTAAATGCCATTGAAAAGTATGAGCTCCGTAATAATCAAAAGTATTCACTAATGTAGATTTATATCTTCTTTTTAAGTGATTAATATAATTTTCACCATCAATCTTTGGTATATTTCCTTGAAGTGTGAAATTTAATTTTTCAAGTAAAAAGCCTAATATCGGGAATAACCTTAGAAATGATATTATCCTTACATAATATAATCTTTTTTTGAAAGTTAATCTTTTTAAAACTCTTCTTAGATTTTTATAAATAATATGAAATCTTATCCACCTTATTAAACCCTTGTCATTTAGGGGATAACAGTTGAAAACTAGTTCTCCTCCATTAGATAAAAGTTCATATAAGGCATATAGAGTTCTTTCTACAGAAGGTGTATGTTGTATAACATTATGACAATAAATCAAACCTTTAGTGCAATTACTCTTTAAAGGAGGGTTGTCAATACTGCATTGAACTAAATCATATTTTTTGGGATCAGCATCAATTAAATTTCTTTTTGCTACATCATCTAGTGAATTTGATAAATCTAAAATAATAAGATGTTTTGCACCATATTCTAAAAACCATTTACCTTGGGCGCCACTTCCCCCTCCAGCATCAATAATGATTTTGCCTTTAAATATATTTGTATCACCCCAAGTATTTTTGACAGTATGATTGAGCCATTCATTTTTAAACTGTACAAAGTTAAAGAAATTCCACTGGTTACCAAATGCTTCTACGCTTTTTACTGGAGCATTATTTAAGAATCTTGGAATTCCATTAATAATTTTATATTGTTCTCCTGTAAAGGTTTTTAGTTCTCCAGAAATAATATTACCATTACTATCATATTTCTCATTAATTAAAGTTAAACACTTGCCAGATTTTGGGTCTTTTAATATAGAAAGTAAATATGGGGTCATTCTATCATTCTACTTTATTTTGAATAACTTTACCCTTATTTAGCTCAATTACTTTATTACATTTTTCGTTTTTTGTTAATCTGTGGGCAAGCATAACTAAATTTATTTCTTTACTAAGATTATCTATCAAGAACTTCAAGTTTTATAATCATTAACTTCTTTTTAACAATCATATCTAATCAATATCTAATAATTTTAAATATACCTTCAAATTATAATTATCTTAATAGATATAAATTATTTCAAAATAATCGATATAATGGATATTTATTTTATTATAAAAAAATAATCAATTTTAAAAAAATTGGCTAATTATTATTAGGATTAGTTTCTAGTAAAAAAATTTTTAAAATCGAAAAATAATTTTTATTTAATGCAAAGTAAACTTAACCCTATTTATAACGGTACAGAAGAACTAATAACTATTGAAATAATGAAAAATTATAATAAAGCAATAGTTAGTGATGCATTAAATAATAATTTAAAAATTGATAAAATAATAGATTTCGGGGCAGGTATCGGTACACTTTCTCAAATTATTAGGAAATCTTATAAAAAAGAACCTATTTGTATTGAAATAGATGACAATAATATTAATTTTTTAAGGAAAAGGAAATTTAATTATTTAAAAGACATAAAAGAAGTTTCTGAATCTGTAGATTTAATTTTTTCATCAAATGTCTTAGAACATATCAAAAACGATCAAGAAACTCTAATTCAAATGAGAAAATATTTAAATGAAAAAGGAATTTTATACCTTTATCTACCTGCCAAGATGATTCTTTGGACAAATTTGGATGTTGTAGTAGGTCATTACCGTAGATACGAAATTTCAAGTTTAAGAAAATTGTGTGATATTTCTGGTTTTGAAGTAATTAAGTTGCATTATTCTGATTCTTTAGGTTTCTTTATAACCTTGATATGGAAATTATTTAATAAATTTTTTAAAAAATCTTTGCCTTCTAAATCTTTTTTATTATTTTATGATAAATTC
>QCTN01000032.1 GCA_003211135.1 Prochlorococcus sp. AG-673-L20 | reverse complement strand
TCAAACTAATAAAGCAGCACTTATAGAAAGAATCGCAGATCTGGTAAATGAGAAAAGATTAGAGGGGATATCTGATATTAGAGATGAAAGTGATAGAGATGGTATGAGAGTTGTAATTGAGCTTAAAAGAGATGCATATCCTCAAGTTGTTTTAAATAATTTGTTTAAAATTACACCATTACAAAATAACTTTAGTGCGAATATTTTAGCCCTTGTCAACGGAGAACCTACAACCCTTTCTTTAAGGAAAATGCTTGATGTATTTTTAGAATTTAGAATTGAAACAATCAAAAGAAGAACAAGTTTCTTATTGAAAAAAGCAGAAGAGAGAGATCACATTATCAAAGGTCTTCTTTTAGCTCTTGACGCTATGGAAAACATTATAAATTTAATAAGATCTGCAAAAGATACAAATTCCGCAAGAGAACAATTGCAAAATAACCATGAATTATCAGTAATTCAAGCAGATGCAATATTACAAATGCAATTAAGAAGATTAACAGCTCTAGAGGCAGATAAAATCAAGGCAGAACATGATGAGCTTACAAGAAAAATTACAGATTACAAAAATATATTGAATGATAAAGAGAGGATAAATGAAATTATTCTTGAAGAGCTTATAACAATAGATGATAGATTCTCATCTCCAAGAAAAACAGAGATTCTCAATTTAGGCGGGGGCTTAGATGATATTGACTTAATAGCTAACGAAAGATCTGTTGTTTTATTAACTTCTGCAGGATATTTAAAAAGAATGCCTGTAAGTGAATTCGAATCCACCAGCAGGGGATCCAGAGGTAAAGCTGGAACAAAGAATCAACAAGATGATGAAGTTAAATTATTCATAAGCTGCAATGATCATGATACTCTTCTACTTTTTAGTGATAGAGGTGTAGCTTATGCACTTCCAGCATATCGAGTACCTATGAGTAGTAGAACAGCGAAAGGCACTCCCTCTGTTCAACTACTCCCAATACCAAGAGAAGAACAAATTACTTCTATTGTTTCAGTAGATTCTTTCGATAACGAGAGTTATTTGTTGATGCTCACCAAAGCTGGATTTATAAAAAGGACTCCACTATCCGCTTTTTCAAAAGTACGTTCAAATGGGTTAATAGCAATCAACCTAGAGGAGGGAGATGCTTTAACTTGGGTTAGATTATCAACAGAAGGAGATAGTGTTTTAATTGGGTCAAGAAGAGGTATGACTATTCACTTTAGATTAGATATTAATGAATTAAGACCTCTTGGTAGAACTGCTAGAGGTGTTAAATCAATGAACTTAAAAGAAGGAGATAAACTTGTTTCAATGGATGTTTTAAGTTGTGACCTGGTTGATCAATTGGCAAATCTTGACGAGGAAGATATTGAGAATGAGAATGAGGAAGATCTTGAAAGTAAGTCTTCATCTGGACCTTGGGTTCTAGTGGCAAGTGCTTTTGGTCTCGGGAAAAGAGTTCCAGTTACAAAATTTAGATTACAAAAACGTGCGGGAATGGGACTAAGAGCAATAAAATTCAGAATCAAAGATGATTCACTCGTCGGTCTTAAGGTTCTTGGAGAAGGTGAAGAATTACTTTTGGTTACTGAAAGAGGTGTAATTGTAAGAACTAATGCAGATAAGATTTCTCAACAATCAAGAGCTGCTACAGGTGTGAAATTACAACGACTAGATGATGGAGATCATTTGTCCGAGGTTGTGTTGGTTCCTCATGAACAAATTGAGGAGGAAGATCAATTGATTTCCTATGAAGAAGAAACTTAAAAACATTTAGATTAGAAAGCTCTTATGGAAACTCTTGATATCTTAATATTAGGTTCTGGGCCCGCAGCATTATGTTTAGCTTCAGAATTAGCTAAACAAAATCTGAATATCAAGGGAATATCAACTAAATCTCCCTATGAGAAATGGGAAAACACATATGGAATTTGGGCTTCTGAGTTAGAGGAATTTGGTTTAGCGTCTTTGTTATCTCATAGATGGTCAAAAACTGTAAGCTATTTCGGAGATGGAATAAAGGACGAAGGGAATAATCCCACAAAACATTGTTATGATTATGGTTTAATAAATCAGGAAGCTTTTCAAAATGAACTTTTAAAGACCTGCAAAGGTATTAAATGGTTGAATGAAACTGCAAAATTAATTAAATCAGAAAACAAAATTTCTGAAGTAATTTGTTTATCAGGGTTAAAACTAAAGGCAAGATTAGTAATTGATGCAAGCGGTCACAAGAGTAGATTTATTAAAAGGCCATTTTCAAAAGAAGTCGCCCAGCAAGCTGCTTATGGAATAGTCGGTAAATTTTCTATTCCCCCTGTAAAAAAAGATCAATTTGTCTTAATGGATTTTCGTTCTGACCATTTAGATGATGAAGAGTTGTTGAAACCGCCCTCTTTTCTTTATGCAATGGATTTAGGAAGGGAAACTTATTTTGTTGAAGAGACATCATTAGCTTGTTACCCTGCTTTTTCACAAGACCATCTAAAACAAAGACTTTTAAGTAGATTAAATAAAAAAGGTATAAAAGTAGTAGAGATTTTTCATGAGGAGAATTGCTTATTCCCTATGAATGTACCACTACCATATAAAAACCAATCTGTTCTTGGCTTTGGAGGAGCCGCAAGTATGGTTCATCCCGCATCTGGATATATGATTGGATCTCTATTGAGAAGAGCTCCACTTCTCGCTGAAAAATTAGCAATCTTTTTGAAAGAACCAAACTATAGTTCACTAGAATTAGCCACTAAAGGATGGTCAGTCTTATGGCCATATGAATTAACGCAAAGACATAGGCTCTACCAATATGGACTCCGGAGATTAATGAGCTTTGATGAAAGTAGATTAAGAAGTTTCTTTTCTAATTTCTTCAAATTGTCTACGGAAGAATGGGTGGGTTTTCTAACCAACACGCTTCCATTACCTAAACTAATTTATGTAATGAGTAAAATGTTTATAAATTCACCTTTAAAAGTTAAGCTTGGGATGTTAAAAATAAAATGAAATTATTATAAATGCCAATCTTTAATTCTTATATTAGGGAATATTTTATCTTCTTCTTCAATATTTTCGAGGAATTTATAATCAATAATAGATTTATTTTCTAACATTTCAATTAATTTCCAGAATCTAAAAAGATGTCTATCAATTCTTTCTTTAGCGAGTTCAGTTGTAGTTCCCGCCTTTAAAATGAAACTCCAATCAGAGGATTCAGAAAGAAGTAACTCTCTTGCTGCTTGCTTTAATAATCTTATAGAAAATTCATCATTAAATTCCCTACTAGATAATTCAACAAAAACAGCCCCCGCTCTTGTGATTTCAGGTACTATCCATGCATTTTTATCATTAAGCCAGTAATTATGAAACCCCCCTTGCCCCCAGCTTGAAGGAGAAGGATCACAGATTTGAAGGTTAGGATTTTGAAGGAGAATTTCCTTTAAATTAGTAAGCTTAATAAAATATTTTGCAGATTTTTTAAGTATATTTTCAATAAATCTAGGTCCCTCATACCACCAATGGCCAAATAGTTCGGCGTCAAATGGAGCAATTAACAAGGGGTCGAATGATGCTGATAAAGAAAGATTCTTTAATTGTTTAGATCTTGATAAAAGATAATTGTCAGCATGTTCTTCAACTTTTTTTATAGCTTCATCTTCTAAATAAAATTCCTTTTTGCCTAATGAACATTTATTATCTGTAATTCTATGAAATTTCAATCCTAAAGGCCTACTTGTTGGAATACCTTTTTTTTGTAGTTCTGAGGGAGATAATTCCCACCCTAGGTCTTTATGAAATTCTCTATATACTGGATTTCCTGGGTATCCTTCTCTTGCAGACCAAACTGGCAATGTTGATTCACTATCTCTCCCAAAAAAAGCTACCCCTTTTTTTGAACAAATAGGTGCATATACGCCATACCTTGGCCTTGGAGATCCATTCAAAATCCCATGACCATCTAAAACTGCATATCTAATTCCGCAATTAAGTAATATGTCATCAAGATCTTCATAATAAGCGCACTCAGGCAACCAAATCCCTAATGGTCTTGTTCCAAAAATAACTTCATGACTTCTAATAGCAGTATTTATTTGACCTAACACTGTTTCAGGATTTTCTCTAAGGATTGGTAAATATCCATGTGTTGCCGCACAAGTTAGAATATCTAAGTTTCCAGTCAAATTTAATTTTTTAAATCTTTCTATTAAATCTCCAGAACATTTTTCCCAATATAAATAATTATTTTTAATATTTCTCAGAAGAAATTCAGCTGCAGTTTTTTCTTTTTTAGGCAAGTCACTCAAAAATTCTATTCTTGTTTTAATCCAAGATGAGTATTTCTTTTGAATTTGTTTATTTTGAAGCAGAGATAGTAAGGTTGGAGATAAGCTAAGGGTTAATTTTGTATTACTAACATCTTGTTTTTTACTTGATTCCATTACTTCAAGTAATGGAATATAACATTCAAGTATTGCTTGGAATAACCAATCTTCTTCTAAGGAATTTTTTTCGTTTTTTCTAACATACGGTAGATGAGCATGTAGAACTATTGCCAATCTTCCTAAGTAATTTTTATTAGGGAGAGGCCTATTCATAGTTTTTTAAAGTTTATGATTAAAAATCGTTTGAAATATCAAGATTTACCTGTAGGCAAATATTTATTTTTATAAATAGTACTTTATTTAATAAATATAAATACTTTTTATTTATAATAATTTAACCAAAAATAATCAGAGTTTGATTCCTAAATAATCACTTAATTAATACGTATCTAGTAATTTTTTTTTAATTAGCTTAATATATAGTTAAAAGTATTTAACTAATGTCCAAAGATCCAGGTAGAATATTGATCTTTGATACAACACTTAGAGATGGTGAGCAATCTCCTGGTGCGAGTCTAAATCTTGAGGAGAAGCTAGCAATTGCTCATCAACTTGCAAGATTAGGAGTAGATGTTATTGAAGCAGGATTTCCATATGCTAGTCCTGGAGATTTTAAGGCAGTAAATAAAATTGCAGAAGTAGTTGGAGGAGAAAATGGTCCAACAATTTGTGGTTTAGCTAGGGCCTCTACAAATGATATAAAAGCTTGTTATCAAGCTATAAGCCCAGCCCCTAAAAAAAGGATTCATACTTTTATAGCTACTAGCGATATCCACCTAAAACATAAGCTTAGAAAAACAAGAGCAGATGTTCTTTCTATAGTTCCAGAAATGGTTAGTTATGCTAAATCATTAGTTGATGATGTTGAATTCTCTTGTGAAGATGCCTCAAGGAGTGATCCTGAATTTCTATATGAAGTAATTCAACTAGCAATAACATCAGGAGCTACAACTATTAATATTCCAGATACAGTTGGGTTCACAACTCCAAGTGAATTTGGGAAGCTTATTTTTGATATTAATAAAAATGTTCCAAATATTGATGAAGCTATTATTTCAGTTCATGGTCATAATGATTTAGGTTTAGCCGTTGCTAATTTTCTAGAGGCAGCAAAGAACGGAGCAAGGCAATTAGAGTGCACAATAAATGGCATAGGTGAAAGAGCAGGGAATGCCTCTCTAGAAGAATTAGTAATGGCATTACATGTGAGGAAAAGTTTTTTTAATAGTTTTTTTGGAAGAAGCTCAGATTCACCTACTCCACTAACAGCAATAAGAACAGAAGAAATTACAAAAACATCGAGACTAGTATCTAACTTAACTGGAATGAATGTTCAACCTAATAAGGCAATTGTTGGAGCAAATGCTTTTGCTCATGAATCAGGAATCCATCAGGATGGTGTACTGAAAAATAGACTCACATATGAAATTATTGATGCAAAAACTGTTGGTTTGAATGATAATAAAATTTCATTGGGCAAACTCAGCGGAAGAAGTGCAGTAAGAGCAAGATTAGAAGAGATGGGATACGATTTAAGTAGAGAAGACTTGAATGATGCTTTTGCTCGTTTCAAAGATCTAGCTGATAGAAAACGAGAAATTACTGATAGAGATTTAGAAGCTATAGTTAGTGAACAAGTTCAACTTCCCGAATCTAAATTTCAACTAACTCATGTTCAAGTTAGTTGCGGCAGTACCTCCAAGCCTACTGCGACAGTAACTCTTACAAATACCGAAGATCATACTGAAGATACTGCTGTCGCAGTAGGTACTGGCCCTGTAGATGCGGTTTGCGAAGCACTAAATGCATTAGCTAAAGTTCCTAACGAATTAATAGAGTTTTCAGTAAAATCTGTAACGGAAGGTATAGATGCATTAGGGGAAGTGACTATAAGAATTCGTAACAAGAATAAAATATATTCAGGACATTCTGCGGATACAGACGTGGTAGTTGCTGCTGCGAATGCATTTGTAAATGCTTTAAACAGGCTCGTATTTTCAGAAAAGAAAAACTCTATTCACCCCCAATTTGACAATTTAGAAAATCCTAAAAATAAGATATTATCAAATCCCAAAAAATAATTTAGTTTTGGTATTATTAAGTTAAGCCAAAAACAAGTAACTTAATAATGTAGATTAAAGGTTTAATTCTATATTTAAGCGAATATTAAGTGATGAGAGAAAGGGTAAAAGGATATTGGACTCTTGCATGGGTTGGATTGATAAGTAATATTATTGCTTTACCCATAATCGCTTTAATAGTAAGTTACGGGCCTCAATTAAAAGTAGCTAACATTGCTCTAGCTATAAGCCTTGGCTGGCCTGCTGCAATAGTTGGAATAGTCTCCTCTTCTGCTCTTTTAGCGGAGAAAAAATGGGGTATTACCTTAACTCTAGTATCTCTTTCAATGATAATATCTGGAACAGCTCCATATTCTATTTTTCGATTAGTCGCTCTTAAAGATATTTCTGGAATTGGTGGTTTTACACTTTTATCTGCGTTATTTAGTATCTTGGCTTTAATATATTGGTGCAATCCGAAACATCGAAGGAGTATTAGATTATAAAAATATTAAATCAAGAAAAAGTGTTATTTTTTATTGTTGGATATTGAATTCTTCTATGTCTAATTCTTTTCCAAACATTTAAAAAAGATTTTTTTATAAGAAAAATTTCTCCCTTGGAAAGATTACTATCATTTAATTGGCCATCAACTTGCCTTGAATAAAATATTTTGGATATTGTTTCTAGTGCTTCATAATCAGAAGCATTAATATCCATTGCTCGTAAAGCCGCTTCACATCCATCGGCAAGCATTAAGATAGCCGTTTCTTTAGATTGAGGGATGGGACCCTTATATCTAAAATCGCTCTCATTAAAATTTAGTTTTTTCTCTTTAGCTTTATTAAGAAAATACCCCATTTTTAGAGTTCCTTGATGTTCTGGTATGAAATTAGCTATTGGTTTTGGTAACCTATTTTTCCTTGCAAATTTGAGGCCTTCATCTACGTGGGCTTGTAAAACATCTGCACTTTTCAAAGGATCATCTATTTCATCATGTGGATTCACCCCCCCATCTTGATTTTCAATAAACCAATTTGGAGCATGTAATTTCCCTACATCATGATAGAGAGAACCAGTTTTGATAAGATCAATATCACCTCCTATCATTCTTGTCGCTTCTTCAGCTAGGCCACATATTAATAAAGTATGTTCAAAAGTACCTGGAGCTTCAATAGAGAGTCTTCTAATAAGAGGTTTTTCTTTATCCGCTAATTCTAATAATCTTGCCTTTGTTAACAATCCAAATATTGACTCAAAAATAGGAATAAATAATATTATTATGAGCATTATCATTGCCAATAGCAGAGAATCAGAAAATATTTTGCCATTTGAAGTAAAAATTTCTTGATTATTCACTACGGAATAATCCTCATTTCCAATTAATAACCATTGAGAAATCAATGCCCCAATTGGAACAAATATTGAAAGTTGAAGTAACTGAGCTCGACTTCTTATTCTTCCTCCAAGAACTGAAACCACACATGCGCAAATCAATGTTATTAGTAGAAGATTAGTGTTGATATTTGTAAGAGAATCTGGCCAACTTAGACTTGCTATTGAGACCCAAGCTAAAGCAGTTATGGTTCCCATACCTTGAGAAATAATTAAAGCAGGAGGTACAATAATCGATAAAGGACTCAATCCTGATCCAAATATATTTTTTATCATTTGAACGATTAATAGCAGTGAAATAATTAGGAGGATCTGTCTTGAATTAATGTTTGGATTTTCTTTTCTAGAAACTAGTATTAAAA
Source organism: Prochlorococcus sp. AG-673-L20 (assembly GCA_003211135.1). Classification (GTDB taxonomy): domain Bacteria; phylum Cyanobacteriota; class Cyanobacteriia; order PCC-6307; family Cyanobiaceae; genus Prochlorococcus_A. The sequence goes on along the minus strand of QCTN01000032.1, from coordinate 202 downwards.
AACCACAAGTGAATAAGACCTCAGTAAAATCTAAGCACCAAGAGAAAATATCTGAACCTTCTAAAGTTGGAACAAGAAGAATTTCATAGGAAGATGTTATAGAGATAACAATACATATTAGGAAGATTATTAATTTATCTATTGTTGAAATTTGAATAGGTTTCTGTGCAGGAAATTGACTTTTTTTCCAAAAGTTATTTAA
>QCTN01000031.1 GCA_003211135.1 Prochlorococcus sp. AG-673-L20 | reverse complement strand
GCACTTAAAAAACATATTAAAAATTTTACTAATTACGAATATGAATTCTCAATTCCAAATAGTGAAGGTGAAAAAATCATGGCAACTCTTGCAAATATAATTAAAAAAGAGAGATTTTTTTTAGAAGTTGATCAAAAAGAATGGATTATAGATTGCTTTAAAGACAAAAATTACCCCTTAGAAATTGCCGAAATTGAGCTTACTGAAGAAAAAGAAAAAATTATTCTTCCTTCTTTTTTAGCAAAAGAAATTACAGGTCTAAAAATATATACCAATCTTAATCTGACAAAACATCCCTTTTCAAAATGGTGAACAAAGATTTAAAAAAAACTAGCCAAAAAGCTCTCTTTTCCTTTATATTCTTTTTATATTTAAATTAAAATTTTTTTATTTTTGTGATATGTACGGTCTTTATGATAGAGATGGAGTATTAAGATTTGCCAACTCTGATAAAGAAGCCTGTCTTGAATATGCAAAACTTTTTGAACTTAATTCAGCACATTATTGTTTAATGAATTTAGTAGCTATTATTGATAAAGAAAATAATATTAATCTTGATCTGAATCAGGCAGAGAACAACAATTAAATCCATCTCTACAAATTTTTCCGTGATCCATTGCCCAATTTAATAATGCTACTCTATTTTTAGAGCCTGTTTTAGTGAACATATTACTTACATGATTATCAACAGTTCTTTTACTAATAGTAAGCTTTACGGCAATTTCTTGATTAGTAAGACCATCAGCTACTAAATCTATGATTTCCATCTCTCTAGATGAGAGACCCATCATATCAATGTCGTTAACACCTTCTTCAACCATTTGCATTTAAACAGTTCCTTTTATATATTAATTGAGTTTAGCAGTTACAGTAGACTTCTTAACCAAGTAAGGAAAAAAAGCAATTGAAATCAAAACTTCAGCAAACTTTAGAAAAAAATTCAAAAGTAATTACAGCAGAATTAATGCCGCCAAGAGGAGGAGACCCCAATAGATCTCTTAAAATAGCACAACTTCTTAAAAATAAGGTGCATGCTGTTAACATTACAGACGGAAGTAGAGCAATAATGAGGATGTGCAGTTTAGCAATGTCTAAACTATTACTAGAAAATGGGATAGAACCCATCATGCAAATCTCATGCAGAGATCGTAATAAAATAGCTTTACAATCAGATATTCTTGGAGCAAATGCCTTAGGTATTAAAAATATTTTATGCATTACAGGAGATTCCGTGAAAGCTGGTGATCAGCAAGAAGCAAAAGCCGTTCATGAATTTGAGGCAGTGCGATTATTAAAACAAATTCAATCATTCAATCAAGGAATTGACCCTACTTTTGAACAACTTCCAGACAAAAGAACTAAGATTTTTTCAGGTGCTGCAGTAGATCCAAGTTGTCGAAATCAAAGAAGTTTAAGAAGTAGAACAATAAAAAAAAAGGAGGCTGGAGCAAATTTCTTACAAACTCAAATAATTATGGATAGAAAATGTTTAGTAGACTTTTGCAATGAAATCAGCAATCCACTTGAGATACCAGTTATTGCAGGAGTATTTCTCTTGAAATCATATAAAAATGCTCTATTCATAAATAAATTTGTACCTGGAGCAAATATTCCTGAAAATGTTTTAAATCGTCTCAAAGAAGCAAAAAATCCTCTGCAAGAAGGAATATTAATTGCTTCAGAACAGGCTAAAGAATTTATTGATATTGCAAATGGAATTCATCTTATGGCAGTCAAATCAGAACATCTTATACCAGAGATACTTGAAAAAGCTGGACTCAATCTGGAATATTAATCAAATCAGTTCCTAATAATTCTGCCATAGCTTTTTGTTGAGGAGATGGTTCAGTTAAATCCAATCTTCTTGAGTCTGTTATTAACCAGTCCAAAGAAGCATCTTTCAAATCAAAATGGTCTCCATTTTTTCCGACACAATATCTACCAAATACCAATTTATCGACAAGTTGCACTCCTTTCCCAATTTTTGAATAATCAAAAATGATAGAGTTATCTATCGTTGCTCCCTCACAAATGCAACAACTTGGTCCAATCATGGAGGGGCCAATAATAGTTGCACCATCTTCTATTCTTGTCATCCCTCCAATATAAACAGGACCTTTTATATGAACTTTATCCCAATTTGCAGCAACATTAAGACCCGTAAAGACTCCCGGCTTAATTTCTTTGCCAGGAATTTCCACTTGCCTTACTTTACCTAATAAAACATTTCTAATCGCACTCCAGTAATCAGGAACTTTTCCAATATCTACCCACTCAAAATCCATCGGTAAAGCAAAGAATGGTAAATCCATTTCAACAAGTTTAGGAAATAGATCAGATCCGATATCAAATTTATCTCCTGATGGAATATAGTTAAAAATCTCAGGCTCAAACAGATAAATACCAGTATTAATTGAATCACTCAAAGCATCTTCTACATCTGGTTTTTCTTGAAAAGCTTTGATTCGCCCATTCTCATCAGAAACTACAACTCCATAACTAGATACCTGTTCTTTAGTTACCTTTTTTGTTATTAGACTTGCTATTGCCCCTTTTTTCTTATGATTTTTAACCGCTTCAGTCAAATCCAAATCAACTAAAGCATCACCGCATAATACAACAAAAGTTTCATCAAAAAAGTTTTGGAAATCTTGAATTTTTTTTAATCCTCCTGCCGAGCCTAAAGCATCACCAATCATTTCTCCATCTTCAATTCTTCCTTCAAAGCTGTAGGCTATCTCAACACCAAATCTTTGTCCGTCCCTAAAATAGTTTTCAATTTCCTCAGCAAGATGAGAAACATTTACCATTATTTCTTTAAAACCGTGCTCTTTCAGAAGTTCCAAGAGGAATTCCATCACAGGTTTTTGTAAAATAGGAATCATTGGTTTAGGAATAATATGCGTTATTGGCTGAATGCGAGTTCCTTTACCTGCTGCAAGTATCATTGCCTTCATCAGATCTATGTACCTCTTTTAAAAGGATTATACTTTATTACTCTTTTACTACTAAGCAGCAGTCGAAGAAGTTTCTGAAACCTCAAGATTTTCAATAGGCAATTGAGCTAATCCTCCATCTGGAATAATCCTTTTAATTTGTATTGGGCCATAAAGAGAATATTGTTGTTTTAATTCAATTTTATTTTCTGATGATAAAAATAACAAAGCCCAAAATACCCCCAGTCTGTCTTTATCTAAATCACTTTTTACTATTGTCTGCCATTTATTAACTAAATATTCAAAATCAACCCACTGTAATGCCTTTTCCCATCCATCAAGAAATTTGCCAAGTGCTTTAGTCGTTTCAGGAAGCTTTTCACGATGTGCTAGAGATTGAACTTTAGAGATCAAAACCTTATCAGAATATTTTTTATTTCTTTTCCTTTTCATAAGCAAAAGATCTTGCGTTTCAATTATTTCTGCAATAGATTCTAGTTGACTAACAAGTTCACCTAATGTTGATTTACGCTTAATAGTGGGTAGAGCAATAGATCTTCTTCTTAGATATTTTTCAGGATATTTGGGTATATCAAATCCTTGATTAATCCATTCTTGATTATCCATCCCAATTTCTTCTTCATAACCTAATGCTTCTTCTTGAAATACATCAGATTCTAAAACTTGAGCTTTTAAATTAACTAATACAGAGGCGGCAAAAAATGCTTCACTTGTCTCAGACAAGTCTTTTTGATATGAAATTTGATCATTGGATGAAAATTGCAAATTATGATTAAACTGCTCTAAAAAACTATCGATTACACCTATAACATTAATATCCCATGGATCAAGATCACCCCTTCCAGCTGCATCTTGAAGGAATTTGATTAGTAATCTAGGTCCTAGCTGGGACCCATCAATAGATTTAGAATTAGTTACTTTAATTAGATATAATCTTTTTCAAGATATCTTTATATCAATTGTTATGCCAAAAAATAATAAACATATTAAGAAAATTATATAGTTGGTGCTTTTAATATTTGATTTGATTTATTTCCCGCAAAAATATTTGTCTTTGGAAGATTTTTTACAGCATTTAAATCTCTATCAACCAAGTTATTTATTGTAGCCAAATAACTTTCTGTAACTAACCTTGGATATAAACCTATCCCAATTATTGGTAAGAGTAAACAGGCTATAATATATACCTCTCTTGGCTCTGCATCAATTAAATTCTTATCTTCAATTAACTTTGGATTTTCTTTACCAAAGAAAATCTCACGCAGCATTGACAGTAAATAAATAGGGGTGAGTATCACGCCTATTGCCGCTAAAGATGCCATTATTACTCTAAAAGGCAACGTATAAACTTCATCAGTAACAAATCCAGTAAATACCATTAATTCAGAAACAAATCCACTCATGCCCGGCAAAGCAAGAGAAGCAAGAGAGCAGGCAGTCCACAATGCAAACATAATACGCATTTTTTGTCCTACTCCACCCATTTCATCTAGTTTGAGAGTCTTTGTTCTGTCATAAGTTGCTCCAACAAGAAAAAATAAACTTGCTCCAATTAATCCATGACTAACCATTTGCAACATCGCTCCACTTGTCCCAAGACTACTAAAACTTCCTATTCCAATTAAAACAAAACCCATATGACTAATAGAACTATATGCGATTTTCCTTTTAAGATTTCTTTGTGCAAATGATGTTAATGCAGCGTAAATTATATTGACTACCCCAAGAACTATTAATAGTGGAGCGAATTGAGCATGTGCAACGGGTAATAATTGTGCATTAAACCTTAGAAGTGCATATCCGCCCATCTTTAATAAGATACCTGCCAACAACATATGAACAGGGGCTGTCGCCTCCCCATGAGCATCAGGGAGCCAAGTATGCAAAGGGACAATTGGGAGTTTTACACCAAAAGCTATTAATAAACCGATGTAACAAAGGATTTGAAAGTTTTGGCCAAAATCTTGATTAGCCAAATGAGAAAACTCAAAATTTGGAACTTCAGTTCCATAAAAACCCATTGCTAATGCAGCTAAAAGTATAAAGATAGAACTCCCAGCTGTATATATAATGAATTTTGTAGCTGCATATTGTCTATTCTTTCCTCCCCAAATAGCTAAAAGTAAATATACTGGCAAAAGTTCCAGTTCCCAACTTAAAAAGAATAGGAGCATATCTTGAACAGCAAAAACAGCTATTTGTCCCCCATCCATGATAAGTATTAAAAAGAAAAATAATTTTGGTTTAAACTTTACAGGCCATGCAGCTAAGACAGCTAGCGATGTTATAAAACTAGTTAATAATATTAGAGGCATTGACATTCCATCAGCGCCAAGAGACCAAGTAAGTCCTAGACTAGGAAGCCAATTGATACTTTCTTTAAGCTGAACATCTTCATTATTGATGTCAAAACCGTTTATATACGATCCTATAGTTACTAGAAAGGTGATTAAAGCAACACTTAAAGCGAACCATCTTACTTGTTTACCCTCTCCTTTATCAGGAAAAAAAGGTATCAAAAATGCGCATCCAATGGGGAAAAGAATAGATACTGAAAGCCAAGGAAAATCGGATATACCTCCACCCAATGTTCCTATTGTATGTAGTGCAAAATGTGTAAAAAAATAGCTGCTCAAATGAATAAGAAATTGATCTTAAACAAAGTCTAGAAATTATCTAGATTTTTTCATCCCATGGACAGTGAAGACACACATTTGTTATTAAGTTACTTGGGGCAATTGAAAACCAAATATTGCTACCAACAAAATTACTCCTCCAAAAACTATCAGAGCATAGAATTGAGCTCTACCTGTTTCAAAATACTTTAAGCCCTCCCCACTTCCTAATGTTACAAGTCCAGTAAGATTTACTACTCCATCAACAACTTTGGAATCAACTTCTAAAACTTCTTTTGCAAGTTTTCTACTGCCTTTCACAAAAAGTTTTTCATTAATATCATCTAAATACCATTTATTTGATAAAAACTTATTAACAGATGGAAATCTTTGTGCAAATAAAATTGATAAGTTAATTTTCTTAGCAAAATAAGCTTGATAAGCAATAGTTATACCTATTAAGGCAATAAACACAGATGCAATAGCTAGAGGCAAAAATTCTTTTAATTCAAAGGACTCGATAGCAAGCAATGCTTCTTCGGGATCTAATAAGTTTGCGAATTTACTATCCCAAGGAAATCCGATAAACCCAATTATTACTGAAGGTACTGCGAGAAAAACTAGTGGAAATGTCATAGACCAAGGAGACTCATGGAGTGAACCATGTTCTTTTTCGTGTTCTTCTTCGTGTTCTTCTTCCATATTAATTTTAGATGCTAATAAAAGTTCTTTTTGTAATTCCTTATTTCCACCTCTAAAATCACCTTCAAACGTTAAAAAATAAAGTCTAAACATATAAAAGGCGGTCATTCCAGCTGTTAAAAATCCCACAAACCAAAAAGCTGGAAATGAGATGAAGGCGTTTCCCAATATTTCATCTTTACTCCAAAACCCAGCTAATGGAGGAATACCACTTATTGCTACGCAACCTATTAAGAAAGTGGCAGAAGTAAAGGGCATTTTCTTTCTTAAACCTCCCATCAACCTCATATCTTGCGCAAGTACAGGTTGATGACCAACAACTTCTTCCATAGCATGGATTACTGAACCAGATCCTAAAAACAACATTGCCTTGAAACAAGCATGTGTTATCAAGTGAAAAATTCCTGCTACTGGAGCACCACAACCCATCGCAAGCATCATATAACCGAGCTGAGAAACAGTACTATATGCCAAACCTTTTTTGAGATCCATCTGGGTTAAGGCAATAGAAGCACCTAAGAAACAGGTGATAGTACCAACTAACGCAATAATGAATTGAATAGAAGGGAATAATGAGTAAAGAGGTTGGAGCCTTGCTACTAAGAATATTCCGGCAGCAACCATAGTCGCTGCATGAATAAGAGCTGAAATAGGGGTTGGTCCTTCCATAGCGTCTGGAAGCCATACATGAAGAGGAAATTGAGCCGATTTAGCCATAGGTCCTAAGAAGACTAAAAAACAGAGTAATAATGCAGCCCAGACTGGCAACGAATTCTCTGAAACTGACTGTGAAACTCCTAAAGCAATTTCATTAAAGTCAAAGCTTTTTGTAGCCCAAAACAGACCCAAAATTCCTAGTAATAATCCAAAGTCTCCAACTCTATTTACGACAAACGCCTTTTGAGCAGCATTTGCCGCACCATCTCTGTCGTACCAGAAACCAACTAATAAGTAAGAACACATTCCTACTAATTCCCAAAAAACGTATATTTCTAACAAATTTGGGCTAATAATTAAACCCATCATCGAACTACTGAAGAGTGCTAAATATGTAAAAAATCTTACGTAACCTTTATCATGAGCCATATAACCATGAGAGTAAATCATGACTAATAAAGTAATAGTGGTTACCAATGTAAGCATTACGCTGCCTAATGGGTCGAGAACAAACCCCATTGGTATTGTAAAATCTCCTGCACTTGCCCAAACAAATAATTTTTCTACTGATTGATAGCCATTTATTTGCTCAAACAATGTTTTATAACTGATTACGGCAGAAACACCAACTAATGACAAAAGACTTATAGAAACAATTTCTCTAGAATTATTGATTTTTTTATTCGCACATATTAAGCCCAAGCCAGAAAACACCGCTCCAATAAGTGGAAAGACAGGAATCAACCAGGCAATTTCTGAAGCTTGAGGCATTTTTAATAATATTTATATATCAATACTAAACTGCTAATTGAAAATTTTAGACATAAAAGATGAATTAAATGTTGTAACAGCAATATTTATATATTTATGAGACCACCATATTATTGCAATAGCTATTAGAATGCCAAGTTGTGATAATTTAAAAAATTCTTTTACCTTAATTTGCTGTCTTCCATCAAATATTGCCATAAATGGGATTATTGAGGTACTTTCTTTGTACTTATAAAATTCTTCACCAAATTTAATTTCTAATCTTTTATCACCATGCCATATTGCAAAAAGGTGATGGAAAATTAACCCTAACGAAGTTATAAATGTAAACGATGTGCCGATCCATAATGTATGAGCTAAACACCAAATAATTTGCCCGAATGCTTGTGGGTGTCTTGTTATTCTCATTATTCCTGTACCGTATATTCTAACTTGTGGTTTTAAAACTGAAGGAATTTCTAATAAATTATATGTTGCAGGATATAGAAATAAAAAACTAATAGCAGTTAAAATCCAAACGGAAAAAAATACATAGTTATTACCCTGGAAATTCCATAATCTAATTCCATCATATCTATGTGCTAAAAAATAACTAATTAAAATCACTGCAGATGGCAAACTAAAAGAAACAAAGATTAATCTCCATAATCTTGGTCCCATAAAAGCCTCTGCTCTGCTTCTTAAAGCAGCACCTCCGCTATGAATAATTGCAAAAATTAATATTAATACCAAAATTAACAAAGAAGTTTTGTGAGTCTCCATATAATTTTAAAATACAAGTTATTTATTATTAACAATAATACCCTTAGGTATTAGAATTAATATTAAATTGTAGGCATAAATATAATGCCCGAATTACCTTTTACTCTTGACCAATTAAGAATATTAAAAGCTATTGCAGCTCAAGGAAGTTTTAAAAAGGCTGCAGATTTACTTTATGTGACTCAACCAGCTGTCAGTTTACAGATTCAAAATTTAGAAAAACAACTTGAAATAACAATTTTTGATAGAGGCGGTAGAAAAGCACTTTTAACAGAAGGAGGTAAGCTCTTACTGGAATATTGCGAAAGAATCCTGAATCAATGTGATGAAGCTTGCAAAGCTATTGAAGACTTAAACAGTTTAAAAGGTGGAACACTCATAATTGGAGCTAGTCAAACTACAGGTACCTACTTAATGCCAAGGATGATAGGCCTTTTTCGGCAAAAATATCCTGATGTATCTGTCCAACTTCAGGTGCATAGTACTAGAAGAACAGGTTGGAGCGTTGCTAATGGTCAAATTGATTTAGCTATAATTGGAGGTCAATTGCCAAGCGACCTAGAAAACTTATTACAAGTAATTCCATATGCAACTGATGAATTAGCTCTTGTATTACCAACAAAACACCCACTTGCCAAAAAGAAAGAACTGTTGAAAGAAGATTTATACAAACTAAATTTCGTCACATTAGATTCTCAATCAACGACCAGAAAAGTTGTTGATAAACTTTTAAAGGATTCAGGTCTTGATATTCAAAGATTAAAAATAGAAATGGAGTTGAATTCTCTTGAAGCAATTAAAAATGCAGTTCAATCTGGTCTTGGTGTTTCTTTTTTACCTGTTGTTTCTATTGAGAGAGAGTTAGCAGGTGGATCAATTCACAAACCCCACTTAGCTGATTTAGAGGTCAAAAGAGAGTTGAAATTAATTACAAATCCATCAAGATACACATCTAGAGCATCAGAAGCGTTTAAAAAGTATATATTGCCTCAATTTGCAAGCTCTGAAAGT
>QCTN01000030.1 GCA_003211135.1 Prochlorococcus sp. AG-673-L20 | reverse complement strand
TTCAATATTTTTTTGATAAAACTTCTCAATTTTTTTACTAAAATAAATTTTTTAATAATTCTTTTAGAACCATTTGTATATATATTTTGTGGAATTTGTATTGGTCTATGTTGGGGTAGTTTTAGAAAATATTCAAATTTTGCACCAAATGAAGTTTCAGATTTTAAAATATTATCAATTTTTTTGGAAAATTTATTGGATATAAAATTACCATCTCTATCTAAAGTTAATGATTTATAAAAACTTCTTATATACAAAAACTTCTTATCTACATAACCAAAAATTTCGGTTTTCATAAAATTACTGGTTCCAAAATCCAAGTGATCCTCAAAGCAAATATATTTCCTTTCTTTTAAATTTTTAATTACACTATCTTTATTAAGGATAATTTTATACATACTTTGAACATCAGCTAATGAAAGAAGCTTATTATTGATATTTAAATCTTTATCTTTTTTATTTCTATGAAACAAAAGAGGTCTTATTCTATCTTCATTAAATAAATACAAAAAATATTCTTCATTTTTTGTTTTGTTTATTTCTGAAGAAAATTTAAAACCATGATCTGAAAAAAAAATAATATTATCAAAATAATCTGGAGGAAATTTCTTAAAAATAATATCTAAGCTTGAAATTATTTTTTTATATCCAAGATTTTCAGAAAATTTATTATATCCAAAATCATTTAATACCCAACTCAAGTCCGGCAATGAAACAAATAAATGAGATTGATTACTTAGTTCTATCTCATTGATGAAATTTTGAAGATTTAAATCAGTATTGTTTTTATAACGCTCTGCTTCTGAAGGTAACAAACCAAGATTTCTTTCATTGGGATTGGAAAAAAAATATTGTTCATAATCATATTCAGAAAATAAATCTAAATTAGTATAAGAATTTTTATCAAGAAAAAATCGAGGCCACTTACATCTTGTATTACAACCATTTTCCCATGGCGGTTTTCCTGAAAAATAAACTGAAGATCCTCTCGGCGTGTCAGGACCTGGAGAAATTACATTTTTATATAGAGTACCGCCTAAATTTTCAAGATATTTATCAAAAGGATTTTTTTTAAGGTCATTTTTAATGATTGATAATCTGTTCGCTCTTATAGTGTCAATAAATACAGTAAGTATTCTCAAAGTTTTTTTTTTAGAGAATCTTATTATATCAGAAAATATATTTGTAACAAATCATGAAAAAATAATATATCCTGATATAAAAATTTTAAGTAATTTTTTTCTTTATAAAACTTTATAGTTTCAAGGAATCTTTATTTTCGTTAAATATATATCAAAGATCTATTACTTATATTTCTATTTTTTATTAACCTGTTTTTAAATCTTAATAATGATCGTAAATTCATGAGTTTCGAAGAATTCTATTATTTACTAAAGAATTAGTTTTAATTTTGATATTCTCAAAAATAAAAAAAGTATTTTTTAAGAGAGATAAATTTATTTGATACTTTATTCAAAAAAGTAATTCTTGTTTTTTTTATTTATTAAATCGATAAATAAATAAAAGGTATTTTAATGTTTTTATAGTTCCAAATACTGCATTTAGACTTTCAGCTCCTTTTTCAATAAAAGGTGAAATTTATAATGAAATTTTATTTCTTCCTCATCAAAATATTAATTTTTTTTTCAAGGCTAGGTTTTGATAGAATAGTAAGATTTCGCGTAAGAATCTTAATAAATTAATTGAATCCTAACATACTAATAAGAGTTAATAGTTTAGTTAAAAATTTAAATAAATGAATTGATTGGAAGTTTGATCATTGATCGAATTGTTGAAACTAAAAAATCCTTTTAAATTTAGACTTAATGAAGTTAGATACTTTGTTTTTTTTACTTTGATATCTTCGTTTTCCAGTTGATAGATGAGAAATCTCTCTGATTGATTCTGATCGCATGAATTTTTTATATCTTTGAACAGCTTCATAATCTTGCATGTAAATATCGATCTCTGTTTCTTTGCTGAGGATCCTATCAAAATCAGCATGATTAATGTGCTCTATAAGTCCGTTCTCAAGCTTCATATATGAGGAACTTTTTAGAGTCTTAACATAAAACTCATGAGGGGTTACTACCCCCCATAATTCAATATTATGCCTTACTCTAGGCTGATAATTAAAGTGATCTTCGATGATAATATAATCTCTCGTTTTACTTTGAAGCAAAGAATAGTCATAAGTTTTTTCTTCCTGATCAAAAATATTATTTAATGTTGGTAAAATGCTCATAACAGAGCAAAATTTTGAGTTTTTAGCTAATTTATTATGCCCCTTTTGCCTATATAACATTAAAGTTTGAGTCCTTGCTGGCCCTAAGTAAATTAATGGATCCACTAATTCACCACTCAAACGAAACCCATGATCAGAAAAGATAAATGTGTGGTCAAATTCATTGATATCAATATTGGAAAATAAAAACTCTAAAGTTTTACTGGTTTCTTTTATTGCTTTTCTAGCACCTCTTTCGTTGTAACCATAATCATTAAAAACTTGATGAAAATCAGAGATACCGATAAAAGTAGCACTATTATTTTCTATTTTGGTTGATTTCAAAAAGGAGGGTAGGTTATAAGTAGGGTGAATTTTGGCTTGATTGTAAACACACTCTGGGAATAAACCTTGATTTAACTCGTTTGGTTCATGAAATACATTAATTGAAAATCCCTTTTCTATTAATAAACTGAAAATTGATCTCTGGTTTGGATCAAGAAAATATTTAGCAAATCTAGTTTTTGTGTTGCAACCATTTAATGCTGGTGGTTTTCCGCTGAAAATTGCTGCTAGGCTCCTTGTCGTATCTGGTGAAGGGGTAAAGCACTTCGTATAGATAGTGCCTCCAACTTTTTCAATTATAGGTTTTATTGGATTATGTTTAATAAATGATAAATTATTTTTATAAGCCATATCTGATCTGATCATATCAAGAAATAAAAATAATATTTTCATATTTTTGTTTTTAAAGAGGATAAATGTGAGTAATCTGCTTGCTTAAATTTTTTTAGTTTCTTTAAGCATTTTTAAAATATATCCAACTATACCAGCTTTCAACTTCTTCAAAATTATTTACTAATTTTTAGGTTATGTAAGATTTTGATAATATTATCGGCAATCCTATTGCTTAAAACTTTCATGAGATATAAATTTCATATTTGTTTATTGCTCTTTATTTTTACTAAGTAATGATTATCTATTCAAAATAGATAGTTGCATATCTTTGATTTACAACTAAAGAATTTCCCAGTTTTCTATCAATATAGAACTAATCACAAAAACTATATTTTCTAAACTAAGGATTGGTCTGAATTAAAAATATTCAAAAAAGTTTTTTAATTTGTTTAATTATTTTCCGAAATAAGGAGCAAGCTTTTTGAAAGACCATTATAAAAAATGACTGATGAGCTTCATCTTTATAATAAACCTTATATCCTAGTAATCTATTAGCCTCTTGCAAATCCTTGCTTTTATCGATTAAGTTGCGTTTTTTAAAATTTACCCACTTTCTGGGTAGCTTTTTTATGGAGAATAAACTAAATCCTCTTGATGCACTACCTAGTTGATTATCGCCAGTAATTTTAACGTTTTTCTGGAAATCAAGAAAGTTATTAGAATATTCTAGTGTGGTTAAATTACAAATTTCTTTCATTGTCTTTATTGGATTAATCACAAAATCCTCATATTTTATATATTTAATTCCTGCTTTATTTAGCTCTTTAACATAAAGGAGATATTCATATGAAAAAGTTTCAATATTTTTCACCCCAAGCGATAGGTAAATGTCAATTGCATTTCTTACAAATGCAAAAGTCTTTATTGAGCTTATTTCTCCTATTTCATCCATTAAACTAAATTTATATTTAGGCTTCCAGTTATTAGATATATTGCTTCTAAAGTCCATATACGTCCAATCTCTAATAAGGAGCTGCTTGCGTTTTTGTTCACAAATTTTTGATAGATTTAAAATCACTTCTTTAAGTGAATCTCCTGAGACCTCAATTCCATACCAGTTGTAAACTTGCTCAATTACTGCATTATGTGAACTTATAGATTTATTTCTTGTAGATGCTCCCAGATGAGTATTAATCTCTGATAGCAAAATAACATTTGGAAGCATACCAATTGCACGTGATAAAAGAGTACCTCCTGATCTAGAAAAATTCAAAATGATTATGATATTACTCATACTAATTTAAGTTCTCTGTAGGTTATTCTTGATAAAATAATAGAAGTCAACAAACTTAGAATTGAATATATTATTAAGCTGAATACAAGACCTTTCGCACCAAAATAACCAGCTCCAAGTATGTTCAGAGCTAAACCAATGAAATGAAGTAAATTAGTAGGTATTATTAATGCCCTTGTTTTATTATGGCTATGAATTGCTGTTGTTATATGGTGATTAATTGAGAGTATTCCTCCTGCAAAAACAACAGCTGGAAGCAAATATGAGTAACTATTATATGATTCAGGCAAAAGAATTAGAAAAATGAATTCATGAAATAAGTATGTAAAACCTGTCAAAAATATTACAAGTATAAAACCTAAACAGGTTAACTTCCAGCAGTCATGATAAATTTTCCTCAATCGAGAAATATTTTTTCCATCTCCAACTCTTTGATATATCACTGGATTAACGAATGACAACCACATATTGAAAAATAATGTAATAGGAACATAACCCACTTGATAAAGAGCTGAATAAATACCAACATCTTTAGTAGATGTAAAAAAATCAAGAGCCCATCTCTCAGATGCGCTTCTGCCCCAACCCAATAATGCCCATGTCGCAAATGGCCAAGAATATGAGGATAATTTTGAGATCCATGCATTTTGTTTAATTGTTCTCAAATTTTTTGAATTAAATTTCTTTATTAAACTTCTTTTCAAAAAATAATTTTGCGAAAGAAAAACAAATATCATCGCTAAAGCATATCCAAGCATTGCTCTACTACTTGAAGCCCCAAATAATATGATAATTAAGGTGCTTAGGGAAATACGCCCGAAGGTCGCTAATGTCTGATGAAGAGCAACTATTGTTCTATTCCGATCAGCATTTTGAATACTATTTATTAAATTATTCAAGCCTAAAAATAATCCGAAAAAAAATGCCGTGAAACCTAGGGCAAATTTCTCTAGTGAGCCAATAACTCCAAATACAAGTGTGATTATAATTGCAATTAATGTTAATAAACAAATAATATAAAAAACTAACTTATGTAAGGCTGCAAAATATGATTTTGTACTCTCAAATCCTTCTTCTTTGGCGGAAGAGAAGAATCTAAAAGCACCATTACTTAAGGGCCCAAAAGCTATGGCTTGCATGAAAGTAGATACAGTCATGCCAAGAGCTAGCTCTCCATATTGAGTTGGAGATAATAGTTCTGTAATTATACGTATTCCTACAAAAGAACCAATAAGAGTTGAAATTTGAGCAAATGAAGTCCAAAAGAATTCCTTTCCAAGTCTTTTTATACGAATAACATTCATTATTAAAAAATCCCTTAGGGTTGGTTAAGATAGTTGTAATTATTAGAATTCAATAGAAGAGATTTTACTGATAATAAAATAAAACCAAATAAGATTATTACCCAAAGTGTATCTAGCCTTTGGCTATATCTTAAGAATAATAAATTCACTATAACAATAGTATCGAAGATATTTATTCGGAGATTTTTTAAAATAATAATTAATAGTTTTTCAATTAAAATAAAAGAAAATGAGATTATTGCTACCAAAAATTTGGAGAATATTGGATTTCTATTAGATAGGTAACAATAAGAAATCAAGTCAATACCAGCTGATTGTATTATCTGTCTGTGGTCTTTAAAGACCGTTTCAGAGATATATTGAGGTAAGTAAAGTAGTATATCTAAACTTAAAAAATCCTCTTTAAACTGATAGTGAATTGAGTAGATAATATTTTTCATAAGACCATAAGCAGTTAGGTTTTCATAAAATTGATGATAAATTAATAAAAATTAAGAAGTCAGGAGAAAAATATTTAAAAATGCAAGCTTTTGCTGAAAAACATTCGATGATATTATTAAAAGGATTAAGAGAGCATCTTTAAAAAATCTAACCATACGAATTGAATAAGAAAATTTAATTATTTGATAATGTAATTATTTCTATATTGAACATTGGGATATAATTTAAAGAAGATAAAATTTATATTTTAAAAGTATTTTTCTTTAAAATCACAAAATTTACTATACTCAATTATTAATCCACATAAATAATTCTTTTTAATTTTTATGAGTAAATATAAAATAAAAAACATTTGCTGTATTGGAGCTGGATATGTAGGTGGACCTACAATGGCAGTATTTGCTGAACATTGCAAGGATATAAAAATTACTGTTTGCGACATAAACAAGAATCGAATTGATGCATGGAATTCTACTGATATTAAATTTCTACCAATATATGAACCAGAATTAGATACATTAATTTCAGAATGTCGAAATAAAAATTTGTTTTTTACAACCGATATAAAAAATTCTATAGAAAATGCTGATATGATTTTTCTTTCAGTAAATACACCTACAAAATTAAAAGGAGTCGGAGCGGGGAAGGCAAGTGATTTGAAATGGGTTGAAGCTTCAGCTAGACAAATAGCAGAATTTTCTACTGGTCATACTATTGTTGTAGAGAAAAGCACATTACCTGTAAGGACTGCTAAAACGATAGAGGAGATTTTATTTAACTCTCAGTTAAATCGATCATTTGGAGATAGTAAAACCTTTTCAGTATTGTCAAATCCTGAATTCTTATCTGAGGGAAGTGCAATAAAAGATCTTCAATTTCCAGATAGAGTTTTGATAGGAGGGCAGGATCATAAAGCAATAGAGTCATTAGCTAATTTATATATCAATTGGGTTCCTAGAAACAAAATTTTGCGAACTAATATATGGAGTTCTGAATTGTCTAAATTAACAGCTAATGCTTTTCTTGCACAGAGAATTTCATCAATTAATACAATATCAGCTTTATGTGAAGTTACTGAAGCTGATGTAAAACAAGTCTCAAATGCTATAGGTTTAGATAGTAGGATTGGTAATAAATTTCTTGAGGCTGGACCAGGTTTTGGTGGAAGTTGCTTTCAGAAAGATATTTTAAATCTTGTATATTTGTGTGAATATTATAATCTTAATGAAGTTGCAAAATATTGGGAGCAGGTCGTAAAAATAAATGAATGGCAAAAAAATAGGATTTCAAAGTTAGTAGTAAACAGCCTTTTTGGAACTGTGTCAGGTAAAAAAATAGCAATTCTAGGATTTTCCTTCAAAGCAAATACCAACGATACTAGAAATTCACCAAGTATAAAAATTTGTAAAGACTTATTAGATGAGGGAGCTGTTCTTTCAATTTATGATCCAAAAGTTGATGAGGTTCAGATTGAAAATGATTTAAATATTCTCAACTTTGATAATTCTTTAAACAATTCGCAAGATTCTTTTATATATGCAGATTCGATTGAACAAGCAATCCAAGATTCGCATGCGATTCTAATTTTAACTGAATGGAAGGAATTTTACAAAATTAATTGGCAGATTATGTTTAAGAAAATGAAAAGACCTGCTTGGATATTTGATACTAGGTCAATAATAGATACTAAGGAAGTCGAAAGATTTGGCTTTAATGTATGGCAGGTAGGGAATAAATCTTTTGATAACTAGTATATTATTTTCATATCTAAATGATTAGTTTTTTGGAAAAAAAATCCTTATTTGTTTTTTATGGTTTCATTAATGTTTTTATAACAAACTTAATTCTTCAAATATGCTTGATTATCCTTCCAGTCCTTTTATCAACACTTTTTGCACAATTATTTAATTTTACTTTTGGATTTTATTTCTATGGGAAAAATGTATTTTTAATTAAAAAACTAAATATAGTACATTTAAAAAAATATTTAATCCTTAATCTATTGATTTGGAATACTAATTGGATATTAATATCTTTTTTGACTACATTTAATATCTCTAAAAATATTAGTGCACTTTCTATTATTCCCTTGCTTGCCTTTATTTCTTATTTCATTCAAAGATTTGTTGTTTTTAATAAATAATCATAAAACATCATTTTTTATAAAATGTTAAATTTATTATTTTTTTTATAGTTTTTTCTTACTGCAGAATTTGAGCTTGTATTTTCTTCTATTAAATAAATTTCTACTACCTTTTATAGAATCAATTATTCCGCAATCAAAAGATTTATCGTAAACTTCGTAATTTTTATTTGCAATTATTTGATTAATCTCATATTTATTAAAGCAAAAAGTTTGATCATTTTTTAAAATACAATCTTGCATTTTATATCTTTCTATATAATTTTTGGGATAAAAAAGTCTTGTATTTCTCTCCTCAATCAAAAAATTACCATATAAAGATTTATCTACTTGCCAAGCAATATTATACCCATAGGCAGATTCTTTCATATATCTTTGGAAATCAACAAGACTTAGGAAATTTAATCCTATTGAAAAAAATATAAAGGCACTAATAATAATTACTTGAATTAAAATTGTTACTTTTAAGAGCAATCTAAATTTAGACAATTTAATTAATGATCCAATTTGATTAGCTTGGTAAATTACTAAAATTAAAGGACTAGAGTAATAGTCAGCTCTACCCTGACAAAAAAACATTAAAAGTATAATTTGAGCATTTGTTATATAGAATATGTCATTATTTTTTTTATCAGAATTTTTTAATTTTGTTATCCAAATAGTTATGAAAATAAATAATATACTTGGACCTAAAGCTGAACCAAGATCAGAAATATTTGTGGGTATAAAAACCCTCAAAAAAAATAATCCATCTCTCTGATAATTCATTATTAAATCGGAGAAATTATTTATAACGATATTATTTTTATTAAAAATATTAGTTAATAATGGGTATGCAAAATTCCCAGTAATTATTATTCTATTTATTAATATAGAAATTAAAATGATTAATGAAAAGAGGAATAATTTATTTTTAATTACATATTTAATTTCGTTTTTTATATTTTCTTTTAGATAGTATTTTTTAAAAAAGTAATTTACTGTGTCAATTAATATTGGGAATATTATTATTAAGCTTGAGATTTTATATCCAATGCAGGCAATCATAGAAAAAATTAATAATTTTAAGTTATATGGTGATTTATCTTCCTTCCATAATAAATAAAGACAAATAAAAGTTGTTTCCCCTAAAAATAATGGTTTTCCAATTGTGCTCCATTGTATAAATGTTGGCACAGATATAAACGCTATCAAAAATAAATTATTTTGAGTCTTCCCGGAAAGGAATAGCAAGAGTAGAGGTAAATTAATTATTTGAATAAACCTTATCATCCAGATAGTTTTTTCCTGTATGAATGCTAAATTTGCATAATCTCCAATTCCTACAAGTCCTTGCGTTAATCCCCCATCAATAAAAAAACCACCTCTTAAAAAATATTGATAAGGGTAACCAACATGATAATCAGCGGCATCAGGATGATTTATAGGACCTATTGAGGATATAGTTAATAATATTAAAAATAATATTATCACTCTAAATATTTTGCTTGAAGAAGCATTTAAAAGATTTTTTTTTAAAAATTTTTTGATTTCAATATCTATAAAATCTTTCGTTTCATTAATTGCATAAAAAGCTTTCTTATTAATGAATATGTTTAATGTGAGCAATAATAAAGAAATTACTAATACTGGAAATTTACTTAAGTTTGAATGAATAAGTATCAGTGAAATAAAACCAAGTATTACTTGTGACAAAACAATTGACGAAAAAATAAGTGAATAATATGAATTCTTATTTGTTTCTGATTTTTTGGGATATAGCGAAATTAATGAAAATATAAATAAAAATATATATGAAATCATAAGGCTATCTTTTTTTATATTTTAAATAATAAATCAATAAAAATAAAAAATAATTTTTTATTTTTATTCATTAATAATTGGGACTTGAATTTATTATTTGATTACAGAATTTAGTACCATTTATCAAATCTAATTTTATTTACTGACTCTTTTTCAAAGTTTTTGCATTTTGTTAAAATTGTTTCTCCCATAGAGAAATCAAGGGCTTGCGGATCACAAAAAGATTTTTCGCTTTGAATTGTAGATACAAATTTATTTAG
>QCTN01000029.1 GCA_003211135.1 Prochlorococcus sp. AG-673-L20 | reverse complement strand
AAAGTTCTATTGTTTTATCTAAGTTATTAATTGCATCTTCATATTGCTCTAATTCATATTTGCAACTACCTCTACAAAACCAAATTATATAATCCTTAGGATTAAGTTCTATTGCTTCATCAAAATCTTTTACTGCTTGTTCATATTGCTCTAATTCATATTTGCAATTACCTCTAAAAAACCAAATCATATAATCCTTAGGATTAACCTTTATTGCGTTATCAAAGTTTTTGATTGCTTCTAAATATTTACTCTCCCAATATAGTTTCTCCCCTTTTTTTTTGTAGGTAGAAGATTTGGTCACTAATATTTAAAAATTATATTAAGGATAATTGGATGTATGGATTTTGCATTGCTTAAGGCACTTTGCGTTCGATTTTCAACTGATTTTCAACTGTAAATCCAAAAAAAACAAGTAATAGCTTGAATTTATATTTTTTTACGCACTTTAAAAGTATAATTTTTTTTCTTTTAAGGTAGTGATACCAATCGTTTTCAAAATTCAATGTGAAAAGTCTTATCAGTAGTGATTAGCCACTTTCCTATGATGAACGGCTGTTTTACAGGATAAATCTGAAACACTTCCATTTTCAACTATACCGTAAATAATCCAATGATCTGGAGTCTCTAATCGGGAACTCACTTTACAGTCTAAAAACGCGAGAGAATCAGAAAGTACTGGCCCACCATTTGCAATGTTATTAACTACATCTACATCAGCAAATCTATCTGCTCCAGGTGCAAATCTTTTTAAAAAATGTCTAAACATTTTTTGATAGTTATCTTCTCGTAAGATATTTACTACAAAACTCTCCCCGACTTGCATATAAGATTCAATAGCTCTATCTTTTGCTACTGCAACTGTAATGCCAGGAGGACTAAAACTTGCCTGACTAACCCAGCTTGCTACCATCGCACTTTGCCTCAAAGTTGAACCTTCTCCTTGGCTAGCTGTAACTACGTATAAACCTCCACTTAATCTTCCTAAAGCTTTATCCAAATTTGAATCGAGACTTTTCATTGAAGCAATATTTTTCTTTTTATTAATCAATTGACCCAAATCAGTTCCAGCTTCTTCGAATTCTTGATAGATAATAGGATCTGGAATATTTTTAACTCTTAAGGGTGAAAAGGCTTCTTTTTGTCCTAATTCTCTTAACTTACTTGCTAATGAGTCTATCGGCTCATCATTACCTCCAAAAGCATCATATACAGCTGTAAATTGTTTGGGTTTTAATGCGGCAAAGAGAGTGCCAAGAGACTCTTTTAATTCATTATCTGAATCAACTGGCCATGTTGGTATTACTACTGCTTTAGATTCAGAAATTAATCCTGTTAATTCCTGAGAATCTGAAGATCTTAAATCAATTAATTGAACCTGTGCATCTGCCTTACTTATGCCGTGAGATATAGCTTGACTTAATCGATCACAATATCCATAATCACTGATGTAACAGACAGATACAAATTCATTTCCTTTACTCTTGTTACTACTCCACTCTGAATACTTTTCTTTCCAAAAATTTACTTGATTATGAAGCAATGGCCCATGACCCACAGCTATAGTTTTAAGTCTAGGTAACTTATCTATTCGTTTGATAGCTTGTAGAACACTTCTTGCGTTCGGGCCCATAAGGCAATCGTAATAAAAACGAAAATCTTCATAAATTTCTTTTTGATCATTATCAAAAAATTCATCAGAGCAATAATGCAATCCAAAAGCATCGCATGTATATAAAACATTCGTACCGTGATCGTAGGAGAAAATGGTATCTGGCCAATGTAAATTTGGTGCACTTATAAATTCAATATTATGATTTACTCCACTTGTGGGGTTAGCTCCAAGATCTAAATATTGTCCACTTTTTACTTCTAAACTTTTAAATGGAATATGTATTTGATCCTCAATAAATTTAAGCGCTAATTTTGAACCAACTACTATTATTTGTGGATTAAGAGTTAAGAGGTTTCCAATTAAACCTGAGTGGTCTGGCTCTGTATGACTTGTAATTAAATAATCAATTTCTTTTGGATTCACTTCTCTAAGTAATTGCTCAAACCATAGTTTTTCAAATTTAGCGTGGCTTGTATCAATTATTGCTAGTTTTTGGCCCTTAATGATAAAACTATTATAAGTAGTTCCATTTCTTAATCCAAATTCAATATCAAACCTACTTCGATCCCAGTCAAGAGATCTAATTGTAATTGTGTCATCTGCAAAAACTTTCTGTTGCACAGATAATTTTTGCTCAACTTTATTCATCTCTGAAGTACTTGTTTTTGCAGAAGTTATCATACTATTATTCTTTTGTATTATGACTTTAGTTAAGTACAATATAAATCCGCGTGAATCTAAGTGTGGAATTACCGAATTTGTTTTTTAATCACTTCATTATTGATACTGTTATAAATGAAATCTCAAACTAAAAACACTCCAATTACTGGTGATGAAATAAGAAAAGAATTTTTAAATTTTTACCATGAAAAATTACATGACATTATTCCAAGTGCATCTTTAATTCCTGATGATCCTACAGTTATGCTCACTATCGCTGGAATGCTGCCTTTTAAGCCAGTTTTTTTAGGATTGAAAGAAAGGCCATCAAAAAGAGCCACATCTAGTCAAAAGTGCATAAGAACAAACGATATTGAAAATGTTGGAGTTACTGCTCGACATCATACCTTCTTCGAGATGCTTGGTAATTTTTCTTTTGGAGATTATTTTAAGAAAGAGGCTATTGAGTGGGCTTGGGAATTAGTTAATGATATTTACGGACTTTCTGCTGAGAATATAATAGTGAGCGTGTTTCATGAAGATGATGATTCGGTAAAGATTTGGAAAGAAGATATCGGGATTCATCCACAAAGGATAATTAAGCTTGGAGAAAAAGATAATTTCTGGTCTTCAGGGAAAACAGGTCCTTGCGGACCATGTTCAGAATTATATTATGACTTTAAACCAGAAAAAGGTCTTCAGAATATTGATTTAGAAGATGGTGATCGTTTTATAGAATTTTATAATCTTGTATTTATGCAATATAACCGTGACCCTGATGGTCAATTGACAGATTTGAAATACAAAAATATTGATACTGGAATGGGGCTTGAAAGGATGGCTCAAATATTGCAAAAGAAGAAGAATAATTACGAAACAGATTTGATTTTTCCAATTATTCAAAAAGCTTCTGAGATCTCCAAAATTGATTATTATTCTTCAGATGAAAGAACCAAAATCTCTTTAAAAATAATTGGAGATCATATAAGAGCAGTTATACATTTAATTTCTGATGGTGTAGTAGCAAGTAATCTTGGAAGGGGATACATATTAAGAAGATTGATTCGAAGAATGGTTAGACATGGAAGGTTGTTAGGCTTAAAAAATGAATTTTTATCGAAACTTGCAAGTGTAGGTATTAAATTAATGCAAGAGAATTATCCAGATTTAAAAAATAATTGTGACCATATATTGAGTGAGATAAAAATTGAAGAAATAAGATTTAGAGAAACTCTTGATAGAGGAGAGAAATTACTAGATGAATTGATTTCATCGGGTCAGAAAATGATTACTGGGTTTAAAGCATTTGAACTTTATGATACTTATGGCTTTCCATTAGAACTAACAGAAGAAATTGCTCAAGAAAATAATATTGGTGTTGATGTTAAGGGGTTTAACAAAGAAATGTCTGCACAAAAAGAAAGAGCCAAAGCTGCTTCTCAGATCATTGATTTGACATTAGAGGGTTCATTAGAACGCGAAATAGACTTATTTGATAAAACTCTTTTTAATGGTTATGATTCGCTCGATTCAGATGCAGAAATTAAGGGTATATTTTTGGAATCAACCTTGGTTAAGAAAGCAAGTGAAGGGCAGAAAGTTTTAATTGTCCTTGATCAGACTTCTTTTTATGGAGAATCTGGAGGTCAAGTTGGTGATATTGGAAAGATATTCTCGAATGATCTAGAGGTTTTAGTAGATAACGTCATACGAAAGAAAAACGTTTTTCTGCATTATGGAATAGTTAAAAAAGGAATATTAACTCTGGGACAAAAAGTTAAAACTGAAGTAAATGATTTGGCTAGAGCTAAGGCTGCAGCAAATCATACTGCTACTCATTTACTACAATCTGCTCTCAAAGTAGTTGTTAATGAAAGCGTTGGACAAAAAGGCTCATTAGTTGCATTTAATAAATTACGATTTGATTTCAATTCTTCTCAACCTATTACAAAAGATCAAATTTTTAAAGTTGAGACTTTAGTTAATTCTTGGATTTTGGAAAATCATTCTCTTGATATTAAAAATATGGCCAAGAGTGAGGCTCTTGAGAGAGGGGCAGTGGCAATGTTTGGAGAGAAATATGATGATGAAGTAAGAGTTGTTGATGTGCCAGGAGTTTCGATGGAACTATGCGGTGGCACTCATGTAAAGACAACATCCGAATTAGGTTGTTTTAAAATAATCAGTGAAGAAGGAATTTCAGCGGGCGTAAGAAGAATCGAAGCATTGTCAGGGCAATCAGCCTTTGAATATTTTAGTGATAAAAATTCTATAGTAAATCAACTTAGTGATTTGTTAAAAGCAAATCCTAATCAACTTTTGGACAGGGTTAATTCTTTGCAATTAGATTTGACAAATAAAAATAAAGAAATACAAAAAATGAAAAATGAAATAGCTTATTATAAATACTCTTCGCTAAGTTCTTCTGCAAATAGAATTGGATTATTTTCGCTGATTATTAGTCAACTTGATGGATTAGATGGGAACTCTCTACAATCTGCAGCATTAGATTTAACTTCTAAATTGGGAGATAAATCAGTTGTGATTCTTGGAGGAATACCAGATAAGGACAATAGAAAATTATTATTTGTTGTCTCTTTTGGGGAAGACTTAGTTAAAAGAGGTCTGCATGCAGGGAAATTAATTAATGAAATTTCACGTATTTGCTCTGGGGGAGGGGGAGGTAAACCTAACTTTGCACAGGCAGGTGCTAAAGATATTGATAAATTAAATGATGCTTTGGAATATGCAAGAAAAGATTTGAGGATAAAGCTACTTAGTTATTCTGATAAGTAGCTACTTTTTCTTAAACTGGTTTCTATTTGATCAATTAACTTTCGTGCTTCTTGAATAGTCAAAGTTTTATTATTGATGGCAGATTCAGTATTGACTCTTATTGATTCAACTAAATTATCTGTACTGTAATCTAATAACTCTAAAATCTCTGATTTGCTGTTTTCTTTAATAATGTTTTTAATTTCATAAGAATTATCTTCATTTATATCAATATGAATAACATTAGTATTTCCAAATAAATTATGGAAATTCCCTAATGCCTCTTGATATGCTCCTGCCATAAAGATTCCTATTAGATAATCATTATTTTTTTCCGGGCAATGTAAATTTAAAAGTGATTTAAGCTTTCCATTATCAATAAAACTATTCAGCTTTCCATCAGAATCACAAGTTAAATCCGCAAAGTTTCCTTTACAAAATGGCTCTTCTAAATGTCTATGTATTGGAACAATTGGAAAAACTTGATTAATTGCCCAGGCATCAGGAATGGATTTAAAAACTGATAAATTCGCGTAATATGTTGATGCAAGTGTGTTAATTATTTCAGACAAATCTGGATGGATAATTTCATCATTATCCAAGTGATCTGCAATCTCTTTTGCACAAGCCCATGTAAGTTCTTCTGCATACGCTCGTTCTTCCAAACAGATAAATCCCAATCTAAAAGCGACTAAGCAATCCTCCTTAAATTTTTTAGCGTCATTCCATAATTCTATTATTTCAGATAAAACTTCTTTTTTATCTCTAAGATTCTTTAGCTGATTAAGGGTTTCTATTAGATTTGTGATGATTAATGATTGATTTTTTTGATCGGATATTTTTACTTGGGAGCTGACATGACTTGTTCCTAAAACATTAAAAATTAAAACTGAACAATGACTGATTATCGCTCTCCCACTTTCTGAGATTATGATTGGATGTTGAATATTATTTATTTCACATGAATCTTTTACTGTTGCAATAACATCATTCGCGTAGTTTTGAAGAGAATAATTTGTCGAGGTGTTGGAAGACGTTTTAGTCCCATCGAAGTCTATTCCTAAGCCGCCCCCTACATCTATATATTTCATTGGTGCGCCTAACTTAGATAATTCAACATATATTTGACTAGCTTCTTGCAATGCGTCCTTTATTACTGATATATCACTTATTTGGCTTCCAACATGGAAATGCAGTAATTTCATTTCATTTATCAGATTTGCTTCTTTAAGTTCTTTGATTGTTAGCATTATTTCTGGAATCGATAATCCAAATTTGGAATTATCCCCCACTGATTTCCCCCATCTTCCACTACTTTTGCTGGATAACTTTGATCTAATCCCAAGTATGGGGGTTGCCTTAAGATCTTTGACAGCTTCTATAATTCTCTTGACTTCATCTCTTTGCTCAATAACTATAATTGGCTTTTTACCAAGTTTTCTCGCTAGTATTGCAGTCTCAATATACTTTTTATCTTTATATCCATTACAAATTAAAAGTGATTTTTGGTTTTTTAGGATTGATAATCCAATTAATAATTCTGACTTGCTTCCAACCTCTAAACCAAAATCCCAATAATCTCCATATTCAATGATTTTTTCTAATACATTTTTTTGTTGATTACATTTAATAGGAAAAACTCCTTGGTAAATATTTTTATAGTCATAAGTTTCTATAGCTCGGGAGAAGGCATAATTTAATTCTGTAATTCGGTCTTTTAAAATATCATTAAATCTAATTATTAAGGGAGTATTTATTTCTCTACTTTTAATTTCCTTAACAAGTTTAAAAAGATCAACTGTTTTGTGGGATTTTCTATTTGGGGTTATCGATATATTCCCGTATGAATTAATTGAAAAATATTTGTCTCCCCATTTATCTATACCATAAGTAGAGATACTATCTTTTATAGTCCAATTTTTATTTAATTTTTTTGGATCAAAATTGGCCAATTTTGTTTTTGTGATTTATTAAGAGTTTTTGAAAATTACTAAAATCAATATCTTTTATTTTAATGATTACTTGCCAAGTTACCACCTAAAAGAAGAATATACATAGAGAGATTACTAATTAAATGATTAAAGAAAGAACGTTTCTTGCAATTAAACCAGATGGTGTACAAAGAGGATATGTTGCTGAGATTATTGGAAGGTTTGAAAAAAAAGGCTTTAAATTGGTAGGTTTAAAACAATTAATTCCATCAAAGCAACTTGCTCAAGATCACTATGGGGTCCATAGAGAGAGACCTTTTTTTAAGGATTTAGTTGACTTTATTTCAAGTGGCCCTGTTGTTGCGATGATTTGGGAAGGAGAAGGGGTAATTTTAAGTGCAAGAAAACTAATTGGCGCCACAAAACCTCTTGAGGCTGTACCAGGTACTATTAGAGGGGATTTAGCTATTGATATTGGTAGAAATATAATTCATGGTTCGGATGGAGAAGAAACTGCGAAATTTGAAATTAATTTATGGTTTGATCAAAATGAAATATGTGATTGGGAGACTTCTGATTCTGTATGGCGAGCCGAAAATTAAAGGATTTATAATTTAAAATCTATTGAAATTAAATTTTTTAAGGAAATTAGTTTCAATACCGTTGAGAGTTTTTTCTTGAATTAATTTGAACATAATATCGCTAGTAATTGCTGAAAAAAGCACTCCATTTCTGTAGTGGCCGGTAGCTAAATAAAGATTGCTAATTTCAGATTTGCCAATTATCGGCTTGAAGTCAGGTGTACAAGGCCTGAATCCCCACCAATGTTCCATATGTGGCCAGTTTAATGCTTCTGGCAATAAAGATTTAATACCTTCTTGAAGTTGCTTTATTCCATTTGGAGTATTTCCTTGATTAAATCCAGCCTTATCTTCAACGGTTGCTCCAACAACTATAAGACCATCATCTCTAGGAACTAAGTAAGTATTAGGACCAAAAAGAACTCTTTTAATAGAATTTTCTGGACCTTGTATCGATAGCATTTGTCCCTTTACAGGAAAGATTGGTAAATTATTTAAAAGTTTTTTACTCCAAGCACCGCAGCATAAAATTACTTTTTCACCAAAAATATTTTTTGTTTCTCCAGTAGCATTTAAAACTTTTGCACCAAGAATTGTATTTTTTTCTAATATTAATTCTTTTACATTTGCTCCTTCTTGGAACTTTACTCCATGCAAAGAACATGCACGCTCAAGAGCACGCATAAGCCTTCTTCTATTATCTATTTGGCCGTCTTGTTCAAAAAGTAATCCATGATCCCAATTTTCATTTATTCCACTTATTTCTTTCCTTAGGTTTTTCTGATTTAAGTATTTTCCATATTTATAGGTTTTGAATTCCTTCAATTTTTTAATATTTTCAAACGGTACTACTATTCCACATCTTTTTAATCCACAATCAATGCCACTATCTTGTTCGATATTTTTAATCCATTCTGGAATTAAATTCTGACTTTGTTGTCCAAATATGAATAATTCATCTTCTAGTCCCTCAGCATGGGTGGCTAGCATTCCAGCTGCAACGAATCCAGCAGATTCACTTCTGTTTTTGCTTAAAACTTCAACTTTGAATTTATTACGTGCAAATTCATAAGCAATAGATAAACCGATTAATCCTCCACCAATAATTAAAATTGAATTTTTAGTTTCTGATTTCATTTAATTATTTTTATAATTTAAATGTGTTTTGATCCTCTTTTACTCTATATCCAATAAGATTAAGAAAGGAACATTTAATAATGAAAAATTTAGAACCTTGGGAAGCTGTGATTGGTTTAGAAACCCATGTCCAGCTTAATACTAAAAGTAAAATCTTTACATCTGCATCAACTGCTTTTGGAGATGAGCCTAATACACATGTTGATCCTGTTGTTTGCGGGTTACCAGGAACTCTCCCTGTTTTAAATGAGTCTGTTTTAGAGTATGCAGTAAAAACTTCTTTAGCTTTAAATTTAAATGTTGCAGAACATTGTAAATTTGATAGAAAACAATATTTTTATCCTGATTTGCCTAAAAATTATCAAATCTCTCAATTCGATGTACCTTTAGCAGAAAATGGTTGGCTAGAAGTTGAAATAGCAGAAAAAGATAAAAAAACCTACTTAAAAAAAATTGGTATAGAAAGACTACATATGGAAGAAGATGCTGGTAAATTAGTTCATGTAGGCAGTGATCGATTGGCTGGCTCTAGATATTCATTGGTCGATTACAACCGCGCAGGTATAGCACTAGTTGAGATCGTAAGTAAACCAGACATTAGGACAGGTAGAGAGGCATCAGAATATGCTTCCGAAATAAGAAGAACTGTAAGATACCTTGGTGTTTCAGACGGAAATATGCAAGAGGGTTCACTTAGATGTGATGTGAATATATCAGTAAGGAGAGGCCCTAATGCCCCTTTCGGTACAAAAGTTGAAATAAAGAATATGAATTCTTTCTCTGCTATTCAAAAAGCTTGTGAGCATGAAATAGAAAGACAAATTGATGTTTATGAGAATGGGGGGGAAATTTATCAAGAAACTAGGCTATGGGATGAAGCTAAGCAATTAACAAAAAGTATGAGATTAAAGGAGGGTAGTAGTGATTATAGATATTTCCCAGATCCTGATCTTGGCCCAATTGAAATATCAACAGAACAAAAAGATCAATGGCTGAGTGAATTACCTGAATTACCTTCTAAGAAAAGACAAAAATATGTCAAAGAATTTGGCTTGTCATCATATGATTCAAGAGTTATTTCGGATGAATTTTATATGGCAAACTTTTTCGAAGACACTGTAGCAAACGGTGCTGATCCTAAACTTGCATCAAATTGGATAACAAGTGATATTGTTGGTTATTTGAAATCAAATAAACAAAGTTTTGCTGACTTAAAGCTTAGCCCTATTAATCTTGCAGCGATGATTAACATGATTTCTAAAAAAGTTATTAGTGGAAAAATAGCAAAAGAAATTTTACCAGAATTAATTCAGGATAATATTTCTCCACAAAAGTTAGTTAAAGAAAAAGGCTTGGCGATGATATCTGATTCTGCAAGTATTTTGCCAATTATTGAAGAACTTATTATTGAATATCCCCAAGAAGTTAAATCTTTTAAGGAAGGTAAAACTAAACTCCTGGGTTTTTTTGTAGGGCAGCTTATGAAAAAAACTAAAGGTAAAGCAGATCCCAAGCTTGCTAATAAACTCATTTCAGAAAAACTAAATTGTTAATTTCTAGATAAGTTTCTGTATTGTGTTTATCCATAACTTTTGATCATCTGAATTGTCTAAAATAACATTTGAAAATTTAGATTTATCTTCAAAACTTAATTGAATATTTATAATTTTCTCAGCCTCTTTATCATTAATTTTATTTCTTTTCATAAGTCTTTTCTTTTGGATTTCTCTTGGACATTTTACTAACCATATTTCAGTACAAAGATCCGTAAATTTTGCTTCAAATAGTAAAGGTATAACTAAAAGTATAATTTTATTTTTTTCAAATTGATTACATATTTCGATCATTTTTTCTTTTATTAATGGATGTAGAAGATTTTGAATCCATCTTCTATGTATAGGATTTTCGAAAATAATCTTTTTTAATAATTCCCTGTTTATTTCATTTCCTGAAGAGTACTCATCAACTATTTGAGGCCCAAAATAAGTTAAAACTTTCTTATAGCAATTACTTTTCGGCTTGATTAGTTCTTTTGAAAATTGATCCGCATCTAATATTGGAATGTCTTTATATTTTTTTATATAATTAGCTACTGTAGATTTTCCACTTGCAATACCTCCAGTAAGACCTATTCTTCGTTGTTTATTTTTGAATTTTGGTTGGATGCTCATAAATTTAATAAGAATCTATATTGCAGTGTTTTAATAGAA
>QCTN01000028.1 GCA_003211135.1 Prochlorococcus sp. AG-673-L20 | reverse complement strand
GGAACTTTTTTAATTGGTCCCTTAGAAAGAGGACAAGCTACAACTCTCGGGAACTCTTTAAGAAGAGTTCTTATGGGAGGACTCGAAGGTAGTGCTGTTACTGCCGTAAGAATTGCAGGAGTTAATCATGAATATGCCACTATTCCAGGAGTAAGAGAAGATGTTTTAGATATTCTTTTAAATTGTAAGCAGCTCTCTATTAATAGTTCCAACCCAGAGCTTGAGATTGGAAGACTAGTTGTTAATGGACCAATGGAAGTAAAGGCAAATGACATACAATTTTCTTCTCAAGTTGAAATTGTTGATGGTGAAAAACCTATCGCAACTATTCAAGATGGACATAATCTAGAGCTGGAAATTCATGTAGAAAGAGGTGTTGGTTATAGACCTGTAGATCGAAGAAACCAAGAAACTACATCTATTGACTTACTGCAAATTGATGCTGTTTTTATGCCTGTAAAAAGAGTTAATTTCACAATTGATGAAACTGCTGTTGCAGAAGGAGCCACAGGTAGAGAAAGATTAACAATGGAGGTTGTAACAGATGGTTCAACGAGCCCTGATGATGCAATTGCTGAAGCAGCAAACCAGTTAATTGAACTTTTTCAGCCCCTAGCAACCGTTACTATGGTTGAAGAAATACCTGAAGAACCAGAACCTTCTCCTGAAGCTCAAATTCCATTAGAAGAACTAAACTTGTCCGTTAGAGCTTATAATTGTTTGAAAAGAGCTCAAGTGAATTCTGTTTCAGATTTAATGGGATTCAGTTATGAAGATCTTTTAGAAATTAAGAACTTCGGCTCGAAATCTGCAGATGAGGTTATTGAAGCTCTTGAGCGAATAGGAATTTCAATTCCACAAAGCAGAACATCTGTTTAACAAACTTTCAAGATTATGAGACATCAACTTAGAATTCCTCTTTTAAGCAAACCAGCTGATCAAAGAAAAGCTCTTCTTAGAAGTTTAACTACACAACTTATCAGAGAAGGTAGAATAACTACTACTAAAGCAAGAGCTAAAGCTTTAAGAAATGAGGCGGAAAGAATGATCTCTTTAGCAAAGGAGGGTACTTTATCTGCCAGAAGAAGAGCTATTGGTTACATTTATGATAAAAAGTTAGTTCACTCACTATTTGAAAAAGCCCAAGAAAGATATGGAGATAGGAATGGTGGTTATACAAGAATTGTTAGAACTGTTGCTAGAAAAGGTGATAATGCCCAAATGGCTATTATTGAACTTGTTTGAATCTAGAAAAATAAAATTTCAAAAAATAAAATATAACTTTTGAAAAGAGTAGCTTTAGTTATCCAATATGATGGATCCTATTATTCAGGTTGGCAAAGACAGAAAAATGCAATAAGTGTTCAAGAGACAATAGAAAATTGCCTTTTTAAAATATCAAATCAAATTATAAAAACATTTGCTTCAGGAAGAACAGACGCTGGAGTTCATGCTTCTGGACAAGTAATTCATTTTGATATTGATTTTGTAATTCCAATTGATCGTTATGCAAATGTATTAAATAGTAAATTACCTCAGACAATTAGAATCTTGGAATCAGTAGAGGTAAAAAATAGCTGGCATGCTTGTTATTCTGCCGTTTATAGACATTATCGATATGTAATCAATAATAGTAAGATACCTAATTTGTTTTTAAATAAGTGGTCATGGCATAGATATCAGAAATATCTTGATGAGTTTTCTATGTCAAAAGCCTTAGATGGAATGCTTGGAGAACATGATTTTTTTGCTTTTCAAAAGAGTGGAAGTAATAGATCAACTTCTATAACAACAATAAAACAGATAGAATTAGCGAGGAATGAGGATTTGATATTTATAGATATAAAAGCTACAGGATTTCTTTATGGAATGGTCCGCTCAATAGTGGGTCAACTTGTTTTAGTGGGAGAAAAGAAAATAACACCAGATATTTTTACAGATAGATGGGTTCATAAAAAGAAATACGATGTTCGCGAATCAGCTCCAGCAAAAGGGTTATGTTTTGTAAATTCTGTATATGAAGAAAATATTTTTAAAAGGATCAATAAAAATGATCTTTTTCCGAAATTTGTAGTTAGTGGACACTCTTAGCTTGAAAGATTGTATAAACTTAAATAATATATTTAGATAATCAAAATAATTGTTTATTCCTCCTTCAATAAGGTAGAATTTAGTACTGATTTAAATTTACTCTAATAAAATCTATAAATGAATAAAACTATAACTCCCTCTATAGAAACTATAGAAAGAAATTGGTTTTTAGTTGATGCTAAAGATAAGACACTTGGCAGGCTTTCTACAGAGATAGCTGTTGTTTTGAGAGGAAAGAATAAACCAACATTTACCCCTCATTTGGACACTGGTGATTTTGTTATTGTTGTTAATGCCGAAAAAGTAGAGGTAACTGGTAAAAAAGCATCACAGAAATTATATAGAAGGCATTCTGGTAGACCAGGAGGAATGAAAGTTGAAAAATTTGAATCGCTTCAAGAAAGAATTCCCGAGAGAATAATTGAGCAAGCTGTTAAAGGAATGCTTCCTCATAATTCATTGGGAAGACAGCAATTCAAGAAATTAAAAGTTTATAAAGGTTCAGATCATCCTCATGCTGCACAAAATCCTGTATTATTAAATAGTTAAGTTTTAACAATGAATAGTCAAATAAAAAACAAAGCAGTTTATTGGGGTACTGGAAGAAGAAAAACTTCTGTGGCAAGAGTTCGTTTAATTCCCGGCAATGGACAAGTTAAAATAAATGGTCGTTCTGGTGATGATTACTTAAACTTCAACCCATCACACTTAAATTCAGTTAAAGCACCTTTACTAACTTTAGGCCTTGAAAATTCATACGATATTTTTGTAAATGTTTTTGGTGGTGGTTTAACAGGGCAGGCAGATGCAATCAAGCAAGGAGCAGCTAGAGCTCTTTGTGGTTTATCGCCTGATAATAGGAAGCCTTTAAAAACTGAGGGACACCTTAGTAGAGACCCAAGATCAAAAGAAAGAAAAAAATATGGTCTTAAAAAAGCGAGAAAAGCTGGTCAATTCTCTAAACGTTAAAACATCTTTTATTATGCCTAAATCAGAAATTCATCCTAAATGGTATCCAGATGCAAAAGTTATTTGTAATGGAGAAGTTGTAATGACTACAGGTTCAACTAAGCCTGAATTACATGTAGATGTTTGGAGTGGTAATCATCCTTTCTTTACTGGGACACAAAAAATCCTTGATACTGAAGGTAGAGTTGATAGATTTATGAAAAAATATGGAATGGGTTCAGCCGATTCAGCTAATTCAAAAGAAACAAAAGAATCTAAAGAAACAAATAAATAAAAATTTACTAATCAAAAATAAGCAAATTTTCAATTGGAATATACAACATTAATTGCAAGGTTGAAAAATGCTTCAGAAAGTTTTGTAAATTTGGAAATGCAGTTGGCAGATCCTGATATTGCAAATAATCCTAAAAAACTTGAATCAATAGCAAGAGAAAGAGCCAAGCTGGAACCTTTGGTTATAGATTTCAATCAATTACTTGATACTGATAAAGAAATTGTTGACTCCAAACAATTGCTTAAAGATAATAAAAATGATAAAGATATGGAATTATTAATTAATGAAGAATTATGCAGTTTAGAAGATCTTAAGAATAAACTTATTGAAAAATTAACAATTGCTTTATTACCCAAAGATCCACGAGATGAAAGAAGTGTAATGTTGGAAATTAGAGCTGGAGCGGGTGGAAATGAAGCTTGTATTTGGGCCGGCGATTTGGCAAGAATGTATGAAAGATATGGACAAAAAATTGGTTGGTCAGTAAAACCTATTAGTGCTTCTGAATCAGATATGGGAGGATTTAAAGAATTAGTTATTTCTGTAAAAGGAGATTCTGTTTATAGCCAATTGAAATTTGAGGCAGGCGTTCATAGAGTTCAAAGAGTTCCAGCAACTGAATCTCAAGGCAGAGTTCATACTTCTACTGCAACTGTTGCAGTTATGCCTGAGGCTGATCCAGTAGAAGTTAAGATTGATCCAACTGAGATAGAAATTGGTACAGCCAGATCAGGTGGTGCTGGAGGTCAAAATGTTAATAAGGTAGAGACTGCGATTGATTTAATTCATAAGCCAACAGGGATCAGAGTATTTTGCACACAAGAAAGATCTCAGCTACAAAATCGTGAGCGAGCTATGGAAATTCTGAGAGCTAAATTATATGAGATTCAATTAAAAGAAGCTAATGATAAGGAGAGGTCGCAAAGGCTAATGCAAGTTGGAAGTGGAGATAGAAGTGAAAAAATTAGAACTTATAATTTTAAGGATAATAGAACTACTGATCATAGGTTGGGATCCAATTTTTCATTAGAGCCAATTTTGGCAGGACAATTAGATGAAGTTATTGATGCTTGTTTAGCACAGGAACAGAAAAGGATGCTAGAGGATTTTAATGAGAATGAAAATTAATTAATTAATTTTAAGCAGCTAAACCAATTACATATTTACTCCATTCTTTGTGTTTACCAGAGTCTATTTGCCTTGTTGCTTCAAAATTTAGATTACTTAATGGACGATATGGATTTCTTTTTAAAGGCATATTTGCTTCTTCCGGGGTCTTATTGCCTTTTTGGACATTACATCGAAGGCATGCAGTTGTTACATTTTCCCAGTTGTCAGTACCACCTCTACTTTTTGGTAAAACATGATCTATAGATAAATCACTACCTCTATAATTACAGTATTGACATGAGTTATTATCTCTAAGAAGTATATTTTTTCTTGTAAGTGCAACCTCCCTGAAGGGAACTTTAACGTAGTATCGAAGCCTTATAACAGTAGGAAGGTTTTGCCCACAATGTATAGCATATGATTGATCTTCTTCTAAACTTTCCGCTTTACCTTTGATCATTAAAATTACAGCTCTTCGCCATGAAGTAATGTTTAAAGGTTCATAAGATGCATTTAAAACAAGAGTCTGGCTCATGTCAAAAATCAATTTACATGTCATGCTAGCGGTATATTTAAATAAGCGCATATAATCGCTTAAACATTATTTCAAATTCTTTGAATAATCGAAAAAATAATTTTGATACTCTTCCAAGTTTTGAAGGAGAAATAGATCCAACGCAAAGAGCTTGGATAGAAGTCAGTGGTAGAGCAATAGAGGCAAACGTAAGGCAATTAAGATCAAGATTAAAAAATAATTGTGAATTCATGGCAGTTGTTAAGGCTGATGGATATGGACATGATGCAAAAGTTGTATCTGAAAATGCTATTAAAGGTGGTGCTTCTCAATTAGGAGTAGCAACCTTAAAGGAGGGAATAAAACTTCGTTTTTTTGGAATAAATGTCCCAATTCTTGTCCTTGGTAATCTTTATACAAAAAAAGATCTAACAATATGTTTTCAGAATGATTTGATGCCAACTGTTAGTACTATTAGGGAGTGTTTGATTTGTAATAACATTGGAAAGAGTAATAATTTTAAATTTTCGTTACATCTGAAAATTGATACTGGGATGTCAAGATTGGGATTTGAATGTAATCAATTTGTTCAACAATTTAAGAATATTAAATCTCTTGAGAATATTGCTATTAAGGGAATATATAGTCATCTCGCCTGCGCAGATGAAATAAATGCCCTGAATCCCAAAAGTAGTACCCAATTACAAAGAGAAAGATTTCAAGAATTATTGAAAATTATAGATATTGATAATACACAAAATATTAAGATTCATCTTGCTAATTCAGCTGGCATGATTCTTGGTAAAGATTTTCATTTTGATATGGTACGCGTTGGCCTGTCCATGTATGGCTATGACCCGTTAGTAAAGATAAATGGGAATTCATTTCTTAAACCTGCTTTATTTTTAAAGGCTAAAGTGACTTTTGTTCGAACAATTGAAAAAGGTATTGGAGTAAGTTATGGAAATAAATTTGTGAGTGATAGAAAAACAAAGTTAGCGGTTTTAAGTATTGGTTATGCTGATGGCATCAGTAGAAATTTATCTGGCAAAATAAGTTTGATTCATAATAAAACACTGTATCCTCAAGTTGGATCCATCACAATGGATCAGATGATGGTAGATATTACAGATTCTAATGATATAGAAGTTGGTAGTACTATGTTATTACTAGGATCAGAGGGAGACAAATCAATATCTCCTATTGACTGGGCAGATAGATGTAATAGTATTCCTTGGGAAATTCTTTGCTCTTTTAAAAATAGATTGCCTAGAGTCCAGGTTGATTAGACATTTCGATTAAATAAATAATTTTGAATGTTTGCTCATAAATTGATAATGTAGAAGAACTGGAGAGGTGGCTGAGTGGTTGAAAGCGGCTCCCTGCTAAGGAGTTACAGGAGGTAACTTTTGTCGAGGGTTCGAATCCCTCCCTCTCCGTTTTAATGCATTTCGAAGCAGTTCAGATTAGTCACAAACTTAAGTTATAACTACGATTTAGACAGATTTAAGGTCTTATCTAGTCTATTCCAGTATAGATTAAATCCTAATTTTGTTGTGGGGAATGTTGTGGGGAAAGAAATATTGCTTTTGGTGTAATTGCAATCTCTGATTGCGTTTACAAAGATTCTGTTGTGGGGATAACCTTATTTATAAAAGAAATATGTTTTTTGATTGAATTAAATCTATATTAAAAAAAATTTGTTCTTTCATGAAAAAATATCGAATCTTATTAATAGCGCTGTTATTTCTTCAATCACCAGTTTATGCATTTGGGGATCCAAAACCCCCAAGTGAGTTTTTTGAACTTTACGATAATGAAAAAACAAGAGCAGTGGTTGAAATTTATTTCAGTGGTTTGGTTTCAGGAGTAACTTGGTCAAATACCTTAAATAATAGATTAGGTAAAACGACCGTTTTTTGTTTTCCTTCAAAAAAAGCAATTACTGCTGAAGAAGGATACCTCGTTTATAAAAATGAATATTTAAGTAATCAAGAAACATGGGATAAGATGCCCTTCCAACCTGCAGGTTTAATTCTGACAATAGGATTACAAACCAAATATCCTTGTTAGATCAAATCAAAACGACATTAATAAGAAAAAAAACTTTAAAATCTGAAAATAATTTTTATAAATATTTGTTGTGGGGAATGTTGTGGGTAAATCACAAATTCACCAACAAACAGGTCTAAACTCTTGCTATGAGGTGCATTTTGGATCTACTCTGAATCCCTCCCTTTCCGTAATTATTTATAAGAATTATTTTTATTCTTGGAATTTTTTAAAAAAATCAATATCTATATTTTTAAGATCATTTACTGTATTTAGGATTAAATCAGCTCCTGCCTCTTTAAGTTTTGATTCATATGAAATACGTTCTTTCATCCTATTTTCTAAATGGAGATGAGGAGGAGCTACTCCAATGCTTATAAATTTTTGACTTGGAATTCTTTTTTTTGCATTAGAAACAGTATTGATATCAGCAATTGTGTCACCGACATATGCAATTGGTATATTTTCATTACCTAGATTTCTTTCACAAAGCTTACTGGCCAAGTAGAGAAAGCCTTGAGGATCTGGCTTATCAGGAGCATCACCCATTGCTATTAAAGGGGGAGATTCTAATCTAAGTCTCTTTTCTAAAACAAATTTTGCAGATGCAGATTCGGCTCCACTAACAAATCCCCAAATAATCCTTTTAACACTTAATAAGGTAAAAAATTCTTTTTCCACTAATAATTCCTCATTTCTTATAAAACCTGACCAGTCATTGCTATCTTTAGTTGGATTCCCACCAAAGTAGAAGTCTTCAAAACATCTAATTATGGCTTCTCTTTGAGGTGTTTTCAGTTTTAGATTCTTGCTTTTAATATGCCTCTTTATAAGTTCTAAACTTAAATCCCAATCGTTATTCCAGATACCTTCGTTTTTTGCACTATCTATATCTAGATAACTAGGTTCCCATCCGCAAAATCGATAAACTGTTTTTTTTAGTGAAAGTCTATAACTGTTTTCTACGCTTCGGATAACACCATCTATATCAAATAAAATTACACCAATATTATTCAAGGAATTAATCTCAAAACTATTTATTAAACATTATATTCTCTTGCAAAAAAAGCAAAAACAAAATATTCAATGATCAATATAAGATGTAGTTTCAAATTACTTTTTTAAATATCCTCTTGGAGTTAAAAATATTTCATCAACCAAAGTAGTTTTAGAATTACCAATAATAATGATTGATAGCATATCTATATCCTGTAAAGGCATACTATCTAAACTAAAAAAGCTCTTGGATTGATTTTCCCTACCTACTTGTCTTCCTACTAAGACTGGAGTATTTCCTGGTCTATATCCTAAGCATAATTCTATAGCTCTTTTCAATTGCCAATTTCTTTCAAGTGATTGTGGATTGAAAATGGTAATTACAAAGTCTCCTAATAAAGCACCTGCAATTCTTTTTTCTATAGTTTCCCAAGGGGTTAATTTATCACTCAAGCTGATTGAACAGAAGTCATTCATCAATGGGGCTCCACCAATTGCTGCAGCCAACTGCATGCTACTTATTCCTGGATGTACTTCAAATGAAGGCCTAAAATCTTTATGAACTTTTTGTATTAGTTCTAAAAGTAGGCCAGCCATACCATAAAAACCTGCATCGCCAGAGGATATTAGTGCTACTTTGATCCCCTCTTCAGCAAGTTTTATAGCTTTCTCACATCTCTCTTTCTCTTCAGTAAGATTGCTTTCAATTATTACTTGATCTTTCCTTTTAAGAGGTTTAATTAGATCTAAATACATTTTATATCCAATCCAAATGGAACATTTTGATAAAGCTTTTCTAGCATCATTTGTTAAATAGGAAATATCTCCTGGTCCACTACCTACAACATGAATCTCACCATTTAATGGGGAATATTGATTTTTAGATTCACAGACTGCAATAGTTACTGCTCCAAAAGTACTTTTTGAAGAATCAGTACTTTTAAAAATTTTCTTTTCTTTAAATAGTTTTGAACCTTGTCCTGCAGCCAGAATGCAAGCTGCTTCAGCAACTGAAGGTGTACCAATTTCATTGAGTACTACATTCGATGGGTTTGGGGTATTGATTGAAGAGAGATCTTCAGATGTAAAAAATTTTACAGGTAAATTTTTTTCTTTTGAGATCTCTAAAATTGCCTTCTCATCTTTTTTTAAATCAACAGTTGCAAAACCTGCTATTGATAATGGAGATAAATTATTAGTGACTAAAAAACTTTGTAAAGAGTCTTCAATTAATTCTTTGCTAGTATTTCGCTCACAACCTAAACCGATCCATAAAGTTGGAGGATGCCAAGTATTTTTATGATTATCGAATATAGATATATGAAAAATTGATTTCTTTTGCTCATAATCTTTTTCTGATAATTGAGTAATAGTATTTCCAACTTCAGAAGTTTTCCATAAATTGTTGCCTGATAATTGGTTACAATAAATCTCTTTTTTATTAGATTGCTTGATTACTAATTTTGACCAGTCCTTTATATCTCCAGATCTTTTCCATCCCCATTGATTTCCAAATGAGTCAATATTTAAGTAATTCTGATCAATTGAATTATTAGTCTCGATTATTTCACCACCGAATAAATTACATATTTGAAATGCAATATTTTGGATATTTGATTGATGTGCGCCAATTATAGGGATAATTTTTGATCCTTTTTTATCAATAACAATTACTCCAGGATCTTTATCTTTTGAAGATAATAAAGAATTAATAAGTCTAATAGAGGCGCCAACTGAGCCGACAAAGATAATCAACTCCAATTTTTCCCACTTATTTCTAAGAATTTGCCTAGGTTTCATAAACTTGACTGAGTCTTCTATCTTTTTATCTTTAGGGGATGAGCTTCCTATGAAAATCTCATTAATAAATTCAGTTTTTTTTAGTCTTTTTAAAATCTCTTTTGAAGTATCAGAAAAACCTATTGCAATACCTTTCAATTTAAGAAGTTCTCTTTAATATCAATTTAAAACTATATCTCTTCGCTGCAATTAAAAAAAATAAAAACGAAATATAAAAAGAAATTTAAGATTTCTTCGATCTTAATAAGTAAATATACTTAGAACCTTGTTATCTAAAGGGGTTCAATAGAAATACTGAAAAGTAACAATCAATGAAACATTTGTTACTTTCCTGCATGATCAAAGAATCTTTAGCCTATTATTTTTGGTAACGAAAATCTTAAGTTTTGATTCGCTCGTTCCTTAAAAGCCTACTATTAAAAAGTATGCTCATAGGTGTGAAAAATCTACTTAAGGGCCAATTATTTAGAGGTGCTAGATGACCATTAGCCCACCAGAAAGTGGAGAAAAAGACAAAAAGATTTTGGAATCTCCCGTTAAGGCTGATCCCAGACCTATTGATTTTGCCAAATTAGATAAACCAGGTTTCTGGTCTAGTAAATTATCCAAAGGTCCAAAAACCACAACTTGGATTTGGAATTTGCATGCAGATGCACATGATTTCGATATACATACAGGAGATGCTGAAGAAGCTACAAGAAAAATATTCTCAGCTCATTTCGGACACCTAGCGGTCATTTTCATATGGATGAGCGCTGCATTTTTCCATGGAGCAAGATTTTCAAATTATTCAGGATGGCTAGCTGATCCTACTCATGTAAAACCTGGAGCTCAACAAGTTTGGGCAATAGTTGGGCAAGAGATGCTTAATGGTGATTTAGGTGCTAACTATAACGGCATACAAATAAGTTCTGGAATATTCCACATGTGGCGAGCTTGGGGAATTACAAATGAAAGTGAATTAATGGCATTAGCTATTGGTGCAGTAGTAATGGCTGCACTAATGCTTCATGCAGGTATCTTCCACTATCATAAAGCTGCTCCAAAAATGGAATGGTTCCAAGATGTTGAGTCTATGATGAATCATCATCTCGCAGGTCTTTTAGGACTTGGTTCTTTAGCTTGGGCGGGTCATATTATTCATATTGGTGCTCCTACAGCAGCTCTTTTAGATGCTATTGATGCTGGTAGTCCACTACTTATTAACGGTAAAGAGATAGCGACAATTGCTGACATGCCAATGCCTCATCAATTGTGTGATCCTCAAATTGTCGGTCAAATATTTCCAGGACTTGCAAGCGGTACAGGTAATTTCTTCAGTTTAAACTGGTTTGCTTTTTCAGATTTCTTAACTTTTAAGGGAGGACTTAATCCAGTAACAGGAAGTTTATGGATGACTGATATTGCACATCATCATGTTGCAATTGCTGTTTTATTTATAATTGCTGGACATATGTACAGGACCAACTATGGAATTGGTCATAGCATGAAAGAAATATTAGATTCACAACAAGGAGATCCTATTCTTTTCCCAGCACCTAAGGGTCACCAAGGTCTTTTTGATTTTATGGCTGAAAGTAGACATGCACAGCTTTCTGTGAACTTAGCAATGTTAGGTTCTCTTAGTATCTTGATCTCTCATCATATGTATGCGATGCCTCCATATCCATACATTGCCACTGATTACATGACTGTGCTCGGTTTGTTTACTCATCATATGTGGATAGGTGGATTATTTATAGTTGGAGCTGGAGCTCATGCAGGCATTGCGATGGTAAGAGATTACGATCCAGCAAAACATATAGATAATGTTCTAGACAGGATTTTAAAAGCTAGAGATGCGTTAATAAGTCACCTTAATTGGGTTTGTATGTGGTTAGGCTTCCATAGTTTTGGACTCTATATTCACAACGACACAATGAGAGCTTTAGGAAGACCTCAAGATATGTTTAGTGATTCTGCAATTCAGCTTCAACCAATATTTGCTCAATGGGTTCAAAGCATTCAAGCTTCCGCGGTGGGCACATCAATATTGGCAGGTACAGCAGAAGCCTTACCTCATAAAGCCATAAGTGAAGTATTTAACGGAAGTTTAGTTGAAGTAGGTGGAAAGGTTGCGATTGCCCCAATTCCTTTGGGAACAGCTGATTTGATGATTCACCACATACATGCATTCCAAATACATGTAACAGTTTTGATTCTTCTTAAAGGTGTCCTTTATGCAAGAAGCTCAAGATTAATCCCTGATAAAGCATCACTAGGATTTAGATTCCCATGTGATGGCCCTGGTAGAGGAGGTACATGTCAAGTTTCTTCTTGGGACCATGTTTTCTTAGCACTTTTCTGGATGTATAACTGTCTATCAATTGTTATTTTCCATTTTTCTTGGAAAATGCAAAGTGATGTTTGGGGGCTAACAGGAGGGAATTTTGCACAAAGTGCAATCACTATAAACGGATGGTTAAGAGACTTTTTATGGGCTCAAGCTGCACAAGTATTGACAAGTTATGGTCAAGCAATAAGTATGTACGGTTTAATGTTCTTAGGTGCCCACTTTATTTGGGCATTTAGCTTAATGTTCCTATTCAGTGGAAGAGGTTACTGGCAAGAACTATTTGAATCAATTGTTTGGGCACATAATAAATTGAAAGTTGCTCCAACAATTCAACCAAGAGCACTATCAATTACTCAAGGTCGTGCAGTTGGTGTAACTCACTTCTTAGTGGGCGGCATAGCTACTACTTGGGCATTCTTCCATGCTCGCCTTTTCGGGATTGGCTAAATAACCTGAACTTCACCTTTTTAATTCAATGGCAACAAAATTTCCAGCATTTAACCAGGGTCTAGCTCAGGACCCAACAACCCGCCGAATATGGTATGGCATAGCTACTGCTCATGACTTTGAAAGTCATGATGGTATGACGGAAGAAAAGCTTTATCAAAAGTTATTTTCTACACATTTCGGACATCTAGCAATAATTGCCCTTTGGGTAGCCGGTAATCTTTTCCATATCGCTTGGCAAGGTAATTTTGAGCAATTTGTCCTTGATCCAACTCATGTTCGTCCTATAGCTCATGCTATTTGGGATCCTCATTTTGGATCAGGTATTACCGAAGCAATGACACAGGCAGGCGCCAGCGGACCTGTAAATATAGCTTATTCAGGCTTATATCATTGGTGGTACACAATTGGAATGAGAACTAATGAGCAACTGTTCCAAGCTTCAATTTTTATGAGCATCTTAGCGTGCTGGACCTTATTTGCTGGTTGGCTACATTTGCAACCAAAATTCAGACCATCACTGGCATGGTTTAAAAACAACGAATCTAGATTAAATCATCATCTTGCCGTCTTATTTGGTTTTAGTAGTATCGCTTGGACAGGACATTTAGTTCACGTTGCAATTCCTGAATCTAGAGGTATTCATGTAGGTTGGGATAATTGGTTAACAGTTCTTCCTCATCCTGCAGGTTTAGCTCCTTTCTTTACACTTAACTGGGGAGCATATGCTCAGAATCCAGATACATTAGAGCAAGTATTTGGAACATCAGAGGGTGCTGGTACAGCAATATTTACTTTTTTAGGTGGACTTCATCCTCAAAGTGAAGCATTATGGTTAACTGATATAGCTCACCATCATATTGCAATAGGTACTGTATTTATAATTGCTGGACATATGTATAGAAATACGTTCGGTATTGGACATAGTTTAAAAGAAATCACAGAAGCACATAATACAAGACATCCACTTGATCCTCATAAAGGTAGTTTTGGAATTAATCATGATGGTATCTATGAAACTGTTACTAATTCCCTTCACTTTCAATTAGGCTTAGCTTTGGCTGCTCTTGGTGTTGCAACTTCATTAGTAGCTCAACATATGGGAGCTCTACCTTCTTATGCTTTTATTGCTAGAGATTACACCACACAGTCAGCTCTATATACCCATCATCAGTACATAGCCATGTTCTTAATGGTTGGTGCTTTTGCTCATGGAGCAATATTCTTTGTCAGAGATTATGATCCTGAACTTAATAAAGATAATGTATTGGCTCGTGTATTAGGTACAAAAGAAGCTCTTATC
Source organism: Prochlorococcus sp. AG-673-L20 (assembly GCA_003211135.1). Taxonomy (GTDB): domain Bacteria; phylum Cyanobacteriota; class Cyanobacteriia; order PCC-6307; family Cyanobiaceae; genus Prochlorococcus_A. Next base: position 852 of record QCTN01000028.1, on the reverse strand, counting down.
AGTCATTTGAGTTGGGTCACTATGATCCTGGGTTTTCATACATTAGGAATATATGTTCATAATGACGTTGTTGTGGCTTTTGGAAATCCTGAAAAACAAATTTTGATCGAACCAGTATTCGCACAGTTTGTTCAGGCAGCTCAAGGAAAGATGATGTATGGATTTAATGCACTTCTTTCGGATCCTACTAGTTCAGCAAGTCTGGCGGCAAACTCTTTGCCAGGAAACCATTACTGGATGGATTTAATTAATAGACAAGATGCATTAAGTGCTTTTTTACCAATTGGCCCAGCAGATTTCTTAGTTCATCATGCTATAGCTCTTGGACTTCATACAACTGCATTAATCCTTATTAAAGGAGCTTTAGATGCTAGAGGAACAAAACTAATTCCTGATAAGAAAGATTTGGGTTATGCATTCCCTTGTGATGGACCTGGTCGTGGAGGTACATGCGATAGTTCATCATGGGATGCCATGTATCTTGCAATGTTCTGGGCTTTGAACTTGATAGCATGGGTAACTTTCTACTGGCATTGGAAACATTTAGCCATATGGCAAGGTAATGTAGCTCAATTTAACGAGTCTGGGACTTATTTAATGGGTTGGTTTAGAGATTATCTTTGGTTAAACTCTGCTCAGCTAATTAATGGGTACAATCCTTTCGGCGTGAATTCACTTTCTGTCTGGGCTTGGATGTTCTTGTTCGGCCACCTAGTATGGGCTACTGGATTCATGTTCTTGATTTCATGGCGCGGTTACTGGCAAGAATTAATTGAGACTCTAGTTTGGGCACACCAGCGTACCCCAATTGCTAACCTTGTAGGTTGGAGAGATAAGCCGGTTGCACTTTCA
>QCTN01000027.1 GCA_003211135.1 Prochlorococcus sp. AG-673-L20 | reverse complement strand
TATCGGGATCCCAATGATCAATAATTCCAACAATCGTTAAATCACTCGGATATGACTTACTCCCTGCAGCTTCTCTAGCAGCAGAACTACCAACACAAATAACCCAATCACCGGGCTTACATCCAACAGCATCAACGGCAACCTTATTAGAAGAGCCATCTAAAACTACTTGAAGATGCTTATGTTCGAATCCAGGTATTCTATTTGTGGAAACAAGTGGTTTTAATACCTTACAAATAAGCATGATTTAATGGGCCTCCTTTGTTTTTTGATCTAAAGACATTCCAATAATTTGGGCGGAATGAATGTTGTCCCTATCTCTAATAGTAAGACAAGTGTGCAACAACCCTTTATCAACTAAACTTTTATATCTAATTGATATCGCATTATTAACTCTATTACAATCTTTTGCAGCCCTATCTTTCGCCCCAGGAACTTTACCAGAATAATCAAATCTTATTACTACGGGAATAGGTAGATCTTGAGAAACATTTAATCCTGTAAAAATCTTTACTCCTACATCCAAATCAGGCGCACCTTCTTCAACTGTATCTAGATGAGCAAAATACGTTAAATTTCTTAGATGAACCTCTTTGAAACCAATCCCAACACCAATGAACCTCTCAGCATGACCAATATCTTCATAAGATCCTTTATAGAATTTCTTAACATAATCAATCTGAGAAATATTATTAACTATTAATTTAAAGACAAACTTATCTAATCCATTAAGTTGGTTTTTTCTAACACTTCCTGAAATAATCTGACAAATTTCTTTTTCTGCTTCGTCTTTTGAAAAATGTAATGTGGAATTGTAGATGTCTAAACTAGAAATAGTATTTTCTAAATCTATATTGCCATCACTCGAAGATAAATGAATCTTTAACGAATCAGTATCAGTATCAAGACCTATTAACATAAGGTCTACTGAAGCACCGCAACAGAAGCTATTTTCTACAGCCTCTTTAAAAGCTAGTAATTTTTCACGACCTTCTTTAGCTGCTAATTTATCATCACTACCATGAGCCGCGCATCCTTGATGCAAAGGATCAACAGAACTAAAATGATATGTGACAATTTTTAAATACCTTGTATCTTTATGGGCTTCATTTGGCTTGCTTTCTCTATATCTTTTATGTTCAGTTTTTACCCATCTATTAACAGTATTTTCAATATCAAATAATGCTCCTGCATGTGATCTTCTTCTAACAGCACTAAATGGAATTCTCATTACATAAGCAACGGAATGAGCTAATCTTCCATCAGAGCAAGGTGTTATGTCTAATAAGTGTATTCCACAATCTAAAAGTGTTGTTTCAAAATCACTTGCGTTACTACTTCCAGCAGAACCCTCTAAAGGATCATTTTCGAAAAAATTATCACTTGATTTCTCATGCTGCTTAAAAACACACCATGCATATAAGGCCCTCATATCTAATGGTTTAACCCAAGATTTATCTAAAATATGTGTTGGCAAATCTATTCCTAAATTTTGTTTAGCTATAGATTGAGCTCTATTTATAAAATCCTCATGATGTTGTAAACGAGCAATTTCTTTCAACGTCGGAACAATTCTGTCAAAACTACTTTTTATTTCACTTTCATATTTATAAAGTTTCTCATTCTGAGAACTATTAGTTAAGTTGTGAGTCTTAACCGTATTTTCTAAACTATTTATTTTATTATTCTGTGAATGAATATTTTCTGTAAAGGTTTTCATTGGAGCGGTTGGCCCCAATGTGAAGTTCTTGGCTTTAGCCAGTCCTCTCAAAGGCATTATTTAATTAACCTCTTGCACCACCTGAAAAGGTAACGAGTTGTCCATCACGAGTGTTTCCACTAGATCCAGTTATAAGAAAATCAGGTTTTTCTGTCTCATCATTTCGCTTGTTATCAACGGGTGGCATTGCTCCCATAAATCCCGCTCTTGAAGGATTCCTCTTTCTAGCAGAAACTCCTTCTGTGCCCGTGACTTTGTCTCCTCTATCCCAGTCATCACCTGTTATATTCCCCGCAGACTGACCCTCACCTGTTATTCTAGAAGGTTCTTTTTTTTCAGTGGGCATATCAATATTTTGACTTTCTTCGAGTTTCATTTTTTGTTTATAATTCATATTTTTATTAGGTTCAAATCTAAATTGCTCAGTTCCCGTGACTTTATCTTCTGCCATATCAAAAGGTCCTGTAATCTTTGAACTATCTTCATACCTATTACCTGTTACTCCTTCTGTGTTTTTAGCTGAATACTTTTCTCTTGATGGTGAATTAACAGAAAATTCATTCCAAGAATTTGAGGCTGACTTCTCTTGATTTGCATAAAAATCATCGTTTGGTGATGTTTCACAATTTGACAAAAACTGATCTCCTCCAACATAAGGAGTTCCAGTTAAATTTTTACAAGCACCTTTTTTAGCTCCCGTCATGACACCTCCAATCCCAGGCTGTTGTCCAGTAAGTCTTGCATTTGAATTGTTACCAGAATTTACTGTGGCTCTAGATTTTACATCTTCAACAATTTGTGAGTTGCAGTTTTCATTTATTTGATCAAGACCTGCATAAGGAGTTCCAGTAAGAACCTTGCAAGCACCTGGCTCATCTCCAGTAACTAATTTTGATCCACCTGTCATTGTTCCACTGATCAAATTAGATTTTGAAGAAAGACTTACTCCAACTTTTTTAGCTTCGGCGTTTGGTTTAGATCCACAAAATTTTTCATATTGCTGAGAACCTATATATTCATCTCCAGTAACGTTTTTACAACTTCCATGTTCATTCCCTGTAACAGATTCAGATCTACCTACTCCAGTTCCTGTAACTTGATTACCATTTAAGGTATCGTATTTCCCAACTTTTTCAAAAGATTTACCTTTAGGCATTGGTTCTGAGCCAAGATATTGATCGCCAGTCAATTGCTTCCCAGATCCCGATTCATCTCCAGTTACTAAGGATGATCTTCCTGGCAAAGATCCAGATACTTTTAATCCATCAGTTGTTATGCTTTGCTTTACTTTTGATGCTTTTTTTACTACTTCTCCACAATATTTTTGTGACTGATTAGCGGAAATATATTCGGTTCCAGTCAAGTTTTTGCAAGTCCCAGGTTCATCACCAGTAACTTTTTCAGATCTGCCTACTTCATTACCAGTAACCTTATTACCAGATGTTGTTGTTGTAACAGAGGCTCTTAGAGGTTGTTTATATTTTGGTTTATCTTGACAGAATTGATCAGTCACCTCAGCTCCCATATATTGTGTCCCAGTTACTGTTCTACAGGTACTAGCTTCATTACCTGTTGTTTTTAAAGATCTGTTTGCTTGTGTTCCTGTAACAGTTTGGCCAGAATCTGTTTCACTTTGGCCAACTTTCCAACTTGCATCAGCGATATTTAATTTAGAACCATTTTTGTTTGGACCACATGGCCTACACTTACCATTACCTTGTTTTGATGTAGATCCTGTTTTACTTCTAAGTTCTCTTACCCTTTGAGAAATTTCCCTACTAGACAAATCCGGGTCCCCTCTTCTCGCTAAAGAAGCAGCACTTGTATTTTGTTTTGATGCTGATTTCCCATGTTTAGATTGAGCTTCTCTTCTTGCTAAAACAATATCTCTACTTGTATTTGCTATGGGTTTTCTCTTTTGATTTATTCTTCTTTTGATATTTTTTTTAACTACTTGATTATCTTGAATACTGGTATTTTGATCTTCTAAGATCTGAGTTTTTTCGATTGAAACTTTAATATCACTTTTAACATCAGTACGTGTTCTATCTGAAGAGTTAATAGCTGATTTACCATGTGTAGACATTGCTTTTCTTCTTTCTATACCAAGTTCTTTACTAGATAATTTTGATGAAGTAGATTTTCTTACAATTTTATTGGTAGGTATAGTAGATTTACTTAGTGGTGTTAATACTTTTTTATTCGAAGAAGTTGCTCCAGTTGTATGTATATCTTGAGATGATCTAACCCTATCTTTAGTAGAAGAAGAATGTAAGGCAGCTTTTTTTCCGCCATCACTCATAGCCTTTCTTCTTTCTAGTGCAATCTCTCTACTGGTTTTTGTTGACATAATCTTCAAATTAGTAACTCTTTAAAAAAAACTTTCTCCAATAAAGATTTTAGTTTTAAAAGGAGAAAGATATTGACTGTTAAATAAAAATTTAGCGTCCTTGGAAAACTGCAAAAGCTGTACCTTGGCTTTGTGTATAAGCATCATAACCAATGATTCTTACGTGATGATCAGGGTATGCTCTATGGCATGCCTCTAACTCACTTACAACCAAGTTAAGGTCTTTTTCCCCAAAGAAAGGGAGCTTCCAATAAGACCAATAAGTTTGCATACTTCCACTTGGATGTACATGCTCAATAACAGGACTCCATCCTTGAGCAATAATGTAAGCAATTTGGTCGTATATTTCTTCCTGGGTCATCGGTGGTAAAAAACCGAATGTTTCCAGGGTAGCGACTGTTTGATAGTCACCAACTGAGCTCTGGAAAGGCATAATTAAATGATTTGTGAATAATATTCTCGTAAAAACGAGGTGTGAAAAATTGAGGAGAAATAATTTTCTCCTCTCGTTTGAAATCTGAGTTAGCCTTGAACGTCGAGCTTATCAACAGTATCAAACTCAAACTTGATTTCTTTCCAAGTTTCGAGTGCAATAGCTAATTCAGGACTATGCTTAGCAGCCTCCATTAGAATGTCTCTACTCTCTTTTTCGATTTCGCGACCTGCATTACGTGCTTTCACGCAAGCTTCTAATGCAACACGGTTTGCAGCGGCTCCGGCAGCTGAACCCCATGGATGACCATGAGTTCCTCCTCCGAATTGAAGACAGGAATCATCTCCAAAAATTGCAAGCAGTGCTGGCATATGCCAAACGTGAATACCGCCAGATGCAACAGCAAAAACTCCAGGCATTGATCCCCAATCCTGATCAAAGAAGTTACCTCTTGATCTATCTTCAGGAACAAATGATTCTCTTAAATTATCAATGTAACCAAGAGTAGTTTGACGGTCACCTTCCAGTTTTCCAACAACTGTACCGGTATGTAATTGATCTCCTCCAGAGAGTCTTAAACATTTTGCTAGAACTCTGAAATGGATACCATGCTTTGGATGTCTATCAATAACAGCATGCATAGCTCTGTGTATATGCAGAAGCATGCCATTTTTACGACACCAGTTTGCAAGGCCAGTATTTGCGGTAAATCCACCAGTTATGTAATCATGCATGATGATTGGCATATCAAGCTCTTTAGCAAATTCTGCACGTTCGTATAGTTCTTCAGGAGTATTAGCGGTGCAATTTAAATAATGACCTTTTACTTCTCCAGTTTCTTGCTGAGCGAGTTTAACTGCTTCTGCAACGAATTCAAATCTTTCTCTCCAACGTTGGAATGGCTGAGAATTGATATTCTCATCATCTTTAGTTAGATCAAGACCACCTCTTAAGCATTCATATACAACCCTTCCGTAGTTCTTCCCAGATAATCCTAATTTAGGTTTAATGGTACAACCAAGAAGTGGTCTTCCATACTTATTAAGTCGATCTCTTTCAACCACTATTCCGTTGGGTGGGCCACCGCAGGTTTTAATGAAAGCGATTGGGAATCTAATATCCTCAAGACGAAGATGTCTTAAAGCTTTAAATCCAAAAACGTTTCCTACTAAGGATGTCAATACGTTTGTAATTGAACCTTCTTCGAAAAGATCAAGAGGATATGCGATAAATGCATAAAATGCTTCTGGATCACCAGGAACGTCTTCGATTCGATAACATCGACCTTTATAAAATTCAAGGTCGGTAAGTAACTCGGACCAAACTGTTGACCAAGTACCAGTAGAAGATTCAGCCGCTACCGCTGCTGCAACTTCTTCTCTTGGGACACCTTCTTGGCCTGTGCATTTGAAACAGGCTAACAAATCAGTGTCGAGGGGGACATATTCAGGAGTCCAGTAGGTATCTCTGTACTCCTTTACCCCAGCGTCATACTTCTTACTCATAAGGAAAAATTTAGGTCTATTAAGGGAAATTATTTTTTGGCAAAACTAGATTTTGCTTTATTTAATTAGTCCTTTTGACCAAGGAAATCACCATTACCAAGAGCTGGCTCAACTTCTCTATGAGGGCGAGCAATGATGTGAGCAGCGACAAGACCGTCACCAACTCTCTCACACGCATCAGCTCCAGCTCTTACTGCTGCGTTAACAGCACCCGTTTCTCCTCTAACTAAAACTGTGACATAACCGCCACCTACGAATTCACGACCAATAAGACGAACTTCTGCTGCCTTGGTCATTGCGTCTGCTGCTTCGATTGCAGGTACAAGTCCGCGTGTCTCGATCATGCCGAGTGCGATACCCATTGTTTCTGTAGCCATTGCCTACTAATTACTAAATGTGGAATGTTCAATCCGAAGAATGGTCCATAACGTACTGATAAGTCAAGCATTTTTTACTAAATACTCTATTAATGTTTTTTCTATCATTGATAAGTTAAACTTATCACCCTTGCTACTATTGATATGTCAATACTTATCAAAATTAGTTAGTGCATCAAAACATACGGTTGTGTTAATAAAAAATTTACATTAAGTTATGCGCGTACGAGACAGGCCCTGTCTACACAGGTGTGGAATGTTCAACCTATCCTGTCTCTGTATCAAGTTTTAAAGTAAGATAAAATGCAGATATTTTTTATATAATTTTGAATTCTTCTCCTGTTCTTACTATTGCAAGCGGAAATCAAAAGAAAGTATCTGAAATATTAGAAATGTTAGATGTTCTATCTTTAAAAGTAAAAAAGCAACCAGAACATTTAAAGGTAGAAGAGACAGGGAAAACGTATTTTGACAACGCTTTTTTAAAAGCAAAAGCAGCTTCTTTAGAGACTAAGACTTGGGCCTTAGCCGATGACTCAGGGCTTGAGGTTGATTATTTAGAGGGAAGACCTGGTATATATTCTGCGAGATATGCCAACAATAATGATGAAAAGCTTATTAAGTTAATAAGAGAGCTAAGTGATATCCCTTACAGAAGCGCAAAATTCATTAGTTGTATGGTCCTATGTGATCCAGAAGGAAATTTGGTAAAAGATGCAACGGGTATTTGCTGGGGGGAAATTCTTAAAGAACCAAAATATCCTAACGGAGAATTTGAATCTATTTTTTGGGTTAAAGAGGCTAATTGTGTATATGGAGAATTAAGTCATTCTCAGTTGAGTAAACTTGGGAGTAGAGGTAAAGCCGCAAAAAATATAGCTCCTTTTTTAAAAAGAGAATTTGGAATAGATTAAAAATCTATTTAATAGTTTGATATTTGCTCAATTGCTCTTATTGCAGCTGCTGCGGCTTCTTCAACATCTCCCTCTTTCCCTGCGAGAGTAAGCCTTCCAAAGGCTCCAACAGCTTTTACATCAATTATCGTTATATTAGCGGATTTTTCAGCTTCATTAGCTGCCTTAAGTACATATCCGGCTGGTTCAGTCTCCAAAATAAACATGCTCATTCCAGATTGAATCATAGATCCACTTCTGTTTTGCCTATTTATTAAAACAGCGTGATCTGGAGTAATTGCACGTATAACTTCTGTCCAACTAGTAGATGGCTTAGTTCTTTTCTTCACTTCACTCCCAATAGCATCTAAAACTACATCTCCTGAATGCAAAACTGTACTTTGGTCCTTATGGTAAAGAGCTAAAGAACCAAAGGCTCTTTCCACAATCATCTGTCCTAGCCTTACATTACTTGCCTTTAAAGCTATATCAGTAACCCTATGAACTGCCATTCCTGGAGAAACTTCCATCCATAGACAAGAATCACCAGGTATTGGTAAAAAACCTCTACTCACAGTCCCCATATATGCAGCTAACTGAGGTTGTAAAGAGTCTAAAAAAACATATGTCCTTAATTCTATTTGCTCAACTTGACTTGCTTGTCTTGAAACTAATGACTTTTCAGAGTCAGTTGTTATAAAACAGCTAGCTCCATTGGACTGAGATTGAACTTCAGATCCAGTAACAAGAGAGCTTCCTTTTCTTCGATCTCCTCTATTTAAGCTAGAAGTTGGTTCCATTCAGGAGACTATAACGGATTAGGGTTCTTTTTTTTCTATTAAATTAACTTGCATGCTTCGTACAAACCGATAACTTCAAATTAAAGATATGAAATTTTATGGTAACTTCTCAGAAAAAAGCACCAGATCCTTCTGCCTCCAAAAATGAATTAAGTCCTGATCAAACACTCGGTTTAGTGAGCTTAAGTTTAATGCAAAGGTTATCTCAGAAAGATCCTTCATTTAGTTGGTTGGGAGAGATGAAACCAGATCAATTAAATCTTAAAAATCTTAGAGATAGACTAGAGTTGACCGAATTAGCTATTAACACAGGTGCGCCTCTAACAACTTCCGAAGTATCAATTTTAATGGGAGCAAAGCCTGGCAAATCAAAGATAGAGAGAGGTGGAATATTAGCCATAAAAGTTGCCAGGAATGTCTGGAAATTATCTAAACTTGGCCAAGGAAGTTCCTATTACAGAAATTAAATTTCAGAGTAAATAAATTTATTTAATTATTCTTATTAAAGTTTTTAAACTTTCATATAAGTTTTTTAAATGTATACATTTTGTAAGAGAACTTATCAATTAATGCTTAAATCCAAAAGTTTATGCAAGCTTGAAGAATAAGCTCTAAGTTTTTTAATGAGTAAAGTAGACCTTAATAAAGAGACTGGTCCTAGAGAAGTCTTTTGTGGCCTTACTTCAATAGTTTGGTTACACAGACGGATGCCAGATGCATTTTTTCTGGTTGTGGGGTCGAGAACATGCGCACATTTAATTCAAAGTGCCGCAGGGGTTATGATTTTTGCTGAGCCAAGATTTGGGACAGCTATTCTTGAAGAGAAAGATTTAGCAGGCCTTGCCGATGCTCATGAAGAACTCGACAGAGTAGTAAATGATCTTATCTCTAGAAGGCCTGAAATAAAAACCCTCTTCCTTGTTGGTTCTTGTCCTAGCGAAGTGATTAAACTTGATCTTGCCACTGTTGCAGAAAAATTAAACTCCCGATTTTTGGGTCAAGTAAGATTCGTTAACTATTCGGGAAGCGGGATCGAAACCACCTTTACCCAAGGCGAAGATGGAGCATTGAAAGCTCTTGTTCCCTTAATGGAATCTACAGATGATGAGAAATTATTATTAGTTGGGACATTAGCTAATAATGTGGAAGATAGATTTAAGAAGATATTCAATAATATTGGGATAACAAATGTTGAAAGCTTTCCTCCCAGGCAATCAACTGAATTACCAAAGATTGGAAAGAATACAAAGGTCCTATTAGCTCAACCATATTTGAGTGATACGGTCAGAGACCTAAAGCATCGTGGTTGTGAAATAATTCAGGCTCCATTTCCACTTGGTGTAGAGGGAAGCACAAAATGGATTTTAGCTGCAGCAGCTGCATTTAAAATTAATGAACTAAAAGTTCATGAAGTAATTGCTCCTTTAGCTAATAGAGCTAGGCAGGCAATAGAAAAACACAAAGAAATATTAAGAGGGAAAAAATTATTTCTTTTACCTGAATCACAGCTTGAAATTTCATTGGCAAGATTTTTACATAACGAATGCGAAATGGAACTCATTGAAGTTGGAACACCTTACTTAAATAGAGATTTGATGGAAGAGGAGCTTAATTTATTACCGGATGATACAAAAATTGTTGAAGGCCAGCATGTAGAAAAACAGCTTGATCGTGTTAGAGCTTCCAATCCTGACTTAGTAGTTTGCGGAATGGGTTTGGCAAATCCATTGGAGGCAGAGGGGATCAGTACGAAATGGTCCATAGAAATGGTATTTAGTCCTATACACGGAATTGATCAAGCGGCAGACTTGGCTGGGCTCTTTTCAAGGCCTTTAAAAAGGAATGAAATACTTACCTCCAAATCATTAGCAACACATTAAATTATGGAATTAACTCTTTGGACATATGAAGGACCTCCTCATGTAGGCGCAATGAGAGTTGCATCATCAATGAAAGATATTCATTATGTTCTCCACGCTCCTCAAGGAGATACTTATGCAGATCTTCTTTTCACAATGATTGAGAGAAGAGGTCAAAGACCACCTGTAACTTATACAACATTTCAGGCTAGAGACTTAGGAGGAGATACAGCAGAATTAGTTAAAAAGAATATTACTGAGGCAGTTGAAAGATTTAAACCCAAAACTCTTTTAGTAGGAGAAAGTTGTACTGCTGAACTAATACAAGATCAGCCAGGAGCGCTTGCAAAGGGTATGGGCTTTGATATCCCAATAGTGAACCTTGAACTTCCTGCTTATAGCAAAAAAGAAAACTGGGGGGCTTCAGAAACCTTTTATCAAATAATTAGAACTCTTTTAAAAGATAAGGTAAACGAAATTGACAAGATTAATCCTCAAAGATGGAAGTCTTTAGGTCGAAGACCTAAAGTAAATATATTAGGTCCTACATTATTAGGATTTAGATGCAGAGATGATGTTATCGAGATTCAGCGTATACTTTCAGAGCAAGGAATTGATACTAATGTAGTTGCACCACTCGGTTCAAGTCCAAATGATATTGCAAGATTAACTGACGCTGATATTAATATTTGCCTTTATCAAGAGGTTGCTGAGACTTCCTGTGAATGGCTTAAACGTAATTGTGGAATGGAATATACCACTACCATTCCAATTGGCATAAAAAATACAATTAATTTTATTAATGAAGTGCATGAAAAACTCGATCTACCATTGTCGAATCAAGAGGAACTAGAGCACAAGTCAAAACTTCCATGGTATTCAAAGTCAGTTGACTCAAATTACTTGACGGGAAAAAGGGTTTTTATATTTGGTGACGGTACTCATGCCATTGCAGCTGCGGAAATTGCCAAACATGAATTAGGTTTTGAGGTCGTTGGATTGGGCACTTACAGTAGAGAAATGGCAAGGCAAGTAAGAGCTGCAGCTAAAGATTTAAATATTGAAGCACTAATTACTAACAGTTACCTTGAAGTAGAAGATGCCATGAAAAAAGCATCCCCTGAATTAGTTTTAGGGACCCAAATGGAAAGACACAGCGCAAAAAGACTTGGCATACCATGTTCAGTAATTAGTACTCCGATGCATGTTCAAGATGTTCCTGCAAGATATAGCCCTCAAATGGGATGGGAAGGAGCAAATGTAATTTTTGACGACTGGGTTCATCCGCTAATGATGGGTCTTGAAGAACATCTTATTGATATGTTCAAGCATGACTTTGAATTCGTTGATGGCCATCAAAGTCATCTTGGTCATACTGCTACAAAAGGTCCTGACAATAAAGAAGATGAGCATGCGAGAAATAAAATAAATAGTCAAAAGAAGGGAAATGTTATTTGGACAGACTCTGGAAGAGCAGAACTCACAAAAGTTCCATTTTTTGTAAGAGGTAAAGTTAAATCAAATACTGAGAAATACGCTCTCTCAAAAGGTCTTCCTGAAATTAGCGACGAGACCCTTTACGACGCAAAAGCATTTTTTGGCTAGTTATTCCAAGAAAATAATTATTTAAACATGAGTATTTTGGCTAGTTATTACAAGAAAATTATTATTTAAGCATGAGTATTTTGACTCATAATAACAATTACGATTCCAAAATATCTAGTTATAAACACATATTTTGTATCTTTCATCTTGATAAATAACTATTTGTTGAGAAATACATTTCAAAAAGCATATACCTGCAAGAATATATGTATTAATGAGTTAATTAGCTTTAAATGACAAGTACAATAAATAAACCTCTTGATGGTGAAGGCAGTGTTCAAGTCAAGCAAGATCCAAAAGTTAATATTGAAGAAGGAGCATTAGTAATCGCTGTTTATGGCAAAGGGGGTATAGGTAAATCAACAACTTCTTCCAACCTTTCAGCAGCATTCTCGAAATTAGGAAAAAAGGTTTTACAAATAGGGTGTGATCCAAAGCATGATAGTACTTTTACTCTTACTCACAAAATGGTTCCCACTGTCATTGATATTCTGGAGGAAGTAGATTTTCACAGTGAGGAATTAAGGCCAACTGACTTTATGTTTGAAGGTTTTAATGGGGTAATGTGCGTCGAGAGTGGAGGGCCTCCAGCTGGCACAGGATGTGGTGGATACGTAACAGGCCAAACAGTAAAGCTCTTAAAAGAGCATCATTTACTAGAAGACACCGATGTAGTAATTTTTGATGTATTGGGTGATGTTGTTTGTGGAGGTTTTGCCGCTCCTTTACAGCACGCTAATTACTGCCTAATTGTTACTGCTAATGATTTTGATTCAATATTTGCAATGAATAGAATTGTTTCTGCAATTCAAGCAAAAGCAAAAAATTATAAAGTACGATTAGGTGGAGTAGTCGCGAATAGATCCAAAGATACCGATCAAATTGATAAATTCAATAATAGAACTGGTTTAAGAACCATGGCTCACTTTAAAGATGTAGATGCCATTCGAAGATCTAGACTTAAAAAATGTACGATTTTTGAAATGGAACCAACTGAAGATGTAGTTGAAGTGCAAAATGAATATTTATCTCTCGCTAAAAATATGTTAGAGAATGTGGAACCACTTGAGGGTACTCCACTAAAAGATAGAGAAATTTTTGATTTATTAGGATTTGATTAACTTCCTAAGCCAATCCAACCAATTTTCTCGTTAATTCATAAGTTTGTCTTGAAATATCAGCATCAATAATTCTCTTAGACAATTTTTGAGAAAAAGCTTTTCTACCTAACTTTTGGCGATTACCCCAGCTCCAATGAACTGCCGGTTTAGCATATTCTTTAAAAGTAGCTACTTGAGCGACTCTTTCTCCAGCTAATCTTTGAGATACATATCCTTTTGTAATAAATTTTTGAAAGATTGGGAATAAAAATCTAAACAGCCAAGGGGTATCTCTAAAGAGTTTTGTATCGGCCACACATCCAGGGTATAGAGAATTAATAATTATTCTTTCTTTAGAATATCTTTTTGATAATTCTTGTACTGTTACCATATTGCACAGTTTGCTATCTTTATAGGCTTTACCTGGTTTAAATTTGTTTCCATTTGCCATGCTAATAGGAGATAAAAATCCACTTTTAAATCCAGATAAATTACCGAGATCAGCTGGGGCAGGTATCGGAATTCTTCCACCTAGTTCTGAATAATTTGCCGTAACAGTTCCTAAAACTGTTATTCTTGGCTTGAATTTAGTAGTTCTACCATTTAAATCAATTTCTTTCTCAGAAGACAAAATATTATCGAGAAGAAGATTAATCAAAAGAAAATGACCAAAATGATTAACTGCCATAGAATTTTCAAATCCTTGAGGAGATCTTTCAGGCTTCCGTAATCTTGGTTTGTAAACTGCAGCATTACAAATAACAGAATTTATGGGCTTTTCAAATTTTTTCAATATCTCACTACAACCGTTTCTTACATCGTCTAAATCAGATAAATCAATTTCTATAAAATGAATATTTTTCATTTCGGAATCTGTTAAGGATTGCTGAGCTATTTCTACTGCCCTTTTATTTGAGCGATTTACCGCTATAATCTCCCATCCAAATCTCAACAACGGTTTTAAGGTATTTAATCCTACTCCTGATGTTGTTCCTGTTATTAGAACTAAACCTTTAATACTCTTACCCACTGGCTATAAAATTAATTAAAAAATTCGATAATTAAATGACCTTATAATCATTCATATCAACGCCATATTACTCTGATTATGTCTCTAAAAATCATTTGATCTTGATCCTTCATAAATCTTTGCTCGCCTTCTAAAGAGATTAGATTATCAAATCTACGACTTAGAACGTCAAACCTTGATTTTTCATATAAATAAGAATCTTTAATCTCCTTCAATCTAGTTAATCTTACTTTTGAAGTATATCCAATTTTTACTAAACTCACTATTGCTAGAAGAGAAAAACAAACTTTCAAACCTAGGAAAACAGAGCTTACAAAATCCTCTTTTTCTTTATAATTTATCTCTATAGCAGATGCTAAAGATCTTTTGTCCCTAGAAGTACTTTTACGATAATGTTTAGGCAAATTATTTGTCAGAATTAGATGAAAGACTCAAGAATAAAAGTCTTCTTTTATTATTAACACAAATATTCTTAATCAGAATTAGTTTTTATGTTCTAGCTAAAGTTATGCCAAGCCTTAAAGCCAATACACCTGCATGCATTACAACAATAAGACCAAGTATTATTAAATTGATTGATTGAGATGGCTCCATAATAAATACATATTTATTTTCTATATTCTCTACCCAAAAGTGAAAAATTGATAGACTATTACAAAATGATGTTACGTAATTAAATCAAAAAAATAATTTTGAGAATAGATAATCAAGCCCTAATTATTTCAACAATGAACTTAACTGGAGTTGAACAAATGGCTCTAGATTTACATTTTTTAGAAAAAACTATTTCCAAAGTTGAAATTCTTTTTACATTAAGGTTCTATCATTGGGAGGGAGATTGGATTTCTCTTGGTTATCATCAAAAAGTAATTCCACCTCGTTGGAAAAAGCTAATAGAGGATGGAATTATTAAAGTCGTAAGAAGACCTTCAGGAGGTGGGGCAGTACTTCATTCTGGAGGGATGACATATGCTTTAACATTTAAAAAACCTTCTTATAAGATCTTCAGTTATGAGATTGTAAATAATTGGTTAATTAAAAGTTTTAATGAATTAGGTTTAGGTTTAAAAAGAGGAACTTTAAGAAAATCAATAATTAAAGAAAACTGTTTTGGATCATCCTATGTATCTGATTTAGTTGATCAATATGGATTTAAACGTATAGGAAGTGCCCAATACAGAAAGAAAGGGGCTTTTCTTCAGCATGGGGAAATTCA
>QCTN01000026.1 GCA_003211135.1 Prochlorococcus sp. AG-673-L20 | reverse complement strand
TCAATGAAAATTAAATATATCCATAACCTTGAATATTCTTATGAAGAATCCGTTCAATTGGGTGAACATCGATTATGTATCAAGCCAAGGTCACATGGATTTCAGAGGCTAATAAACTTTAATTTAAATATTTCTCCTAATCCTAAAATTCTTTATCCGTTGCTTGCAGCAAGTGGTGAAGAGATTAATAGAATTACCTTTGAGGGGTATACCGATTCTTTATCTATTAAAGCAATAAGCGAGGTTGAAACACTTAAACATCCTTGCATTATTGATGGTGTTAAAGAAAAGGACCTTACATTACCCTTTTGTAGAAGCATCATTAATAGAGATCTTCAGGGCGCCTTGGAAGGATGGATGCCAAATGGTCAACATGATCCTTCTGCTGTTGAATTAGCGCAAGAGTCATTAGCAGGAAGTAGCAATAATGCCTTATCTTTCACATTTCAACTTATAGAAATTATTCAAGATCGAGTCAAGTATACGAAAAGACATACTGGCCCAGCATGGCCAGCTAGCAGGACTCTTAGAGAACGTGTTGGTTCATGCAGAGACTTAGCAATGTTGATGGTTGAGGCATGCAGATCAGTTGGAATTCCAAGCAGATTTGTTAGTGGTTATCACTTTGAAGATCCTTTACCAAAGGATTTTGAATTACATGCATGGGCAGAATTATATATCCCAGGAGCAGGATGGAGAGGTTTTGATCCCAGCGGTAAAGGATTAATAGACGAAAGGTATTTAACATTAGTATCTTCTTCAAAATCCAACCTAACGGCAGTTATAACTGGAAACTTTAGAGGCAAAACAAATCTTAAGAATAATTTGACATGGGAAATAAAACCTTTAGAAATTTGTAATTAATTAAGCCTTTTAACCTTTAAAATCATCTTAAATAATATTTAAAATTAATCTTAATTATCAATTAAATAAAGGTGTTCCTTAATTTGTGTTAACTGATACGTTATCTACAAAATTTATCTGTTTTTATTAATTTAATATATTCAATAAATTGAACTCAACTCTAAAAATCGAACTTATCAAGACAAACAAATCAGAAATGTTTGAATTGAAAAGTTACGAAAAATTTCGTGATACGGAAGATGTTAGATTTTTCGATATTAGTATTAACAACTCAAATTTTAGAGATTTAGTAATTCATAAAGGGCCAGCTGTGAGTCCACCTAATGATAAAGAATTAGGCAATTGGCAATTTTATATTCATCACAAACAAGAAGATAACCTTTTAGCTATTTCAGGAGGGAGAACCTTTTATCTCGTAAACTTTAACTGGGAATATCCTTTCTACAAAGTAAGATTAGAATCATGTGGATTAATCTTAAAAATCCCTAGAGGAACCTTTCATAGATCTGTTTCTGATGAAAACGGTTCTGTTGTTTTAAATCAAGCTATAAGAGATAAGGAAGGAAGTGTTGAATCTGAATTCAAAGTTACCAATAGTAGAGATTATAAAAAGCTCCACGATTGCATAACAAATTTACAACCTAAATTTAAAATTTATAGTGTTAAATAACTTTAAAAACTTTATTTAAATTTTAAAAACAATTTAAATCATTATCTTCTTGAGATAAGATAAAAGCACTGTAAAAATCTCAATATGAATCGACTTAGCTTTTTGAAATACTTTTTATGTATAACTTTTTCATTTTTGATTTTTATCTCTCCTGTTTATGCAGGTGCAAATGTTGCGACCAAAGGAGAGGGAGATGAAGTTCCTAGTTATGTAAGATCTAATATTACAGGTTTTGATTTTCATGGAGAGGATCTTCATTTATCCTCAATAGCTGGAGCAGTAGCAAGAGATGCTGACTTTAGCGAAGTTGATCTTCATGGAACAACATTAACTTTATCTGACTTAAAAGGTTCTAATCTTAATGGAATAGATCTAACTGATACCCTCGCAGATAGAGTAAATTTTCAAAAAACAGATTTAAGGAATTCGATTTTGATTAATATGATAGCTTCTGGGAGTAGCTTTGCTGGTGCTCAAATAGAAGGAGCAGATTTCTCATACGCAATTCTTGATAGTGAGGATCAGAGAAATCTTTGCAAAATTGCTGACGGAGTTAATCCAACTACAGGAGTTTCTACCAGAGATAGTCTTGAATGTAATTAAGTAGTTTATATTAAATATATTTTTTCTTCCCGTTTAAATATTTGTATATTTTTTTATCTTTATCTATAAATATAGTTTCTCCATTTAATTTTGACTTCTTAAATTTTGAGAGTCTTGCCCTATGAATATTAGATTTTCTATTTATATTATCCTCATTCTCATAAAGTCCAATATTGATATTAATATTTGGATCTGAGAATGTTTTTTCATCATCTCTTGAAAAAATTTTTTCAATATTTGACTCTTTACTGAGAAGTTTCTTTTTGAATTTAGATAACTTATTGTTCTTATTTTTCTTTTTATTTTTAAATTTAATAATTAGTAAAATAAAAACTAAAGCAAAAGCAAAAACAATTAAATATATATTCATCTAATTCTAATTTTAAAATCAAATCCTAAATTGCTTTTAGTAGTTAATATTTCCTTTTTAAAAATCCCATAGGTAAAAATCCCAGATAAAGTTTTTAGAGATTCAAAAATCAAAAAAGAGATTAACAAGAATAAAATAATAATTGAATCAACAAGATAATTTCTTTTTTTATTTAACAAATTACTCATAAAAAATTTACCTAACTATAGTTAATACTATTTTTATATGGTCCAAAATGTTCACTGCAGTTTCTACCCAATACTTTAGCAAGATTTAAACTTTCTTCTATATTCCAGTTGGAGGAAAATCCATAAAGGATTCCTGCTGCAAAAGAATCACCGCATCCATATGAATCAATCTTATTTTTTTTATTTTTAATAGCTTTATATCTACCTCCTGGAAATACAATCCCACCATTCTCACCTTCTGTTTTAAAAACATATTTTGGGTTTAATTTTAATTCATTTAAAGAAAAAACTTCTCCGGGATCAAGATTACTTCCAATTAATCCATCTAAAAATATTCCTGATTCATTAATTATATCTAATCCTACTCTGGGAGTGGTACATAATATTTTAGCTACCCTCGATTTTTTAAATAATTCTTGATCGCCTGCTGTAATAAAAACGCCATCCATATCTTTAAGGGTAGCCCAATCTAAATCATCATTATAATTAGGAGACAATCTTTCTCCAATAATAGTAATAGATCTTTCACCATCAGAGTCAATTATACTGAAACCTTTTCTTGTTGGTTTATCTCGCCATAGCTCTTACAAAATTAAATGAAGAAGGATTTAATTAAATATAAATTATGATTATCTCAGAAAAAAAGAATTTCGAGAGGAAATTGTTTAAAAATTTGAGAAATAAAAGTTCAGCTATTGATATTAAAAATGTTGAAATTAATGTAAAAACATATGTTGATTCAATTTTTAGAAATGATTTTAAAAAAGAGTATATAGGAATTTATTGGCCTCTTGAAAATGAAGTTGATTTAAGAAGTCTTGGAGATGAATATTTATTAGCATTGCCAAGATGTGAAAAAAATAAAAATCTATTATTTTGTGCATGGGATAAGAAACAATTATCTAAAGATTTGCAGGGGATACCAGCCCCTTATTCTTCAAATAAATTAAGTTATGAAAAAATTAGGATTATGTTTATTCCGTGTCTTTCCGTTGATAGAAACTTAATAAGATTAGGATACGGTGGTGGATATTTTGATAAATTAAGGGAAGACGAAAATTGGAGATCTATTCCATGTATTGGAATCTTAACTTCTAATTGTGTAAGCCAAGAATTTTTGACTAGAGCTGATTGGGATATCCCTCTATCAGGTTTTATTACCGAAAAAGAAATATTAGTATAGTGTGTATTTAATTTAGTTATTAAATAGCTGTATAAGAATGGAAAACAAAGAAACTTATACTAAATTATATAAATTAGTTGAGAAACTGAAAAACGCAGAAGATCCCAAAAGAAAATATGAATTTATTTTATGGTTAGGTAAAAAATTGAAAGTTCCAAACAATAGCACCTTAATTCCGGAAAATAAAGTTCAAGGATGTGTTTCTGAAGTCTTTGTTAAAGCAAGTTTTCAAGAAGGTAAACTTTATTGGGAAGGTTATTCTGATGCTTTGATAACAAAGGGTTTACTTGCATTCCTTATCAATGGAATGAATGAATTAACACCAAAAGAAGTCGTAAATATAAACAATAAATTTATAGAAGATACTGGTCTTAAAGCAAGTTTAACTCCATCAAGATCAAATGGGTTTTTAAATATCCTCTTAAAAATGCAGTCTCAGGCAAATGATTTTTTGTCGGAATAATAATATAAAATTGAAATTACAATAAAAAATAACTAATGCAAAAATGTAAAATTGGAATTATTGGTTTTGGAACTGTAGGAAAAGGTATTTATAAAATCCTAAAATCGAAAAATGACCTGCATCCAATTTTAAAAGATATAGAAATCGTAGGAATAGCTGTCAAAAATATCAACAAAAGGAGGGACATTGAATTAGAAAAAAATCTGTTAATAAATGATCCTAATGAATTAATTAAAGATCCAAATGTTGACTTAATTGTAGAAGTAATGGGTGGGATAGATATAGCCAAGGATATTATTCTGAAATCGCTAAAGGCTCGAAAATCAGTAGTTACAGCTAATAAAGCAGTAATCGCAAGATATGGGAGTGAAATATATTCCACAGCAGCTAAGAATGGAGTTTATGTATTAACAGAAGCAGCAGTATGTGGAGGGATTCCAATAATTGAACCTTTAAAAAGATCACTTAAAAGTAATCAAATAAATAAAATGGTTGGGATAATAAACGGTACAACAAATTTTATACTTACAAAAATGTCAAATGAAAAAGCTGATTATAAGGCGACATTACAATTAGCTCAGAAACTTGGTTTCGCAGAATTTGATCCAACTGCTGATGTTGAAGGACATGATGCAGCTGATAAGATTTCAATTCTTACTGAACTCGCATTTGGAGGTAAAATCAATAGAGATTCAATTAGTACAGAGGGTATAAATCAAATAGATATTAAAGATATTGAATATGCAAATAAACTAGGTTTTGAAATAAAACTTTTAGCCTTTTCTGAAAGAAATCCCACTAACATTAATGATTCTCTCTCCCTGAATATTTGGGTAGCTCCTTCTTTAATCCCTAAATCTCATCCTTTGGCAACTGTCGATGGTGTAAATAATGCCATCCTTATAGATGCTGATCCACTAGGGGAAATAATGTTGTACGGACCTGGTGCGGGAAGTGGACCAACCGCAGCTTCTGTTGTGTCTGATATCTTAAATCTGCAGTCTTCATTGACAAAGGATACACCCTCAATAGATCCATTATTATCTTTTAGTTTTTGGAGAGAATGTCATGTCATAGATTTTAATCAAATATCAAAAAAGAATTATCTCAGAATTATTTGTATAGATACGCCAGGAGTAATTGGTAAGATTGGAGATCTTTTTGGCAAGAATGGTGTCTCAATAGAATCAATTGTCCAATTAGATGCAAGTGAGAATAAGGCAGAAATAGTTGTGATCACTCATGAAGTATCAAATGGTAAATTTGAAAAATCAAAGAAGGAAATAAATGCTCTTTCTGAAGTTGAATTAATTGCTAGTCAATTAAGTTGTATTTGAAAAAAACATTTGCATATCTCTCTTTAGCTTGTTAAACCAAAGAGAGGAAATGTATTTGTGTAATGAGTTTTTCAAAATTAGTAGAAAATAAAAATAATCTTGAATTTAATTCTAATAATAGTTTTAAAAAACTCTATAAAGGAGCGTGTGTAAAAATTAAAAATAGTCAAAAGACATTTCAGGTTATAGGAATTAATCCAGAGACTAAAGTTTGTTGGATAAGAGAGTGGCCCTTTGCTTTGGCAGTTAACAAGACATTCTCCTTGGAAATTAATCAAATTATCCTACAAACCTTTTGCTCTGAAAGTTTTAATGAAAAGTAAATTTATCAAAAATTAAATATAATGAATAGTAATTTTTTAATAGCTTTATTCGTTCTTTTAATCTCCATAACACAATATTCTTGCGTTTCTAATAGTAAATCCAAAAGAATTATAGTTGCAAGTTCAGGTAAAATTGAATCTCTAGATCCAGCAAGGGCAAGTACTCTTAAATCACTACAGCTATTAAGTTCGCTTGGTGATACTTTATATGAATTAAATTCTGAAGGAGAATTAATTCCTGAATTAGCATCAGGAATGCCAATTTTTTCAAAAGATAAATTACAAATAATAATTAATCTAAAAAAAAATGTTCTGTTTCATGATGGAACTTTATTTAATTCAAATGCTATAAAGTTTTCTTTTGATAGATTTAAAAGAATTGGAACAATGAATTATATATTGGGGAATAAAATCAAATCTATAGAAACTCCAAGCGAATATAAGGTAATCATTAATCTAAACAAACCGTCAAGTTCTGTTAATGGTTTACTTACATCTATAAATTTGACGCCTATTTCACCCACTTATTATAAAGATTATTCTGATAAATTTTTAAATGATAAATTTGTTGGTACTGGTAAATATATATTGAAGAGATTTTCAAATGAAATTCAAATAATTGATCCAAATGTAAATTATTGGGGTGATAAAACTAAAAATGAAGGTATTAGTTTTATTGGATATTCCAACTCTTCTTCTCTTTTCGGAGCTCTAACAAGTAAACAAATTGATGTTCTTTTATCAAATTCAATAGATGATATTCAAAGAAATAATTTAAAGTCATTAAGCAAAAATAAAGAAATTAAAGAGGGAGAAAGTCCAGCAACAGAAATAAGTTTTATTAGTCTCAGGACAAATTCTTATCCATTAAATAATCTTAATGTAAGGTTAGCTATAGCTAAAAGTCTCAATAGGGAATTCATTAGCAATAAGGTTAGTTATGGATTAAGGCAACCAACGAGATCGCTTGTTCCTCCAATTTATAAA
The DNA here is from genome assembly GCA_003211135.1 of Prochlorococcus sp. AG-673-L20. Lineage (GTDB taxonomy): Bacteria > Cyanobacteriota > Cyanobacteriia > PCC-6307 > Cyanobiaceae > Prochlorococcus_A. The sequence continues at coordinate 8,421 of QCTN01000026.1, read as the reverse complement.
GAAAATAAGAAGGATTTATGGCCAGAATATGATCCCTTAGAAGCTAAAGCTTTACTACAAAAAGAAGGTTACTGTAATGGTAATGTTTTAAATTTTCCTCTTACTTATAGATCTAACGTACCTGCTGATAAACTGATTGCTCTTTCTTGGCAAGAACAAATAAAAAATATTTTGAATGAATGTATCAACATTCAACTCAACGGAGTAGAGTCCACAACTATTTATAAAAATCTAAATTTAGGAATATATACAGCGGTTATTCTTGATTGGACGGGTGCTTATTCTGACCCCGAGGCCTACTTAACACCCCTTCTTAGTTGTAGTGAAATAGAAGGTAAAAACTGTAAAAAAGGAGAATCAGTTTACAGCGGGAGTTTTTGGGGATCCAAGATAGTAGAAGATTTATTTCTTGATAGCGAAAATTTAAACGGTAAAGAAAGATTAGCAAAATTAATTGAAATAGAGACAATAGCTTCAGAATCAATTCCTTATATTCCAATATGGATTTCATCTCAAAAAGCTTGGTCGCAAAATGAAATTTCAAAACCTATTTTTAATGGGGCCGGAATTATTTTAATGAGTGATCTCAAATTCATTAATGAGTAGAGATCTTAATAAACTTTTAAATTATTCTTTATTAAAGATTTCTTTAATACCTCTAATGTTGTGGATTATATCAACATTGGTTTTTATTTTGTTGAGAGTTGCGCCAGGAGACCCAGTTGACGCAATTTTAGGATCAGGGGCAAATGAAGTTTCAAGAGAAATTCTTAGATATAAATTAGGGTTAAATGAATCCCTTCTTAGTCAATATCTTTCTTACATAAATAATATTTTGCATTTAAACTTTGGTGAATCTTTAAGTACTCAGGAACCCGTTCTTGATATTATTCTTAAATCATTACCAGCAAGTCTGGAACTAGGTATCTTTTCAATATTTTTTGCAATCCTAATAGGCTTTCCTCTTGGCTTTTTTGGTTTAAAAAATAAAGGGAAAAAAGGAGACTACATAGCTAGATTAATCGGAATCTCTTCATATGCAATTCCACCCTTCTGGGGGGCAATTTTATCTCAATTAATATTTTCAGTATATTTAGGGATTTTTCCAATTGGTGGGAGGTTCCCATTTACTTATAGCCAACCTCAAATTACAGGCTTTTTAGTTTTAGATAGTCTTCTAAATAATAATCTTGTCTCTTTGAGAGAAAGCATATATCATCTTGCACTGCCATCAATTACCCTTGGTTTTCTTTTGAGCGGCATTTTTAGTAGATCTTTAAGAATAAATTTAGATAAGACACTAAAAAGTGATTATGTTAATGCGGCTTTATGCAGAGGAATTACAAGAAGGAAAATTATCTTAAATCACTCTTTACCTAATGCACTTTTGCCTATTGTTACAATTTCAGGTCTAACAATAGCTTCTCTAGCAGGTGGAGCGCTTCTTTTTGAAGTAACTTTTTCATGGCCAGGTATAGCTTTAAGATTACATGAAGCTATTTCCCAACGTGATTATAATGTTGTTCAAGGAATCGTTATTATAACCTCTTTACTAATAGTCTCATTAAATCTTTTTGTAGATATTTTAATTGCTATATTAGATCCTCGAATCGAGTACTAATTATTGATTATTTCTTTTAAGGTCTTTTTATCTAAAATATGAAAATCAAGATTGTTTTCTGTTTGATTTTTTATAATTTTGATACTTTTATTATTTTTTATATTTTCTAAAAATTCTAAGATCACTTTTAATGATAAATTTTGTACATAATTAGGATTAGATCCAATAAAAGAATTATTGATTTTGAAAATATCATTATTTTTTATATCTTCTGAAGAGTAATCATTGATTCTGATTGGGGAAAAATGACTTGACCCCTCAATAATTAAGAATCTATTTAATGGATTAGAAGTAGTAGATAAAAACAATTTGAATTGCTCATTTATTAAGGGAGTTATAAGATCATAAGTCCCTCCAATTAAGAGTACTGGCATCTCAATTCCAGAATCTTTTTCATTTGGCCAGATTAAGCTTCCAAATGAATTAAATCCTATGATTCCATTTGCTCTTTTTGAATTGTTTGTTTCAGGTAATGGAATTTCGTTTAATTGACATTGGAGTAATTTTGATAAATTGGTTAATGCCAAATCTTTTAAAGCTAAATCACATCTTTTCTCGAAATCATCTTTAGGTAAATCACCTTCATATAAAAAAGCTATTAAAGCTCCTAATGAATGTCCCATTAAAATATATGAATCATTAGCTAATCCTAATTTCCCATTATTATGCGCTCTTATTACTGCATCTAAATCTTTGATACGGTATAAAAAAAAGTCAGCACTAGTTGGGATTGAATTAGTACCTTCGATAACTTCTAAAAAAGCCTCCGAATTACTTCCTTCATGGTCTATAAATACTACAGGCCAACCTCTCTTACTTAATTCAATGCCAACCCATCTGAAATTATTAATATTCCCTCCAAGTCCTGGCATAAATATAACTAGATCTTTATTTGATTTGGTTTTCTTATTTTTCCATAATTCGATTTTTAAAGGCTCACCTCTGTGAGGTGAATAAATTTTTTTATTAATTTTTATAAGATCTGAATCATTTTTATATACTTTTTTCTTAGAAAAAGAGTTGTTGGTTTTTTCTAATGATTTTAATTTTAGGTTTAGACTTTGCTGCTTTGCTAATTCCTTCTTCCATGAAGAAATTATTAAAATTAAATTATCAATATCTAATGAAATTTCTTCTGAAGGTAATGCCTTTATAATGTCCAAAGTCGAAACTTCATTTTGGATTTCCAACAAACTTTCTATTGTATTAAAAACCTTAATACCATCTTTGTCATTGGGAACCAAAATAGTATTACTTAATTCTGAAAGAATCTTTCTACCTACCCAACTTCTTAATACTTCCCTGTTTAAACTTTCTTCTTTAAAAACTGGGAATTTTAAAAATTTTGATATCTCAAATACTTTTAAAAATCCATTTTGCTTAAACCAGTCTATTACTTCTGTAGAATCATCCTTATAATTCTCTAAATTCAATAACTGATCTATAGTTAAAGGGATTGACATCTCTTCGAACTTGATATTTATTTTTTCAGCCGCTATTAAATCTTTTGCTGAAAAAAAACTAAAGAAACTTAAAAAAAGTATAAAAATGAATTTCAATTGTGGTTATTCCGAATAAATTTCTTACAGTTAAACTTTGGTGGAGACAATTTCCCTTTCATTTAAGGTTAATTACTAAAATAAGATTCTTTGCTTCATTTGGAGCAGGAGGAGTAATTTATTTAACATCCCTTATTTTCAATAATATTGGATTGTCAGCAACAGAAATTGGTATAGGTTTTACGATATCAGCAATCATTGGTACTTTAACAAGATTAGTTACTGGTAATTACCTAAATAAAACAGGCAAAATTCATAATCCTTTAGTTATCTCTTCATTCATAAGTATTGCTGCAGGATTTTGTTTAATTATTTCAAAAGATACTTACTCTTACATCTTTGGTCAAGCTTTTATCGGAGCGGCCGCGGGAATATATTGGCCTACTGCTGAATTTGTAGTCCCATATTTTTGTCAACCTATTGATACAAGAAAAGCTTATGCCCTTGTGAGAACTTCTGAGGCTTTTGGGATATTTTTAGGAGTTTTTATTGGTGGATTTATGAATAATTTTATTTATCTCAAATCGATTTTTATAAATGATATATTTTGTATGCTTACAATTATTTTTTTGATTTTAAGAAATAAAAAGTCTATAAAAAAAACTTTAGAGAACTCACAAAAAAAAGCTTTTGATCACATTAAAATCTATCAAGAGGATTGGAACAAAAATACAAACATAATAATTTTATCTGTAATATTGATAACTACATCTCTTGCTTTAATTCAGGTGACATTACCACTTGATCTTGTTAAGGGTGGATTTATTAGAGATGTCTTAAATGAACAAGTTATTAGTTTTATCATTTCTTTTCAGTTGATTTTATTATTAATTTTACAATGGCCAATTGGTTCATGGATATCAAAAAAAGGAAAATTATTTGGCTTGAAATTTAGCTTAATCATCTTTTCTTTCGCCTCACTTTTGTTATTTATTTCTAGTTATTTAAATATTGCAGCTTTTTATTTCGTGTTTTTTGCAATCGTCTTAATAAGTTTAGGCACATCTTCCTTCCTGCCAACATCTACAGATATTGTTTTCAGTATTGCCCCTTCAAATAAAAAAGGTTATGCACTAGCTCTGTTATCACAATGTTTTGCAATGGGATATTTTTTTGGGCCATTTATTTCTGGGAGGGTAATAGATCTTTTTGGTTATGCTTCGATTATGTGGGTAGCTATTTCATTTTTTTGTTTTTTAATGTTTGCGATGATATTTAAGAAATCATTTTAAAAGTTTTATATAAATAATATTTATATTTTTTCTATTTCAATTATTCTTCTTTCTCTAAGAAATAAGAAAAAAGGAGCAGAGAAAGCAAATGCTATTAAAAAAGTTCCAATGTAAACAACCCACATATTTTTTATATTCAATTTTTTTGATTCATTTACTATCCAAATAAAAACTGCAGTGGCTCCCACCAATAAATCTCTGGAAATGGATTGAGCTGCTGGATTAGCATTTGCTAATGCAATAAAATTTTTAATGTCAAAACTATTTCCATATTCAATAGCAAAATCAAAATTTGCCATCATGGGAAGGATTGCACCAAGGATTGATAGAAAAAGGTAAAGATACGATAGTTTTTGTCGATTATCTTTTAGTATGTTTAATGAATCCATATTCAAATGATATATACCCTAATAATAGTATTTATAAACTTATGATTGAAGAAGATAATAATAAAGTTCAGGATTTTAAATTTATAAAAGGGAATTTAAAATTTGCTGTTATTGGACATATCGAGTGGATAAATTTTATTGAAGTAGATCAATTACCTAGACCAGGTTTAATTTCTCATTCTAAAAAATCTTTAGAATATCCTGCCGGTGGAGGATCAGTAATAGCTAAAAGATTACGGGAATTAACCAATAGCGAAGTCCATTTCTTTACAGCTTTAGGGAATGATTTTCATGGTAAGCAATGTTTAAATATTCTTGAAAATATGGGTATTAAATTACATGTTGCATGGCGAGATAAACCAACAAGAAAAGGTTTCAGTATAATTGACTCTGATGGTGAAAGATCTATTACTATTATTGGAGAAAGATTGTCTCCTAATTATAATGATGATTTAGATTGGGCTACCCTTAAAGATATGGATGGCGTTTTTATTACAGCAGGCGATCAAGAATTATTTAAAAAATCGAGGGTAGCTAAAATATTATGTACCACTCCCAGAGTAGGATTAGATATAATTAATGAATCAGGAATATTTTTAGATGGATTAATTGGAAGTAATCTTGATCCCGGAGAAGTTTTTTCTTTAAATGAATTAAAATTAAACCCAAAATATGTTTTTAAAACAGAAGGTGAGAATGGTGGGATTGTATTTCCAGGAGGTAGATATAAAGCTATTAAAAATAAAAAAAATAAGATTGATTCATATGGATGCGGTGATTCTTTTGCAGCAGGAATCCTTTATGGATTTTCCTCCAACTGGAATATAGAAGAAAGTTTAAATCTTGCTAAAGTATTGGGTAGAAACTGCAGTGAACATTTTGGACCATATAAAAATAGTATTAACTATAGTTAGGTAAATTTTTTATGAGTAATTTGTTAAATAAAAAAAGAAATTATCTTGTTGATTCAATTATTATTTTATTCTTGTTAATCTCTTTTTTGATTTTTGAATCTCTAAAAACTTTATCTGGGATTTTTACCTATGGGATTTTTAAAAAGGAAATATTAACTACTAAAAGCAATTTAGGATTTGATTTTAAAATTAGAATTAGATGAATATATATTTAATTGTTTTTGCTTTTGCTTTAGTTTTTATTTTACTAATTATTAAATTTAAAAATAAAAAGAAAAATAAGAACAATAAGTTATCTAAATTCAAAAAGAAACTTCTCAGTAAAGAGTCAAATATTGAAAAAATTTTTTCAAGAGATGATGAAAAAACATTCTCAGATCCAAATATTAATATCAATATTGGACTTTATGAGAATGAGGATAATATAAATAGAAAATCTAATATTCATAGGGCAAGACTCTCAAAATTTAAGAAGTCAAAATTAAATGGAGAAACTATATTTATAGATAAAGATAAAAAAATATACAAATATTTAAACGGGAAGAAAAAATATATTTAATATAAACTACTTAATTACATTCAAGACTATCTCTGGTAGAAACTCCTGTAGTTGGATTAACTCCGTCAGCAATTTTGCAAAGATTTCTCTGATCCTCACTATCAAGAATTGCGTATGAGAAATCTGCTCCTTCTATTTGAGCACCAGCAAAGCTACTCCCAGAAGCTATCATATTAATCAAAATCGAATTCCTTAAATCTGTTTTTTGAAAATTTACTCTATCTGCGAGGGTATCAGTTAGATCTATTCCATTAAGATTAGAACCTTTTAAGTCAGATAAAGTTAATGTTGTTCCATGAAGATCAACTTCGCTAAAGTCAGCATCTCTTGCTACTGCTCCAGCTATTGAGGATAAATGAAGATCCTCTCCATGAAAATCAAAACCTGTAATATTAGATCTTACATAACTAGGAACTTCATCTCCCTCTCCTTTGGTCGCAACATTTGCACCTGCATAAACAGGAGAGATAAAAATCAAAAATGAAAAAGTTATACATAAAAAGTATTTCAAAAAGCTAAGTCGATTCATATTGAGATTTTTACAGTGCTTTTATCTTATCTCAAGAAGATAATGATTTAAATTGTTTTTAAAATTTAAATAAAGTTTTTAAAGTTATTTAACACTATAAATTTTAAATTTAGGTTGTAAATTTGTTATGCAATCGTGGAGCTTTTTATAATCTCTACTATTGGTAACTTTGAATTCAGATTCAACACTTCCTTCCTTATCTCTTATAGCTTGATTTAAAACAACAGAACCGTTTTCATCAGAAACAGATCTATGAAAGGTTCCTCTAGGGATTTTTAAGATTAATCCACATGATTCTAATCTTACTTTGTAGAAAGGATATTCCCAGTTAAAGTTTACGAGATAAAAGGTTCTCCCTCCTGAAATAGCTAAAAGGTTATCTTCTTGTTTGTGATGAATATAAAATTGCCAATTGCCTAATTCTTTATCATTAGGTGGACTCACAGCTGGCCCTTTATGAATTACTAAATCTCTAAAATTTGAGTTGTTAATACTAATATCGAAAAATCTAACATCTTCCGTATCACGAAATTTTTCGTAACTTTTCAATTCAAACATTTCTGATTTGTTTGTCTTGATAAGTTCGATTTTTAGAGTTGAGTTCAATTTATTGAATATATTAAATTAATAAAAACAGATAAATTTTGTAGATAACGTATCAGTTAACACAAATTAAGGAACACCTTTATTTAATTGATAATTAAGATTAATTTTAAATATTATTTAAGATGATTTTAAAGGTTAAAAGGCTTAATTAATTACAAATTTCTAAAGGTTTTATTTCCCATGTCAAATTATTCTTAAGATTTGTTTTGCCTCTAAAGTTTCCAGTTATAACTGCCGTTAGGTTGGATTTTGAAGAAGATACTAATGTTAAATACCTTTCGTCTATTAATCCTTTACCGCTGGGATCAAAACCTCTCCATCCTGCTCCTGGGATATATAATTCTGCCCATGCATGTAATTCAAAATCCTTTGGTAAAGGATCTTCAAAGTGATAACCACTAACAAATCTGCTTGGAATTCCAACTGATCTGCATGCCTCAACCATCAACATTGCTAAGTCTCTGCATGAACCAACACGTTCTCTAAGAGTCCTGCTAGCTGGCCATGCTGGGCCAGTATGTCTTTTCGTATACTTGACTCGATCTTGAATAATTTCTATAAGTTGAAATGTGAAAGATAAGGCATTATTGCTACTTCCTGCTAATGACTCTTGCGCTAATTCAACAGCAGAAGGATCATGTTGACCATTTGGCATCCATCCTTCCAAGGCGCCCTGAAGATCTCTATTAATGATGCTTCTACAAAAGGGTAATGTAAGGTCCTTTTCTTTAACACCATCAATAATGCAAGGATGTTTAAGTGTTTCAACCTCGCTTATTGCTTTAATAGATAAAGAATCGGTATACCCCTCAAAGGTAATTCTATTAATCTCTTCACCACTTGCTGCAAGCAACGGATAAAGAATTTTAGGATTAGGAGAAATATTTAAATTAAAGTTTATTAGCCTCTGAAATCCATGTGACCTTGGCTTGATACATAATCGATGTTCACCCAATTGAACGGATTCTTCATAAGAATATTCAAGGTTATGGATATATTTAATTTTCATTGA
>QCTN01000025.1 GCA_003211135.1 Prochlorococcus sp. AG-673-L20 | reverse complement strand
TTCCAGATACGCGAAATCTAAAAGATAAATAAAAAATCTATTAATGAAATAGTAAAAATAATTAATGATTTTCAATACAATTAATGAACTTAGTGAGAAATATAAAAAAGAAATTTTAGATCAAGATAAGATATATGATTAACTGCCGAACTATATTGGTTAGGTGGAATACTATATATATATATTATGTCCCCTCATAAAAGTCCAAATATTATTAAATACTGCGTAATTACATCTACAGTAGCGATAGTTCTGATAGCTATTTCTTTGATTCCTGTTTCAAGAAAAGCTTCTTACTGGAATCGATGTCTTAATAAAACAGTACGTTGGATTAATGAGAAAGAAAAAGATTTAAAAGGGTGGGACAAAGAAGCAAAAGAAAGTCTTGCTGTAGCAGTATGTAATGGAGCTGTTTATGAACCTAAGCTTCAAATAAAATAATTTACTTCGGCAACGAAATAAATTACAGGTCGTAAAACACTTGTAAGCTAAGAAATATTAAAAAAATTTTTGATAGTCCTTTTTTTTGATTTTAAGAGTCTTTTTTGATCCCTAATCCGTACAATTATGTTCCTCTAACCGCACAAATAAAGCTTGCGATTTACTATCCGAATGAATTAGAACGTAATTGTAGTCAAGAGGTAAGTCTTATGGCACTAAACGACAAATTCACTATTCAAGAAATTAATATGGATACAAAAGATCTCTCATACGATATAAAGGCAAAAGAACTAGAAGCTTATTGGAGTAATGAATGCAAAAAGCATCCTACTAATAACCATTGCAAAGTTTATTGCGATTAATACTTGATCTTTTTAAGTATTCCTACGCTTGATTTTTATATATCACCCGTACTAAAGCATAGACAGATAAAAAGGAGGACAAACAAATGACTAATTTAGGTATAGAAATTCTATTTTGGATAATTTTAATTTCTTATCTAGGATTAAGGTTTTCTCAAACTTGGTATAGCTTCAAACAACAGTATTAAATAGGAGGGAAAAATGAAACTACAAACACAATTCACCGTTCCAAACAAACAGTTAAAAGATCTTGATTATGTCAATAAAGTGAAAATTTTAGAGAAAACATTAAAGAGAGAATGTCTAGATTATCCCATCAAAGAAGATTGTTTAGTTTGTTGCGACTGAATATCTATTAATCATTTTTTCATTGCTTATAAATTCTAGAAATATTTACAAATTTATTAATGAGAGGTTGAACTATGAAATTAAAATTCTTGCCAACAACTATTTTTAGAGAAACTCCAAAAGTTACATTCTTTGATGCAGGCTTGGAGGCATCTAATGGTTGCGATGTAGTAATTCACTCTAAAGAGGCTATATCTCCTCCTGATGATTTTAAAGATGAACAATATTATGTTCATGAACATCAAATTGATCACAATTTAGTTATTAATGGCGAAAGGAAATTTATTTTGATAAATCCTTCATGGGAAGAGCCCCATCATATAATTTATTTAAATAGATCAATGGGGTCTTTAGAAATTCCTATTGGAACCTATCACAGATCAATTTCTGGAAAAGAAGGCAGTATTGTTTTAAATCAACCCATAAGAGATAAATGTTTTGATCCCTCTAAAGAATTTATACCGCAAAAATTAGATAAACTAAGTTTAATTAAAGCAAGAAAAAGTCCACCTGTATATTGGATTTGGGAAAATGATCGAATTAAAAGAGTCAGGTTCAATCCTTTCAAACGAAAAATCAAGACTCTAATCTGATATAAAAAAGCTAATCAAGATTAATTCACTACATTAAAAAGCCAGCCTGTATCCCTACTAGCTGACTATCATGATGATGTTAAATTAAAAATTTAAACGAATGTATTTGTTGTTGTAGTGATACTTAGAATTACTGCACAAAAGAAGATGTAAGGAACTGCTTTAAGAGGAACGTATCCCTGACTTTTAGAAATGAAATCCATTTTATACAAAACCTGGAATGATTTGACCTGTTGTTAGATAAGCACCAACTAGAGCAATAAAGCCCATCATTGCAAATCTTCCATTGAGCTTCTCAGCTACAACCTTTTCCTTCTCAACTGTTTTTGTTTCTTTCATTTGACCGTTAGTTATTTATTTAAGACGCTTTATGATGCAATCTTGAAATCAATCTAATACCAAGAAATAGATAGCGTGGGTATAATTACTTACTCTCATACCCCCTATAAGCTCATCTTATCTAACTCAAACTTTACTTTTTAAGCAGCCCTATTTAAATAGCAACGTGAGTATTTTATTTTATCCGGAAAATCCCATTTTCTGTTCTGCTGCCATTAATGAAGCAACCAATTTGTGCTCAGCAACTTTTTCATCGTCAGTCATAACTGGCTTGATATCAAAATCTATATCAAACTTGACTTTCCAAGGAGCAAAGTGTTCTGTCATTTTTATACCTGTTAAAGCCTGGACAATAATATAAACATTATTTGAGTAAGATGCATGATATCTTCCCACAACTTTAAATCCTTCAAACTCATCATTCAAAGTTCCGTCTTCAATAACCTTTAAAAACAGATCATAAGCTGCACCCATGAGAGCAACATTTTTAAAAGTTGCGGTAACTAAATAAGTATTCATCTAATAAATTAAACTTTTTTTATAATAGAAGAATGAAAAGTTCTATTTTTAAAAATAAGGGTATCAAAACTTTTTTTTGATTTTTTTGCAAGAGTTGCAATCTTATCAATATTTATATTTGCTTTACCAAGTAAAATTATTGGTTTTTCAAAACAGTTGAATATATATTTTCAAAAGGGATTCCTTATCCTATTGCAACTATCTTTTTAGTTAGGGCAATCATATGCCTTACCTTAGGTTCCAGATTTTTTATATTTGGAGGAAATCAAAAAATTGGCTCAGCTTTTTTATCATTATTTCTAATACCAACAACAATTATTTTTCATGTACTTACTTGCCATCCAAGAGCAGTTCTGATAGATCTTGGCTTAATAGTTGGATTACTTATTACTGAATTAAGAGAACCAAACTAGATATTTGATTAAATGGACCTAAATACTTTTTTATTATTTGATGGAACATTAATATTACTAAGTTTGCCAATATTAATAATTTTGTATGGTAAAAAAAATAATGTCAATTTCATACTATAGAGAGCAAAGAATAATGATTTTAGGAATACAAAATATTGTGCTGGCTAGCGAAGATCAAGAGGGGATTAATCTTTATAATTACTGCATAAAAAATATAAATTCAAAACAATTTGTTGAGCAAGGTTGATATTCAAATTAGTGACTAAATAGAGTGAAATTTATCTAGCCCACAAAAGCAAGTTTTAGGATGTGAGTTTCCCAAAAAGGATTAAATACTACAGTAGTTAAAATAATACATAACTATAAATAGAATATCTAGACAAAAAAATGGAAAAGAAATTCACTAGAATTACTTTTTTTATAGGTGCAATTTCATCTTTATCCTATTTAGTTTTTATTTTCCTCAGGAATTATAATTCTCCAGAAAATATAGAAGAAAGATGTATAGCTAAATTTCAAAAAGACACTAAAAAAGGTGATGGAAAATCTGATAAAGAATGGGGTTTAAATATGGATATGGCCAATGATAATTATTTTAAATGCATGAATATTCCATAAAAATAACTCTTAATTACAGTGATAGAAGATGGATCTAAGAAGTAAAGAACTAAAGCAATCCCAAACGCAACAACTCTTCAACAAGATGTTTATTCGGCAACAGATATTTATTAGAAGTTAAGTTGGTAGAACCTCATTCGAACTTTTAACAAAAATTTTAAAATGCAAACTGTGCAAGATGTGGCTACATTTTTAACTCTCAATTTATACTTTCATATGATTTATATAAATCAATTAATATTTTGAATCTGTTTTATAGTTTCGTTTACTATGCAAAAAATTTATGGAAAACTTTAGTTACTACGATTATGCAGACTTACGAAAGGATTTATATTAGAAGGAGAAATAAAGAATTAACTGATATTGAATTCAATTCAAAAAAAGGTAACTCAGAAACAATTAGTTTGTTTATGAATAAATTCAAGTTTAATTGGAAGAGAAATATTTTATTTACGTTTCTTTTAATATTTCTTTCATCAAAATTGGATGCTAATCTTCCAACCACAATCATCAAAAGTTGTTATGACGGTGATACCTGCACAACTATTGATGGAGAAAAAATAAGACTTGCTTGTATTGATACTCCAGAATTAAAAGGTAAAAAAGCTGATCTTATTCCAGCTAAAGAAGCAAGAGATTTTCTTAATGATCTATTAGATAATGAAAAAGTTTCTATCAGAAGAATTACTAAAGATAGATATGGCAGAACTGTTGCTGAATTAATAAAAGAGAACACTAATATTCAACAATTATTGGTTCAAAAGAATTTAGCTAAAGTTTACAATAAATATAAAAACCAATGTTCATGGAGTAAGTAGTTGATTGATAACCGATTTAAAATAGAGGAATAAGACCCTCTTTTGTAATGGATAAAAGATTTATTGCTGAAAAGATAATGACACTTATTATTTCTTTGATTGGTTAAAGAATGAAATTACTACATCAAATTTTTCCTCCGTGGCATATCTATATAGATGTTTTTCTACTTGGTGTTGGTTTATGTGTTTAACTAAGAATTACTAAAAAATAAATACAAAATTTCTACTCCCATCACTTTTCAAACTATTTAATAAAAGCACTGTCTTTTTATCACTAAATAAAAATACTTGCCCTGTTTTAGATGCTGAAGAGATAAAAAGCAAGAATAAAAAGAAGCGATTGAGAAGTTCTATCCGTAAAATTTGAAAAGTAATTTCTTGGGTCAAATATAACGAGGCCGCACAATCATATGCACCATACCACCTATCTCTTTCCCAAATAGTAAATTTGATGGATAATAAATTTACAAATACAAATCTTTTGAATTATATTTACGATTCATTCACGATTTGCAATTTTCCCGTAATCGATTGATATGAATGAAGCAAAATACTGGCTAAGGAAAATTGTACCGGTTTTTATATAATTATGATCTCAAGGATTACTCCTGATTTACTCAAAATTTTACGTTTAAAACTAATATTTAAAACCATCAACTTATTTTTTTAAGAAGTAATTTATAAAACATAAAATTGTAACCTAATTTTAAAAAATGCTCCTTAATCAACCTATAGTTAATAGTTATAAAGGCAAAATACAAAAATAATTTGGGCTTTTCTAATCAAAAATCTGGATTTGGGGATAAAGCCAAAAGAATCAAAAAAACCCCATTATATACCGATCAAGAGATTGAAAATATTAAATTAGAAGGTTTAAAAATGTATCAAAAAAATAGATTTGACAAGGCATTGATTGCCTTTAAAAAAATAATTAAATTCGGAAAAAATGATCCTGAAGTTTTTATAAATCTCTATCAAATTTATAAGAAGCAACTAAGAATTAACGATTCTTTTATTATCTATAAAAGAATAATTAAAGATACCATCATTAATTATTCAGAAATTACAATTGATTTTTTAAATTTTATTTTAAATCTAGGGAAAGAGGACTTTGCGAATCAACTAGTTTTTGAAAGTTTTAAAGAAAGCAGAAGTAATGAAAAAGTTATACTTTTTTATTCGAAAATCTTGATAGACAAAAATAATACTAACCTTGCTTTAAACTTTTTAAAAAAAGGATTAGATAATAATCCTTCTTCAATTAGCATCATTTCTAACATAGGCTATATTTTACAAAGTCTTAAAAAGCATCAAGAAGCAATTAAATACTATAAAAGAGCTTTAAATTTAAATCCTGAAGATTATCTTATTCTTTTTAATATTGCCAATTGCTATGAAGAAAGTCTTGATTGGGAATTAGCAATAGACTTTTATAACCAATCTTTAAAAAGAAATGGAAATAATCCAGAGGCAAATAGAGCTTTAGGAATAATCTATACCAATCTAAAAGAATTTAATTTAGCGAAGCTTTATCTTCAAAAATGTTTATCAATCGATAATCAAAACTCAGGAGCACTTACAACTTTAATGAAGTTATCAGCTGATATTTGTGATTGGAAATCAGTAACCAGTTGCTTTAAAGAAATTAACAGTCAAAAATTGACTAAAAATATTTCTCCATTTGCTTTTCTTTCAATAGAAGATAATCCAATTAAACATCTTCACAGAGCAAGAATTGCTTCACAGCAAAGATTTAAAGCAAAGACTACACAAATAAAGACTTTTACAAATAAGAAAATAAGGATTGGCTATTTCTCCTCAGACTTTTACAATCATGCGACAATGCATCTTATACAAAAAGTTTTCGAATTACATGACAAAACTTCTTTTGAGATATTTATTTATTCCTATGGGAGATATCAGGATGAAGTTACTAAAAAATTAAAGAATAATGTTTATATTTTTAGAGATGTAAGTTTGCTTTCAGATGAAGAAATTGCATTTCAAGCAAGGAATGATAGGTTAGATATTGCGATAGACCTAAAAGGTTTTACTCGAGAAACAAGATTATCTATATTTGCACAAAGAGTGGCAAAGATCCAAATTTCATATCTCGGTTATCCAGGAAGTATTGGTTCAGAATTTATTGATTATTTAATAGCAGATAGAACAATAATTCCTCAAGAATATGAAAAATTTTATAGTGAAAAAATCATTTACATGCCACATTCATATCAATGTAATGACAACTCCAAGGTTATTTCAGATATCGAGCTAAATCGTAAAGATTTTGATCTCCCAGAACAAGGAGTAATATTCACTTGTTTTAATGCTGCATTTAAGATCACAGAAAGCGAATTTAATATTTGGATGCTTTTGCTAAAAGAGGTAGAAAATAGCCATCTATGGCTTTTAAGGTCGAACACATTAATGGAGAAAAATCTAAAGAACGAAGCAACAAAAAGAGGAATTGATTACAGAAGACTCGTTTTTGCAAAAAAAATACCTCTTGATAAGCATCTCGCTAGACACTCATTGGGAGATATATTTCTTGATACTTTTAATTACAATGCACATACCACTGCCTCTGACGCTCTTTGGGCAGGAATGCCATTAGTCACTTTTGCTGGTAAAAGCTTTTCTTCAAGAGTTTCAGCAAGTCTTTTAAACTCAATAGGTTTAAACGAACTTATTTGCTCAACTGAAAAACAATATTATGAAAAAGCATTAGATCTTGGAAGAAACCCAAGGAAAGTATCTTTCTTAAAACAAAAGCTATTTAAGAATAAGTATTCTTATCCACTTTTTGATTCTCATTTATTTGTAAAAAACTATGAATCTAAACTAAAGGAAATAACAGAAATTACTTAATTATTTTCTATAAATAAACTAATTAAAACGGTTAACTTTCCTAATTAGGTAATTTGATGGATAATTAATTTATATCTGAAAAAGTTATTCACACTTTATTCAAACCCTTTAATTTCACCCAAATTCCTTGATATGAATGAAGAAAATTACTGGTTAATGAAAAAGAGCGCAAGATGCATTTTGCTTGTCATAGCAAGGATTTTATTTTTCACAAGAAATTCCATTCGAACCTCATTCGAACTTTTTATTGATTGACATTAAATCCACAAATAACTAAATATTTTTATCTCGCTCTTTCACGATCAGTTAATGCTTTTTCAAAAGTAGAAAATAAAGTATAAATGCTATTCATTGCAACCAACAAAAGAACTACTGATCTTCCATGATGATTTAAATGAATTATTCTTTGAGTCATACTCTTAATAATCTTCGTTGTAATCGGATGGACTTCCAGTTAAAGAACAAACAACTGTTTCCTCTTTTTTCATTTCTTTTATTTCAATTATTGGTCTGCCCATTTTCTTTAGAATATTTATATCTTCTTTAGTCTGACAGCGAGCAATTATGTTTCCTTTTTGATCAAAGCAACTGTAGTAAGTCATTTTATTAAATGCAATTTAAAGTTTATGATTGATTTCAGTTTTAGCAACGCAACCGACTCATGACAACCATATTCTTATTTTAGATCAGCCATAGATTTAAATGGCTAAAAAAAAATACCTCTTCCCGTACCTATATGTTCATCAAACCGCACACATTAAATACGCAGTGTATTGTTCAAATCAATTAGAAAATAAATAAAGCTTAGAATAATTTACGAAAGAGAATTTATGAGTGGAGATTTCGAGATTCTTGAAATTAATCAACCAAAAATTACATATCTAAAACCAGGAGATTATACAGAATGGTTAGACAAATTAATTAATAATATTGAGGACATGAAGAACAAGATATCAAAGATTCTTAGAAATTTAAGAAAGAAACTTTTTTTTTAATTCTTTAGTTTGAATAAGAAGCGATTCAAAAAGATCTGAATTTTGTATTTAAGAAAACCGCTTTTTTGTGAGCATTATTCAGAATAAAACTCCGACTATTTTTTTATGCAAAAAGATTTAGATGATAATTCTTATGAAAAAAGAATTGAAAATATAGAAAAAGGTAAATCTTATTTAAATTCAAATGGTTTTTTTCGCTCTAAATCAACCCTTTTTGAAGATATACAAAAATTCATTTACAAAAAGTAAAAAGTAAGCAACCCTCACTACTAACTAAAAAAGAATAAGAGCTACAAAATTTTAAGAGGTACATAAATTACAAAAAGAAAATTAGACAAAAAAAGACCCCTATATCTAGAGGTCTTTTTCTGATTTTACTAAATGAAGTGTTTCCTTGTTTCCACTGTTTCAGTAAAACCTCTCCTACACACTCCTTTAAACTATTACATATAATTTTTTATGGTGGAAGGGGATAAGTAATGTTACTTATTCGACACATATACCAATTAATTCTTTTAGGACTTAGTTTCATTAAAAAACACCCTTATTCTTACGAATCAGGGCGTTTAATTATCAGAAATTAGTGTGTGAGGAGTTTCTGATTAATTTATTCTACTTGAACAAGGATTAAAGATTTGATAAATCATGATTAAATCTATCTTAAGGATTCATGCAAAATTTTGAGACCGATTAATTTAATAACACGACAGTTATGGTGATCGGATCGACCAAGGTTGACCAACTAGATCTTCACTAATCCATGGTTGCAATACTAAGGTAATTAACTCTCTAATCTTTCAGGAAAGAAAGTTAAGTAATCAGAAATTAAACTTTCGAGATTAATTCTGAACTATCTTAAAAATAAAGTCGTTAGTAAATCTGAAGAAGTGAGTAATCACATTTACTAGCAAAATTAATTTTAAGAAAACTCTTAATCTGATTATCAAATAGATCTCATTCTTTCGTCACTAATAAAAAGACCCTGAAAGGGGTCTTTTTTTATTTCTTAAATTTTATAGATTGACAGTCGCCATAAAATTATGAGCAAGAGCTCTTATTAAGCTAAAAAAAAGATTATTCCTCAAATAAAGTAATTATTTGTTTCTTTATCAAAAGTCATTTCTTGAGTCCCCTTCATGCATCCTCCAGATGGGTAGCTAATGACCTTTTTTGATATTGCACCGATACCTATAGCGACAATACCAATACCTAATATTGCTTTTGATCTTTTGCTCGCGAGTAGAGATTTCATTGAGATTTTGTATTTATTAAATAATAGGAATATTGACTTTTATTATGTGGATTTTATGCAGCTTCAATTGGTGCCATGGTTATTCCCCTGCTAACGAGTTGCTCGTGATATAACTCTGCCTGTTCAAGGTTCCCTCTCCATACTTCCGCCAAACCTGACTTATCTACTTGAATGGCAAGATTCCATGATCTTTTTTCACTCATTCCTGGAATAATTGCTAGCAGGCAATTAGCAACATGTTCAAAAGTATTAAAATTATCATCTAAAACTATTACTCGTGCTTCAGGATATTTTGCTTTTTTTGTCTTTGGTTCTAAAACCGTTGTGGGTGTTGTGGTAGAAAAGTCCATCTTTACTGTTTTGTTTTTGCTTTAGATCTACTATCGACTCTTTAAATTCTAGTTTTATTTAAACTCTATGGAGACCAGACCATATTGCGGTTTTCCGTTTAGACGATAAAACTACTGATAGACACAAAGAAACTATTTAATTCTTACCTTAAAGAACTAAAAATTTAATAAAAACGTTTGATCGTATTAGAAGGAACTTTTACTGGAGCTAATAATTCACCGTAATGAGATTCAGCTGATTTCATTAGTAACCAGTAAAAAAAATTTACTAAAGTCTTTTCCACGAGGATTTAGTAACTGACCTAAATAACCTTATTCGA
The DNA here is from genome assembly GCA_003211135.1 of Prochlorococcus sp. AG-673-L20. Lineage (GTDB taxonomy): Bacteria > Cyanobacteriota > Cyanobacteriia > PCC-6307 > Cyanobiaceae > Prochlorococcus_A. The sequence goes on along the minus strand of QCTN01000025.1, from coordinate 5,974 downwards.
AGTGTATTAGCAATATACAAAACCCTTATGTCAACCTATTAAAACATTTGTATCAGTACAAACTATTTCATAGCCCTAGAACTTGTTCTAAAAACTGTTCTTAAAACTGTTTTACTTTAAACAAATTTTATACGATATATCTATTTTTCAGTATCAATGACGGGCTTAAAAGAGAGCAAGCACAGGTTAATAGATGGAGAACTTATAAACCATTGCAATAACTATCGAGTAACCGATGACGAGTTAATAGAGGGAGAGTAATGACGGGCTTCTAAGGAGAAAGGAGCAAGCATGGGCTATAAGAGGAAAACAATAAATACAACAAGTCTTCTTTAATACAACTATTAGCTGGATATCTCTGAAAGATATCACTTCTAACTACTACCACTAACTACTTTAACTAGATGTATAAGTGATATACATACCATTAGTAGAGGTGGGAGGAGTAGTTAAGACATGACAAGTAGCAAAAAACATCGATAAAAGAAATATTTTTTTTTATTGACCTTCAAACTTTACTAATGATATAAATATTAGTACACTTGTACTAACTAATCATGGAGGACTGGCAAGAATGGGAATACTTCGATTATCACGGAGAGCTAAAAAGCAAACGCACAAAGATTTGCATTACTTGCATTCACTTTCGCTACAGCATGACAGATCAATGTGTAACTATCTTGACTTGTCCCTTTCACCAGAGGCTTATTCCTCAAGGAGATCATTTAGTTAAGGGCTGTAGTTGTTGGAGGAAAGATAATCGAATATTTGCTCCAGAAGCAGCTTGAGGATCTGGTGCTTAGTTCTTTAGGGAGAGCGTTCAACCTTATCTGTGACTGGTTTTTACATACCTAGCTGGTATAGATTTGCAAATCTGCTGGTATGAAAGACTTTTTCATTCCCTAAAAAGCATTGCAAATACACGGTTTATTAATTTCAGCTCGAAATAATAAAAAATCTATCTCTAGCGATCTATTTCTATATTTTTTCTAAAGTTTCTTCGACCAACTATCTTCGATAAACTAAATAAAATGCTTTAGATTTAGCTGGCTTATGAAAAAGTTAACAAAACACCATCCCAGCACCATACCGGCAGCACTATTTCCCGCAAATTATAGACTATGACTGAATCTAACTACTAGCTAATGAAAAGTGAACCAGTCTGATTTCAGTAAGGGGCTCAAGGATTTGTGATTTTTTACCCAAACTTTTAACAGAAATTTATAATGGCATAGGTGCAAGATGTCATAACATTTTTCGCTCTCAATTTATACCTTCATATGATTTAAATAAATCAATTAATAATATGAATCTGTTTTATAGTTTCATTTATTATGTACAAAATTTATGGATAACTTTAGTTACTACGATTATTTGAATTCGATATCTTTCCATCCTCCTGTAATGATAATAACTACATTAGTATTCTTTTTTATAAGAAGAAAATTTTTGGTAGACGCAAAAAAATAATTTATAAATTTTTTATTATTTAATATTGAAATCTTTAAATGAATTAAAAATTAAATAAAGGAAAGAAGTTAAAAAGACTAAAGTATATATTGATTCCATTTAACTAGCCGTTGTAATAGAACTGCTTAATCCGTAGGTAAGGAAAACAAAAGTAGCAAATGATACTCCGATCATCACGGTTGTATACAACTTATTCAATTTAAAATTATTTTGAATAGATGAAAAGTCAGCTATTACAAAATTTTTCATTGAATATTTTTGTCTACTTATGAAGTTATCACTGTTAACTAAATTACCAAGAATTGGTTCTGAGGCAAGAGAATTTTCATGAGTAATAACAGAATTAAAAGCTTTATCTTCATTAAAGAAAGTTGGGAACATATATGTATGCCATAAAGCTATTACCGCAACCCAAAAGATTAAACTTAAACCTGCAATACCAAAAAGAAGGAATCTAAATGTCTCCATAATTATTATTTATTATGGTTCCAAATCTACAATAGATTTATTTAGTGAAATTTAAAAAATATACTTTAACTAAACCAATAAATCATTCCCTATAGTGACTAATGTTCAAAACTAATGTTATTAAGTCTTTTTACTTAAACATAAGTTAAAGATTTAGTTTTTTATTTATTTAAAAAGATCAAAATAAATAACAAATTAACTATTTATCAAATGGACTTTAGAATTTTATTAGTTATTACTCCAATTATTTTTGCTTGGATCTTTACAGTATTTTGGTTAGGAAAATGGGATGTATTTAGATTGACACCTTTTGGACTACCTAAAGAGGGTGTAGCTCCTTTTAAAAATTATCAAGTATGGGAAGATTCATCGATTATCAATACAAATAGACCTGAGGAAGGTTATCCAGTCTTCACTGTGAGAACTGCGGCTGTAAATGCTTTAGGAATTCCAACTGTTTTCTTCCTAGGAGCAATTTTGGCTATGCAGTTTAAATCTTATTAATTAAAAGAATTTAAATGGACATAAGATACCTAATTGTTGGAGCTCCTTTTATAATTGCATTTTTCTACACTTTGTTTTGGCTTAAAAAATGGGGAGCTTTTAATTCATCTACTGATGATCACACAAACAAAATGAATATAAATAATGAACGGTCAAGCGGAGATTTGATACTAGAAAACATCTTCCTAACAAAAAATTAATTTACTAAACAAAATTCAAATTATTTATTATGATTCCTCTAGAACAATTTTTGTTTTTAGCAATTTCACTTTATGCTTTTTTTCATCTTTCAATGAATCTTGTCAATATATTAATTAACTTTCAATAAAACTAATTTAATATAAAAAACAACATCTGAATGTATAAAATAAATCTTCCTAAATCAAGGAACTCAAAGTATAAATATAATAGTAGAAACTAGAGAAATCTACTAGCCGTTAGCTTTGATAACTTCGGTTTGTAATGAGAACCTCTCTTTGACCTCATTTTCTTTTTCGCAATCTTAGAAAATGAGGTTTAAATTTATTTAAAATTGTGTTAATTAATATTTATTAAAAGTCTGTATTAAAAAATTACTTTTGTAATTAAAAATTATTCATATGTTTGTATATTATTTACTTTAAAAAAAATTGTTTTTTATCTATAAAGTATATGTAGATATTTGGCGAATCTGCAACGGTGTAAAATCCGTCTTTATGAACCTAGCCAAAGAAAATATTCTTAACTACTTTTTAGTTATTTTAGTAGTTAGGAATATTTTTATTAAAAGTTAAAATTCATAAAATATTCACCACCTAGAAATTTAAATGACAAGTAAATCAAGCAAAGAAAAGACTTTAGAAAATATTTATAAGGATTTAGAATCTGGTATGCCAGAAAATAAATCTATTAAAGAGTATTCTCTTCCTAATGCAAGACAGTGGTTAGGAGGTAGATTTGTTGCTATTTGGGTTTTGCCTATTTTTTTTATAAATAAAATCTCAAAGTTCTATGCGTCATCTGCTTTTATAAAACCTTATTCACCATCAAAAACAGGACCTTCTTATAAACAACCAGAAACTCTATACACTTCTTTAAAAAATGTTTTTAAAGGTAACGATCATTTAAGATTTTTCGATCATAGGTTTATTGGTATTTGGGTATTACCAATAGCCTTAACGGGAATTGTCTTTGAAATCCTATTAATAGCTCCTATTAATAACACATCTCCTTTTAATTAAAAACTTTCTCTTTAGTATTATTTAGCCTTAGAAGGTATTATCGGATATAAAAAACATTTCGATAAAAAAGCCAGCTTGTATCCCTACTAGCTGACTTTCATGACTATCTTGATTAGATGAATTCTTAAATTATCCCAGGTACAATTTGTCCTGTTGTTATGTAGGCTCCTACAAGAGCTATAACGCCAACAAGAGCAAATCTGCCATTTAATTTTTCTGCACTTGTTTTTTGAGGATCGATATTTCTTTTTAGATTTTTATTTTCCATTAAAAAACTCCTGGAATAAGTTGACCTGTTGTTACATATGTTCCGACTAAAATCATGAAAGCCATCATTGCTGGTCTTCCTATGGCTCTGTCGAGAATGTCTTTGTTTGAGTTCATTTCAGAATAAGCTAATGATGAAATACTACTTATTGTAAACGAAAACTGAGAGGAGCTTGTATCATTTGAGATTTATTACACATAAATGTAGCAATTATGTCGCATTATGCTCTAAAATAGTTATCGCGTAACCTGTATCAGAAATTTAAAATGCCTAGTAATGAAGACTTAGAAAAAAGAATTGAAATCTTAGAAAAAGAAGTTCAACATTCAAAAGATGCTTGACAATATCAGATTAAAAAAGAAACAATTTGATTAGCTGCTCTAAATTAACTGAAAGTTGTATTATTTGATGTTGATAAAAATAGCTCTCTAAATTAATTTAATATAGTTAATTCAAGCGTATTGGATAATGGAAGTTTTACTTTTTGCCCTATTTTTTTTAGTTACTATAATCTTCTTTGTCGCAGGCAAAGATGATTTTGGTAGAAAAGAAATTAAATTAAAATCAAAACAGAATGAGGAGAATAAAACCGATCAAAAGGATGAGCTAAAAGAAGAAATCAAAAAAGAAGTAGTATAGAAATAAGATTAATAATAGTATCAATGATTTACGGTTTTGCTTATCTAGGAATGGTTATAGCTATTAGCGCAGGATGGCTTGTACTTGCAGTATTAAAGAAACCTGACTTTATCGAGGAGCCAATTGATAAATTAAAAACCAAATTAAGACCTTTTTTAAATTCAAAAAAGAATGAATGAGTCGCTCGCTAATTTCTTTTCTTTTACTGGGTTTAGTAATAAATTTTATTTTTTTGAAAACATTACCAATATTTGCAATTACATATCCACAAGAAGATATCGCTAGTAATCAACTTGCAGAAAAATATTGCGATTCTTTAGGAAAAAATCTTTTCACTGGTCTTGATAATGAATCAACATTGAAGTATGAATATTTCTTCTCAGCAATTCCTGAGAACTCTGTTAAAGATCAAAATAACTTCTTAAAAAAATTTAAATCTGATGTTCAATATATATGTTCATATGAGATTTCAAAATCTAATGAAAAAGAGTTGTTTTTATTTTTAAAAAATTATTTTAAAACCAAAAGTAATACTCCAAATATCAAAGTTGAAGCCACAAATCCAATACCTACTAATCCGGCAATTATCCCAGTATTAAGGTAAACCTTTACTGTCGCTAATTCTTTACCTTCTTTTTTAGACATAATTTTTCTATTTAAATAAGCACATCCAAGCTATCAAGGAGAACATCACCAAGGCAAGACTAAAAATACTTTTACTACTCGCTTTGCCTTGTTTCTCAGTTGATTTGAAAGGTACTAATGCCATAAATACATTTATAAAATTAAATACTACTATTACATATCGTTTTAATAAGGCAAGAAAGTTTTATACAGCACTTTGTATTAGTTAAGTTAAAAAGTTTCTAACCACTTCCTACTAACTTCCTTAATTAAAAAGTTAACTTGAAAGTATAATTATTCATTTTCAAAAATACCTAAAACAACATTTAAATTTTATCTCTTGAAAACTTTTTCTTTTTAAAAATTGCATTCTGATTAGATAACCAAAAAATTAGAAAAATAAAGAAAGATAATAATGCTCCAGAAAAAATTGAAATAAAGAAAAATTCAGTTGTTAAATCAGAATTAAATAAAAATAAATACATTCAAATATACTTTATTAATGAATATGATCTGCTTCATTATGTTTTTGATTATTATGTCCATGCGCTATACCTAATTCATGTAACCTTGCATGCTCTTTAATTGTATCTCTTAATTTATATGAGGATGGTCCAACTGTTGTAAAAATTCCATAGCCTATTGAACCAAAAAGTAGAAGCCCAATACTCCCAAAAAGTAAAAATAATGTTGGATCTTTAGTTACTCCTACCATGTTTTAAAAAATTTAAATACTTCTACAAAGATAGATATTTAATTAAAAAGATTCAAGTTCAAAATT
>QCTN01000024.1 GCA_003211135.1 Prochlorococcus sp. AG-673-L20 | reverse complement strand
TTTCTCTTAAAAAAAAATACGAAATCTATGGTTTCGTAAGAAATAAAAATCTTTTTAAAGAAAAAAAAAGATTATTGAATTTGAAAAACGTATTCGAAGTTGAAATTCTAAGAAATAATAATTTAAAAAAAATAATATTCAACTTGAAGCCTAAAATCATTATTAACTGTACTGGGATAGTAAAGCAAAATCCCTTAATTGATAATATACCTTTATCTATAGAGTTAAATTCAATCTTCCCGCATAATCTTAATTTAATTTGCAAAGAAATAGGTTGTAGATTAATCCAATTAAGCACTGATTGTGTTTATTCAGGGATGAAGGGTGATTACAAAGAATCAGATTTGCCGGATTCAAATGATTTTTATGGGAGGTCAAAATTACTTGGGGAATTAAATGATAAAAACTGCCTTACCATTAGAACTTCATTCATAGGTCATGAATTAGTTAACAATTGGGGGCTTCTAAGCTGGTTCCTTTCTCAAAAAAATAGAGTTAAAGGTTTTAAGAATGTAATTTATTCAGGTTTAACTACTCTTGAAATTTCAAAAGTAATCAACAATTTTGTTATTACCAATAATTCGCTTAATGGCCTTTACCATATTTCTTCTTCCCCGATTGATAAATTTTCTTTATTACAAATTATCAATCAGGCTTATGGGAAAAATTTATCTATAGACGCTGATTATTTGGAAAAAAGTGATAAATCACTAAATAGTTTAAAATTTCAAAATGAGACTGGTTATAAGCCTATAGAATGGAAGGATGCGATTAGAGATTTAAAAAATTACCGAGACCTAAATTATGTATAAAGAAAACTTTAATTTATTTTCTGATAAAAGAATTCTTATAACTGGTGGCACTGGATCATTTGGGAAAACAATATGTAAACATTTTTTAGAACTCGGGATTAATGAATTAAGAATATTTAGTCGTGATGAAAAGAAGCAAGATGAAATGAGGCAAGACTTTTTAGACGATAGATTAAGTTTTTATATTGGTGATATTAGAGATTATGATAGTATTTACGAGGCCTGTAATAATGTTGATTATATTTTCCATGCAGCTGCTCTAAAACAAGTTCCATCATGTGAATTCTATCCGATTGAAGCTGTAAAGACAAATATAATAGGAACAGAAAACCTTCTTAAATCAGCAATAAGAAATGGAATACAAAAAGTTGTTCTATTAAGTACTGATAAGGCTGTTTACCCAATTAATAGCATGGGTTTAACAAAAGCGATGATGGAGAAATTGATGTTATCAAAATCTTTGATTGCCCAAGAAAGTCACACAATCTTTTGTGCTACAAGATATGGAAATGTTATTGGATCAAGAGGATCTGTCATACCGTTATTTATCAATCAAATTAAAAGGAATAAAGAAATAACTATTACAAATCCAAATATGACAAGATTTATGATGACTCTTGAGGACGCGGTTGAATTAGTATTCTATGCATTTAAAGAAGCTTCTAAAGGTGATATTTTCATCCAAAAAGCTCCTGCCTGCAGTATTTTAAATCTAGTTGATGCCTTAAAAGATTTATTCTCCTACAATCAACCAATCAATATAATTGGTACTCGCCATGGAGAAAAATTATACGAATCATTAGTTTCTAAAGAGGAAAAGGCAAGAGCCTTAGATATGGGGAAGTATTTTAGAATCCCTCCTGATAATAGAGATTTAAACTACAACAAATACTTTATCGAAGGCAATATGGAAATTATTAATAGAATTTTAAATAAAGATTTCACTCCAATAATTTCTAACATTAAGAAATTATCAAATGAAAATTTAATATTTTTTTATCCAGCATCTCTCTATGAACACAAAAATCATAGAAACTTATTTGAAGCAATAAAATTGCTTGAAAGAAATTCAATAAAAAAGTTTAAGCTAATACTGACAATAAAAGAGTCAGATCTTGAAATTTTTTCAATTAAAAATAGGTCAAATATCCTATGTATAGGAGAAGTAGAATATTTAGATCTTTTAAAAATTTATAAGTTTGTTGATTTTTTATTGTTTCCTTCAATATCAGAGTCACTTGGACTGCCGTTACTTGAGGCTAAACAAAATAATATAAAAATAATCGCATCTAATTTAGAATATGTTTTTGATATTTGTAATCCTGCTTTTGTTTTTAACCCATATGACTCAAAAGAAATTTATGAAAAACTTAATATTGTTTTAAAAGGTAGCAAAAAATCTTGAATAAAATAAAATCTTAATTAAAATGTTTATTTAAAAAACAAAAGATTGGATTTAAAATAGTAAATAAAAAATTAAATCTTTTTATTCCCGATACATCTTAAACCTGCAAATAAAGTACAAATTAAGATACCTATTTTACCGTCGTAATAAGTTATGTCTGATAAATGACTAGAAATTAATATTAAAGTTGATGCAAGCCAAGCTTTATTTAAAAGTAAATTTGAATCTAAATTACTTTCATTATAAATAGATTGAATTGCTCTAAATAATATTAAAAATAAAGTTGTTATTAATATGAAGGCTAAAGGTATTCCAAAATTATGTGCAAGTTCAAGAGGTATATTATGAGCATGAGTTGCATCAACAATCTTTTTTGGAATTGAAAATGCTTCATTATATTTTTCATGTAGTATTGGGAAAGTTGAGGGCCCCCATCCAGTTAATGGTCTCTCTTTAATTCTTGATAATGCTGATCTCCAAATCTCTAATCTAGGAGGCGCAAAAAAATTAATATTTATTAATTTGTATATTAAAAAATTTTGATCAAAGTAACTTTTTAAAAATTCTTCGCCCTTTATCATGGGATTTATTAAATTCCATGCAAAAAAAGTAGAAATAGAAATTGATGTTAAAACGAAAAATCTTTTTAATCCATATAAAACTATAAAAGTTATAAAAATACCCAACAACGCATTTCTTGAGGCTGATAATAAAATTGCGTATGATATTGAAATACTAAAAGCTATAGTAATTAATCTACTCCGAAATTTAGGCTCTGATTTTTGAAGAAGAAATAATGAAAAAGGTAAAACTAAGGCTAACCATATCCCGGCATAATTTGCATTGCTAAATAGGCCGCTATAACGATGAATAACCGGTCTTTGAAACCAAACAATCAATCCATTTAATGTTTCAAAAGGGCCAAATAATTTAAAATATTTTTGTAAAATAAAACTTACAATTACAGGGAAACATCCACTAACAAGATATTGTGAAAATTTAACTCTTTGAATTTGACTTGATAAATAAATTTGAAAAGCCCAATACATGAAAAATGCGGGTATCCAGTTAAAAAGATTTATCCATGCGATTTGAAGGTTGTAGTTTGATATGAAATTTGGTTCTTTTATGAAGCCTAAATTAATAGTACTAAATATTATTAGTCCAATTGAAACAAAAAGAGGGTAATTTAATTTATCTTTTAGGATATTAGGAGTTTCTTTTGTGAAGGAAATTATTAACGAACTAAATAAAAATAAAATACTTATAGGTAATGCTGATGGTAAAAAAAATATACCTATAAGAAATAATTTATTTCCTAAAGAAATAATATTAAAATTTTTTATAAAGTTCATCCGAATGCAATTATCAAAGAAATACTTTAGAGAGATTTGATTTAAATATAAAATTAATATTGCTTATAAATACAATTTTTTTATTCATAAAATTATCAAATAATTTAAGTACGCTCCCTTCAGGATTCGAACCTGAGGCCCACTGCTTAGAAGGCAGTTGCTCTATCCAGCTGAGCTAAGGGAGCATCAATTTATTATATAGTAAGGTAATTACTAAACAATAAATGATTTGATAAATTCTTAATTAAATCTTATATGGACTTAATATTTTTCTGATATGATAAAAATATATAAATTTAAATTTTGGCGAAAAGACTTACTGAAATTCAAAAAAAGCAAATAATAAAAGATTTTATTATTGGTATGACTATTGATGAATTATCTGAAAAGTTTGTTTGTTCAAAATTAACTATTGTTAGAAATTTAAAAAAGAATATAGATGCAAAAAAATATGAATTTTTACTTAAAGATAATAAATCTAAAAAAATTAATTCAAAAATTCTAAAAAATTCAGATAATAAAGAAATTGATAATAAATCAGTAAATATAAACCAAAATGATTTTTCAAAAAATTCACAGGATCGGTTTAATGAAAATCAATATTCTGAAATTTACCCTGATTCAACATTTATAGAAATTTCACCAATAAATTGTGAAATTAATTATGAAAAGCAAAAGGATTTGTCATCAACATCTATATCTGAGATGGATTTCCCCGAAATTGTTTATATGCTTGTAGATAATAAAATTGAACTGACAACAAAAATTTTGAGAGAATATCCTGAATGGCAATTTCTTTCTCAAAATGAATTAAACAGGAAAACAATAGAAATTTATTTTGATTTAAAAATTGCAAGAAGATTTTGTAATAAAGAGCAGAAAGTAATAAAAGTCCCAAATACTGAGGTTTTTAGAATAGTGGCTCCTCTTTTGAAATCTAGAGGTATTTCAAGAATCGTATGTCCTGAAAAATTAGTGGCTCTTTGAATGATTATTTTGGGTTTCGTAAATAAATTAGGGATAATAGACTTCCTGAAATTGAACCTGAAATAAAACTTGTTCCAATAATAAAACTTATTGGTAAGTTTACCGTTTCATTTATCAGGAAATTAATCCTTCCTTTGTTAGCACTATTTTGTATTCCAATTATTAAAATAAAAAATAAAGTTGAGTTGAAAATTATCGCAAAAGTTATTTTTGAAAAATTTATTGTCATATTTTCTAGTGAAACTATATTCAGATTCTAATACAAATTATATATGAGGCTTTTTTTAAGATTATTTTTTTTGGCTAGGTACTTAGATGCTTGTTTAAGACTAAGTCCTGCATTTTTTAATTCATTTAAGTCTTTTTTTAACTTATCTTCATCAATCTCATTATTTTTTAATTTATTATTTCCTTTAATAATTATCGTTATTTCACCAATAACTTCTTTGTCTTCGAAATAATTCAAAACGATATCTATATTGGAACCAATTTGTTGCTCATATTTTTTTGTTAATTCTCTAAAGACTTGTATTTCTCTTTCTCCACCACAAATTTCTTTTAATTCATTTAAAAGTTTTTTTAGTCTGTGTGGAGATTCAAATAAAACTGTGGTCTCTTTGTGCTGGTCGATTTTTAAAATTAGTTTTTCCCTTTCGATATTCTTTTTTGGCAAAAAACCCATAAAGATAAAACTAGAAGATGGCATGCCACTAGATACAAGTGCTGTCAAAGCTGCGCAAGGTCCTGGGATACAGATTACATCTATTTTTTCTGATCTTGCACACTTAATTAGATCCTCACCAGGATCGCAAATACTGGGCATCCCTGCATCACTAACTAATGCTATTGATTTACCTAATAGAAGATTCTCAATAATGATTGGAATTTTTTTTATGGAATTTTGCTTATTAAAACTTATAAGTTTATTGTGAATTTCAAATTTATTCATTAATTTCTTTGTTTGCCTAGTATCTTCACATGCAATGAAGGAAACATTTTTCAAAACATTTAAAGCTCTCAATGAGATATCATTTAAATTACCAATTGGTGTCCCAACTATATATAAAACACTATTTTCAGGTTCTAGGCTTCTATGAGATAATGGGGAATTAATATTCATTTCGTGGTTAAAATTCCAATTAGTTTTGATATTCATAATCTTATCGATGATCTCAGAAATATCAGCTGGGAAGCTGCAGATATTCTTCTTTATTATTCAAAAATTTTGAAGTATTCAGAGAGTAAAGACAAATTCATAAAAACAAAGGGAAATCAAGATCCAGTGACATTAGCAGATCTTAAAGTAAATGAAATGATTATAGGACGTATAAATGAAAAGTATAAAAATTCAAATTGGGGGATTTTAAGTGAGGAGAATGTGAAGTTAAAAACTGATATTTCTTTTACTCAATCTGGATGGCAATGGATAATTGATCCATTAGATGGAACAAAGGATTTCATTCAAGGTACTGATAACTATGCTATGCACTTAGCTTTAAATTACAATCAAAAACCGTTTATTGGAGTTGTTCTAATACCTGAGAAAGATGAGTTATGGATCTCTGACGGGGAGAAAGTTAAATGTGAGAAAAGAAATGGATCCTTAGAAAAAATATTGAAGCCAAAATACAAAAGTCTTAATGAAATGACTTTTGTGTCTAGCAAAAATCATAGAAATAAATACCTTGATGATTTAGTTGAGAAAATAAATTTTAAAAAAGTTATTTTAATGGGAAGTATAGGTTGTAAAATTGCATCTATCATTAGGGGGGATAGTGACATGTATATATCTTTAAGTCTTCCAGGTCAAAGTTGTCCAAAGGACTGGGACTTCGCTGCACCAGAAGCAATTTTGAAAGCTGCAGGAGGTGCAATTACTAATTTAGACAACATGGAGTTAACTTATAACAAGAAAAACTTTGAACAAAGGGGTATCATTATTGCTACAAATAATAGAGAGACCCATGAATCCACTTGTAATCAAGTAAAAGAGTTAATTAGAAAATTTAATTTATTTCCCATTAATTCTTAATTTAACGGGGCAACTGGTGTTGGGGTAGGTTCTGGATAAGACATGCCACCATTTTGTGCTACGCCTCTCAAAGTAAGGTTAATTCTACCTCTACTATCAATTTCTCGAACTCTGACAGTTACTTCATCACCTTGCCTTACAACATCTTCTACTCTCTCAACCCTTGCTTCAGATAATTGTGATATGTGAACCATACCCTCTTTACCAGGAAGAATTTCTACAAAAGCTCCTATTGGTATAATTCTAGTTACAACTCCTGAGAAAATCTCACCTTCGTGTACTTTTCTAGTTAAACCTTCAATAATTTTTTGAGCCTCTTCTGCTGCAGCTCCATCATGAGAGGCTATTGTTACAATCCCACCGTCTTCTATATCAATTTTTGTATTTGTTCGCTCTGTAATGCCTTTAATAGTTCTACCTCCAGGACCTATTACAGTTCCAATAAGTTCTGGATCAATTCTAAAGCTTAGGAGCCTTGGGGCATGAGGTGATAATGATTCTTGAGGTTTATCAATTGCCTCTTGCATTTTTTCTAAAATATGCAACCTTGCAGGACGAGCTTTCTTTATTGCCTCAGAAATTACAGAGATTGGTAATCCTGTTATTTTCATATCCATTTGTAATGCTGTTATACCTTTTTCAGTACCTGCTACTTTGAAATCCATATCTCCTAAGAAATCTTCAATTCCTTGAATATCGGTGAGAATTCTAACTTCTTTCCCCTCTTTAATTAAGCCCATAGCAGTTCCACTAACAGGAGCCTTTAGTGGGACACCGGCATCTAGCAAAGAAAGTGTACTCCCACAGACAGATCCCATTGAGGTGGATCCATTCGAACTTAAAACTTCACTTACGACTCGCAATACATATGGAAATGTTTCCTTCCCCGGCAATACTGGAATTATTGCTCTTTCTGCTAATGCTCCATGACCTATTTCTCTTCTTCCAGGAGTTCTCATCGGTCTTGTTTCTCCGACTGAATAAGGTGGGAAATTATAATGATGTAAATATGTTTTTTCTGTGCTTGGATTTAGATCATCCATTTCTTGAGCATCACTGGGTGTTCCTAATGTTGTTGTAGATAAGACTTGAGTTAAACCCCGTTGAAACAATGCAGAGCCGTGAACTCTTTTGGGAAGTATTCCAGCAGCAGCAGATATCTTTCTGACTTCATCAAGATCTCTGCCATCAACTCTTTTACCATCATTAATGATTTGAGCCCTCATTAATTTTTTGGTTAACTTTTTAAAGTCAGAATGTACTAGTTTTTCGTTCTCTGTAGTAATAACTTTTAACTGATTATCATCTTTAAGTGAATCAATTTTTGTTTGTATTTCGATTTCTATTTTATCTAATTCGAGATCTCTCTCTTCTTTAGATTGATCAAATTTTTTTAATATTTGATCTATTGATTTCGTACAGTTTTTCTCTAAATATGTTGATAATTCTTTATCTTCTTCTGGTTCTAAAGGCTTAACCTGTTTTATTCCCAAGTCTTTAAGAAGATTTTCTTGAGCTTTAATTAATTCGGTTACAGCCTCATAACCGAAATCTATAGCTTCAATAGTATCCTGTTCCGAAAGTTGATTGGCACCTGCCTCAATCATTACAATTCCTTCTTGAGATCCTGCTACAACAATATCCAGATCACCTTTTTCTATTTCTCTGTAACTTGGATTTAAAATGAAGTCATCTCCAATTAAACCTACTCTCACAGCTGCCATTGGTCCGTAAAATGGAATTTCGGCTAACAACGTCGCAATAGAGGCTCCCGTTATGCCTAGAACATCTGCAGGCACTCTTTCATCTAGGGAAAGGCAAGAAGCAACTATTTGTATCTCATCTCTCATCCATGAAGGGAAAAGGGGCCTCATAGGCCTGTCTATTAACCTTGCTATTAATGTTGCTCTTTCAGGAGGTCTGCCTTCTCTTCTCATGAATCCTCCAGGAATTCTACCAGCAGCATATAACTTTTCCTCGTAGTCACATATTAGAGGCAGAAAGTCCGCAGGTTGTTTCTTAGCAGTTTTGGTAGCGGTAACTAATAAAGATGTGTCTCCACATTCGATCATTACGGCTCCCCCAGCTTGAGGAGCATATAGTCCAGTAGTTAGTCGTATCTCTCGTCCGTCAAACGTGATCGACGTATTTTTTCCTTCCACTTTTTAAATTATAATTCTATACATAATTTATTCTTACATCTCATAGGTACATATTGAGAGAATTATTTAAATAAGGTTTCAAACTAATTTTTCTGATAGTACTAAAAATGGTCTTAATATGTTGGAGTCACTTAGTTTTCTCTGAAATATTAGAATTAATGAATTTCTTAAAATCTATATAATTTATTGTATTACCAGCTAGATTTAACTACTCCTGGTAAATCTCCATTATGAGCTCTTAGCCTTAATTGATTTCTGCATAATCCAAAATCTCTATATACACCTCTTGGTTTGCCAGTAGCCCAACATCTGTTCCTAACTCTTGTTGGAGCTGAGTTCCTTGGAAGCCCCTGGATTTTTCTATGTATTTCTAGTCTTTCCATAGGATCTTTGGCAGCATTAAATTCATCTAATAATGATTTTCTCTTGGCAGCAAATTTTTGCACTAGTTTTTTTCTTTTTACCTCTCTAGCAATCATTGATTTTTTTGCCATTAAAAATTTCTACATAAATATATAAATTATACTAACATTTCAACTATCAAAATAAAAAAATTAAGTTATTGATTAAGCAATCTTTGAACTATTAATAATTGGCTTGTATCCCTAATAATTAATAAAACACTTAGTCCTACCAAAAGAAAAAAGCTTGATTGAGTCACAGCTATTTGAATTTTAACTGGAACTGGCTTACCTCTTAATCCCTCAATAAGGGTAAAAACAAGCTGACCTCCATCAAGAAGTGGTAATGGAAGAGAATTCAAGACAGCTAGATTTATAGAGATTAAGGCTGCAAATAACAATATTCCAGTCCCACCTTGCTCAGATAGCTGGGCTCCAATTTCAACAATTTTTACTGGACCACTTAGTTGTTGAGCTGTTGATGAGAAATTTGTAACTAGGCCCTTGTAACCTTGGATTGTTTTGATTAATAGTGATGAAAACTCCTTATTAGTATATTTAAAAAGTTCATTTATATTTTTAGTTTTTTTTGTTTCTTTTTTAATATTTGGCTGCAACTGAGCTCCAATTGTACCTTTCCCATCTATGTTTTGAGGAATTAAAGTTAGGTTTTGATAAGAGTTTTCTCTCTCAATTTCTATCGATATTGATTCTTCTGATGAACTTTGGATTTTTCTAACCAGAGAAGATACAGCTTGATCCCCAACACCTAAGAGATTACCATCTATTTTTAATATTTTATCCCCTGCTTCTAAACCCGCTTTAAAAGCAGCTTTTTCTGGTTGAGTTGCTAAAACTAAAATCCCTGGTTCTGGATCAAAGGGTATACCAATGGTAGTTACGTTTAAAATCAAAATTGTATAAGCAAGAAGTAAGTTAGCAAATACTCCAGCAGATATCACAATTACTCTTTGAATTATTGGCCTATTTTTTAGAAGGTTTGGATCATTAGGATCAATGTTATTGACTTCTTCATCGGGAAAGGAAACAAATCCTCCCAAAGGAAAGGCTCTAAATGAGTAAGTAATACCCCTATATTTTTTTTGTATTATTGAAGGACCAAATCCAATAGAGAACCCATCAACATATATGCCTTGAAATATTGCTGCGAGAAAGTGACCCATTTCGTGAAAGAAAATGAGGAATCCTAAGACTGTTATTGAGGTTAAAACATTCATTATTTTATATTAGGCAGTTTTTATGAAAGATGATCCAAAGTATGGAACTAAAGCATCCGGGATTTTTACACTTCCATCAGGTTGTTGGCCGTTTTCAAGAATCGCTGCCATTGTTCTTCCAATAGCTAAACCACTTCCATTTAAAGTGTGGATATATGAAGTTTTTTTATCAATTTTTGTTCTTATTGATGATCTACGTGCCTGAAAGTCTAAACAATTACTACAACTAGATATTTCTCTATAACATTTACTGCTGGGAAGCCAAACCTCAAGATCAAAAGTTCTGCTGGAAGAAAAGCCTAAATCACCAGTGCAAATATCTATTAATCTGTATGGTAAGTTTAGTTTTTTTAAGATACTTTCCGCATCTGCCGTTATCTTTTTATGAGCCTCTAATGATTTATCTGGATCACAAAACCAATATAATTCAACCTTGTTAAATTGATGAAGTCTTATTAAGCCTTTTGTATCTCTTCCATAACTACCCGCTTCTCTCCTGAAACAAGGACTATAAGCTACATATTTCAAAGGTAAAATATTTGAATCAATGATCTCATTTTTATGAAAAGCTGTCAAAGGGACTTCTGCAGTGGGAGAGAGCCATAAATCATCGTTAGCACACCTAAAACTTTCATTTGAAAATTTAGGAAGTTGGCCGGATCCTTGAAGACTTTCTGAATTAACTAAGGCTGGAGGCATTAACTCTAAATATCCATTATTTGAATGAACATCAAGCATGAAATTAATTAAAGCCCTCTCCAACCTAGCTCCATTACCTGTAAGAGTAATAAAACGACTTTTTGAAATTTTGGTTGATTTAGTGGAGTCAAACAGATTTAAATTTTCACCTATTTCCCAGTGAGCTTTGAGATTATCTTTTTTGAGAGGATCTCCCCATTCTTTAATTTGAATATTATTTTTTTCATTTTCTCCAAGAGGGGTATCTTTACTTGGAAAATTAGGTAATTTTAATATTTCATCTTGAAGTTGTTTGTCTAGGATTCTTTTTTTTTCTTCAAATTCAGAAACTTTTATTCTGTATTTATTCCCCTTGTTTTTTAATTCTTTAAGTTTTTGAGAATTAACATTATTAGAATTGCTTATTTCATGGCCAATTATTTTGCTTAATTTTTTACTTTCTGACTGCAGACTTGATATCTCGATATCAATTTCTTTTCTTTCCACAGCAAGTTTATTTATGAAAGGAATATCATAAACTTTCCCTCTTAAGGACAAACTATCTCTTACAAATGTTGGATTTTCTCTTATCAATTTTTGATCTAACACTCTTGTTTTTTGTCTTTTATATCCTAATAAGATAGTTTATCTCAAATCATTATCAGAGCTTTTTGATGAAAAATTAATTAAATAAGGGATTACTAACTTTATTTATATTTTTAAATTAAAAAAAAATTATGATGCAGAACGTGCTCTGCCTGTGGATGACCATTTTTTTAAGAAATCAATTTGCTCTTTAGCTGTACGAGATAATGGAACCAATTCGGAAACAGCCTTAATTAAATCTTTTTCCATTAATTCTCTATTTTCTGAAAATGAAAAGTGCATCCCCTCAATAACTGCTTGTTCAAGTTCTGCTCCTGAAAATCCACCTGTGCGATCAATTATTGTTGAAAGAGGAAAATTATAACTAGGTCTTCTTTTCTTTAAGTGCAAATCAAGTATGCTTAATCTCTCTTCAGAATTAGGTAGATCAAGAAAAAATATTTCATCAAATCTTCCTTTTCTTAATAATTCTCCTGGTAGCTTATCAATTGCATTAGCGGTGGCAATTACAAATACTGCAGATTCTTTTTCGGCCATCCAAGTTAACAAACTAGCTAAAACTCTTTGACTAGTTCCTCCATCACTTCTGGCGTCCCCACCAAATCCCTTATCAATTTCATCAATCCATAGGATGCAAGGTGACATGGCTTCTGCTCTTGAAATTGTCTCTCTTGTTCTCGCCTCACTTGACCCCACAAGACTTGAAAATAATCTTCCCACATCAAGCCTTAGAAGAGGCATTGACCAGCTTTGAGAAATTGATTTGGCAGTTAATGATTTTCCTGTTCCTTGTGGGCCTACTAGTAAGACACCTTTGGGAATTGGTAATCCATATTCTTTAGCTTCTTTAGAAAAAGCTCTATATCTTTGCTTAAGCCAAGTTTTTAATACTATCAATCCTCCAATATCGTCTTGACTTGATTTGCTTTCAAAAAATTCTAATATTTCACTTCTAGCAATAACTTGCTTTTTCTCTGCAAGAATATCATTAAGGTCATATATACTTATTTTTCCTCTCTGCGTGAGAGCTTTTGCTGTTACTTGCTTAATTTTTGTTTCGCTTAATCCACTTGAAGCAATGGCAAGCTCATTTAAGTCTTTTTCGCTTAAATCAGAATCAGTATTAAAAGCAATTTCTTTTATAAGAGCTCTCAATTCACTTAGATCAGGTAAAGGTAAGTTGATTATTGTAATTAAATCATCAAGTTCTTCTGATGATGGCAATAAATGTGAACTAAGAATTAGGTTGTTGTTAGTTTCTTTAAGTGAAGATGATAATTCTTTTATTGTTCTACTGATAGATGGATCTTCATAAAACTTATGAAAGTCTCTTACCAATAAAATTGTTGGTAAGTCAGACTTTTGTTCCTTTATCCAATTAAGAACTCCTAGAGGATTGTTTGAAAATTTTCCACTTTCATTTAGTACTCCTTTGATTCCATTTACACAATCCCAGGAAACTAATCTCTTGATTTTTAATGATTTACATGACTGGTCAATTATTTTGTATAGTCTCTCTTCTTCTTTAGTTCTTATCCAAATTAAAGGAGTTCTTGATTTAATAAGTAATTCGAAATTTCTACTCCAAGAATCCATTATCTAATTAAAGGGAATACTATTTTTTGTTATTGGGTTCAAATGGTAATCTTTTATCTGAAATGTTGGCAGTAGAGGGAATTACTTTGTTTTTACTGGTTAATTGTTCATCAAGAATTTTTTGTAAGTTTGCTGGTAGAGCTTCTTTGTTTAGAAGAAAAGTCTGAAATGCCTGGAATATGTTAGCTACAACCATATAAAGTAATACTCCAGCTGGTAAAGGAAAAAATAAGAACATTCCAGTAATCATTACTGGGGTAATTTTATTTGCAGTAGATTGTTGGGCGTTTGAAGGCATCCCTTGACTAGATAAAACTTGTGAGAGTAGCAAAGTTAAACCGAAAGCCCCAACTAAAGTAGCTATATCCCAGTTAATTGACCCGTCTACGTAAAATCCGACCTGCCCAAGTGCTTTAATAAACAAAAAACCACTTTTTGCAGCTAGTCCCGGTATCTTAGCTTCAATTGTTGCATCTCCTGGCTTTATTGCAGTAACTAAACCGTCTTGTGAAACTTTAATATTCTCTGAACCTTTTGAGACTGTCCAGGTTGGAAGAAATTTTGAACCGTTATCGTATTTTGATAATACCTCTGAATAGTTATTACCGTTAGTTGTCTGCAAGTTTATCTTTACTGATTCTTCAGAACCTAATTTTGTTCCGTTAGGTAAAGTTGCAATTACAGGAAAGTGGGATTTTTCCGTTACAAATATTGAATGCCTTGGAGACTTAAAGGGCTTTGGATCAATAGCTGCAATTTGATCTTGGGGTAAAACTTTTAGATTAATATTGTAGGGGACATCTGCAAAGGGTGATCCTCTTAAAGTAGCAAATAATGCAAATAAAACAGGCATTTGAACTATTAAAGGGAGACAACCTGCAAGAGGGCTACCAAATTCATTCATTAATTTTCCTAATTCTTCTTGCTGTTTCTTTGGATCACTTGAAAATTTTGATTTTATCTCTGCTTGCCTTTTTTGCATTACAGGTTGAGCTATTTTCATCCTTCTAGCGCTTCTAATAGAACCTGCGCTTAGCGGAAAGAGTGCGATTCTAATTACGACTGTTAGTGCAACAATGGCCAAGCCATAACTAGGTACTAACCCGTAGAAAAAATCTAGAATCGGGATTAATAATTTTTCTGAAATGAACCCGATCACGATATTAAAAAATAATTTATTTTATTTGACACTTTATTTTACAGGATAAAAACACTTTTGTAATTAACTTAATCAAGATTTAGTAGCAAATCCCTCAACCTCATTAAGATTTAATGTTTGTGATCTTTTAACTATATTTTCCTCAATAAATTTTTGTTTTTCTCTGAATAATGGTAAGGATTTCATTTCAACCTTAGAGCCATCGTTGAGTATTAAAACCATGTCTCCGTAAGATCCAAAACCTCTAGGAATAGATCTTATTTCTTCAATATTGCTTAAAGAAACTTGAGTTTTATTTTTGCCAAACCAGCCTCCCTCAATAGTTATTCTTTTATTAGTTATTTTGTATCTTAACCATAAAGCTCTTACTAATGCAGCAAAAGTAAATGGAAGTCCTAAAAGAGTTAATCCAGCCAATAAATTTATTATTAAATCACCTTTAGCTGGACCACCTTCATAAAAGGATTCTTCGTTAATGTTAATCATTTAGATAAGCCTGACTTAAAAATTAGGTGTTGAAATTCCTCCAATAGTTTAATTTTATCATTGTAGAAATCACCAGCTTTTAGGTTAACAAGTAACCAATAAGGTTTGTGGTTATTCTCTTGGCTGAAATTTTTTAATAAACAATCCTGCAACATCCTCCTAATTTTATTCCTCACCACTGCTTTTTTTGAGAATTTCTTACTTATTGCGATAGCAATCTTAAAATTATTTAGACTATCAAAATTATTATGGGAGATGAGAATTTTTGGATTTGATCTTGCTATTCTAAAAGTCATTAATTTTCCCTGATATCTCAAAGAATTTTTATAAATATAATCAAAAGTCCTATGACCTTTTAAACGCATAGATTTGGGCAATGCCATTATCTTTGGTTTTATCTAAACAGCTATTCTTTCTCTACCTCTTTTTCTTCTGTTTTTAATAACTCTCCTTCCTGTGTGAGAACGCATCCTTACTCTAAAACCAGATACACGTTTCCTTTTTCTAGATGTTCCGCCGAATGTTCTTTTAGTCATTGATTTATATACTCTTTAATAATTTATCATTTAATCGATCACTAAAGTAGAGCTTCCTAAATAACTTGAAACGGCATTTTTACCAACATACTGCCCATAAGAGTGAAATTGATATAAACCTGTTTTTCTTGGATTAAATACTTTAAATACTACAGAATAGCTATCTTTATTACTAGGTATTGGATTATAAGGGAAAATATCAAGAGAAGTTTTGTCTTCGTTGAGTTCAATATCTGCAGGTATGTCTGCAATACATTTTGTACGAGTTTCAAATCCACCAATTTTTACTTGACAAAGACTTATTTTATTTTCTTTAAGAGTTGATTTGAATTTTTTAGGTATGGTCATACTTATTTTCAAAAGATCTGCTTTTCTATCAGAAGGTTTTAAAAAGAAAAAAATTGTATTTCTCATGCCTCTTTCCTTATTTTTTTGTAACCATTGTAATCTTCTATAACCTGAATCTTGATTCCACTGGAACTCTAGTCCTGCGTTAACTTCTTTATTACAAAAAAATGGGATTGAAATTAAGAAGGGTGAAAGTGCTAAGAATTTAATAATCTTGGACTTCCCAAGAAATTTTGTTTGTTTATTTTTCATTGTCTTCTGAGGTGGTTGATGACATTTTCTTTAACTTTTTTAGTTTATTTAATAAACATTTTTACAAGATTAACATCTATCGGTCCTTAAATTTGATGCTCCTCGCAAGTAGGGATGATTAATTAAAGAACCATTTGGCAAAATTACTAATGCCATTACTCTTATACAAAAATCAATATCATTAGGAACATACATCTGTTGGCAGTCCAAAAATGCAACTGAGTCAAGTCCAAAAGATTTCCTTGCAATTGAAGCTGGGAAACATGCGTCTAAGTCTTTAGTAACGCTAAAAGTAATTGATAAAAATTTCTTTGGATCTAAACTGTTACGCAAAATTAATTCATCAATAAGCTCAACCACCGAATTTTCAATCTCTTCAAAAGTATTTCCACTTGAAGTTGTCGCTCCTCTAATAGGAGTAATATTTCCCATGTCAAGATAATCCTTACTCATTTTTTGGTTTTAAGGTTTATATAACCAAAGAATTTTGTTAGATGAATTTACCTCGAAAAATATATTTTGAATAATTTTCTGAATAATATTACTTCCAGGCAAAAGTCCCAGTATTTTTTTCTTTTTCTTCCCAAAAGTTACAGGTTGTATTTTTGGATCGATTTTCACCATCTCTGCTGCAAGCTCTCTCGCAACAAATTCATCTCCTATCTTGTCTACTAATCCAAGATCTTTTGCTTGTGTTCCAGTGAAGATTCTTCCATCAGCAAATTTCTTTACATCTTCTACGAGCAAATTTCTGCCCTCTGCTACAGCTTCAGTAAATTGTTTATAACTTTCATCTATTAATCCTTGAAGTAGTTCCCTTCCTTCATTACTTAAAGGCTTATCTGGTGAGAGAATATCTTTATAAATTCCACTTTTTACTGTCTCAAACTTAATACCAATTTTATTCAAAAGTTCAGATAAGTTATTTCCTCTAATTATTACACCAATTGAGCCCGTAATTGTTCCAGGGTTAGCTACAATTTTGTCAGAAGCTACACCGATGTATACACCACCAGAAGCTGATATGTTTCCAAAACTTGCAACTACTTTACAGCCTTTCTCTTTTAATCTTTTAATAGCAGAGTATATTTCTTGGCTATCGCCTACAGTACCTCCTGGAGAGTCGATTCTAAGTATTAATGCAGGAAATTCTCTATCCTCAATTTGTTTTAGAGATTTGATTACAGAAACTCTTGTGGAACTTGTGATTGGCTCATCAATTACTATACGAGCCATTCTTTTTTTTGACTTACGTCTAAAAGGCCAAATCATTTTTTAAGGTAAGAAACATACAACTACTTTAAAAAGATTATCAGCAGACTTAATGAATTCAATCCTAAATTGGTTTTTAATGATACTCCCTTTTGCTCTCTGGGGGACTTCAATGGCAGCTATGACCCCTCTAGTATCTAGTGCTGGACCTGAATTCGTTGCATCATTAAGACTTCTACCTGCAGGTGTTCTTGTTCTTGTTACAACATATTTATTAAAGAGAGATTTAAAAATTTATAGGTGCGATTTGAAATGGTTCTTGGTTTTTACAATCGTAGACGCAACGTTTTTTCAAATATTTTTAACATATGGGATCTCTAAGACAGGTGCTGGTCTGGGTTCTGTTTTAATTGATTCTCAACCCTTGCTGGTAGCACTATTGGCAAGAGCAATATTTGGTAATTTAATTAATCCAATAGGATGGCTAGGGTTACTTTTTGGCTTAGGTGGAATAATTTTCTTAGGGTTTCCAAAAGAACTTTTGGAGAGTTGGTGGTTAATGTCTGACAAGAGTATTAGTGACATCGCATTTAATGTTGGAGAACTTTGGATGCTTGGGGCCTCTCTCGCTATGGCTCTAGGAACAATTTTGATTAGATTCACATGTACTAAAAGTGATCCAGTTGCAGTAACTGGATGGCACATGGTTTTAGGAAGTATTCCTCTTATCATTAAACATAGCTTGCAAACAGATTTTCAATTAATGCCAAATTGGTCAATCTTTGAATGGGGACTGATGTCATTTTCAAGTATCTTTGGAGGTGCCTTGGCATATGGTTTATTTTTCTATTTTGCAAATAATAAAGAAATAACAGGATTTAGCACTCTTGCATTTTTAACTCCGATATTTGCTCTCCTTACCGGTGGTGTTTACCTAAATGAGAGATTAACAATCATTCAATGGATAGGAGTGGTTTTTGTCCTAATGTCAGTTTTTTTGGTCAGCCAGAGAAAGTCTTTATGGGAAATTTCAAATACTAAGACTAATATTTAGTAAGTGAATAGGAAAATACTTTTCAAGAATGCATATAGTTTTAATAAGTACTCCTATTGGTTTCTTAGGAAGTGGTAAAGGTGGTGGAGTAGAGCTTACTCTGAATTCTTTAGTTACTGGGTTGCTTGCAAAAGGTCATACTGTAGATGTAGTAGCCCCAAACAATTCTAAATTGTTTGAAGCCAGTAAAAAAGTAAAACTACATTTTGTAGAAGGAGAAGAGCAAAAAAGTTGGCAACATCAAGATTATTATTCCTCGGTAAGTATTCCTGTTAATTCACTTTTATCAGGAATGATTGAAAAGGCAATAGATATTGGAAATAAAGCGGATATAATATTGAATTTTTCTTACGATTGGCTACCGATTTGGATGACTCTAAATATAAATATTCCAATTGCTCATATTATTAGTATGGGCTCCGAAAGTTTTGTGATAAGTAATTTAATTTCAAAAGTTTACTCCAAATTTCCTAATAACTTTGCTTTTCATTCAAAGATTCAAGCTTCCGATTATCCTTTTATTAATAACCCAATTGTTATTGGGAATGGATTTAATTTAGCTAATTACATATTTCAAGATTGTAAAAATGGTCCTCTTGGTTGGGTAGGAAGAATAGCCCCTGAAAAAGGTTTAGAGGATGCTGCTTATGTGGCTAACGCTCTTGGAGAAAAACTTAATGTTTGGGGCATTGTTCAAGATAAATCGTACGCATTAAAAATAGAAAAATTATTCTCGCCAGGGATTTTAGAATGGAAGGGTTTTTTAGAAACGGATAAGTTACAGAGAGAGCTTGGAACTTGTAGAGCTTTACTAAATACTCCCAAATGGAACGAAGCTTATGGAAATGTAGTAGTTGAAGCTTTGGCGTGTGGAGTCCCTGTTGTGGCATATAGAAGGGGAGGACCAAGTGAAATTATCCAGCATGGCCAAACAGGTTATCTCGCGAAACCTGATGATAAGGAAAGCCTTTTATATTACTTGAAGATTATTAATAAGATTGAGCGAAAAAATTGTAGAGAGTGGGTAAATAGTAATGCTTCTTCAGATATATTTGCTAGTAAAGTTGTCAGCTGGCTTAATACGGTTATTAAAGAATATCAAAGACAATCTATATAAAATGATTCTTTTTAGTTCTAAAGAAAGGTTATTTACTCTTTTACTAGTTTTGATATTTGGAATAATAATTTTTCTTTTAGGTTTAGGCTCTACCGGATTAGTAGATGAAACTCCTCCTCTTTTTGCGGCTGCGGGGAAATCAATGAGTGAGTCTGGCGATTGGTTAACCCCAAAAGTAAATGGGATTTTTAGATTTGATAAACCACCACTCATATATTGGCTAATGGGCTTGTTCTATTCCCTGCCCAAAAATGAAGTATGGGATATCTTTGGAACAATTTCAGCAAGACTTCCTTCAGCATTGGCTTCATTACTTTTGATGCTAATGATTGGAGATACAATTTATTGTTGGCCTCAAAAAGGTGGGCGGAAATTGGCTACTCCGATAGTGGCATCTTTAGGCTTTGCTTTGTCTCCATTAATAATAATTTGGAGCAGAACTGCTGTAAGTGATGCTCTTTTGTGCGGAACTTTAGGGATAAGCCTTCTTTTGTTTTGGAGAAGAATGGCTAGTAGTAAAAAGGAAAATTGTATCTCTCCATGGTTTTTTCTAGGGCTTGCAATTTTAACTAAAGGACCAGTAGCTTTTGTCCTTGCAGCCTTGACTATTTTATCTTTTTTGTTCATTCAAAAGGATTGGAAGAATTTACTTGATAAAATAGAGCTTAAAAGAGGTTTGTTAATTACAGTTGTAATAAGCTTGCCTTGGTATATTTTAGAACTAATAAAGGAAGGGAAACCCTTTTGGGATAGTTTTTTTGGTTATCACAATTTTCAGAGGTATACATCAGTAGTTAATAATCATGCAGAACCTTTTTGGTTCTTTCTCTATGTAATGGTTATAGGATCATTACCATTTACTCCTTTTTTATTTCATGGAATATTTGAGGCTTTTAAAGACTTTTTAATCAGTTTAAAAAAAGGTTGCCCCACATCGGAAAGTTTATTTATTTATTGTTTATGTTGGTTAGGTTCAGTTTTTATTTTTTTTAGTATTTCTGCAACAAAACTTCCAAGCTACTGGCTCCCTGCAATTCCAGCGGCGGCAATTCTAATAAGTAATAGTTTTACGAAACTTCAGAATCAAAAAAAATCCTTTTCATCCTTGTGGATTATTAATCTTTTAATTCTGCTTGGGTTATCAATTGCATTCTTTTTTTCAAATTTTTGGTTGAATACAATAAATGATCCCGAGATGCCAAATCTTGCTTCAAACCTAATAAGTTCTGGAATAATTCTTAAAGCAAGATTGTTTTTATTTAGTTTTACTTTCATTGGAATTGTTTTGTTTGTCTTTAGATCTCAAAATATTTTTCTCTATCTTCAATTACTACTATTGATTGGACAAAGCTTCTTGATGCCTCCAATCAGGCAATTAGGAGATAGATCCAGACAATTACCTTTACGTAATATATCTAAGCAAATCTTAAATGCTCGACAGGGAGGAGAAACCCTCGCAATGATTGGAATAAAAAAACCATCATTACATTTTTACACCAAACAGATAGTTTTTTATGAATCTAGAAATCCAGAGGGGGTAATTAACTTATTCGAGAGATTTAGCTTTGATAGGAGGGATAATTTCCAAGATAAACCTAATTACAATAGTGAATCCTTCTTGATGGTCATAGATAAATATTCATCTAAAGAAGAACATTGGTCGAATATTAGCCATCAGAAATTAGGAGTTCATGGAATTTATAATCTATGGAGAATAAAAAAAATTGATTTAAGTGCTCAAGCAAATAATTTACTAAGTAATGGTTTTGAAGCTAATTGGAGAAATAAAAAAGTTGAAAAATTTTAACATAGTTTTTTCTTAAGCATTTCATTCTTAAGATCTTCTAAACTACATTTATTGGGAAT
>QCTN01000023.1 GCA_003211135.1 Prochlorococcus sp. AG-673-L20 | reverse complement strand
AAAATAGTAAAAATAACAATAGTAATAAGGTTTGGGATTCAAGATTTTTAGTTTTTAATATAAAATAATGGCTTATAAGAAGTTATGGACAAACAACATCTTATAGATTTAATATCCAACAGTTTGATTTGCGAAAGTCAAAATCTCAAATCAAGAGAAAGTTCTAGTGAAATAATAAATTATTTAAATAAACTAAATTTAGATCAATTAAGAACAATGTCTAAAGAATTTATTCTCTAGATTTCAAGACAAATAAAAATAAACAGTTAAATTAGAATTTAAATCTAAAATCAAACATAATTGTTATACAATAATTTAAATATGAAGCCTGTAGATTCCATATTTATTTAATATGGTTGAATATCGCAACTTTTACTAAATATTTTTTAAAATATGACTATTTTTGTTGGAAATTTATCCTGGAAAACTGAAGAGGAAGACCTTAAAGACCTTTTCAAAACTTATGGTGAAGTAACAAAATGTACAATTCCTTTGGAGAGGGATTCAGGAAGAAAAAGAGGTTTTGGCTTTGTTGAAATGACTAGCGAAAGCTCCGAGAAAACTGCGATTGATGATTTACAAGATGTCGAGTGGATGGGTAGAGAAATTAGAGTTAACAAGGCGGAGCAAAAAGATCGCTCCAAAAGAAATAGTAGACATCATGGCAATTAAAAAAATATTTAAGCAACTCTTTAGTTTTTAAATTCTTAAATACTTATGTTGAAAATAAAGTTCTAAAAACTATATAAATAAAAATCCTTTTGTATTTTTGTGCAGACTAATAGATCATAATAAAAGTAGAAATAAAACAAAATTATTTTGGAAAAAGTTTTAGTTACTGGTGCATCTGGGTTTATTGCTATTCACTGCATACATGAGCTAATAAAAGCAGGTTATCTTGTCAAAGGATCTCTAAGAAATATGAATAGAGAAGATGAAGTAAGAAAATCTCTTGAGAAAGAATCAGATAATCATAAGCTGGAATTTTGTAAACTTGACCTTCTAGATGATGAGGGATGGGATGAGGCAGCCTCTGATTGTGATTATCTTCTTCATGTTGCATCTCCTTTTACTATCGAAGAGCCAAAAAAGGAATCTATTCTTATCAATCCTGCAGTAGAGGGAACTTTAAGAGCGTTGAATGCTTCAAAAAATTCCTTTAAAGTCAAGAAAGTTGTCCTAACTTCTTCTATGGCTGCAATTGCGTACGGGCATGACAAGCAGTTATGCTCGCCTGAAGACTGGACAGATACAACAAAAAACGTTGGTGCATATGTAAAAAGTAAAACAATTGCAGAAAAAGCTGCATGGGATTTTATTCATAATGACACTGAACACTCTTTTTCAATGACAACTATTCATCCTGGAATGGTTTTTGGTCCACTGCTAAGTGATGATGTTGATGGTGCTTCGGCAGAACTTATTTCAAAAATGATTAATGGTAAATTTCCAGCACTACCAAATGCATATTTTACTGTCGTAGATGTAAGAGATGTCGCCAAGTTACATGTCGAATCTCTTAGAAAAAACCAAAGTGATAATAAAAGAATAATTGCGACTTCTCCTCAAGGGATCAATATTATGGAAATTTCTAATATTTTAAGAAAAAATGGCTACAAGAAAGCACCTCAAAACTATATCCCTACAAAAATGATAAATTCTCTAGCACCATTTAATAAAGAGATGAAAAGTATGGCTGCCATGGTTAATAGAGGATCTTATAGCGCTGATATTACGGAAACTATTTCTATATATAATTGGGAACCTATTTCATTAGAAAAAACTTTAATAGATATGGGTAATTCTATAAAATAAATTCCAATCAAATGAATCAATAACAATGTATTGGCTATAGTTTTCA
The DNA here is from genome assembly GCA_003211135.1 of Prochlorococcus sp. AG-673-L20. Taxonomy (GTDB): domain Bacteria; phylum Cyanobacteriota; class Cyanobacteriia; order PCC-6307; family Cyanobiaceae; genus Prochlorococcus_A. The sequence continues at coordinate 21,830 of QCTN01000023.1, read as the reverse complement.
TATATCGACAAATTGAAAACTTTGCCACGATAAATAATAACTAAGCTATCCTAATTAAAGAGGATTAGAGAAAAGTTTATATGAATAAAATCAAGAGGTCAGATTTTATATTAAAGCCATTTCTTAAAAGAAATAATTTCAAAGCTCTTTATCAGTTAATAACTACTCTTATACCGATAATTTCTCTCTGGTTTATTGTCTCTAAAATTGTATATTCTCCTCTTTTACAAATTACAAAAGGGTTTTTACTTATTCCCATTCTTTTTTTTCTTACCCTATTATCTTCTAGAACATTCTCATTAATGCACGATTGCGGGCATAATTCCCTATTTGAAAAACGTTCTTTAAATAACTTCTTTGGCTTTTGTCTGGGTTTATTAAATGGGATACCTCATAAACCTTGGGCTAATGACCATGCATTCCACCATAGGAATAATGGGAATTGGGAAATTTACAAAGGTCCTGTAGATGTTTTAAGCCTAGAAGATTATGAGGCTCTTAATAAAAGAGAAAAACTTATTTATAAGGTAAGTAGACATTGGTTAATGCTTTTCCCTGGTGGTTTCTTTTATTTAGTTATTAAAGCTAGATTAGGGTTAATTCTAATTATTATTAATTTTATAAAATCGTTAATGCAAGAAACTTTTATTAAATTAAAAAAAAGAAATTATTTAGGACTTTTAAATATTCAATCGAGAATTAAGCCGCCTTTCTCTGACTATGGAGACAATTTTGATGAATTATTTGATCTAATAGCAAACAATATTATTGTGATAAGTGGATGGATAATTATGTGTAAATGGTTAGGAGCTGCTTTTTTCTTAACTTTTTATTCTCTAATATTAACTTTTTCAGCAGCAATTTTCATATGCATCTTTTTTATACAACATAATTATGAAAATGCTTATGCAAGTAATACAAAAAATTGGGATATTGTCGAAGGTGCTATTTCTGGCAGTAGCAATTTAGATATCCCAAATTGGTTAAACTGGTTTTTAGCTGATATTTCGTTCCATAGCATTCATCATCTATCCGAAAGAATTCCTAATTACAATTTAAGAGCTTGTCATAAAGCAAATTTACATTTACTGCAAAAATCAAAAGTTCTCAAATTAAGTGATTTCCCAAATTGTTTTAGATATATTATTTGGGACAGCAAGAACGAGAATCTAATTCCAATTAATTAAATACTAGCTGAGTCTTCTTCGCATTTTCCTTTTTAGAGGAATGCTACTGTAAGCGTGAGCTCCAATAGATGGGGGTAAATCATTTTTAACAGGATGAATAAAAGCATTTGCCATGCTTTCTAACATTTTAGAAAGCCAATTCATAATAGATCGCATTTGAAAATCTAAAAAGTACATTATTATCATCTAACGAAATTTTTAAAAAGTAAATCAGTCTTTATGCTGATTTACTTTTTTATAATACTAGGAGGAATATAAAAATCAGTAAGTAAAAAATAACCTTTATGAATAATAAAAAATGGCAACCTACAAATTATCAAAAAGATCGATTAATTTCTTGCACTAAAAAATACATACATCAAAAATTAAATGATCTTCACAAAGAACTTGAATGTCCAAATGAATTTATTTTTGATTTCATTAAAGATATCCAACAAGATTGGGACCCAGATAGTTATAAATCTAAATCAGAGAATTTACTAAAAAATAAACCTAAAAGTAAAAATTTAAATTATTAAGATTAAGTTTTTAAGTATTTAATAGATCCAATAAAACAAGTTGGGGAAAAAGATTTTACCTTTTTATAAAATTAAAACTTAAGACTAGTAAATAATACTTATTTATCCAATTTTTCTTAACAAAGCAAGAATTATTTTTTAAAGTCATGCTATATCTCATTCCAAATTAAGGGGCAAAAATTATGGATGAGTTGTTTTTTTCTTCGAATCAAATAACAGCAAAAGATACCATAGATTCATATTTTGAATGCATTAGTGAATGCAGCATTGTTGATGGACATCAAGAATGTGTTACTAGATGTGTAGAGATTCATCTTAAGGGAGGAAATAAAAATGAATAAAAGAGATTCTCTTCAAAGAAAAACAACTCTAAAGTGGAACTCTAATGGAGATCTTTCTGAAATTGATATGCTGAGGATTTTAGATAGAATTTCTGCCTCTGAACTGAATCAATGTGAATTGACATGCGATTTAGATGAATAGGTAAATAGGTACAGGAAAAACTATATTTAATATTTTTAAATAACTATTAGTAAAAAGATCCATTCTCTATATAAAAAACATATTTATTCTTGAATCCATGATTAACAATATTAATAACTTCAAAAAGCTAAATAACACTGATAAAAGAGAAAAAAATCTAAATTTAATTCTTGATTCGAATTCCTACAAACTTGCACAGGAAGATCTTAATTTGCTTAGAAGTGACGAAATGAGAGGTGTAAGAATGCTGCTGGAAATAACTAAGCCTGAATTAGTACTAGAAGAACAAAATATCATCTCAACTATTATCGTTTTTGGAGGTGCAAAAATTGTGGAAGAATCATCAGCTCAGAGCAAAATCGATGAAGTAAAAAACTTATTAGAAAAATGTCCTCAATCTATTAAATTAAAAAATAAATTTAACAAGTTAAAAAATTTACTCTCTATGAGTCATTACTATGAATCCGCAAGAGAATTTTCAAAACTAGCTTCAATAAATAATCAAGATGATAAATGCAATTCTCATGTAATAGTGACAGGAGGTGGACCAGGAATTATGGAGGCGGCTAATAGAGGCGCTTTTGAAGCAGACTGTAAGTCTATTGGTTTAAACATACAGTTACCGAATGAACAATTCCCAAATTCTTTTATAACTCCTGGACTTTGTTTTAAATTTAATTATTTTGCATTACGCAAAATCCATTTTGTAATGCGCTCTGTCGCTGCTGTTTTTTTTCCTGGAGGATTTGGGACATTAGACGAATTATTTGAATTATTAACTCTTAGACAAACAGGAATGAAAAGTGAAATTCCAATAATTTTATTTGGTAGGAAATATTGGAATAATTTAATTAATTTTGACTTCCTTGCTGATTTCGGGCTTATTAGCGAAGAAGATTTAAAAATTTTTAAATATGCTGATACGGCATCAGAAGCATGGGAAATAATTGACTCTAATAAATTATCAAAAAACGAATTTTAAATTTTATTTTTTGTTTTGTGAAACTTAAGATCTTCAATTTAGTTACAAAAGTAACTTAAAACTTTATAGGTTAATTTTTCAAATTTATTATTAATTACTTTGCAATAAACAAATGAGTTCCGTTTAAATACATGTAAACCATAATGCAGTCTCCTAAAAATGCTCAAGCCACTTCCTTTGACTAGAGTAATGATGGGGTGAACTAAAGCATATCGGACGTTTTGGTCCCTTAAGATACACTGTATTAAAAATATTTATACTTATCCCTGTCAAGCTTTACTTACCTGTTTTTGAAAATTTAGGTTATTTAATTTCCTTTTTAGATTTAGTTTTATCATATAGTTTGCTGTAAATTTCTTGCCTTGTCACTTGTATAGGTTCTACTTTTCCTGCATCACCATGAGTTGGGCAGTAGTAAGTCATTAACATCCATTTTTTATCTTGATTCATAAAAATAATTCCTCAATTAAAATTTACTAGGTGTTATTTAGGATATAAATTTAAAGAACTTCTCATATTTAATCTTTTTTTCGCTTTTCCTTAACAATATAAAAAGTTGTAAAGATATAGCCTTATTAGATATATATACGCATGACTAAAAAAATAAATACTGCTATTAGTTAAGAGAAATTTGAGAATAAATTAATGTCTTTAGAATCTATACTCATGGTTGTTGCTCCAATATGTATTTTTACTGTCGGAGTTATTATTTTGCCAATAGTTGTAAAGCCACGTAAGCAATCATTGCCCCCTAAAAGATACGTTCGTGGCTTATAAAATTAATACAAATTTCTAAAATATTATTGTTGAAAGACAAAAAGTAATTAAATACCGAAATAAAAAAAAGACTATATTAAATAAAGATTTTATCTAAAATATTTCAACAAAGATGGAATTCCCAGAAGCAATTCTTTTTGATTTAGATGGTGTTCTATTAGATACAGAACCATTACTAGCTAATGCCTGGAGTGAAACCGCAAAAGAATATAATCACTCTTTATCAATCGATAAATTATTAGAATTAAAAGGAAGAAGGAGAATTGATTGTGCAAAAAAAGTCCTTAAATGGATAAAGAAAGAAAGCTCATTAGAAGAATTACTTATTATTCAAAAATTAAAAGTAGATAAAGTACTCACTAAAGCAAAACCTTTTAAGGGAGCAATAGAATTAATCAATTTTTGTATAAATACAAAACTACCTATTGCTTTAGTAACAAGTAGTAGTAGTGAAAGTTTTAAAATCAAAAGCTCTGTAAATCCCTGGTTAAATTTATTCAAGACAAAGGTTCTTGGAGATGATCAATTCATTTCTGATGGCAAGCCTTCTCCTGATCCCTATTTAAGAGCATTAAAATTATTAGATGTAAATCCAAGGAAATCTTGGGTTATAGAAGACTCATATGCAGGATCTATCTCAGGACTAAAAGCGGAATGTAATTTAATGTTTTTTTCCAAAGATATTGAGGTACTAAATAAATTAATTAATGAATTTAACCAAGAAAAGATTCAAAAAATTAATGAGTTATCAGAAATTATTTATTATTTAAAGTTATTTAAAGGATTTTAGATCAATCAAATAAATTTCTAATAAAATTTAAAAACCAAACACTAATATTTAATATGTGCGGAAGATTTGAACTTAAAACTAAATTTGATAAGTTACCAAAAGTTTTAAAACAAGACTATCCAAGTGGGCTTGATAATAAATACGAGACACAGAATTTAATTAGACCTACTGATCCAGTCCTTGTAATTAAGAATGAAGGAAAAATTAAGACAACTTTTATGTCATGGGGTTTTATATCACCTTGGGCTAAAGATCCTTTTGATAAGGCAAGACCCAGACCATTTAATGCAAGATCAGAAACTGTGGAAGAGAAAAAATTATTTAGTGGAAGTTGGAAACATAAAAGATGTTTAATACCAGCAAGTGGTTTTTTTGAAAAAAACTATCGTATTAGGAAAGAGAATTATGAAACTTTTTGGTTAGGAGGGATTTGGAGCAAATGGTCTTCACCTGATGGCGCAGAGTTAGAAAGCTGCTGTGTTTTAACAACTGAACCAAATAATTTAGTGAAACCTTTACATCATCGTATGCCAGTTATTGTTCCTAATGGATATGAAGAACAATGGACTGAACAGGTTAAGGATGCTCATGAATTAAAAGGGTTAATACCCATAATGTTGGGATGGTCATCTTCTGGATGGATAACGGAAGAAATTAATAAAAAGCCTACTGATCAGATGAACTTATTTTAAATTGGAAATATTAAATATTTTTTTGTTATTGAAATTTATTAAGTTTATTTGTTGAGGCCTTGGTGCTTCAATAAGTTTAGATTAGCCCTTTTTAAAAAATGGTAAAAGTAATTAACAGAAAAATTAGATTTTTTAGATGGCTAAATACTGGTTTGATCTTACCTCTTTCTGCCTTTGCGATTACTTCTACATTATTTTTATATTTAGTTTTATTGATTGCCATAAAATAATTTATAACTTAGAAGATTTAAAAATGTTAATTAATTTTCAAAACCTTGCTCAAATTAATACTATTTGAACATTTGAAACTACATATTACTTTCATAAAAAGAGTCTTTGATGGATAATAAATTATATAAACTAAAATTTATTAAAAACTAAATCCTAACCCATAATAATTTGAGCGAAATTAAATTTTCTGGCCTTAAAGGTCAAGCACTTGCAATAAAGATGAGTGATATTCCAAGCATGAAAGAGTTCCAAAGTGTTATTCCAAATAACTGCTTTAAATCTCAAACAATAACTTCATTAGGCTATCTTTTACAATCAATCATTATTCAGGCAATTGTTGTCTCAATAGGATTAACAATTCCTTTTAGTCAAAGAATGATCCCGATTTGGATCCTTTATGCACTTTTATCAGGAACCACTGCTATGGGTTTTTGGGTAATTGCCCATGAATGTGGTCATGGAGCCTTCTCGAAAAATAAAACTTTGGAAACCATTACTGGATATTTACTTCATTCATTATTATTAGTTCCGTATTTCTCTTGGCAACGTTCACATGCAGTCCATCATCGTTTCACCAATCATATAACTAATGGAGAAACTCACGTGCCCATAGTTATTGATGGGAATGGAATTAGCGAAAAAGTTGGAGGGGAAAAGGAACTATCTTTCTCAAGTAAGTTAGGCAAAACTAAGTATGGAATTCTCCAATTAGTTCTACATCTTATTTTTGGTTGGCCTGCTTACTTATTATCTGGAAGTACAGGTGGGCTCAAATATGGAACTTCAAATCATTTTTGGCCAAGAAAACCTTTTTCTAAAACATTGTGGCCTGCTGTATGGGCTAAAAAAGTTTGGGTTTCAGATATTGGTGTAGCTGCAGTAATAGTTGGACTTATTATTTTTATTATCAAACTTGGATTCTTTCCAATAATTGGAATGTATGTTGGACCCTTATTAGTAGTTAATTGTTGGTTAGTTATATATACTTGGCTTCACCATACAGATTCAGACGTTCCACACCTCTCTAATTCAGAATTTTCTTTTATGAGAGGAGCCTTTCTTTCCATTGATAGGCCTTATGGGAAGATTATTAATATTCTTCATCATAATATTGGTTCAAGTCACGTAGTTCATCATGTATGTCCAACTATTCCTCACTATCATGCTACCAAGGCTACTCTTGCAATAAGAAAAGCATTCAATAAAGCCTATCTTTTTAATCCCGATCCAATACATAAAGCGCTATGGAATATTGCTTGTAATTGTATAGCGGTTAAATCAGATGTCGATGAAGGAAGATATATTTGGCAATCCTCTTACAAAAAAAAGATTAAAACAACTTATTGAAACTAATCTAATATCACATTAATTTACGCAAATCTGAAAATAATATAAAAGAATTAGAAATTAAGTCTTTTTTATCTTAAATACTTAATTGGAAATTGATTCTATTTTTGTAGTTATGAGCGGAGACAACCTACACGGTAAGCAACCAATCAAATTTTATTCTGAGGAAGTAACACTTACCAAAGTGCAATTATTAGAAAAGCAATTAAGTTTAGGAGATAAAGTATCAGACTTAGATGCTAAACATAAAGAATGGAGCAGACAGTTATCAATATAATTTCTTTTTAAAATATATTAAAACTGCTGAAAAAATAATTATATATATTAATAAATTAATAAAGTGTTTAATTTGAATTCATGAATTTTTAATATATAAAAATTTTACAGAAAAAAATTATTCATAATCCCTTTATAAAGAACCTTTCCTGTAAATTACCGAAAAATTATTAGAAGGCATACGAATAAGCTCCTCTTCAATTAAATCATTCTTTTTAGCTTCTTCACTAACTTCTCTTAAATCTCTAACACCCCAAGATTCGTTTTGCATTTTTAAGGAAGTATCAAATAATTCATTGCTTTGACTAATGTGCTTACCATCTATTTTAAATGGCCCATATAACATCAAAAATTGTCCCTGTTTTAATAAATTGCCAGATTCGTTAAACAGTGATTTTGTACAGTTCCATGATGCTATATGAATCATATTGATAGATATTATTCCTTGAATAGAATTCAGTAATTCAGCTGGTATTTCCCAAGGAATTTTCTCTACATCAATATCTAAAGGTTGAGGCATTTTGAAATTTAATTCTTCATGCTCAATCCAAGAAATAATACTTTTTCTATGAACAAGTTCAGGATCGCTTGATTGCCAAGTTAATTCTGGGAAGCATTTTTGAAATTTAATTGCATGCTCTCCACTACCGCTACCAATTTCTAAAATATAACCTTTTCTTAGAAGAATTCTTGATAATACTTCTGCTATAGAATCTTTATTTCTCTCAGTTGCAGGAAAGAAAAGTCTATTATCCAAAATAGTTTTTATTTAGCTCTTCTCAATTTTGGAGCTTTATAAAACATTATTTTGAAGCTAAAGAATAATATTGATACAGTTAGAACTGGTAAAATATAAAGTATCAAATCAGAACTGAATAAGGATGGAATGCTAGCGAAAATCAAATGCATATAGTAAGTAGTAATTGACATAACTTTTTTTTATCTAATTTATTAATAGCAATTATTTACTAAAAGAAAAAGAGTATTTATCCTACTTTTAAAGAATAGAAATTTATAAAATATTAGACTGCTCTTAATTAATTATTAAAGAGATTTTAAAAGAAAGAAAACTAAATAAAAAGAGTCAGCCTGTATCCCTACTAACTGACCCTTTTAGTAATATTAGTTAAAATTTATATTAAATGAGGATTTTATCTCAATAAAAAAAAGCTGTTCAAAATTATTTTATTAATAATAAAGAGCAAGAATTTGGTTACTAAAAAAAAATCAAAAAAAGAATATAAGAAAGGCTCCTTAAACATAATCAAGTATATATTGATCTATCTTTCTTTGAACTGCTGTTTGTGTTCTTTAAATATCTAAATAGATTGGTTTATATATCAAATAATAATTAAAAAAATTTTTTCCATGTGTTAAATCCCATAAGATCTATTAAATTTTGATCATAAAATTATAAACACAAACTCAAATCACAGTTATAAGCTGATTAATGGTATGATTAGATCATCTCAGGTAGAGATAAGATTAATTAATATTGACCAAGCTAAAGAATTTCTAACAAGAATACCAATTGCAAGAGTCAAACTTTCAGAAATATTAAGTCATTTAATCTATTTTTTGATTAAATATAAATACTTATTTTCCTTATCAATCCTGAAATTATAATATTAAAAATTAAATGAAAAAATTAAACAAAAAGTATGCAGATTTACTGCATCAAGCATCTATCGCAACTGGTAGAAAAGAAGCTGTAGGTTTATTGCATAAGGCGGCTAAACTTCAAACTAAATTTGATGAGAAGTCTAAATTTTAAAAGGAACGTCGTAACCCTTGGTCAAAGCATAGAGGCCTTTGAATCATTTAAGGCATAAACGTAACAGTAGTGTATCACTGTAACCTAGAATTTAATCAATTAGGTCTATTTATTTACAAAAATAAATATATGTGTTATATTTATTAATATAAATTACTTTAAAAAAATGACTCCTGAAGCAGAACGTTTTAATGGTTGGGCAGCAATGTTAGGTTTCGTAGCAGCTGTAGGTGCTTACGTAACAACCGGACAAATCATCCCTGGTTGGTTCTAATGAAGAACAAAGAAACAAAATTAGTTGAAAAAGAAAAAATCGTTGCAGAAAAGCTAAATGGTAGATTTGCCATGATGGGATTCGTTGCATTGGTAGGAGCTTATTTAACAACTGGTCAAATTATTCCTGGATTTATCTAGGTCTTATCAAATAAGTTTTACAAGCCAGATTGACCAATTCAATCTGGTTTTTTTCGTGTTTTATTTTAATTAATTACTTCAACTATATTTTTTTTTAAATAATCTGAATTAAGAAAATTAGAACATGAATTTATTTTCTATTATTAAAAATATTGGTTAGTATTATTTAAATAATTATAAAAATGAATGCTATTAATAAATATTTACCTTTTGGCTTAAAAGCACAAAAGATCATGCCATTTTTTATTATTTTTAAGCTTCTTACCTTTTCTGGTTTTATTGCTTATATGATGAATCGATAAAATGATTTATCCTCCTCCTCAATTAGTGTTTGCCTTACTAACTTTATGAAATGTCGTAGTCTTAATTTAGGATATTAAATATAATCCTTTTGGTAAGGATCAAGAGGGGATATAAAAATAACAGGTATAAAACTAAAAAAAATTGTTTGCTTAATCAGTATAAAAACTCTATCGAAATAATAAAAATCATATTAAAGTCAAATCAAATAATTGGAGGGAAATCAGATGACCAACCTCGGATTGGAGATTGTATTCTGGCTAATTTTATTAACCTATCTTGGAGCTAGACTTACTCAAACTAAGAAAGGTTACAAACAACAATATTAAAAAAGGAGGGTTTTAATCATGGCATTAAATGACACTTTCAAAATTCTTCCAAAAAATAAAATTTCTTTGAAGGCTGATTCATCATCACTTTTAACTAACAAAGACTATTGGGCTGAAGAGTGCAAAGAGCATCCCTCTAAAAAAGAATGCCTTTTCTATTGCGACTAAAATTAACTTTTATACGTAAACTTGTAAATTTTGCAGGTTGATTTTTAATAAATTTATTCTAAATTAAATTTAATTTTTATTTGAGGAAGATTTATGAATACAAGAAAGAAAAATCCCAAGATAAAAAAAACTGAAACCAATACCGAATGGTTGGATAAAGTTATTAATCAATTAACCAATAAAGATTTCAGTCAATATCTTTAGGTTGTGATTTTAATTCAAAAACTTTAAATAGCATTCTTAGATAGGGTTCTAGCTAAAAATTATGAATAAAATTAAAAAAAATCTTGAGATATTATCCAAGCCTCCAATAATACCTTTTGTTTCAGAATAAGAAATAAATTAAAAGGGGCAAAAAACCTGAAAGATATTTAGGGATAAGAATCCTTTCTACAAATTTAATTTTATTTCTTATAAAAGTTCTATTTTTTTAATTTATTGGTTTATATTTGGGTAAATAATAATGCAAGGAAAATTTTTAATTTTATAAGGTGATAGATTTATTAAGAAAATTAGGATAAACAATGAGAGTAAAACTTGAACCTGAAACAGCTTTTATAGGTAAAAAATTTGCATATATTTTTCTAGGTATAATATTTGTTCTTAATTCAATAGTGTTTATTTGGTATTTCTTTTTTTCTAATTTAACTTTGAGCTAGTGAATTATCACTTATTAATAGATCCATAGAGTAAAAAGCTAAATCCAGCGCAAACCAGCTTGAGTATTTATACTCACAGTAAGTAATTTTACTTACTATAATAAAGATAAGCATTTAGGAAGTGCTTAGCTGGTTAAGCTCAGACAATCTGAATTTAACTTTATCGTCATGAGAGTTTGCTAGTAGGGATGCAAGCAAGCTCTTTTTAATTTTTTGCAAATAATACTCAGTTTGTAAAATAAAAAATCAACAGTTTCTTGATTTTAAATAAAAAAGGTTTAGATAAGACATTGATTAGCACTTAAGAAAAAGTTGTTGAATAAGACCTTGTATATCAGGATTTATTTTTTTTATAAACTTTCCTGTCAAGATAAAATAATCTTGCTAAAAAGGATATAGATTAAATTCAATATGTCTTTAGATTTCATTCTTATTCCTTTTTGTATAATTGCTATTTTATGGCTATTTAATCGAGAGAACAAAATCTACCGCAATAATAAAAAAGCTCGATAAAAACTAATCTAAACTCCAAAAATTTAAGCTTGATATTTAATATTGCTGTAATTATTTTGGTATTTTTTATTTAAAATGTTTCCTTATTATATTGAAATTTAATTACTAAGAAAAATTTAAGCATTCAATTTATTACTAATTAACTTATCCCAATAAACCTTTGAACGACTTATTTGTTCCAATTTTTGTTTGCAATGAATACAATTGCAATTTCTTGCTAATGCTTTGGAAGTCATTACTTCATTTTTTTTTAATAAAACAAATATCTAAATTAATTGCAATAGCAAATATTCTTATCCTTTGAATTTATCAACAAAAAAGCTTGAAAAAGAAAATATTTTTTATAGAAAGAAAAGAGTAAAGATGGTCTCAATTTGATTAGTATTTTATAATCTTAAAAACTATTGAAAATTTAATCAAATAAATTTCTTTTGCAAATTTCAACCCAATCAACTATTAAAAAATTTATCCGCCAAGTAGGTTTACCATGGAAGTCTATCCCTTTAATAGATAGATGGTTAATAGCGCAAATATTACCTCCAATGTTATTTGCTATCTCTGCTTTTACCGTTATTTCGTTATCAGTGGGAGTAATGTTTGATCTAATCAGAAAAATAGTTGAATTTGGATTACCTTTATTTTTAGCTATAAAAGTTCTTTTTTTTAGCCTTCCAAGTTTTCTAGTTTTGTCCTTCCCGATGGCAGTTTTATTGTCTACATTATTAGCTTACGGAAAATTATCAGCCAATTCCGAATTATTAGCATTGAAATCTTTAGGAATAAAAACTTCAAGAATTATTGCTCCTGCTATTGCAGTTTCTGTATTGATGACAGTCTTAACTTTTTATTTCAATGATAACTTAGTACCTGCAAGTAATAAGTTAGCAGAATCTACTTTAAGAGCTGGTATTGGAAGTTCTTTTAGTAGTGAAGAAGGGAAAGATAATATTATGTTCTCTAGATATGGTTCAAGAATAGAATCGGTAACAAATAAACCCACAAAGACTAATACATTCCTCACTCATATTTTCTATGCATCGTGGTTCGAAAATAACATTATGCAGGGAGTTACAGTTTTGGATTTTTCGAGACAAGATATACAGCAAATCTTAAAAGCCAAAAGTGCGGTATTTGATAAGAAAAACTCCTCCTGGATATTCTCAGATGGTAATATTGTTTCTGTTGACCAAGGCGGTCAAACTACTAATATTCAATTTGAAAAATATAGGTATCCATTTGTAGAAGGGCCCTTAGATTTAGCAAAAGTCCCAAAAGATGCCACCGAAATGTCTCTTAAGCAAGCATTAGAAGCTGAAAGAATATATAAAGAGACGGGGAACTTAAAAGAAATAAGAAGAATTCAAGTTCGCATCCAAGAAAAATTTACTTTGCCCTTCGCATGCTTAGTATTCGGATTAATTGGAAGTAGCCTAGGATCAAAATCTAATTTAAGATCTTCCAAAAGTCAGGGATTTGGATTAAGCGTTATTCTCATATTAGTTTATTATGTGATGTCGTTTGTATTCAGTTCATTTGGCGTAAAGGGATTGTTAAGTCCAATAATTGCAACTTGGCTACCTGTTTTAATTTCTATGGGGGGTGGAATTTATTTTTTAAGAAAGGCTAGTTTATAAATTTTGATTGATTGACAGCTGGTTTAAAATAATAATTAATTATCATCTGATATTTTATGACTATTGAAACAACTGTTTTCACCTTTCAAATTTCAAATACATTTGAAGAATGGGCGAAAATTTTTGATAGTCCAGAGATAGATGAATTTCATAAAACTGTAGGATTATCTCCTCTTTATAGAGGAAAAGGTTTAACAGATCCTAAAGAAGTTATTGTTATTCATCAAGCTGAAGAAGGAGTCGCTAAACATATATTTTCTGATCCCGAAACAATAAAGAATATTGAATCTGGAGGTCATATTTATAGCACTACAAAAATCACAAGTTGGTTATCAGATTGAATGAATCAAGAGATATATAAAAGATTACTTTCTCTGGGATGGAGGGAAGCTAAACCAATTTGGGCATAAAAATAATTAAGATCAACTTTGCAAAAGATTTAAACACAGAATTTAAAGAAGCAATACATAAAAAAACTCGCACATTTGTAACTTAAATTTTAATATTAGTTTAGAAACATTTAAAAATATGGGTGAAGCAAAAAGAAGGGAAGCATTAGGTATTCCTCCAAGAAAAAAAATAATAGATATAAAAGAATCAGATAGGTATTTTTCTTGGCTACCTATTACCAAAACAAGAATAAAAAAATATCCTTATATTGGTGTAGCAACGATGGCATTAGGTGCAATTATATTCTTAGTAAGCGGTGGATTTAATACTGTTAGTTAATATTTAAAAATTTTAGTTCTGATTTTTTAAAAAGCTTTTTTCATTAAATAAATAAAATTACTTTTTATCAATTCTCATATATCCAAACCAATCAGGTATATTTTTTTCTTCTACATGATAATCATTTGGTATTAATTCTATTTCCCAATTTTTTATATTGTTTATAACCTCACAATCATCTACATCAGCAAAATTTTTAACAGCAGAAATATCATCTTTATGTCTTTTTTTGCAGTCAATAAGCCATTTTGATTTAGCTTTAGTTTTGGCCTCTGAGGAAGAAGAAGCCACAACAAGACCAAATTCATGTTTTTCTTGCATAGAGCTTGGATCGTATCCTCCTATATTTACAAACCATAATTTTTTATTGGGTATTTTATCTTTTTTTAAAATCTTATTTTTTGATTCATTATTGTCCTTATTTATAAGATTTATTTTATAACCATCAATTGAATCAATTTTTTTATAAGTATCAATATGTAAGCCATTATCAGATCCAAACCAATCATTTCTTAATTGATCAAAGGTGTCCTCAATTTTTGAACCTATGACCCACCTAACGTCATGCAGTTCGATATTTGCTTTAGGAGATCTACCTCCAACAACAACTAAAAAAAGAAATTTTTCAATAGGTCCCATTAATTTATCTTAAATAGAAAGCTAAATAAAATAAAGGGTTATCTGAAAGATATGATTAAAGAATTATTTACGATAAATCAAGACTAATACTTTTTATGGAACTAATTGGAAAATATAAAAATTCAGGATTCGAGGCTGTAGCTGATGGTGTGATTTCTTTCTTTGATCGACGCAAAGACTTACATACTAATGGTATTACTTTCGGACAAAGTACCTCTTTGAATTCAGAACCGTATAAAGTATCCACTGATATTAGTCTTGTCTCAATAGATAGGTCAGATCCAGAAGCCTTCGCAATCTCTGAAGTCATAATTAGAGGAGTTAATGCAGGACTAAAAAAATATCTTGAGGATCACCCTCTAATAAAAGAATGCTGCCCAGAACAATCTTTATTTGTTAACCCAATATTTAATTTACAACGTTATGCACCAGGGGAGGGATTTAAGAAATGGCATTGTGATTGGACTATAAGTAATGAAGCTACAGAGCCTGTCAATAGAGTCTTAGCATGGATTCTTTATTGTAATGATGTTAATTCTGGTGGAACTGAATTTCATTGGCAAAATCATCATGAAATAGCTGAGAAGGGGAAGCTTATTATCTTTCCAGCAGGTGTATCTCATATTCATCGTGGGAGAGTAAACAATAATGATGTTAAAACTATTGCAACTGGTTGGATTAATGCAGGCAAACTCGAAAACTATATTTCACGCCTAGCGAACTCATAAAATAATAAATAAATATATATTTATTAAACTCAATAATTTAAATTTTTCTAAGACTTTTTAAATGCTCGATAAGTTTTTATAGCGTAATATTAATATACAAAAATTCAGTCTAAATTTTTTGTTTATTTAAACCAACCTTTCTTCTTAGCTTTAACTTCTGGGACTGTTTTTATCTTTGATTTTTCATCTGTTCTACCTTTTATAATCATTAAAGGGACAATTCCCCACAACGCAAAAAACAATATCCAAAATACATAAACATTCATAGTTAAAAACAAAATTTTTTATATTTTAAATATATTTTCTATTTGTCTGTGGCTTTCTTTTTATACTTCTCTATAGAATGTATAATCTGCTCCAATTAACTTTTTTAATTTTTATATTTGAGAAAGCCTTTACGAATACAAACAGCACAGCAAAACAATAAATCTAAATAAGAAGAAAAATTAATAAGATCTCAATCAAAATATCTATAATAAAAACAAAAGTAAAAATCATATGACAACATATCAAGTCTTTTGGGCGTTTCCAACTCAAGAAGCAAGTGTTAAATGCACAGAAGCATTCGTTGAATATTTAACAGAAGGGAAACAAGCTGATAAGTTTGATGGCTTCGAAATTAAATGCAGAGTTATTGATCCGCAAAATGGAACAGGAAATTTTATAGTTAAAGCTGAAGGTCCTCAAAAAATATGGGAGCATACCGCACCATGGATTAAAGGTTTTGGTGTCAAAGTTGAAGTTAGAGTAATGTTGACTGACGAAGAGTTTGTTGAGACAGCAAAAAAAACTTGGCTTGCTTCTTGATTAAAAAATCGGTACGTCGCAGAAAACTTTATATTCTAGGAAATTTTTATATTACTTAGATTTTCTAAATTTAATTTCTCTTCTTACAAGCAATCCAAATACAATTAAACATATTCATTAGGAAAACTTCTAAAGGCATCAATTTAAAACACTATTTCATTAGTAAAAATATAGATATGTGAATCAAAAAAAATAATTAAATAGATATCTTATTAAGCATTAAAACATTTGAAGTTGTATTGTATCGATCTTGTCCTCATCTTCAGTATATTTATAAGACTCAATTCAGCTTGAACTCCTCTCTTAAAAACTCTTTTTAGGATAATTATTTCTCTTACCTCTTTTTTTAAGATTGAGAATAATGATGTTTTCAAATTCAGAATTAATTTCATTTCAAAAAAGTTTAATAAGCTTTTATTTTTATCAGAATTACTAATCTTCATAGACCAAGCAATTTGGATTAGATAGATTCAATTCACATTACTTATCCGAGTAATCAGCTAAGTCAGTCGAAATTTCTTGCTCTTTCATTTATTTAAGAAGATTTATATAGTCTTTTGCATTATCAAAATCTCTAGTATTCTTATCTTGAATTGCGAATGATGATCTTTTAAAATCAAAATTACCTCAAAATTTTTGTTGGATTCTGACCACAGAACGTGGATGATCATGGACGTAAGAATTAAATTCTCGGGCAAGGTTTAGGCAATCATATGCATCTCGAGCATAGAATCCTACTTGATGGGTCTTGTTTGATGAATCTTTATAACTCAAAACATATTTTTTACAAGATTTGATAGGTGTTGAAGACATTTTTTTTAACTACTATCACTATGTTCTAACTAAGTAATCATTAATTCTGTCTTTAAATTATGTGCGGTTTGGAGAACATTGATATACGGATAAAGGATCAACAATTGAATTTTATAATGGTTATTATAGAAAATTAAAATAAAAAGCATTAAGCATTTTCTACATTTAACTTCTAAAAATGATAAGTTCATATTTAATTTTTCAAACTTTATTTAACACTTAATTTTTTATTTTTTTTAACTCAGTTTATGAATTAAGTTATCGAATAGATTTCGAAAATAAATAACTTTAGTTTGTTTAATTCTTGGTAATTAATATTTTTTATACAAAACTTACCCAATATTTCCATAACATATAGAAATAAAAAAGGGGCTTAATAAACCCCCATAATTTTTTCTAAAAGTAATTTTTAATTAAAAAATACCTGGAACAATTTGACCAGTAAAGTAGTAAGCTCCAACAAGAGCAAACATACCGAGCATTGCAGCTTTACCGTTAAACTTTTCAGCTTTTTCGGTCATAAATTTTTTGACGAATTCCATAATAAAGTAAGACAAATGTATATATATAGATTAATTAATCTAAACTTGCCCTTGATGTAGTATTTCCTACCAAAATTAATCTTTTTAAAAGAACTTTATTATTATTTAATTTATTGGCTAATTTACTACCAAAACTAATTATATCTTTTTAAGAGAGGAAAATAAAATATAAAAAGCCTATTAAGATAGATACCTACCAAATCATTTATAAAAATTTAACAATCATCATATTGTCTTAATGAAGATGGAATGAATAGAATAAAATTAAGTATAAATAACTAAATGCCAGAAAGGACTCAATTAAATATAAATATCAATCCAGACTTATTAAAAAAACTCAAAAAAATAGCATTAGAAAATAATAGAAAGCTAGTTGAATTAATTAATGAAGTCCTAACAAATTATATTCAAGGCATAAAAAATGAACAAACAAAAAATAGGAGTATTTTAGATGAATTAGATGAGGTCAAAAATAGAATATCAGTTTTAGAAAATTTAAAGAAATAAATTAGAATTTCATTTGTTTAGTCAATCTAGTATGTCAAAAAAATTTATACTTTAAATAATAAAATTTTATTCATAATCTATTCCTGATATGAAACTCATACTTCTTACTTCGATATTTTTAATTTCAATACCAGTCTTTGCAGATGATATACAAAGAGAAATAGAGTATGAGGCTATTAATCTTGTTATTCAAAAATATGGAAAAGGTTTATCAAATAGATTTAAAGGAACTGGTTTAACCCCAAGCTATCGAAGCTGGTATGAGAATGAATGTTTTGTGAGTGTTGCTGCTGGTACTTACAAAGAATACAATTGGTCAGCAATGAAATGGTTTAGTGTTAACATCTGTTCTGATTCTGCTGAAATATTAGAAGTTGATTAACAACTAATTCTCTTACTAATGACAAGTTTTACTCCACTAAAAAGTAAATAAGCCACTAACAAATATTAAAAAAAACTCTTAAATTCTTTTTTTATTAATTTATATTCTGTATTAATATCATTTAATACTCC
The DNA here is from genome assembly GCA_003211135.1 of Prochlorococcus sp. AG-673-L20. Classification (GTDB taxonomy): domain Bacteria; phylum Cyanobacteriota; class Cyanobacteriia; order PCC-6307; family Cyanobiaceae; genus Prochlorococcus_A. The sequence goes on along the minus strand of QCTN01000023.1, from coordinate 3,478 downwards.
ATCTACATCATCTTTCAAATCTTTAAATTCATTAATTGCTTTTTTACTTTTAGAATAAAAGATTGATTCAAAAGTTCCAGGATTTACCTTTTCAACCCAATATCCCGAGAAACAATAAATCTTATTAGGAATAAGTTTTATCATGTAAGAATCCTTAGAATTTTTATATTGATCAATCATCTTATCTATTAATCCCCCTCTAGTTTTACTTACCCCAAATTTTGCAACATCTTTCGAAATTGACTTAACTTTCAGGGATACCTTTTTCCTTTTTTGTATTGAATTCCTTGAAAGAATTTTCTCAAGAGAATAACAATAATCAAATAGCTTTGTATTTTCTTTTTTAGTAGGATAGATAATGCTAATTAAAGTAAAAAGTAAAAAAGAAGATAAAAATAATTTTTTTAACATTTTTAAATCAACCTCTTTTAAAGTTTATACTAGAAATTCAATGCATTAATAGCATCCTTAATTAATTGACTTTTCTAATTTTTTCGAACATATGTAAATAATACTGAGGATATGTATCAGTCAAACTCTCAAGTCTTTCTTCCGTCATTTCCATTCCTTCAGGCAACTTAACCAAATTAGGAATTGCTTCTTTAATTGATTGTCTACAAAAATTTATTCTGCTAAATATTTCTAATCTAATTTCACTTTTTATTGATCCATCTTTTGCAAAAATATTATTTATATCCAAATTATTTCCCTCTAAGAGTGCAATTAAAACTTCATCTGATTTTCTTAAGGCAGCTTCTTTATCTTGGTCTTTATTAATTTCGAAAATATAAATACAACCTCCCATTGAAATAACTCAAGCTAGACATTTATCATTTCCTATCTCACTACATGGAAGTTTATATGACTCTTCTATTTTTTTAAATTCATAACCAGTCTCGCCTTCAGGGAAGCCAGCGTAAGCATGAATAGGCAATATTAAAACAAAAATAATTGCAAGAATTTTATTTAAAATGAAAAGTCCTAGAAATTCATATTTTTTAAACGAATCCAATGTCTCTTTCATAGCCTTTACTTATTATCTTCAATATCAGCACTTTCATTTTTTTTAATAGAACTTAAATATTTATCCTGAAACACTTCAATTGAGTATCCCATTGATATTGCACAATCTGATGAAGAAACTTTAGATTTAATAGCTCTCTTAGCCCAACTATGCCTAATCATATTCATTGTGAATTGTGGAAATTTCTCTTTTTTAATAATTTTCTTTAATCTCTTGCCCATTTGATCTGTTTTAATTTTTGAATAAGTTACGTCATATTTTTTATCGCTCATATTGTATTCCCAAGGTCTATCTATATTATTTAAATCAAAAGTATCCACTAAAGATTTATCAAGAGTAAAAGCTGTCCTTTCCTCAAGTTCATCCTCCTCTCCCTTAAGTCCTAATACAGTACAAGTTTTATCTTGTTTATTTACATATGACCCAAAAACTTCTGAAGGCCTTAAACCGTAGCAATACATCATCCCAAGGCTCCACTTCCATTCTGGCATTAAATCTCTTAATTTAATAACTATTTCTAACAACTGATCATCTGCAAGGTTAAGTTTAGTTTTTCCCCTGATTTTTTTAGCTTCAATATTTTTCAAATCTTCTTTAATTCTCCAATATCTTATTACTTACTTAATTCTATAATCTTCTCTAACGCAAAAACAACCTCTATATGATCTTTTGTCTTGAGTGAAGGAATTGAAATTTTAAGACAAACTTTACCCAAACTTTTTATTAATTGATATTCTATCTAAACTAAAAGATATAAAATCCCTATTTTGATATGGGATTAATTTATTTAATATTGCAAAATTGGCAAAAGAAAAATGAAACAAGAAATTAATTTTAGAATTTTAGAAACTATAGAGGCGTGTAAGAGTATTCATGCCTTGAAGCAAGAGGAAGAAAAGCATATATCAATAAAAGAACTAATAATCCTAGAACAAATTTATGGATAAACACTCTAGAAAGGTAACAGAGGAAGCATGGTTAATATGCCCTAATTCGACAGAAGTAAGACGTTTTACAAAAAATAAAAATAATAAAGATAAGTTTTTCGAATATATGTTTGTTGATAGTGGAATTGTTGTTGGCGCACTAGGTGATAAACCTCCACTTATGAAAACAAGAAAAGAAATTAAAATAGAAGCTGCTCGTGAAGAGTACCAAAAATTAATCACTTCTGGTTGGCAAGTAACTGAACCAGAATGGTAAGTAAATAGAATATTTTAATATTATCCAAATCTCTTAATTATTTTTTGTATTTAATTTTCCTCTTGTACAGATTAAATACTATAGTTCTCTAATTCGTAAAGAGCTGCATCAAATCCTTCACTCCCAACAATAAAAAAAGTCATTTATTAGACTTATCCCGATTGTATTATGGGCTCTTCGACTAATTTCTAACAGTTTTTTCCACAGGGGTGTGAGTTAATGTTCATAACCTGTGGATTACAAAAATTAACTTATTTTTTGTAAAAATTCATACCTTAAAGTGCAGTTAAATCAGGTATTATCAAATTTCCGTTAAGAGAATTAATGAAATCAAAGCCCCGTAAAAAGTTACCTACTAAAAAGATCATTAAAACACCCAAATTCGAGGCAAAAGAACAATTTACCAATTCAGCACTGGAAAATCTTAAATCAGAAAAAGAACGATTAATAAATAATCTTATTGATTCTGGAGAATTTAAACCTAATATTTGATTAATGTTATTTAGAGTCGTGATCTAAAATTTGTACTGGTTAAGGAACTTAAAGGCTAGGGAGTAGGTGAGTATAAATACTCAGTAAATAATTAGGACTTTTTAGAGGATTTTTATGGTTGTAATGAGAACGCTGAGGAAGCTGTGGAAATCAACCATACTCTTTAAAAAGGAATAAAATATAACAGACCCAATTGACTAACTTTCAATGATTTTAAGACTAACTGAAGTGTATGTTTTAATATCCTCTTTTGAAGATGATAAGGATGATGGTGAAAGGTATACCCATAACCTCAAATACGCAAAAGCAGGCAGATAATATTTATATTTCAATAGATCAAATACTTAGAATGACATGATTTATTAAGCCAACCGGCTTGTTAGGCATATCTTATTTTTATTTGTTTCATTCTCCTTGAGAATTTATATTTAGTGTTTTATCGTTCTTTTAGCTAAAACTTTTATTGATGATTAAATGGTCACAACTTCCTATAAGCGATCTGACGTTTGCTGCTGCAATTTCCTTAGAAACTGCAGGTTTCATTGGCAATAAATATAGCCCTCTTCATGGTTTCGCTTATATGTTTTCTATTATTTTTGTAATCATTTTCATGATTAGTCTTGATGCTGTTAAGGCAAAAAGTAAATTGGAGAAAATTGAACCGAAGAATAATGTCATACCTGTACAAATTCAACCAAAATATGAAAATAAAATTGAATCAAGACAATGGTTTTGGCAAAATGCTTAAAAGAAAATTTA
>QCTN01000022.1 GCA_003211135.1 Prochlorococcus sp. AG-673-L20 | reverse complement strand
TCTCACTCTTATTAGTATGCATAATATTTCTCATCTAATTCGATATACGAATGCAATTTCTGCTGCAATTAAAGATAATTGTTTTACAATAGATTTCGCTCCATGGAAAAGATCCTCTATTGCTCACCATACGTGGTAACGTCTTAAGATAATTAATTAATTTATTAAGAAGGTGCTCACTCTTTTAAATACATTCGCTGAATTGCCTGAAGCATATAAGGCTTTCGCTCCAACCGTTGACGTTCTTCCTTTAATACCTTTATTTTTCTTTTTATTAGTTTTTGTTTGGCAAGCTGCAGTTGGGTTTAAATAAAATCTATTGATGAATTAGAAGGGTATTTCAAGGGATATTGCATCACCAGAGTTTTCTACCGCACATTCAATAAAATCTGCAATTTTTAAAGCTCTTGAGGCTTGTTCTCCTCCCACTTCTGGTAACTCTTTACCTTGTACGCACTTAAGAAAATGTTCTAATTCTGCATATAAAGGTTCAATAGAGGTTGTGCTTACTTCTTCGACATAACCGTCATTTCTATAAACTAATTCTCCATGCTCTGCTGTATACGATTCATGTGCTTTTCTATGGATTTGTAGAGAATGATTTAAGAAGTCCGTTTCAACTAGACCATTCTGGCAATGTGCGCTTAAATTCCTAATTTTTTTATGACTCATTTTGCTGGCTGTTAAGCTTGCAATAATATTATTCTTGAAAACCAAAGTAGCATTTACATAATCTATTAAGCCATCACTATTTCTTCCTCCGACGGCGGCTAATTTCTGTATCTTTGAATTAACTAATTCAAGCACTAGATCAATATCATGAATCATTAAATCCATGACTACTGATACATCATTTGCTCTGTCAGCATGAGGACTGTGCCTTCTTGCCTCTAAAACAACAATTTCTTCATTTTGAACTATTTTATTTAACTCCCTAAAAGCAGGATTAAATCTTTCAATATGTCCAACTTGTAGAAGACAATTACTAATTTTAGAGGCATTTATTAGAGATTTTGCCTCTAACTCGTTAGCCGCAATAGGTTTTTCAATAAGAACATTAACACCTGCTTTAAGACAATCTAGGCCTACTTTATGATGGAGAAGTGTTGGGACAGCAATACAAATTGCATCAACTTTAGAAATAAGATCATGATAATCTTTAAACCACTCGCATTGAAATTGCTCTACTGCTAATTTACCTCTGTTTTCGTTTGGATCGGCAACTCCCACTAAATCTGCATCTTTTAGCAAACTAAGCACGCGAGCATGATGCCATCCCATATTTCCTATCCCGATGACTCCAACCTTTACTGAGGATGAGGTCGGTTTCATATTTTATAGTCCATGTATTTTTAGTTATTATCCTCCATTGGATGTCAATTTTAACTTTTTGGTAGAAATATTTTTACACGATCAATTTTGGGACCTGACATTGAAATTATTTCAAATTTAATATTTTTAAAATCTAAATCATCTCCAATCTTTGGAACCATTTGAAATTTTTCAAGAAGAAATCCTGCGAGTGTATGATAATCAGCTCCTTCTGGAATAAAACAGCCCAACTTTTTGTTGATTTCAATTATTTCTGCTTTGCCAGCAATTGACCACTTCTTGGAGAAATTATCCAACATTTTCATATCAGAATATAATCTGCTATTAAGCATTTCTTCCCCAACGATTTCTCCAGTTAGATCAGCTGCAGTAATAAGTCCCTCAGTCCCACCATGTTCATCAACAACCAGCAAGAATGGATTGTAATCTCTAACGATAGGTAATATCTCTGCCAATGAGCATGTCTCTATTACTTTTGTTACGGGCAAAAGGAAAGGCTCTAGTAATGTATTTGCTTCCATTTCGCTCTTAGATATTGGTTTTGCTAAATAACGTAAATCTAAAACTCCTAAAACATCATCTAGTGACTCACCAATTACAAAAAAACGAGCATGCCTTGTTTTATCAACCTTTTTCATAAGTTCTGCAAACGTAATATTTTTTGGCAAAGTTACCATTTCAGATCTTGGAATCATTACTTCTTTGACTTGAGTATCTTTTAAAGCAAAAACACCTTCTAAGATGTTTTTCTCATCAGGTTTTAATCCTGTGACATTATCTGTTTCTATTAATGTTTCTAATTCACCGGCTGATAATACTGAATTTAATGAATCCCATTTGTTGTTCAGATTAAATACCCTTAAACAAGCACTAGCAAAAAATTCGATTACAGAGACAATAGGTTGCATTCCTTTGCGAACTGCATCGAAAATTGTAGTTAATCTCAAAGCGGCTGACTCAGGATTATTAATTACCAATGCTTTAGGTATAAGACCGGATATAAGGGTGACTAAAAGTACAATAAATAAAAAGAATAAGAGATCATATATTCGATTTGAAAACTTATTTAAGTTCCAAAATTCATTAGCCAAACCTTTACTTAGCCAACCAACAGCTATAAGAGAAATTGTCACACCAAATTGGGATGCTATTAAGGAAGATCTGAATCTTTTTTGAATTTTCAAGATGGAAAATGCTCCTTTTCTTTTCTCTTCTATCAGTCTTAAAACTTTACTTGGCCTTATTAATAAAAATGAGAGTTCACTTGCAGCAAAAAAAGCTGGAAATATCAAAAGTAATAATAGTAAAGTTATTTTCATTCAATAACAAATTAGTGATGGGGGTGGCGAGGATCGAACTCGCCTAAGCCAAATTATGAGTTTGGTGCATTCACCAGATTGCTACACCCCCAGATTTTTGCAGTAATGATTAATTACATTCAATTTACATACAATATAAAAATAATATTTCAAAAAGCACCAACTTAGTAAGTTTTTGTGAGATTTCTTTTTTTTCTCCTAATCTTGAAATATAAGCTTACCCTATATTAATGAACAATTTCTCGCAGAAGAATAAATTAAATAAGGAGAATTTGTTAAAACTTTTAATTGAAAAGTCTTATAAGAAAGGAAACTTTACTTTGGCTTCTGGTAAAAAAAGTGCTCATTATCTAAATTGTAAAGCTGTATCTTTAAATGGCACAGGGTTGCAATTAATTAGTAATTTGTTTTTAGAGTTAATGGATCCAAGTTCTAAAGCTGTGGCTGGATTGACTTTAGGAGCGGATCCTTTGGTTAGTGGTTTAATCGTAACAGCTGCTTCTAAAGGATTATTACTAGATGCTTTAATCATTAGGAAAGAAATAAAAGAATATGGAACAAAGGCTGGATTAGAGGGCCCTAAATTAAAAGAAGGAACTAAAGTAACTGTCTTAGAAGATGTTATCACTACTGCTGGATCGGCTATTAAAGCAATTAATAAGTTAAGAGAAAATAATCTTTTAGTTAAAGAAGTTTTGTCTATAGTTGACAGAAGAGAAGGAGGATATGAGGCCTTAAAAGAACAAAAAGTAAAATTAAAAAGCTTATTTTCAATAGAAGACTTTCTATAAATAATGTCAAAAATAAAAGAAAATAAAGAACAATTTTGGCTTGAAAAATTTAATTGCTTTTCTATTACTGGAAAAGATAGTAAAAGATTCTTAAATGGAATAACGACAGGAAATATTATTGATTTGAATAACAAGGTTTTAAAATCTTGCTGGTTATCCCCAAATGGAATTTTAAAATCATTACTTGAGATTAATTGCTTAGAAAATAAATTAGAAGTAATCATCTTAGTAGGAAATACTAGTGAGATTAGAAAATACTTTAATGACATTATTTTTCCTTCTGACAATGTTTTCTTAAGTGATACTTTTTCAATAAATAGAATTCAGAAAGTTGATGATATGAATTCATGGAGAATCACTCAACCAATTTTTTTTAAAAATGAAGATAAAAAATATGATTTTTATAACAATAATCCAAATTCATTGAATACTAATGACTTGAAATTGTGGAAGATTAATCAGGCTATTCCATCTTTGGATAGTGAAATCAATGGAAAAAATAATCCACTTGAATTAGGACTCACAGATCTTATAGATTTCAATAAAGGTTGTTATTTGGGCCAAGAAACAATGTCAAAAATCAGGAATGTTTCTTCTCTAAAGCAGGAGATTAGAGTATGGACGGCTAAGGATAAAGATTTGAATTTAGAATCTGAGAATAAGAGTATTTACAATAATGAGAATAAAGAAAAATCGGTTGGTTATATTACTAGTATATATAAATTAGATTCTCGAATAATAAAAGGCTTGGCAATGATAAAGAGGAGATATTTAGATAAGGAAAATTCTTTTTTTACTGATAATTTTGGCCAAATTTTAATAAATAAATCTGTAGGTTCAACTTTTCTTTAATTAATCTTTTTATGTTTTTTGATTAACCACTTCGCGATTTGATGTGTAGCCAAACAGTCATCTCTATTATATTTAATTATTTTTTTTAGAAAAAGATCATTTAAAGTACTTTTATATTGAATCCACCAATATAAAGCTTTTGATCCACTTACATTTTTTTGTTTCCATTTGAAGCCAATCCAGTTAGCAACTGTTTTTAAACTATAGTTTCTAATTGGTAATATCCATGATCCTCTTACGATTAGATGTAAGTCTATAAATCTCGACTTTAGGGTCTCAATTTCTTTAGAATCTAGATTTAATTGTTTAGCTAAGTTTAAAATTGATACTCTCTCAGTCTCTCCATAATGTAAAACTGGCCAGTCTTTGTTAGAAAAAAGTTTTTTGACAATTTCTTGATTAGATTTTTTACTATTATTTTTGAGGTTTAATATTGGTTCATAAAAATCATCTTCAATATTTTCAAACAAATTATTTACTTTTAAAAATCCATATAAAAAATCATGTTTCTCATCTGGATTTGACTCGATATCGAATATAAAGAATCCTGAATCTTTATTTATTAAAAGATCAGATAAGTTTTCATTTTCAAAAATTCGAATTGGTTTTCCTGATAAATATGCTTTTGCTTGATTTATAAACTTTGAAGCTTTTTCAAAATTTTGTTCCTTGAATTGAAAAAGTTTTTCTCCTAAATCGACTTTCCTAGTAGCAGCTAGTTCTTCAATATTAGATATCCCATTTTTCTGGAGAAAGAAGGCTGTTTTAGCACCTATACCATCTATATCCGTTAGATATCCATTATCTTTTGCTTCTGTATCGCAAAACTTTTGCCATGAACATATCGTACATTTTTTTCTATCTTGCGTAATATCTGGAATAGAACTTTTTAGATATTCATTTAAATTTAAAAAGGTATTTAATACTTTTTTTCTTAATCGTTGGTTTAAATCGATTTTTTCAATATTAATGTGATTTGAGAAATTTGAAACTACTAGTCCTTTTTCAATTTTTGATTCTTGAAAGGGCTCTAATAAAATCGAACAAAAAGCTAAATCAAATAGATGCTCTTTTGTTGTTCTATGGCCTAACTTATATACAACAGGTATATATTTATATTCTCCCCATATGCTATTCCCACCTACTTTTTTAAGTAATTGAGGTTGGATCTCTGCATTTATATTATTGATTACTTTAGATCTTGCTTTTAATCCAATTACACCACTTGAACCCTTCTTGCAGGCTTTTGTTCCAAAATATAAATCTCCATTAGTTAGTTTATAAAAGTTTTTGTATCGATTAATTACTTCTATAGATTGATGAGGTGACCAAATTTTATCAGACTTATTGCCTTGATAATCAAGCCAAGCTTTTCTTTTGCATCTTATAAAACTTTTTAAATAAAGATTATTCAAATTTTTTTGCAAAGGCAGTTTAAATTTTTACTACTATAAATTAATATAGATAATTATTGGAAATCAAGGAACTATTTAACTTTGTCTGCAAATGAACTAGATGAAATAAAATTCGGAACTGATGGCTGGAGAGGAATAATTGGTTTTGATTTCAACCTATCAAATCTCTCTAGAGTTGTAGTCGCTGCATGTCAGGAATTATATTATCAATACTTCGAAGAAACTAATTCTAAAAAAATTCTTATAGGTTACGATCGTAGATTCATGGCAAATGAGTTTGCAAAGGAAATAGCATCTTTTGTCAAAGGATGTGGTTTTGAACCCATTCTTTCTAATAGTTATGTGCCAACGCCTTCCTGCAGTTTATATGCCAAAAAATTTATTTTTTTAGGTTGTTTAGTTATTACTGCAAGTCATAATCCCCATAATTGGCTGGGTCTGAAGATTAAAAGTTTTAAAGGATGTTCAGTTGATGAATCTTTTACAAAGGAAGTTGAAAAAAGATTACTGCTCGGAAACTCAATCGAAAGATTGGAAGGTGCATATGAAAAAGTTGATATTAAGAAGTTTCATTTAGATCAGATTAAATCTAATTTTAATATTGATTTTATTGCGAATAACTTAAAGAAAATGAATTTGCGTATTTTTGTTGATTCAATGCATGGTTCGGCAGCAAATTGTCTTAGTCAGATCTTTGACGGTTGTGATTCAAATATTATTACTGAAATTAGAGCAGATCATGATCCTTTATTTGGCGGAAATCCTCCAGAGCCACTACTAAAATATTTAGATAATTTAACTGAAACATTAAAAATAAATTCTAAAAAAGGTATTAAAAATCTAGGCATAATTTTTGATGGTGATGGCGATAGGATTGCTGTAATTGATGAAAAAGGAAGATTTTGTAGTACTCAAGTTTTATTACCTTTTTTTATAAGTTATTTAGGAGAAAAGAATAAGAATTTATTTCCAGTACTTAAAACTGTTAGTGGTTCGGACATTATTAGTAATATTGCAAAAAATCAAAATAGAGAGGTTGTAGAACTACCTGTTGGTTTTAAATATATTGCAAAAAAAATGATTAACGAAAAAATATTTATTGGAGGAGAGGAATCAGGAGGGGTAGGTTTTGGAGACTTTATGCCGGAGAGAGATGCTTTATATGCAGCTATGATTTTATTAAATGGAATCGCAGAAAAATCAAAATATTTATATGAAACTTTAGATCAAATTCAGGAAAAATTTGGTCCAAGTTTTTATAGAAGAATTGATATTAAATTACCAAATCAGTCGGGGAAAGAAATTCTTGAAAAATATATTAAAAATAATATTCCTCCAAAAATATGTAGCTATAGTGTTATAAGTTTCTCTAATATTGACGGCATAAAATTGAGAATGGATAATAATTTTTGGTTATTATTTAGGTTCTCAGGAACAGAGCCTCTTTTAAGATTATATTGTGAGGCAAAGTCTGAAAATGATTTAAATGAGGTTTTGGAATGGAGTCAAAAATACATTAATAAAGTAAAAATATAAAATGAAAAATTTGTATTTAGCAAGTAAAAATCAAGGTAAAATTGAAGAATATAAAAAATTACTATTAAATGTAAATTGTCAATTATTGCTTCAACCAGAATCAATAGAAGTTGAAGAAAATGGGATTACATTTAGGGAGAATGCAATCAAAAAGGCAAGAGAAGTTTCTAAAAAAACAGGAAACTTTGCCATCGCAGATGATTCGGGAATATGTATTGATGCTTTGGATGGTAAGCCAGGAATTTACTCATCAAGATATGCAGAAAATGATAAAAAAAGAATAGAAAGAGTTTTATATGAACTAGATGGAGAAGAAAATAGAGGTGCTTTTTTTATTGCAAATGTGTGTGTTTGCTCTCCAACTGGGAATGTGATTCTAGAATCAGATGCTAAATGTTTTGGAAATATTATTTTAAGCCCTAGAGGAAATAGTGGTTTTGGTTATGATCCTATATTTGAGGAGTTAACAAGTAAATTAACATTCGCTGAGATGAATAATGTATTAAAAGATAAATGTAGTCATCGAGGGAAAGCTGTTAAAAAAATAATTCCTCAATTATTAAAAATTTTCGCCTGATTAATTATTAACCCAAGATCCATGTAAACCATGTGGAATTGATATTGGAAGCTCATAAATAGCTAATTCTTTTAAATCTTTTGAATCTAGTATCACAAGATCACTGCCTCTTCTACTACCATTCCATAGCATAATAAGTAAGTAGCCTTCATCTTCTTTGTTTGATATTTTTGATGGGACCATTATTGGTTCACTAACGAATCCGCTAGGTGCGGCTGACCAAGAAATTTCCTCTTTAGTAGTCAAATTTATTTTTTTTATAGCTTGTAAAGGAGCATTCCCTATTTTCTGATCTGTACAAGCCATCCAAGAGAAAGATGCTTTCAATCCTAAGAATTTAGGATTTACAGTAGCGAATTCGCAACATTGAGGACTTAAAGTTTCAAGCTTAGAGGTTTTCCTTTTTAAATCGATAATAGATCTTTTTAAATTACCCTCTGGATATTTATCAAAATCAATGTCCCTAAAATTTTCATCGGGCCCAACCGAAGGAAAATCATCGTAAAAAATACTATCCAAAATAATGTTTGAATCCTCTTCATATGCGTTTAAGTGATGAAAAACAAATCCATCTGGTGCTTCTATAGTTATTGGTGGTTGACCTTTAAATAAACCACTTTCTCTTGGAATTATAAAAAATTTAGCTTTTTTATTAGGATTTGATTTTAAACATTGAGCAGCTCCTTTTTTGCCCATTACAAATGGCAAAGGATTAAAGTCTATAGCGTTTTGTAAAAATATTGCCCAATTTGTTGTAATTGCAAAATCATGAAGGAATGCAAATCCATTAAATGTATCTTTTCTGTCTATTATCAATTCACCAGTATTTTTACCAGCATTTGAAAACTCCATTAATCTAATAGTACTTTTTGGACCTGTTTGTACTCCAAAAGTTACCAAAAGTTCAGATGATATATTTGAATTGAAATCAGCTTTCGGATGAGCACTAAATGCTTCGTTGCTCTTTAAAACTCCACCTAAAGTTGTTAGTCCAATGGTATCAAGATTGTTAGGATCCAAGGCATGTGGACCCGCTGCTTCCCATAGTGCAAGCACTTCATTACCTAGTTTTATAACGTGTGTATTAGCAATATTTTTAAATTTTAAATCTAGAGCATTATTTAAAATTCCTCCACTTTTTTGAGTGCCAAAAACTCCTCTATAAATAAATTTATTAATCTTTTTTTCTTCTAAAAAACCTTTAGTTTGAACAAACTTATTTGTTAAGGATGGTTTCCCATTGTCAAATCTAATTGCTGTAATCATTCCATCTCCATCAAAGGGATGATGAACCCATTGGCCTCCCCTTTCTAGTATTCCTGGCCCGTTTCTGAATAGAGTTCCATTTAATTCTTCAATATTTTCGCCTTTAATTGTATTTAACGGTTCATTTGTTAATTCTTTTTCAACATTTTTGTATGCGCTAGCCCAGTCTTCTTTGTTAAAAGATGGCTTATCATTAATTTGTTTTTCTTGAATATAAGTCACTTTAGAATCTTAACTTCATTTATTTTCGCCAAAAATAAATGAAATTGTGGCTAATTCAAAAAAATACTGAATTTAACTATCTAATCACTTTCTAACATTCCTTTACTACTTGGGATAGTTCCAGATCTTCTGATATCTATTTCAGAAGCCATTCGCATTGCTCTTGAAAAGGCTTTAAAACATGCCTCAACTATATGATGAGAATTTGAACCTTGTATTTGATTAATATGAAGTGTGATTCCACTATTATTTACAAAAGCAATAAAAAATTCTCTTACTAATTCAGTATCGTAATTCCCTATTCTTGGTGCTTTTAATTTGAGATCATAAGACAAATGAGGCCTACCTGAACAATCTAATGTTACTTGAACTAAAGCCTCATCTAAAGGTGCAATAAAATGCCCAAATCTGTTTATTCCTTTTCTTTCTCCTAGGGCTTTAGTAAAGGCTTTCCCAAGAGCAATTCCTACATCTTCATTTGTATGATGGTCATCAATATGTGTATCTCCAATAGCTCTTATTTTTAAATCAAATAATCCATGACTAGATATTTGATGCAACATATGATCTAAAAAAGGTATACCAGTATCAATTTCAGAAATTCCATTGCCATCTATATTAAGAAAAATATTTATATCTGTTTCATTTGTTTTTCTTTTAATTTCAGCTTGTCTTGAGGATGACATTTTATTTGTTTAATTTGTAATTTACATTCCATTAATACAATAACCTGCATCAACATAAATAGTTTGGCCTGAAATGCCACTTGAAAGATCACTTAAAAGAAAAGCAGCTGTATTTCCTACTTCTTTTTGAGTAACTGTTCTTCGTAGGGGAGCTTTTTCTTCAACATTATGGATCATATCCAAAATGCCACCTATTGCAGAACTCGCAAGTGTTCTAATTGGACCAGCACTTATTGCATTTACTCTTACTTGCTTTTCAGGGCCTAGTTCTGCAGAAAGGTATCTTACTGAAGCCTCCAAAGCTGCCTTTGCTACACCCATTACATTATAGTTAGGTATAGCTCTCTCAGATCCTAAATAAGTTAAAGAAACTACCCCAGCACCATCGCTGAAAAGTGGTTTAGCTGCCTTACATAGAGGTGCTAAAGAATAAGCACTAATATTCAAAGCTCTATCAAAGCCTTCGGATGAAGTCGCACTATAGTCTCCAATTAATTCGTCACGACCTGCGAATGCAAGACAATGAACTAACCCATCAATTTGTCCCCAATTGTTTTTAATATTTTCAAAAATTTCTTCAATTTGAGAAGGATTTTGAACATCAAGTGGGAGGAATAATGATGGCTCTAAATCTTTGGTTAATTCTCTTACTTTTGATTCAAACCTTCCTTTTTCATCAGGTAAATAAGTAATTCCTAGTTCAGCCCCAGCTTTTGAAAGTTGCTGAGCTATTCCCCATGCTATTGAACGATTGTTGGCAATTCCAGTAACTAGAATTTTTTTGCCAGATAAATTTAGAAGCATTTTATTTCTTATTTATATAATTGTCCTACAAAAAGTACACTTCTTTGCGAATTACTGCAAAATATACAATAAATTTCAACTATAGGGAATATTTTTTAAACATGGTTAAAACAAATTCAATGTTTTTGGAATTAGGGACTAAATTACCTTCTTTCGAAATGATTAATACCAATTCATCTAATCAAGAAAACTATAATTTAACCAAACTAGATGATAGGCATTTACTTATAATGTTTATTTGTTCCCATTGCCCTTTTGTAAAATATATTGAAAATTATATTTCAGTTTTAAATAGTGATATTGAAGATAAAGTTCAAACTATCGCAGTTTCAAGTAATGATATTGTTACTCATCCTTCAGATTCTCCAGATTGTTTAAGAAATCAAGCCCAATTAAAAGGCTGGACTTTTCCTTATCTTTATGATGAAAGCCAATTTTTTGCCAAAGAGTTAAAGGCTGCATGTACGCCTGATTTTTATCTTTTCTCGCATGCTGGAAATAGAGAATTTGCCCTTTTTTATCATGGCCAACTTGATAGTAGTAGACCTAGTAATGATATTTCTATCACGGGTGAAGATTTACGTGCCGCTGTTAAAGATTTAAATACAAATAGTGATTATCCTAATCCTCAACAACCATCACTTGGATGTAATATAAAATGGACTCCAGGTAAAGAGCCTGATTGGTTTAAATGAATTAAATATAATATTTATCCCATAGAAAAACCTTTAAAGCTAATATAAAGAATATGCAAATACCTCCATTTACATTAGAACGACAGTACCAGGAAATCGGTTCTGATATCGAGGAGGCGGTTATGAAAGTTCTTAAAGGTGGACAATATATAGGTGGTAAAGAGATTGCTGAATTTGAAGAGAATTTCGCATCTCTTGTTGGTGTAAATCATGCTGTTGGATGTAATAGTGGAACTGATGCATTAATACTTGCTTTACGTGCTTTAGATATTGGGAAAGGAGATGAAGTGATTACTTCTTCTTTCAGTTTTTTCGCAACTGCTGAAGCTATAAGTGCAGTAGGAGCTAATCCAGTTTTGGTTGATATTAATCCAAATGATTATTTAATTAATATTGATTTAATTGAAGGGGAAATTAACTCTAATACTAAAGCAATTATGCCAGTCCATTTATTTGGGAATGCTGTAAATATGAAGTCAATAAAAGTATTAGCTAAAAAATATAATTTAAAAATAATTGAGGATTGCGCGCAGGCAACTTGTACTATGTGGGGAAATTCTAAAGTAGGAAGTATTGGAGATATAGGATGCTTTAGCTTTTTCCCAACTAAGAATTTAGGCGCTGCTGGAGATGGAGGGGCAGTTACAACTTCAGATCAAAATATTGCAAAAAAGGTCAGAGAGTTGGCAGTTCATGGAAGTCCTAAAAGGTATCACCATACTCAAATTGGCTATAATAGTAGGATTGACACTCTACAAGCAGCAGTTTTAAATATCAAAATAAAATCTATATCAAAATGGATTAGTAATCGTAAAAAAATAGCTAATATTTATCTTAATTTATTAGAAAAAAATAGTTTTATTCATTTACCCAAGATTGATTTGGACCATGTTTCTCATTCTTGGAATCAATTTGTGATCAAAATAAAAAATTATAATTACGATATAAATAATGATTATTCGGAATTATTTGAGACTGACTTCAATAAAAATAATTCTTTAAGAAATTTATTGAAACTAAGACTTTCCGAGAAAGGAATAAATTCTATAATTTATTATCCAATACCAATTCATGCACAAATAGCCTACAAAAATAAAAATTTTTCTAGAGAAAAACTTATTAATACGGAAAGAGTTTGCACTGAAGTACTTAGTCTCCCGATGTATCCAGAAATTTCTTACGACGAGCAAGTTTATGTGTCAGAAAATTTAAATATTATTTTAAAAAATTGTATTAATGAACTTCAGATTTGTGCGTAAAGATCTTTAAAAAGTCTTTGCTGAATATTGTGATTAACTAAAGCCCCTGAATAATTATTTTTTTCCAAATCAGATATCTCATCATTAAGAATATCTGCATTAGAAACCTTAGATAATTCAGGAATCCAGAATTTAATGTATTTGCAGATAGGATCAAATTTTTTTGTTTGAGTATAAGGATTAAAAATTCTTAATGGTTTTGGATCCATACCACTACTCGCGCTCCACTGCCAGCCTCCATTATTTGCGGCTAAGTCACCATCAACCAATACCTTCATAAATTTTTCTTCACCCATTTGCCAATTGCAAATAAGATCTTTCACAAGAAATGAAGCCACTATCATTCGACACCTATTATGCATCCAACCAGAACTATTAAGTTGCCTCATTGCTGCATCAATAATAGGAACTCCTGTCTGACCATTGCTCCAACGAGTAAACCATTCATGATTATTTTGCCATGGGAAAAGGTCCCATTTTTTTCTATAGGGTCCTTTTTCTAATTCTGGAAAATTAAATAAGCAATGTTGATAGAATTCTCGCCAAACTAATTCTTTCTGCCAAGTTTCTATTGATAGTTGACTGTGTTTATTTATATTTAGTAAGTCAGGAAATAATGTTGCATCCCAGACTTTTCGTATACTTATAGTTCCAAATCTCAATGAAGCGCTAAGGAATGATGTTCCATTCTGATATGGAAAGTCCCTTGAAGTGTCATAAGATCTGATTTTATCTTGGCAAATAAATTGTTCTAATAATTTTTCTGCAGCGAGCTCTCCGGGTTTGCAAGGACATAATTCAAATCCAGAAAAATCTATATTTTTTTGAAATCGATCTAATATTAATCTTGACGTATCAATTTTCTTTTTTTCTTTAAGCCCTATCTCTAAATCTTTTAAATTACCAATATTATTTAAACTTTTTTTCGAATTTAATAAATTTATTTTCGACTTTAAATTCTTGTAAAATGGACCATAAACTGAATATGGTTTGTTACCTCCAGTAAAAATTTTAGAAGGCTCTATTAATAGGTGATCCCATAATTCTATAAACTCAATATTAAATTTTTTTAAAGTATCTTTTATTTCTAAATCCCTATTAATTTCATAAGGTTCTATCGCTTTATTCCAAACAACAAACTTAGCATCAATTAATTTAGCTAATTTAGGTATCAGAATTAAGGGGTCCCCCTCATCTATAATCAATCGACTTCCGAGATTTTCCCAATTTTTACTTAATTCTTGGAGTGAATTCCCAAGAAACCATGCTCTAGATTTTGCATTGAAATCGTAAGAGTAATTTTGATCTAAAATATAGGTTGAAGTAATAGCATTTGATAGAGAAAATGCTTTTTTCAAAGCATTATTATCATTGGTTCGAAGATCTTTTCTATGCCAAAAAAGTATTCTGGGGTTATTCATTTAATTCCCAAAAATTGCTTTGCTCTAAACCAAGCTGTTACAGTTTTTGCATCCAGAATTTCATTACCACTACAAATTAAATTATCTAAACTTTCAGGGTCCATAAGTAAAACTTCTATATCTTCATCTAAATCTCCTTTTACCTGATTATGTAATTTGCTTAAATCGCGTGCAAGAAATAAATGAATTATTTCATCTGAATATCCAGGAGCATTAACAAGAGCACCTAGTTCATCCCACTTTTCTGCTTTATATCCAGACTCTTCCTGAATTTCTCTTTTGATTGAGTTTATTGGGGTCTCTCCTATTTCTAAAGTACCTGCTGGAAACTCAAGTAAATATCTTGATACTGCAAATCTATATTGGCGAAGAAGTATAACTTTATTATCCTTTGTTATTGGTACAGCTAATGCAGCGTTTGGGAATATTATTTGTCCGTATTCATCTTCATGTCCATTGGGAAGTTCAATTCTATTTATTTCAAAACTAAATTTTTTTGTTCTTAATTCAGATATTTTTTCTTTGAAAATGGCTTTTTTGAAGTGATTCTTATCTTCCATAATTTAAATAAAAACACCCTAACAATTATTTTAGAATTGTGTAAATTAATCAACAAGCCATCTTGGTTCTTTTATTTTTTTTACTTTTTGTGTTTTGCTTAGTACCTCAGACAAAGGAGATATTACAAAATTACGATTCATAAATCTTGGGTGAGGCAATATTAATTCTTCATCCTTGAAACAAAAATCTTCCCACCATAAAATATCTAAATCTAAACATCTAGATAGCCATTTCATATTATTAGGTGTCTTTTTTCTCCCAAAATTTCTTTCCAAATTTTTCAATTCTCTTAGGAGTAATTTTGCGTTGTTTGTTGTTAGGTTTGGAAAAAACTTACTTTTTACTAAAAGAAGAGTATTTAAATAATTTGGTTGATTATCCATAACTCCATGAGGACTTGTTTCATATATTGAGGACCAATAAAAAATTGTTTTTGATGATTCAATTTCTTTTTCAAGAGATTTAGATTGATTTATCCAATTCTTGATAAGGTTCTCTATTTTTGGTTTACAAATTATTAATGATTCGATAGGTTTACCATAATTACTATCAATATTTGCTCCTAGAGATATACATAGTCCATTTTTGATATTAAGATTTGATAATTTCACTACAAAAAACTACGTTATTGGATAAATTCTATATCAGGGATTTTTAAAGTGATTTTGGAACAAAAGTTAAAAGGGAAAGAAGACATAAAGGATTTAATGCAAAAGAAGGATTCGTTTAGAGCATTTCCATTAGCTGCAATTACAGGTCATAGCTTATTAAAATTATCTTTACTTTTGGCAGCTGTCGATCCTAGCTTAGGAGGAGTGATCATTGCAGGTGGCAGAGGTACCGGTAAGTCTGTATTGGCAAGAGGTTTGCATTCCTTAATCCCACCGATAGAAATAATAGATAATGAATTAATACTTGAGAAATTAACTGAAAATAATAGTTCTTTTAGACCTATAAGTAGAAATTTAGATCCATCTAAACCTGAAGAATGGGATAAAAATATTAATCAATTAATAGCGAAAAATATAGGGATTGATTACCTTAATCAAATTGAAAGTGTTCCAAGTAAGGTTGTACAGGCTCCATTTATTCAAGTCCCTATTGGAATTACGGAAGACAGACTAGTTGGATCTATAGATGTTTCGGCTTCATTGAATACTGGAGAACAAGTTTTTCAGCCAGGAATTTTAGCAGAGGCTCATAGAGGTGTTTTGTATGTTGATGATATTAATTTATTGGATGACGGGATTGTAAATTTAATTCTTGAAGCTACTGGTAGAGAACAAAATAATATTGAAAGAGATGGATTAAGTCTTTCTCATCCTTGCAGATCACTACTTATTGCAACTTATAATCCTGAAGAAGGGGCTTTAAGAGATCATGTATTAGATAGATTTGCAATTGTTCTTTCTGCAGATCAATCTATAGATAATAACCAAAGAGTTGAAATAACAAAATCGGTATTGTCTCATGCTGAAAATAATATAAAGTTTTCAGAAAAATGGTCTGAAGAATCTGATAATTTGTCAACCCAGTTAATTTTGGCTAGGCAATGGTTAAAAGATGTAAAAATTACCAAAGAACAAATAACTTATTTAGTTAATGAAGCCCTTCGTGGGGGTGTTGAAGGGCATAGATCTGAATTGTTTGCTGTAAAAGTTGCTAAAGCAAATGCAGCCCTTCGAGGTGATGAGAATGTTAATTCCGATGATTTAAAGGTCGCAGTAAGGTTAGTAATTCTTCCAAGAGCGACACAAATCCCACCTCAGGATGATGATATTCAACCACCACCACCTGAGGATCAGAGCTCACCGCCACCTCAGTCAAATAATGAAGATTCTGAACCTGAATCTAATGAAAATGAGGATAATCAAGAAGAAGAACAAGAAAATTCTGATGGGGAGGAAGATTCTACTCCTGATGTCCCAGAAGAATTTATTCTTGATCCTGAATCATGTATTGTAGATCCTGATTTATTGCTCTTTTCATCGGGAAAATCTAAAGCAGGAAATAGTGGAAGTAGATCAGTAATTCTTAGTCAAAGTAGAGGTAGATATGTCAGACCTTTAATTCCAAGAGGTAAAGTAAAAAGAATTGCTGTTGATGCAACTCTAAGAGCCGCTGCTCCTTATCAGAAATCCAGAAGATTAAAGAATCCGAATAAAACTATAATTATTGAAGAAAATGATTTTAGGGCAAAGCTCCTTCAAAAAAAGGCAGGAGCTTTGGTTATTTTTCTAGTTGATGCTAGTGGTTCTATGGCTCTTAATAGAATGCAAAGTGCTAAAGGCGCCGTCATCAGACTTTTGACTGAGGCTTATGAAAATAGAGATGAAGTAGCTCTTATACCTTTTAGAGGGAACCAAGCAGAGGTTCTTCTGCCTCCAACTAGATCTATTACTGCAGCAAAAAGAAGGTTAGAAACTATGCCATGTGGGGGTGGATCTCCTTTGGCTCACGGGTTGACTCAATCAGCAAAAGTAGCAAAAAATGCTCTTTCCACAGGAGATATAGGTCAGGTCATTGTTGTTGGAATAACTGATGGGAGAGGAAATGTCCCTTTAGGTACATCATTAGGGCAATCAGAGGTTAAAGAAAATGAAAATGCGAATTTGAAACAAGAAGTATTAGATATTGCCGCTAAATACCCTATGCTAGGAATAAAATTATTAATAATAGATACAGAAAGGAAATTTATAGCTAGTGGCTTTGGAAAAGAACTTGCAGAAGCTGCACAAGGGAAATATGTTCAATTGCCTAAAGCTACCGATAAGACAATTGCCGCCATGGCCTTAAATGCGATTAATGAATTTTAAATTTTTTAAGGGTAAATCTCATTAAGAAATTTTGATAGTCCAATTGTTAAATCTCTTATAGATTTAGTTAATTCTTTATCTTTCATTAATTGTTCAAAATCATCACTCATGTCATCAAATTTGCCTGATATTGACTCGGCTGCTTCGATAGTTAATTTAATATCTTTTAGAGTTTCTTCGTCATTGATAGTAGACAAAATATTGTTTAAATGACCTGCTGCTATGGTTACTTCTTTTATAAGAGGTTTAACTCTTATAATTTCCTGCTTTGATAAGTAAATTAGTTCATCAAGATTTTCTTGTGTTTTATCAAATTGGTCTATTGACTTAACTATATTTTCAATTAAATTTTCTTGATTTGATTCTTTAAGGATTTGATTTATCCGGTTAGTGATGTTTGAGAGGCTCGATAGCTGCTTTCCTGTAATAGTGTCTCCTTGGCAAATAATTAATTTACTATCACATTCCTCTGATATGGCTTTTGCAGTATTCTTTGGGATTGTTTTTTCACTAGTTTCTAATGCGACTTGAACATCGCCCCCTAAAAATGAATTAGTAACAACTCTTGCAAATGCAGGCTTGGCAAGAATAATGTCTGGATTATTTAAAACAATTTTTGCTTTGATAGATTCATTAGTAAAAATAATATCCTCTATTGAACCTACTAAGATCCCTCTATAAGTTACTGGAGACTTTTTTGATAAACCGCTTGCATTATTAAATTCTGCAAAAAGATACCAATTTTTCGAAGACAGTTTTACACCTCTTAACCAGAATGAAAAAAATGTAAATACTAATAAACCTCCTAATAAGGAAAATCCTACTATCGAATCTCTTAAGCTTCTACGCATAATTTTTAAATGTCTTTTGGTTGCATTGGTCCTGCAAGTTTCCCATTTCTAAATTGAAAAACATAAGGATCATTACTCTCTTTAAATTCATCAATCGTACCAGCCCATCTGAATTTACCTCCATAGAGCATAACAACTTTTTCTGAAGTCCTTTCTATAGTACTAAGAACATGGCTAACAACAATAGATGATCCATTGGCTTTATTATTTGTTTTATTAATTAAGTCTTCAATTCTTGATGAAGCAATAGGGTCAAGACCAGCAGTAGGCTCGTCAAAAAGCAATAATGGCTGACTTTTTTTATCTAAATCTTGATCTGTAATTAATGCTCTTGCAAAACTTACTCTTTTTTGCATACCGCCACTTAATTCATTTGGAAGCTTTTTCTCAACATTAAACAATCCTACTTCTTCTAAACATTCTCTTACAATTTCTTGAATAAATTTCTTGGATAAATTTTTATTCTTTTGAAGTATGAAGCCTACGTTTTCTTCAATAGTTAAAGATCCTAATAAAGCAGGATTCTGAAAAACTAACCTTACATCTGGAGGATTAATTTGATCTAATCTTAAGTAAGTTTGTTTTTCTCCAAATATGCTTAATTCTCCCGCAGTGGGGAGAATTAAACCTGCCAAAATTTTTAATATAGTTGATTTCCCAGAACCTGAAGGGCCAACAATAGCTAATTTTTCTCCCTCATAAAGTTTTAAATTGATTTTATTTAGTACATTAAGTTCTCCCCAACTAATAGAGAGATTATTAGTTTCTACCGCATGTTTTGATTTTTTCAAAATGTATATAGAGGAAGTTGTCTTTAAATACATATTGCCTACTTTTTAAAAATAAAAAAGGATGTATGTATTTGATTTATAATTAATTTAGATATATTTAAATTTTAAAAAAATTTAAGAGGATTTTTGATGCAGAAGAAGAAAAAAAGAATAAAAAGAACCTTATCTTATTTTAAAAAGTCGAATTTAAGTTTGATAAATAGAATCATAAGAATTCTAAGTTGGCTATTGCCAGGGTTGGTAATTAAAAGATGGATGATAACTTCTGCTTTTGGTTTATTAACTTCCTTATTGGGTATTGCAATCTGGACTGATTTAAGACCTCTTTATTGGTTAATAGAAGTTTTTTTCTTGATAATGAATGTGGTAAGAAAAATTTTGCCTATTTCGGTTTTAGGACCATTAATTTTTGTGTTTGGACTTCTTTTGATTGGTATTGGCCAAAATAGAAGTATTAATTCTATACAAAAAGCTCTTGTTCCAGAAAAAAATACATTTCTAGTAGATGCACTAAGAGTAAAGAGTAAATTAAAAAGAGGCCCAAACATTGTTGCTATCGGAGGAGGAACGGGCTTGTCAACTTTGTTGAAAGGCCTAAAAAACTATAGCAGTAATATAACTGCTATAGTTACAGTCTCAGACGATGGAGGGAGTAGCGGAGTTTTAAGAAAACAATTAGGAGTTCAGCCACCTGGAGATATAAGAAATTGCTTGGCAGCCTTATCGAACGAAGAACCAATTTTGACAAGATTGTTTCAATACAGATTTTCTGGAGGTAGTGGATTAGAGGGACATAGTTTTGGTAATTTATTTTTATCTGCTCTAACAACAATTACAGGTAGTTTAGAAAAGGCCGTTCAGGCCTCTAGTAAAGTTTTAGCAGTACAAGGGCAAGTATTACCGGCAACTAATACAGATGTAATGCTTTGGGCAGAACTTGAAAATGGTGAAAAAATATTTGGTGAAAGTAAAATAAGTCAATCTAAAAATTTGATTTCCAGGATTGGTTATCTTCCTGAAAATCCTCCAGCTCTTCCTAGTGCTATTGAATCTATAAAAGAAGCAGACCTAATAGTACTTGGTCCAGGAAGTCTTTATACTTCTTTGCTACCTAATTTATTAGTCCCAGAAATTGTAGATGCTCTTCTAGAAAGTAATGCTCCAAAGATCTATATAAGTAATTTGATGACTCAGCCGGGTGAAACGGATGGTCTTGATGTGTATCAGCACATCAAAGCAATAGAAAAGCAATTATCAAATTTTGGTGTAAAAACTCGAATATTTAATGCAATACTTTCTCAAATCCAATTTGAAAAGTCTCCGCTTGTTGATTATTACCAAAGTAGAGGAGCCGTACCGGTGGTTTGTAATAAAGAAGAATTAATTTCAAAAGGATATTACGTTTTGCAAGCACCTCTATATTCAAGGAAGATAACTCCAACACTTCGGCATGACCCCCGAAGACTTGCAAGGGCAGTAATGTTTATTAATAAAAAATTAAAGAAATTAAATTAATATATATTTAGTAAGCATCCTGTAATTCATAGAAGTCAGGTTGGATATAATCTTTTCTTAATGGCCACCCTCTCCAGTCTTCTGGCATTAAGAGTCTTGTTGGATTTGGATGGTCAGCAAAATTGATTCCAAACATATCATAAGTTTCTCTTTCTTGCCAATCACTCCCCTTGAAAATTTTATAAAGGCTAGGTACAGATAAATCTGAATCTCTATTTAAAAAGACTTTTACTCTAATTTCTTTAATCTCTTTTATATCTTCAATATCTCCAATTGAGATTAAATGGTAAAAACTTACAAGACATTTGCCTGGCCCTTCATCGTAACCTCCTTGACACTGAAGATAATTAAAACCATATCCATTTAAAGTAGATATTGCTGAGTACAAATCTTCTGGTTTTACTGAAAGTATCTCAACACCTATATGATCATTTCCTAAAGATTTGTTTGTAATTCCATCTTCAGAAAGCTGATTACTTACTATTCCTCTTTGTTCTACAATTTCTTCTGAAGATTCAGGTGGACTATTGTTTTCCATTATTTTATTTGTTTATTTATAGAATTTGTTTCATATACATTTTCACTACTTTCTTCTATTTGGTTTAAGTTCGAGGATTCTATTGACTTTTCAGATTTTTTATTTAAATACTCACCAGTATTTTCTGAAAAAATAAGATTCATTTCATGCTCTACAGTTAAATATCTGTGAGTTTGTTTAGCTTTACTCCTCTCAAGAATACTTTCATTAGCAACTTTTTTTCTTAATTTTATAACGGCATCAAAAATAGCTTCTGGTCTAGGGGGGCATCCAGGAAGGTATAAATCAACAGGTATTAATTTATCAACTCCTCTAACTGCTGTTGTTGAGTCTGCACTAAACATTCCACCGGTTATGGTACAAGCTCCCATTGCTATAACATATTTTGGTTCTGGCATTTGCTCATATAATCTTACTAATGCTGGTGCCATTTTCATTGTGACTGTTCCAGCAACAATTAGTAAGTCAGCTTGTCTTGGGGAACTTCTAGGGACTAAGCCAAATCTATCAAAGTCAAATCGAGATCCTATGAGTGCTGCAAATTCGATAAAACAGCATGCAGTTCCATATAAAAGTGGCCATAGACTACTTAATCTTGCCCAGTTGTGAAGATCATCTAAACTTGTCATTATGATATTTTCACTCAAGTCAGTCGTGACTTGGGGAGCACCGAGAGGATTACAAGTTTCTTCTCTCAGTTCCCTTATTGCTTTTGGTGAAAGTGAATTGTTCAACTTTTTAACTCCATTCTAAAGCTCCTTTTCTCCAAGCGTAAGCAAGAGCAATTACTAATATTGAGATAAATATTAGAGCTTCAATAAATGCTAGTAAACCTAGTCTATTGAATGCAACCGCCCAAGGATAAAGAAATACTGTCTCTACATCAAATATAACGAATACTAATGCAAACATGTAGTATCTGATATTGAATTGAATCCAAGCTCCACCAATAGGCTCCATCCCTGATTCGTAGGTAAGTTTTCTCTCTCCGGTTCTTCCTTTTGGAGAAACTATGAGGTTAGTAACTAAAGCTAAAATTGGAACTGCCGCAGCAATTATTAAAAAACCTAAGAAATATTCGTAGCCTGGTAGTGAAAACATTTAAATAAATTGTTGAAAAATTCGCTTAATTCAGCAAAATCTTTTAGAGTCTCTTAAGTTAAATACTAAATCGTGAGTGAAAACAATCAATCAATTTCTGAGGATAACCAAATAGTTGAAGATTTAGCAAATGAAAAATCTTCTGAAAAACTCTCAGAATTTAAAGATAAAGAACTCATTACTAATTTAGAACAAAATAGATTCGAATGTAGAAGTTGTGGATACATTTATGATCCCATAGAAGGCAACAAGAAACTTAACATACCTAAAAATACACCTTTCTCGTCAATAGATGGAAATACTTTTGCTTGTCCAGTATGTAGAGCAGGTAAAAATTTATATAAAGATATAGGACCAAGAGAAAAACCTAGTGGTTTTGAAGAGAATTTAACTTATGGCTTTGGATTCAATAGTTTGCCACCTGGTCAGAAAAATATTTTAATATTTGGGGGTTTAGCATTTGCAGCTGCATGTTTCCTTTCTTTGTACTCTTTGCACTAAAATATATCCATGAAAAAATTTTTAACTAGCATTCCAAACCTTCTTCTAACATTTACACTTTGCTTTGTTTTAAGTAGCTGTTCTTCAACAGGTGTAAAAATGAGCGAGAGTAGTCCCTGGGAAACAATTCAATTTGAAGATCAATCAAATGCATTAGATATAGATTTCATAGATAATAATCATGGATTTTTAGTTGGATCAAATAGGCTAATTATGGAATCTAATGATGGAGGAAAATCATGGGAAAAAAGATCGTTAGATATTGCTGCAGAGGAGAATTTTCGTTTACTTGATATAGATTTTAAGGGTTCTGAAGGTTGGTTGATAGGACAACCCTCTTTAGTTATGCATACGATTGATGAAGGTAAGAATTGGACCAGGTTATCCCTTGGTAAGCTGCCTGGCCAGCCTTTCTTAGTCTCAACTGTTGATGATGGGGTTGCTGAATTGGCAACAACTTCAGCTGCTATTTATACAACTTCAAATAGTGGTGAAACATGGGAGGCCAAGGTATCAGACCCTTCCGAGCAGGGAGGTATTAGAGATTTAAGAAGAACATCCAATGGAGATTATGTAAGTGTAAGTAGTCTTGGTAATTTTTTCTCTACTCTCGAAAGTGGAAGTGATACATGGATAGCTCATCAAAGAGCGAGTAGTAAGAGAGTTCAAGGTATAGGATTTAATCCAGACGGAAATTTATGGATGTTGTCCCGAGGTGCTGAGATAAGATTTAATGACAATAGTAATGATATGGAAAGTTGGACTAAACCAATAGTTCCGATTCTTAATGGCTACAACTATTTAGATATGGGTTGGGACCCTGAAGGGAATATCTGGGCCGGCGGTGGTAATGGGACTTTGATAGTTAGTAAAGATGATGGTAAGACGTGGGATTCTGATCCTGTTGCTTCAAATTTGCCAACTAACTTTATCAAGATTCAATTCTTGGAGAAAGATGAATTAGATGCTAAAAAAGGCTTTATTCTTGGAGAAAGGGGTTACATCCTGAGGTGGAACGGTTAAGTTCAAGCAAATTAAAAAATAAAAAAATCCTTAATTTTCTTGTAATTTAACAACTGTC
>QCTN01000021.1 GCA_003211135.1 Prochlorococcus sp. AG-673-L20 | reverse complement strand
TTTAAGAGTTGATAATTCCATTTGGTTAGGAAGCTTTTTAGTATCATTTTTTCTTATCCAATCTGTATCTCTATTAAGAAGATCAAATATAATCTGTCTTATTCTGGGTGCTGGATGCATTTTTAATCCAAACGTAATTCTTGCAGTAGAAAGATGTAATGATGACATAATTATCTTTCTTTTGTGTTTTGGCATTCCATATTTAATTAGCAAAAAACATGTTCAAAATATTTTTCCACTTTTAATAATTTGGGCACTTAGTGCTATGAAATATTATCCAATTTGTTTATATTTAATATTTTTGCAAAATAAGATTACAAAAACCTATAAATATATAATTTCTATAATTTTTATAAATACTTTTTGGTTCTTTATACATAAGGAAGAATTTCTATATCTAAAATCTAGGTTTCCAAATCCATCAATTAATCTTTATACTTTTGGTATAAAAGAAATGAATTATTTATTTAAAGATATTAATTTAATTAGTTTTAATTTAATTTCAAAAGATCTTTTATTTGTGGTAATTTTTTTATTGGCAGTAATAGTAATATATTTTTTCCTTAATAAAGAATTTAATATAATTAACCATCAACTTTCAAGAATAAAAAGTATTGAGAAAGAGTATTTTTTAATTGGCACTTTACTAATTGTGTTTTCATATCTTCTTGGTTCTAACTGGAGTTATAGATTAATTCATTCAATATTTCTTTTGCCAACTATATTAAGGATGATATCAGTTAACAATAAATTTAATATAAAATACAGATTCCAAAAGGTTCTCTTTCTAATTCTAATTTCCTTAACTTTTGGAAGTTGGGTTTGTATGTTAAATAATGAAACTGCATTAATTTTAAAAATTGCATTTAATTTTATTTTTTTTGCATTAACTTCATCATTTGGTTTCTTTATTTTTGAAAATTTGAATGATCATAAAATAAAAAATTTCTTTTTAAAATCTTCAAATTAATACTTCTATTAAAGTTTTTTAATAAGGCGAATCTTGAATAAAGATAACTAAAGTTAAATAATTTTAAGTATTTTTTACTTTATCTCCAAGTCCTTTTCCGAATAAAGTCAAAAATAAATATTTAAAATAATTTATTTGAGTAAGTTTGGAAATCATTATTTTATCAAGCTTTGCTAGTTTTTCTGGCTTCGACATATCAATACCTCTTATTTGTGCTAATCCAGTAATTCCAGGTTTAACTATAAATATATTATGTTTTATTCTTTCATTGATTAATTTTTTTTGATTAAAAAGACAAGGTCTTGGGCCTACTAAACTCATATCTCCCTTAATAACATTTATAAGTTGAGGAAGCTCATCAATTTTCATTAGTCTAATAATTTTCCCAAAATTAGTAACAGAATCTTTATTTATTAAATGTGATGATACAGAGGGAGTATTAAGTCGCATTGTTCTAAATTTTATTAAATAAAATGCTTTAAGATTCCTTCCTACTCTCTTTTGAACAAAAATTGGCTGGCCAGTTTCTACAAAACAAAATATTAAAACCAGAATCATAAGTGGACATAAAAGTAAAATCATTAAAATAGATATGAACAAATCATAAACTCTGAAACATTTATTGTAAATTATAAATTTTTCATTGATCGTTAGCTTCACTATTCATATCTGTATATTTGATAGACTAACCTTTTGTATATGTATGGTCAATAATATTTGAATTAGGTGAATATTCATTTACGAGAATTTTTAGTTTTTCAACAATTATTTCTAAATTATTATATTTTGCTAATTTTTTTAAATCATCAATTTCTTTATTTAAATCTTCAAATTTTATAAAAGGCTCGTTTAATCTGAAAATTTTAGGATGATTCGTTTTTATTGGAGATTCTGATAAAAGAAGTTCCTCATATAATTTCTCTCCTGGTCTCAATCCCGTTATTTTTATTTCAATATTACCTTGCATATTTCTGCTATTTTTAATTGACTTTCCAGACAATTCGATCATTCTTTTTGCTAGATCGTAAATCTTAATTGGTTCACCCATATCCAAGACAAATACATCTCCGCCTTCAGACATAGCACCTGATTGTATAACCAATTGAGCAGCTTCGGTAATCGTCATAAAATATCTTGTTATATCATTATGCGTTAATGTTACTGGTCCACCATTTCTAATCTGATCTCTAAATTTTGGTATAACTGAACCAGAAGAATCTAGGACATTTCCAAATCTAACTATTGAAAACTTTGTCTTGAAATTTTTTTCAAGAATTTGTTTATCATTAAAAGCTTGTAAACTTATTTCAGCAAGTCTTTTTGTCGCACCCATAAAATTAGTTGGTCTAACGGCTTTATCAGTTGAAATAAATACAAAATTTGGAACTCCATTTTCTAAAGCTAATTTAGCGATATCAAATGTTCCAAAAAGATTATTTTTTAAACCTTCAACGAGATTATGTTCAACAATAGGCACATGCTTATATGCAGCTGCGTGAAAAATAGTTGCTGGATTCCATATTGAAATTATCTCTTTAATCCTTCTTTTATCTTGAACTGAAGCTATTAATGGAACGACTTCAAAATTTTTTTTATTAATATGATCCAGCTCAGAGTGAATTAAATATAAAGCATATTCACTAAGTTCAACAAGTAAAATCTTAGTGGGTTCATATCGAACAATTTGCCTACATAATTCGCTCCCAATCGAACCACCAGCGCCAGTGACCATAATAGTTTTTCCAAGAATATTTTTCTTCATTAGTTTGCCATTAGGCTCCACCTGAATTCTGCCTAATAAATCATCAACATTTAATTCTAGAAAATCAGTAATTAAACTTTTACCCTTAGCTAGATCAGAAATAGATGGAATGGTACGTACTGCGATTCGATAATTTGATAAATTCTTTACTATCTTACTTCTTCTAATAATAGAAATTGAAGGCATAGCAAGAAGAATTAAATTAATCCCCCCCTCTCTTATTAAACTATTTAAGTCTTTGAGTGAGTAAATCTTTTTACCATCAATAAAGCAACCTCGTTTATTTAAATCATCATCAAGGAACCCCTTTATTAATATTTCTCTACTTTCCTGTAATGCCCTGACTAATTGCCTACCTGCCTTGCCTGCTCCATAGACTAATACATTAGAAATATTATTATTTCTAATAGATTTATCATCAAATTTTAAAAGTAAAAACCGTGTAAGTATTCTCCAAGAGCCTATAAAAATCCCAAAGACCAAAGGTTGAATTAAACCTATAGTTCTTGGTATCCCATTTACTCCGAGAACAAGAATTATGCTCGCATATATTAACCCATAAATAGAGATTACTTTTGAAACTAAAAAGATAGTATAAAGACCAGAATATCTAAATATTGCCTTATAAATACCAAAAAATATAAAGATAGGTAAAGATATAATTATAGAAAACAGGAACGTATTTAATCCTCTATCAGTTAAAGCAACAAAATCACCTAAACGAAGATAATAAGAAATCCAAACCGAAAATGCACAAAAGGCTATATCAATAAAACATGCAATAAAAGTTTTAAAGGCTCTGGGTTGTTTTGAAATAGTATTTAATAATATTTGAATAACAGTTACCTTTCTAATTAACATTCAAACTCTTATTTTTAAAAATTTTAAAAAATAATTGCCTATAAGTCTATATATTTGAAAAAGAAAAAACAAGTAGAAATATTAATTATTTTTTTATGAAGGTTATTTTTGTAGATTTAAATGTTTAAAACAAATTTTAATGGTTAAACTTTTAAAATTATTAAAATATTATTCAAATAAAAGGCAACTCACTCCACACAGCCATATTTGTATTTTTATGATCGTCGGAAGAATAATATATTTGATTAGTTATGCTAAAAGGTTTAATCTTTGTTTGAAAAGACTCACAATGTGTAGTTATAAAAAATGCAAAATTTCTTAAAAAATAGAAAAGCAAAATTCTATAAGAATTCTGACTAAAGATTTCAGGATCAGAAGTCCATAAAATACGTAAACCTCTAATTCTGATTTTTAAAAAACCAATATTTTTTTCTAATATTGTGTTACACGATAATATTTTTAATTGATTATTTCCTAAATAAAATAATCTGCATGAAAATTTTTTATGAGAAATTTTAAAGGGAACTTCTTGATTGCAATGTAATTTAGAATTTAAAAAAAGTTTTAGGTTCCTATTATCAATTAATCTCTTACTAAGAACAAAATCTAAAATACGATATTTTTTGTTAAAAATATTTGAATCCTTAAAATTTAAAGCTTTAAATATCTGGTAGGCTTTTTTATTTGCGGAAACATTTGTTATTAAAAATTCTGAATGATCCTCTAAAATCCTTTTAATCATTAATAAAGAATACATACCACGAGCCTCTTTACTAACATACCAACTCGAGATATTCAAAACCTTAATTTTCTTATTTGAATTATTTAAATACTCGTTATAAAAGAATAAAATAGCACCAATTAAATTGCTATTATTATTCATAATTACATAACCATAAATTCCAAAATTTTTATTATTGGAAATTATATTAGTTTTTAATTTATTAGCCTTTTTGTTCGACCATGAAAATGAAGATTTTAAATAAGAAATTGCATTTCCTAATTCATCATTACTTTTAATATTTTTAATTAACATTTACTTTATTAAAAAATCTTTTTTAAAAAAAATTTCCTAAAAATAATTTTATAGTTATAGGGAATCAAATTTTTTAAAATAGAAAATACATAATATTTAAAAGGATTAATATGTTTTATATAAATCAAAGGTAACTCTACTTTTTTATTTTTTCTTAAGTTTCTTGATGATGGATTTTTGATTAGATCAACTTCAAAAAAAGATTCATTTTTAGGTAATTGATAGTTTTCGTACCATGTCCAACAACCAAATTTTGAATAATGATTTTTTAATAAATTATATAATTTAATATTGGTTTTAAATACAAAATTAATTTGTTTTAACAAATGGAGTTTTCTATTAGCATAAACCTTCGATAAATTACTAAAATAGCCATCAACAAAAAGTCTAGAATTAGTTTCTTTAGCAATTTGAAATGAGGCTTTAAAGACTTGGCAGTGTTCGGCATGACCATACTCGCCCCATGGATTATGACTAATTATTAAACTATTATTTGGAATAATAATTCTCAATTTATTTAATATTTTGTTGAAATTATTATCATAAGATGTATTTATATAACCTCCATTTATTCCGCTAAATTTTTCGTTAATGTTTAGCCAATTTATAGGGAAGAATGCTTTCTCAGATTGCTTTAGATTAAGACTTAAAACTTTTAAATCTTTCAAAGGATAGGATTCAATTGAATTAATTCTTTTTAAAGAAATAACTTCCTCTTTAGGAATATCATTAAAACATATAATTAACATTGATATACTATCTAGAATAGAAGTAGCAAATAAGCATTCATCATCTGGATGAGCAACAATTAATATTCCTTTATCAAAATTTTTCATAATAATCCATTATAATGCCTTTACCTAATAATTAAAAATTGAGGAATGGTAAAATCTGAAATTTCACAAATAATAGAGAAAGCTGTCAACGAAATAATAAAGAAGGAAACTTTAGTAGATTTCAAAACAAAATTTACAGGAAGTAATTCTACTTATGAAAGTATTGATATTGTCCAAATAATTTCTTCTGTTGAAGATCAATTAGAGGAGATTGGATTTGAAGGGTGTGATTTGCTTGAAAAAACATTTGAAACTGATGAATTAGATTTCAATGATTTTGTTGATTTAATTCAAAGAGTTATTAATAAATAAAATGCTTGTAATAAGTGATTCTCCTACATTTCTTTTAGAAAAAAGTTCAAAAACTAATAATATAAATATCGAAAAAGTCATAACTTTTGCTCCAGGGTGTGAAAAACTAATAAAAAAAAGATATGATAAGTGCCTTTTATTAATAACTGAAAATTTTTATAATAATTTTGAAAGTATAAATAATTACGAAGATGAAATTAAAAAGAATACTGAATTCATTTTCAATACTCTTAATAGAGTAATAAAAAATTTATCTTATCAAGGGACACTAATTTACTTTCCATTTGTCCCAAAGCATTTCATATTTAGAAATAGATTTAATGAATATTTCTATGAATTTGATTCACAAGACATGGCAATACAAGATATTAACTCTAAATTATTTAAAACTTATAGTCATTTATCAAATTTCGTTTTTTTAATAGGTATTGAGAAAATTTCATCAGAAATAAGTAAAAATTATTTTAGATTTTCATCAATTTATAATGAAGAAAATTCTGCAAAAATACTAAATCAAATAAATATGTATGAAAAAATTAAAAATCAAAAAAAGAAAAAACTGATAATTGTTGATTTAGACAATACGTTATGGAAAGGCACACTTGGAGAGGATTTTGTCAATGGAATTAATATAGATAGGTCTGATCCTATAGGTTCTGTATTTAGATGTGTTCAAAAAATTTTATTAGATTTTAAAAATAAAGGATTTTTACTTGCAATTTGCAGTAAAAATAATGAAGATATAGCATTAAACGCTCTTTTTAATAAAGGTAAAAGTATTTTTTCAAAATCAGATATTATTACCTACAGGATAAATTGGGAACCAAAAAGTAAAAATGTTATTGAAATTTGTAATGAATTAAATATATCACTAATGGATACGATATTTATTGATGATAGCGACTATGAATGTGATGAAGTAAGCCATAATTGTAAAGGAATTTCTATATTTAAAGTTCCTAAAAACATTTATAAGTATCCAGTTTATTTATCTACAAGCGAATTATTTGATTTGAATTATCTAACTGAAGAAGATAAAGATAGAACAAAATCATACAAAGAGAATATAAAAAGGAATGACTTATTAAAAAAAAAATCAAACAAAATCAATTCAAAAGATGATTGGATTAGATCTCTAAATTTAATATTAGAAACTGAAAAGTTATCGCCAAAGAACAAAAATATTGATAGAGTTATCCAATTATTTAATAGAACAAATCAATTTAATCTTTCTGGTCGCAAGTTCAATAATTCTTATTTTTTTGAAATTTTGAATAAGGATAACCATATATATTATTTAGGAAAGTCATCAGATCGACTTGGGAATGAGGGTATAATATCTGCTTTAGGTTTTAAATTTAATAACAAACAGATCGAAATAGTAGATTATATTATGAGTTGTAGAGTATTTGGTAAATATATTGAGGAAATGATGCTTATGCCGGTATTTAAAATCGCAATAGATAAAAGTTTTGATATTAATTTCAAATATATAAAAAACGATCGAAATATAATTATTTCTGATTTTTTATCAAATATCACAGATGGAAATTATTATTTAAATTTAGATAAAATCATCATACTAAAAAACAAATTCGCTGAACTGCCCACCAAAATTATTGACAACGTTAATTCTAAAAAAGTGTAATTTAATATTAATTAAATAGAATATTCTTATAAGGAATCCAACAATAATTATGAAAGGCAAATTTCAACCAAATAGTCAAACTAAAGTAAGCCAAAAATATTAATACAAATCTAGCAAAAAACTTCTTATTATTGGAAGTTACGATTTCAGGAAGATAAGAGGAAAGATATACACTAGCTGGGAAGAAGTAGATAAGTAACCTATAAGCAATTGTAGAATTTATAAATAAAAGGGGAAACATTGATATTTGAATTATTGAAAATAATTTAAAAAAACTTTTTAAATTATCTTTTACTTTAAATTTACTACTATTCATTAAATATATTACTAAAGGTAAGAAATTAATAAACCAGACAAATATAGCCCCTTTAGCATTCATATAACCAAATTTTACATATTTAATATATACAAATACCTTTGATAATATTTCTGGGGAAATATAAAGTAAGACTATAAAGCCAAACAAGATAAATATTTTACCTAATAAATCTATTTTTAAATTCTCATATTTAATCTTAAAAAGAGTAAGTAAACCAATAAAAAATATTGCTGAATGATGTAACAATATTGAAAGAAGAGATGTAATATAGAATTTTTCATTTTTATTACGCACAAAATATAATAGGCTCAACATAAAAAACCCTATAGCCGCTGATTGTCTAATAGGACCCATCCCGACAACAACTATAAAATAAGGATAAGAAATTATTAAAGCTAAATATTTATTTTTTAAATCTTCAAAAAATAAAAATAAAGGAATTGTAAATAAAAGCCCATAGACCAATATTAGCTCTTTAAAACCAAAGAAATATGAAATAGATTTTGCAATAAATGAAAAACCCAAATCAAAGAATATATTTTGATTTTTGAGAATATAGATAATACTACTATCTTCAATCAACTTAAACTTATATTCGTAAGATATCCAATCGCAACCTATTTCATATCTAAAGCAAATGAAAATTATAAAAAAAATACAGACAGAATAATAAATAATTTTTTTTCTAAAAAAATTTTTATATTTACTTATATTTGACGCTAAAAAAATAAGAGTAAGAAAAGTTAAGGGAAAAAAGTAAATAACCATTAATTATTTAGAAAAATAAGTTTCATATTTTTTTAGAATTTGGTTATTTATTCTTTCTAAGGAAAAATTATGGACAACAGAATTTCTTGCATTTTGACCATATTTGAGAGCTATTGATGGATTTTCCAAATAATTTCTTATTGCATTTTTTATTTGATTAGCATTTCGAGGAGGAACTAATATTCCAGAATATCCATGTTTAATAACTTCTTTACATCCAGGAACATCAGTTGTAATAATTGGCAGACTCATAGAAGCAGATTCTAATATTGATTTTGATAATCCTTCTCTCCAAGTGGGTAAAACAACAATATCTGTTTTTTTATATATTTTTAAAATATTATTAGTTCTCCCAACAAAATTAATGTTCTTATTACGCATAATTTTTTTTAAAATTTTTTCTTTCAAATAAGACTTATTTTGCTTATCAATATCACCTGCTAAGTTCAAGGTAAATTTATAATTTTCTTCCCAAAGTTCATTACATGCAATTATTAATTCAATTATTCCTTTCTCCTCTATTAACCTTGCAGGGAAGAGTATCTGAACATTTTTATTAAACTTTTCTTTAATAAAATTTTCTTTAAAATAAACGATATCTACCCCAGAGCCCTGAATAATTTCTGTATTTTTAATTGATGTAAATTTTTTATTTATAAATAAATCTCTATCCTGAATATTGTGAAATATATTTAGAGTATTTCTCCCAGAAAATGAGTACTTATAAATAGGATTTAAAATTTTATTAATAATGTTAATTGTTTTTCTTTTGCTGAAAAAGGAAGGGCCTAGTCCCGTTATATGATTAATAATATTATTTGTTCTTGTAATTCTTGCAATAAGTGATCCATAAATGCAAGGTTTTATAGTAAAGTTATGTACAAATTTAGGTCTATATTTTAAATTTAAAAATAGTATGCGTAATAAAGTTATAAACTCAAAGATAGGATTTTCAGATCCTCTTACAAGAAATAGACGTTCGAATCTAAATAGATACTTTGAAATATCTTTATAGTAATTATCTTTAGCCGATATTAATATTATTCTAAAACCTTTCGATTGCAAACTTCTAAAAAGGTCTTTTCGAAAATTATATATATACCAAGTACAATTAGCTATTACAAAAATCACTTTCATATCAGATTTTTTTTTCTTAACAGATCTCATTTTTATTTCAATTAATTTGAATAAAATATAAATTTCTAATATTATCAACATTAGGAAAATATTTTATCAAACCTTGATGATTTAATAAATAATAATGATGACTATATTTATATTGAAAAGATTTAACAAAAATATTATCTACTAACAAAACATAACTCCCTATATTTTTATAAAGTTCTGAAATAAAATTAATAAGATCATCTTCACTAAGAGTATGTATAAAATTTAACATTGAAATAACCACAATTTCATTGTTAGTGTTACTGAAATTTTTCAGATACTTTATTAGATCTTGTTTCTTATGAAAAAAAATAAAATTTTTTCTAAAATTAGATTTTATTATTTCCGTAAGTCCTTGATCAATATCAAAGCCAATTTTTCTTGAAGGCTCTAGTTTAACTTTTGATAATATTTCTCCTAGCCCACATCCAATATCTACATATAGATCAGGTTTTAGTGAATCAATTATTTCTAACGCCTTAATTTTATATTGTCTGCAATAGAAAGTTCCCTTCAAATGCCATTTATAAATATCATATTTTCTAAATTTTGAAAAATAATATAATCTTTGTAAAAAACATCTTGATTTAAAAAAAATCTTGTAAAAAAAGTTCTTTAAATTGCGAATCTTTCTAAATAAATTTACAAATTTATAAGTAAAAAATTGATCTATAAAATTTAAAAAATTAGCCTTTGGAATTATGTTATTCAAAGAAATAAAATTATGATGATTTCTCCTTATAAAATATTTCAGGGATATAAAATCATCATCTGAGATAGTATTTATATGTATACATAATTGTGAGAGGCCAGGTATAAAAGCAGGAATGGGCTTAGAAGCTATTTGTGGTATAAAATTTAAATCATATTTTTTATAGGATAGGATAGAAAAACCATCAAGAATTGTAGAAAATTTGAGTTTACTTAATGCGAAAATAGTATTCATATCAAATGAGTGTGAAGGTGCCATAAATACGGGATCCCATAATCCTTCTTCTTCTAAGATTTTTTTCCCTTTCTCTAATCTATTTAATTGTTCATTTAATTTATGACCTGCAAATTCTGATTTAGAGCAACTTCCAAAAAAACCTTTATCATTACTATCATATACGTGGCTATATCCATGTTGTGCAATAGTATCACCATATAGCTTACATGATCTAAGATAATCATAATATCCATCAAAAGATTTGCCTGAGTAGAGGTCTTCATCAAGACAATTTGGAACTACTCCCAAAATTGATTTTATGTTATATTTTTCCAATAAATTCTTTATAATAAAAAATCTATCCCAATCTTGTCTAGAATTAATATCATCAAATCTCATTAAATATTTAACCATTTAATATCTTTAGATAATTATCCTTTAGTTTAGATTATCTACTTTTTAAATTAAGTTTTAAAAATATAATGCTTTATATTTCTCAATCATTATTTCTAATCGATAAAAAACCTCTACTCTTTTTCTAGCTTCTT
Source organism: Prochlorococcus sp. AG-673-L20 (assembly GCA_003211135.1). Taxonomy (GTDB): domain Bacteria; phylum Cyanobacteriota; class Cyanobacteriia; order PCC-6307; family Cyanobiaceae; genus Prochlorococcus_A. The sequence goes on along the minus strand of QCTN01000021.1, from coordinate 13,327 downwards.
GGGATTTTATCTTAATAATATTCTTATCAAGATTTATTTTTTTTATAAGTTCAGCCAGCGATTTAAAATCTGAGATCTTAACAGTCCAACCAGTATTCATTATAAGTTGTGAAGCATCTCCAACATTTGTACTTATGCATGGAACCCCAGTAGACATTGACTCTAATAAGGAAATAGGTGAACATTCTTTTTTTGAAGTTAATATATTTAAATCAAATGCATTTATAATTTCATTTATTTTAAAAGTTTGACCATAAATTATTAGGTTTTGACTCAATTCATAGAAATTAATTCTTTCTTTAAACTTTTTAATATTATTTGAAAACCCAGAGCCTATTAAAATACACTTAAAGTTCAAACCTTTATTTTTTAATATTTTTAAAGCCTTAAAAAGAGTCTCATGGTCTTTTAATGGATGATATCTAGCAATATTTCCTAGTAATAAGCAATCTTCCTCTATGCCTAATACTTTTCTCAGCTCTCTTCTTAATTTTAAATTTGGTTTAAATATTTTGGTGGATACACCATTATTAATAATTATAGATTTATATTTAATGTATCCATTTAAAATATGATTTTTTTTTGAAATATTTGATCCAAATATTATTTTGTCTGGAATAACATAGCTAAACAAAATAAGGATTTTCATTTCAAGCATCCTAATCAAATTTGAATATTCAAAATCATGATGAATTGTCCAATATATTTTATTTACACCTACAATTTTTGCCGCAATTCCTCCAATTAGATTTGCTCTATATAACCATGTATGAACAATTTTAGGCTTATATTTAAAAATTAAAATGATCAAATATATAAATTTAAAGATTACAAAAATATTTTTTTTCATGTAAAGCGGATATAATTGATAACCATCATTTTTTAATTTTGAGCCGTAGAAACCAATATCAGTTAAAGAAATAAGAACAATATCTTTTTTATTAAATGTTTTAGCAACATTGAATAGTATATTTTCCGCACCACCAGAATTTATATCAGGTGCTATAAAAATCAATTTAGTTCTACTAATTTTTCTTTTGAATAAAAAATTAAACATTCACTTTTTTTAGTGATTTATCTTTAAGACTAAAAACAGTATCACAAATTTTTACAACTTCTTTTTTATGTGAAATAATTATTATTACCATTGATCCTAATAATTTTTTTAAAGAGGCAATAAATTCAATTTCAGATTTTTCATCAAGTCCTGTAGATGGTTCATCCAAAATTAAAATTTTTGGATTTGAGTATATCGCTCTTGCTAAAGCTAATTTCTGTCTTTGGCCTCCAGAAAATCTCATACCTCTATCATAAATAATCTCATCAATACCTTTTGGTAACCTTTTTACAAAATCCCAAGCATTTGCTTTTTTTAAAGAAGAAATAATTTTATCTTTATCAAATATTTTTTCTCCTAATGCAATATTTGCCCCAACGCTATCATTTTTAAAGTAATTGTCCTGCATAACTATTCCAATTTGTTCTCTCCAATCACTAATATTTAAGTTTTTAATATTTACTCCAGATATAATAATATTTCCTTTACTTGGCTTTACTATTCCAGTCAAAAGATCTAGAAGGGTACTTTTACCAGATCCAGTTTCTCCCATTATTCCAACAGATTCTTTCTTATTAATTTCAAGTGATAAATTATTGAATAATACTTCGCAATTAGGATAATTAAATTTTATTGCATCAAAAACTATTTTTCCATTAAAAATAAATTTCTCATGTTGATTAGTCTTAATATCTTCTTTATACTTATTTGCCCAATTTATTTTTTCATAATGTGATTTCGGCCAAGAAATCATTGCTATTGAATCTAAGAGTCTAGATTGTGCGTTATAAACCTTTGGCGTCATTCTCACAAAAAGTGATAATGAAAGTATCAAATTTGAGACGTTTGATTTACTAATGATTATATAAAGAATCGATAAAAAGATAAATAAAATGGTTAGTATTTCAGTGATTAATTTTGATTTATAACTTGCAACCATTGCACTTGAATATGAATTTGCAAATTTTAAAAACAAATTTGTAGATTCATTTCTTGCTAAATTGTCTTTACTAATCGTCCTAATATATTTTAGGTTATTAAATATAGAAGAAGTCCAATTTCCAATATTAGAAGTTATTTTTGAAAGATTCTTTCCAAGATCTGAAGCTTTATTAGAATAGTAGACATAAACTCTAAATGCTAAGAAAGCATAAAATATGAGAATTAAAAAAGTATCTGGAACTAATAAGAAACAAATAAAAAAATAAGTTATTGCAATAAAAGAATAAGTAAGTGATTGTAAAAAATACATATAACCTTCAGATATATTTTGTCCCTCAGAAATTATTGACTTTGAAATATCACCTTGACTTAGTTTTAAATAATATTCCCATCTAATATTCAGTGTAATATCAGTAATTTCTTCTCTTATAAATCTTTCTATTTTACACTTGGCTTTAACAATATATTTATTAGATATAAAGTAAATAAATGCTGAAAGAATTGAACTAATTAAAAAGATAAAAATATAAAACTTTTGAAATTCATTGGATGATTCGGTAGTGAAAATTTTTAAATTAAGACTATTATTTTCCAGACCAGTAATAATATTAGCTAATAAGTATATTGAAAATGTTTCTAAAAATGCACCTATTATTCCTAAAAATAATGCCATTAAACTTTCTTTATTAGATACTCTTATATATCTAGAATAATTTTTCCAAAGTCTTCTAAGCATATTTATAAATAAAAAATATTATCCCCAATTAATTTATAGGTTAGATCAAATATAATTGTTTCAGGATATGATATTTTTTTAATTTTTTGATTTGATAAGAAATTAAATTCCTTGTGATTCAAAGCTAAAATGATTAATGTGAATTTCATTTCTTCAGGTATTGATCGATAAGATTTAATCTTTATTTTTTCAAAAACTTTTTGCGAATTTACAATAGGATCAACTAAAGTAACATCCATATTTTGTTTAATCATTTTTTCAGCTAATAAAAGAATTTGTGAATTTCTAATATCTGAACAATTTTCTTTATAAGATATTCCTAAAATCAAAACTTTTTCTTTTTGTTGTATAATCTTTCTTTTTCTAGCTTGCAATAATATTTGTTCTAATAAATATTTATACATACGATCATTAATCTTCCTCCCTGACGTAATTAAATCTGTTTGAAATCCAATTTCTTTTGCTTTAAAAGTTAAATAATATGGATCAACTCCTATACAATGACCTCCAACTAATCCTGGCTTATACTTATGAAAGTTCCATTTAGTAGCAGCTGTTTCTAATATATCATTGGTATCTAAATTAAGTTTCTTAAAAAGAATAGCTAATTCATTGACCAAAGCAATATTAATATCTCTTTGAGTATTTTCAATGATTTTGGCTGCCTCAGCCACTTTTATACTTTTAGATTTATAAGTCCCTGCTTTTATGAATGATGCGTAAAATGAATCAATCCAATATGCAACTTTTTTGTTTGAACCACTTGTAACTTTTTTTATTTTCTCAATAGTATTTTCAGTATCGCCAGGGTTTATCCTTTCTGGACTATAACCACAATAAAAAGAATTCTGATAGTTATCAGAATTAAAAATTTTTTTTGAAAATTTTTTAATTAATGGTACGCAAATATCCTCAGTAACTCCTGGATAAACTGTACTTTCATAAATTATGATTTGATTATCATTAGTTGAATTATCTCTATTGATTAAATTTCCAATAGTTCTTGATGCTTCTATAATAAATGATAAATCTGGTTCTTTTTTCTTATTTATTGGTGTTGGAACAGTAACGATAAAAACATCAATATTTTTTAATCTATCAATTTTATCTGTAAATTCTAATGATTCTATATTTTGGAAATTATTAATTTCTGAATCACTATTCCTATCAATTCCATTTTTTAATTCTTCTATTCTAATTTTATCCAGATCATAACCTATTATCCTTCTGTTAATTTTTTTTCCACTAATCAAACATTTATCATTTTTTGCAATCTCAGAGACTAAAGGGAACCCTACATATCCTAATCCAATTACAGCTATGGAACATGAAAATAAATCTGGCAGATTAGTTTTTTCGATTTATTATTTCACCTAAATTAGCTGTATCCATAATAGTCTAAAAACCATTTAATAAACTCTTCAATACCTTTTTCTATTGAAGTATTAGGTCTGAAATTAATATATTCCTCTAAAGAATTTGTATCTGAATACGTAGCCTCAACATCTCCAGGTTGCATTTCGTCCAAAATTATTTCAGCTTTTTTGCCTAAATTTCTCTCTATAGATTTGATATAATCAGTTAGCTTGGTCGGACTAGAATTACCAATGTTGAATACTTTGTATGGAACTTTATCAAAAGATTCATCAGTTTTATTAGTTAAATAATTTTTATTTTTAACGGATTTTTTAATCAAACTTATGATGGATGCCACAACATCATCAATATATGTAAAATCTCTCAACATGTTTCCGTGATTAAAAACGCGTATTGGTTTATTACGCATAATTGAATCAGTAAATTTAAATAAAGCCATATCTGGTCTTCCCCAAGGTCCATAAACAGTAAAAAATCGTAAGCCCGTGGTTGGCAATTTAAAAAGATGACTATATGTATATGCTATTAGCTCGTTTGACTTTTTAGTTGCTGCATACAAACTTATCGGCTTATCTACTCTATCGTCCTCTTCAAAAGGAAGTTTTTTATTTCCTCCATAGACAGAACTGCTACTCGCATAAAAAAAATGATTTACATTATTTTCTTTGGAAATCTCGATAATATTACAAAAACCCACTAAATTTGATTGTACATATGCCGCTGGATTCTCAATTGAATATCTGACTCCAGCTTGAGCTGCTAAATGAATTACAACAGAAATCCTCGAATTTAAGTATCTATCCTTAGAAAAAACTTTTTTCAAATCAAATAAATTTACTAAGTCTCCCTCAATAAAATCAAAAAGAGTACCATTTTTGTCATATACATTGATGAGCTCCTTTATTCTATTTTTCTTTAAATTCGAATCATAATAACTATTAAAGTTATCAAAACCTAAAACTTGATTACCTTCATCAAGCAATCTCTTACAAACATGAAATCCTATAAATCCTGCAGCTCCAGTTACTAGAATATTCATAAAAACTTTTAAAAACTATTCTATAAGATATAAAGTTTTTTTTCGTAAAGCTTAAAATTTATATTTTTCTCCATACAGCCAAAAGTTTTCCTTGCAATAAAACCTCATCAAAATTTAAAACAATAGGTTCATAAGCTGAATTTGCCGCTTCGAGAGAAATTTTACCTTCCTTCTTGAAAAAATACTTTAAAGTGGTTCCTAAACCTGGAACCATAGCACTAACTATAGTTCCATTTCTTATTGATGAAGGTTGTTCAACAGGCTCCATTAAAACCATATCTCCATCAGCTATAAATGCATCTATCATTGAATCCCCGTTAACTGTTAGAGCAAAAATTCCTTTTCTTTCAAAAACAGACGAAAAATCTAATCTTTCATCAACATAGGAAAATGTTTCTATCAAACCACCTGCGGCAACTGAACCAAGAACAGGTATTCCCTCTTCCTTGATTTGACTTATTAATTGCAAAGTCCTAGCTTTACCTTCTTGCCATGAAATATAGCCTTTTTCTTGGAGATGCTTAAGTCTACTTTGAATTGGGGCAGGAGATTTGAGGCCCATTCCATTCATCATTTGTCTAATTGAAGGACTGTGCTGAAAATCCCTTATATAGTTTTTAAGCCAACTTAACAGTTCATTTTGAGCTTCAGTAAGATCTTTATCCATAATCTATGAACATTTGTACTCTAATACATTTGTACCTATTTTTTTTGCGAAGTGCAAGGTTTTTGAAATGAAAAATTAGTTTAAGATTATTTTTTTTAACGTTATTTTTGCTTAATTCAATTTTAAATTTATAATAATTAAAAAAATTAAATTGTACAAAAATACAAAAATAATTCCAGTAATTTTATGCGGTGGTTCAGGGACAAGATTATGGCCAATGTCGAGAACTAGTTTCCCAAAACAATATTTATCTTTAAAAAAAAATCACCTTTCTTTTTTTCAAATGACCTTAAATAGGATTAAAAATTTAGAAAATGTTGACGACCCCATTGTTATTTGTAATAAAGAGCACCGATTCATAACTGGAGAGCAATTAAGAGAAATAAATGTAAAACCTAAATCTATACTTCTAGAACCTTTTGGAAGGAATACTTGTCCTGCTATAGCTATAGCGTCTTTAAGATCTTTAGAATTTGATCCTGAAGCAATGTTATTAATTCTCCCATCAGATCACATTATCAGTGAACATAAGTCTTTCATAAATTATATTAATAAAGCTAAATTGTATGCAAGTCAAGAAAAGCTTGTAACTTTTGGAATTATCCCTAGAAGCCCTGAGACAGGATTTGGATATATTAAATCTACATCTTTATTTTCAGGAAATAAAATTGATTGCCATCAAGTTGAAAAATTTATTGAAAAGCCAGAGAAGAAATTAGCCGAAAGGTTAATCAAAGATAAAAAGTTTTCTTGGAACAGTGGGATGTTTTTGTTTAAGGCCAAAACTATTATTAATGAGATAAATAAATTCCAACCAAAAATTATTTCTTTATGCAAAAAGTCCTTAGAGAATAGGATAAATGACTTATATTTTGAAAAAATTAATGAGAAAGAATTTCAAGAATGTTTAAATATTTCTTTGGATAAAGCTGTTATGGAAAAATCCAAAATTAGCGTTGTTATGCCAGTTGATATTGGATGGAGTGATATTGGGGGATGGGAATCTTACTGGCAAAATTCTGAGAAAGATGATAATGGTAATGTACTAATTGGAGATGTAATTCAAAAATCAACAAAAAATAATATCATAAGAAGTGAGGCAAGATTAGTTGTTGGGCTTGGAATTGAAAATTTAATAATAGTTGAGACACAAGATGTTGTTTTGATTACAAAAAAAGATCTTTCTGAAGAAGTCAAACATCTTGTAAAAAATTTAAAAGAAGATGGAAGACGAGAGGTAGATGAACATAGAAAAATTTTTAGACCTTGGGGCAACTATTTTTTAATCGAGGAAGGATTCCAATGGAAAGTAAAAAAAATCGAGGTCAATCCCAATTCATCATTATCATTACAATTACATAATCACAGAGCAGAGCATTGGGTTGTAGTTGAAGGCATTGCTTCAATAGAACTCAATGAAAAAACATTTAATCTAAAAAAGAATGAGAGTTGCTTCGTACCATTAGGATCAAAACACAGACTTTCCAATAAAGGAAAGAGTCCTCTAATAATAATTGAGGTCCAGAGTGGGAGCTATCTGGGTGAAGATGATATTGTAAGATTTAAAGACCAATACGGAAGAGGGGGAAATTAATATTGATTAAGAAACTTATTTAAGTTTTATTACCTAATAAAACAGCCAGTAAAGCCTGTTGAACATGAAGCCTATTTTCAGACTGAGTGAAAATTCTACTTTGCTTAGATTCCATTACTTCATCAGATATCTCTTTATCTCTATATGCAGGCAAACAATGCATAATAATTGCATTTTTATTTGCTTTATTTACTAAATTCTTATCAATAGTAAATCCATTAAACTTTTTATCTTTATCATTTTTCTCAATTTCTTCTCCCATCGATGACCATACATCGGTATAAAGAACATTTGCTCCCGAAACAGCAGCGTTGAGATCATCTGTGATTTTCAATAAATTCTTATTCTTATATATTTTGTAAGCTTTATTGATCACCAAAGAGTTTGGTTCATAACCTTTAGGGCAAGCAATTCTCACTTCAAGGCCTAATAAGGCTCCACTTAAAATTAGAGAATTAGCAACATTATTACCATCCCCTATAAATGTCAAAACCACATCTTCAAAATCATTAAACTCCTCTTTAATTGTCATAAAATCAGCCAAAGCTTGGCATGGATGTTCTAGATCTGTAAGAGCATTAATAATTGGTATCGTAGACCACTTTGCGTACTCTTCTAAATCAGATTGATTAAAAGTTCTTATGGCAAGTACATCGCAATATCTACTTAGGACTCTTGCAGTATCTTTAATTGGCTCGCCTCTTCCAATTTGTGAAGTAATAGGATTTAGGTCAATTGTAGTTCCACCAAGTCTTGACATGGCCACTTGAAAACTAACTCGTGTGCGTGTAGAAGCTTTATCAAAAATTAAACCTAAAACTTTATTTTTAAAATCAAGTTCTAATTTTTTATTTTTAATATTTTTTGAGAGTTCTAAAATATCAATTAATTCTTTTTTTGTAATATCTATGCTTGATAAAAAGTTATTACTTGCAAGCTTATTTAGATTTAGCATGAATATCTATGATCAATTTTAGATTCTACTATGCAGGCATTTTTGTTTCGGCAAGTAGATTTTTTAAATCTTCACCTTCAATAACTTCTTCTTGAAGAATTTTTTGAGAAATTGATTCAAGCAATGGTAAGTTATTTCTTAAAATATTTAATGCAGTTTCATGAGCGTCATCAACTAAATCTCTAACTTCTTTGTCAATAGCTTGAGCTGTAGCATCACTTACAGATCTTCTTGGGTTATTACCATTACCTAGAAATTGTCCACCACCTTGCTTATCGTAAGCGAGAGGACCAAGAATATCACTCATTCCAAATGTACCAACCATTTGCTCTGCTATATCAGTTGCTCTCTGAAGATCATTAGAAGCTCCAGTAGTTATTTTACCAAAAACAACCTCTTCAGCCGAACGACCTCCAAGAAGTGTCGCTATTTGACCTTTCAATTCGTCTTTAGAATTTAGAAATCTTTCTTCAGTAGGGAGTTGAAGTGTGTATCCAAGAGCACTCATACCTCTAGGAACAATAGAAATTTTTGCGACCTTTGATCCTCCTGGCATTAAATGCCCAACAATTGCATGTCCTACCTCGTGGTAAGCCACAACTTTCTTTTCGTCATCCTGTAAAACCCTACTTTTTTTCTCTAGACCGGCTACAACTCTTTCAATAGCTTCACTCAAGTCTTGTTGCTCAACACTTTTTCTTTTAGCTCTAGCAGCTAATAAAGCAGCCTCATTAACCATGTTTGCCAAGTCTGCTCCTGCAAATCCACTAGTAGCTTGGGCGATTGTATCTAAGTCGATAGATTCTGCTAGTTTTACTTTTTTGGTATAAATTTCTAAAATTGTTTTTCTCCCAGATAAGTCTGGTCTATCAACTAAAACCTGCCTATCAAATCTACCAGGTCTTAGTAGGGCTGCGTCTAGTACTTCTGGCTGGTTGGTTGCAGCTAAAACTATTACAGGTTTATCAGCTGAAGCAAATCCATCCATTTCTGTAAGAAGTTGATTTAATGTTTGTTCTCTTTCATCATTACCACCTACTACACCCATTGATCCCGAACGGCTCTTTCCGATAGCATCTAATTCATCTATAAAGATAATGCAAGGAGCTTTCTTCTTAGCTTGTTCAAATAGATCTCTTACTCTAGCTGCACCTGCACCTACAAAAAGTTCAACGAATTCAGAACCTGAAATAATAAAAAAGGGAACTTCAGCTTCTCCTGCAACTGCTTTAGAAAGAAGAGTCTTTCCTGTCCCTGGAGGTCCAACTAAAAGAACACCTTTAGGGATTCTTGCACCAATATCGGTATATCTTTCTGGCTTCTTCAAAAAATCAACAATTTCTGTCAATTCATCCTTCGCCTCATCAACACCAGCAACATCATCAAAAGTTACTTTTGATTCATCATCAGGGACATAAACTTTAGCCTTACTTTTTGTAAAACTCAATGCACCTTGAGCACCGCCTCCACCCATACTCCTTCTAGCAAAAAATTGCAGTACCAAAATAAAAATTAAAGGGGGAACTACCCAGCTGAGAACTGTCGAAAAGAAATTTGGTTTTTTAGGTGGAGCTGCCGCGAATTCAACCCCTTTAGTTTCTAACCTTTGAGGCAGTTCCATATCAAAAATTGGAGTGGTTGCTAATACTGAAGGAGCTCCCTCTTCTGCTCCATTCAGTTCATATCTAATTTGTTCTTGTGTAATATAAGCTCTCTTAACTTCACCATCATTAACTTGATCTATAAATAAAGAGTAAGGAACTCTTGGTATTTGCATATTTTGATTAGGGAACAGGCTGCTGAATAATAATAATGCTCCTACTCCAATTAAGATTATATTTATTATTCCAAATCTTCTATTAGGTTGGTTATCGTCTTGTCTTATTGGCATGGTTAATATCGATTGTGGGTTTATTATAAACTAAACGAACGAGTTCTGTACCTGTAAAACTTTTTTTGGGTAAGAACCGAACGGTATTCTAATCAAAACCCACTTCCAAATTATTCAAGTAATGCTCTTCACATAAATATCGTTGCCGATAAAACTAATTTCAGGTTCATTTAAGTTAAAAACTTGATCCATGTCTGTAAATTCAAAATCCGAGAAAGGGCTCATGCCACTTACTCCTCCTAATATTTTTGGTGCAATAAAAGTCATTAATTCTTGAATACAACCTGCTTTCATAGCTGAAGTTGCCAACTTAGGTCCGCATTCCCAGAAAACATTATTACAACCTTTTTTTGCTAGTAAATTTGAAAGCAATATAGGATTATCAGAGGATAATTTTTCAATCTCTACACTCTCAGGAATTCTTTTAAGAAATTTCTCATCTGCAGTAGAAGCATCATATACGACAAGTGTCCTGGCTAATTTACAATCCCACAAATTGGATTTTTCAGGCAGATCTAAAGTTTTTGTAAACACTACTCTTAAAGGTTCAGGCTCTCTTATACCTCGAGAAGTTAGTAGAGGATTATCTTTTCTTAATGTGTTACCCCCAATAACTATTGCATCAAAGCAAGCTCTAAAAGTGTGAACTAATGATCTTGAATCTTTATTTGTAATCCATTTACTTTTACCATTTTTCAGACCAACTCTTCCATCAATACTCATTGCCCATTTCATAACACCAAATGCGTTATCGGTAATATTCCTATGTATAAAAGACTTATTTAGTTCTTGAGATTCTTTCTCACATAATCCTAGATGAACTTTAATCCCAGCATCTTTAAGTAATTTAATACCTTTCCCTGAAACTCTTTTATCGGGATCTTCAATAGAAACAAATACCTTCTTTATTCCAAAAGAAATTATTTTATCAACACATGGAGGTGTTTTACCTTGATGACAACAAGGTTCCAAATTTACATACATTATCCCATCTCTTGCATCTTTTTTTAAATTATTGAAAGCCATTGCCTCTGCATGAGGCATTCCTGATTTTGAATGGAATCCTTCTGAGATAAGATTTCCATTTTTATCTAAGATTACGGCCCCAACCATTGGATTAGGACTTGTTCTTCCTCTTCCTAAAGAAGCCAAATAAATAGCTCTTTTCATCCATTTGATATCACTAATATGGCTATCAATCATTTATCAAATAAATTATTAATCTAATGATCTCCATTCTTTAACTACGAAAGGAGGAACAGGTAACTCTGAAAAAACACCTGATAATGATAATCTGAGTGGTCTATTTTTATCAATATTATTTATAAGTTCATTTAAATCAAATTCCGCAGCAGCTTGTCTTCCATCGTTAGCTAATTCAGCATTTAATAATGTTTTATCGTTTAATAACCACTGTTTCCTTCCAGAATCCACTTGTAAATTTGTTGGATGATCAATCCTAAGATTACCAGGATACCCAATTACTCTTAAGATCAATTTATCTTCAAAAAAAGGTGACTTATAAGCCACTAGTTGCCATGTTTCAAAATCTAGATCTCTTAGAAACTCACTACTAGCATTTATTAACTCTCCATTAATTTCTGTTTCTGCTATTTCTGCATGAACTTTTAATGGATTAAAAACCAAAGAGATTAATATGGCAAAAGGTAGTAATCCCTTAAAAAAAGTATTTTTATTTAATTTTGAAATTTTCATCATTTTCAGAATCCATAAGGGTGTCTAGAGTAACTGCTGTTCTTACAAGAGCTTGATATCTTTTTATGATTTTACGATTTTTTTCTATAACTCGGGATAAATTCGCAGTATCTTTATCAGAAAAATTCGTTGTTAAATCACCAGAGTCCTCCTCTATTAACTCAAAATTACTTTCTTTGTTAATTAGAGTTAACAATATTTCGTGTAAACGCTTTCTCCTGTCTGACAAGTAATTTATAGTTATTATTTTATAAATACTAGGATAAATTAATAAAACATACAAATAAATAATATTATTCCTTTTAAATATTTATGACTCAGATAAAAAGAAAAATTCATGTAATAGGAATTAATTCATTTGATTTTGAAGAATTACCTTTGACATTACAAAAATTATTTATAAAAACAGAAAATATTGTAGTTCCAGATCCATATTTTGAAGATATTAAATTATGGGGCCAAATTAATACAAAAAAAGAAAAATTATTTTTCGCTAGCAGAAGTGACAATAAACTAATTAATTGGCTTAAATCTAAAAAAAACGACGTAATTTTATTTTCTAGGGGTGATCCTCTTTGGTTTGGTATTGGAAGAATACTTCTAGAAAACTTTTCAAAAGAAGAATTAAGTTTTTATCCATCAAATACATGTGCTCAGCTTGCATTTAGTAAACTAAAAATATCTTGGCAAGAAGCTATATATGTAAGTATTCATGGAAGAGATTCAACTAAATTGATTGAGGCCCTAAAATCAAAACCACCTAGTTTAGCAATAATTACAGATTCAAATAACAATGGTTTAGAAATAATACAAAATAATCTATTAGAGTTAAATCTAGAGAATCTTTACGAATTTTGGATTTGTGAGGAGGTAGGTTTTGAAAATGAAAAGATCAGAAAATTTAACCTCAAAGAGAAATTACCATCTAATATTTCTAATTTGAATATTGCTGTTCTACTCAAAAGAGAACAAGATACTCAAGAAAAAAAAATTCCTTTATTTGGATTAAAAGATGATACTTTTAAAACTTTTGAAGACAGACCAAATTTGTTAACAAAAAGGGAGATTAGAATTCAAATCTTGGCTGATTTAGAGTTGCCAGAAAAAGGCACAATTTGGGATATTGGAGCAGGTTGCGGCTCAATTGGTTTAGAAGCATTAAAATTAAGGCCTAATTTAGAATTATTTTGTATAGATAAAAGAATTGGATCAAAAGAATTAATAATAGAAAACGCAAGAAGGTTAGGAGTTGTTCCTAAAGATATTATTGAAGAAGATATAAATAAATTATTTAATGCTAATAATAATTCTTTAAGAAAGGCTAATAGGATAATTATTGGTGGTTGTGATAAA
>QCTN01000020.1 GCA_003211135.1 Prochlorococcus sp. AG-673-L20 | reverse complement strand
TAAATATGAAATTTTAGATTCAATGAAGGAAAATATAAAAAATCTTGATACCTTAAAATCTACAAATGAGATTAAAAAATTAATAAGCTATTTTTTAAAAGAATTTTGAATTTCTCTACATAAAATTTTATTATTTTTTCTAGTCTGTAGACTTATTCTTGCCCATTTTTCATTAAGAAATCTAAATGAGTTGCATTCTCTAATTAATATACCTTTTTTTTCTAAGTAATTAATATTTGAAGACAAGGAGAATTTACTTTCTATTAAAAAAAAGTTAGTTGAAGAGTTATGTACTTTAAGATTTTTTATTTTCGATAATTCATTAGAAACCCAATTTTTCTCAGTATTTACCCAGTTATGAATCTTTGATGTCCATTCCTCATAAAGAATTTTATTACTTAATAGTTCTATTCCCGCTTTTATAGCAAATGAATTTAATGGCCAAGGGTCTCTTTTTATATTCCATTTCTTAAGTTTTTCAGATGAGCCAATAATATAACCTAATCTTAAACCTGCAATATTAAAGAGTTTGGTCAAACTCCTAATAACTAATAAATTATCATATTTTTTAGTGAGTGGAATTAAAGATTCTTTCTCACCATTAGGTGTGATGGCTAAGAAAGCTTCATCACAAATAACTAGTTTATATTTTTTTAGAATAATTTCTAAAGATTTTTTATCCCATAATTGACCCGTAGGGTTATGTGGGTTGGTTATCCAAAGAACATCACAAATTGGTTTAATTGGAAAGGTTTGGGGAAAACTATTGCTCCAATTTTTTGGCAATTCTGAATAATCGAAGTTAGCGTTCCAGCAATTTAGTGATCTTTCATAATCTACGAAGCCTGGACTTGGTATACAACTTGCTCCAGATTTGGAAGCTTCATAACCTGCCCAAGTTATTAATTCAGAAGCCCCATTCCCTGGCAATATTTTATCAGGATCTATTTGATGAAATTCTCCAATGATTTCTCTCAAACTATTTAGATTTCTTTCAGGATAATATCGAAATCCTAGAGTTTTAATTTCTGAAATTAAAACATCTAATATCAGCTTTGGGGGTTCAAAAGGGACTAGTGAGGCACTTGAATCAATTATTTTAGATGGTAATAAATTTAATTTTTTTGCTTGAGTTAATATATTTCCTCCATGCTTGAAGTTTATATCTTTGATACCTTTATTCTTCAAATTATTGGGATTTAATTTATCCATAAATTATCTTTGGTTTTATTCAATCCATTCTAAGTTTGATCCAATAGCCTCTTTCACATTTGATAACTGGTGAATATTAATTTGTTTTATGATCCCGTTAAGAATATTTGGGACTAATTGTGGCCCCTTATAGATCCATCCAGTGTATATTTGAACTAAAGATGCTCCAGAACAAATTCTTTCCCAAGCCGATTCTGGACTATCAATTCCACCTACTCCAATTAAATTAATATTATTATCAATATTGTGAATATGTTTAATTATTTGATTTGCTTTTCGTTGAAGTGGCTTGCCACTTAATCCTCCATTTTCCTCAGAAAGTAATTGCCCTGTTTGCTTTATCTTTCTTTGTTCAAAACCTAATCTATCTAGACTAGTATTGGTAGCAATTATTCCATCAATATTCTCATCACTTATTAATTGGCATATATCTTCGATATCTTTATAACTTAAATCTGGTGCGATTTTCACAAATAAAGGAGGACAATTATCTAAATTTTTGACTTCTCTAAGCAGTTCTTTGAGAAGAATAGGATCTTGTAACTTTCTAAGTCCTTCAGTATTAGGTGAACTTACATTTATAACTGCGTAATCACAATAAGGAATCAGAAGTTTTAAAGAAGTTAAATAATCCTCCGTAGCTTTGGATAAGCTTGTAATTTTAGATTTTCCAAAATTTATGCCCAAACAATTATTTTTTCTATGTTTTTTTAAATCAACATTTTGCTTTAAAAAGTTTTTAACAAGATTTTCCGCACCATGATTATTAAATCCCATTCTATTTAATGCTGCCTGCTCCTTAGCTAATCTAAATAATCTTGGTTTAGGATTACCAGATTGAGCAAATTTGGTAACTGTACCAATTTCAGCAAAACCAAATCCAAAATCCTTCCAAATATTTGCAGCATTTCCATTTTTATCAAAACCTGCTGCTAAACCAACTGGATTACAAAAGTCTATCCCACATATTTTTTGATGTAATCTTTTATCAACAACACAAAATTCTTGATTCAAACTTTTTATTATTCTTGAAATTAAGGGCCAATTTCTGTTTTTTGCACTAAAAGTGAGAAGACTTAAGGAGAAGTTCGTAAGGTACTCTGCATCTATGCCGACGTCTTTTTTAAGGATAGGAGTGACCAAGTTCTTATAAATATTATTAAACATCCCTTTCTGATCAATCATAAAATATTAAAGATTAAGTATTAATATTCTCTATTATCCAATATTTTTGATTTTTAGGAATTAATCTCCAATTTCGCCATTCAAACAATTCATATTTTTGAACGAGTATATAACTTTCTTCTCCAAGTAATTCATTCAATTCACTAGAATTTAAAAAATATTTTTTTTCAGCAAATTTTTCAAGTAATTCATTTTTGGAAAATAATTTTTGAATTTCATTAGGTTCTTTTTTATTTGAAAAGTCTATTGCTTCAAATGATTTTTTGACTTCACCAACTAAAGGTATTCCTTTGCTATAACTTGTAGCAATTAAATCTACTCTCTCATTCTGTTTATCCCCACTATGACCTTTTACGAATTCCATCACTAGGCCTTTAATTCTTAAATCATCTATTTTTTGCCATAAATCCAAATTTTGAACAGATTTACCTGCACTTGTTTTCCATCCATTTCTCTTCCAATTGATGATCCATTTTGTATAACCCTCAATAACATATTTGCTATCTGTTCTTAATTTAAAGTTTTCTTTTAATTGAAAAGTTTTTAACTTTTCGAGTGTTTTAATAGCTGCGGTGAGTTCCATCCTATTGTTAGTGGTATTTTCCTCTGAACCACCTATTTCTATTTCACTATTATCATTAAATATTATTAATCCTCCCCATCCACCTGGACCGGGATTTCCACTGCAAGCACCATCTGTTGCAGCTTCAATTGCAATATTTTGTTGACTATTCATGATTTTAAAGCCGATATATCTAATATCGGCTAGAAAAATTTTTTCTCTATTTTAGTGTAACTTTACCGCCAGCTTCTTCAATCTCTTTCTTTAAAGTTTCAGCATCTGCTTTCGCAATACCTTCTTTAACTGTCTTTGGTGCGGATTCAACAAGTGCTTTTGCATCGCCTAGACCAAGACCAGTAGCATTTCTTACAACTTTAAGGACTTTGATTTTAGCCGCTGCGTCGAAGCTTTCTAGAATTACATCGAATTCAGTTTTCTCTTCAGCTGCGTCGCCGCCTCCATCTCCACCACCAGCTCCTGGAGCTGCCATTACTACACCAGCTGATGCAGCTGCAGAGACACCAAATGCATCTTCAATTTGTTTAACAAGCTCAGATGCTTCTAAAAGTGAGAGGGATTTCAATGATTCGAGAATTTCTTCAGTTTTTGCAGTCATTTTCTTAATAGATAATTAATTTTGAAGTTTAAGATTCTGATTTTTCAGAATGTTGTTTAAGTGATCTAGCAAGTCCAGAAGGCACTTCATTGATAGAAATAGCAATTTTTGTAGCAACACCATTTAATGCGCCGGCAATTTTTGCCATTAATACCTCTCTAGAAGGAAGACTTGCGATTTCTTTTATTTCAGATTCGCTGAGAAGTCTACCCTCGAATAAAGCTCCTTTGGTTTCGGATTTTTTTGTCTCTTTCTGAAAAGATTGAATTGCTTTTACAGCGCCTCCAACATCTTCTTTGATTAAAACAAAAGCATTAGTCCCTGTTAGTAAGGATTCAAGATCAGACCAATTACTATTACCATCAATTGCTTTACGCATTAATGAGTTTTTAGTAACTTTGCAAATGCCATTATTTGTTTGCAATCTTGATCGCAAATCAGACATCTCCTTGATAGTTAAACCTTTATAGTCAAGAACTACAGCCATTTCCGAATCATCTAACAGAGATTTAATTTCTGTGACGATTTTTTGCTTATTCTCTATTGTTCGGCCCATTGTTGTTTTTGGATCGTAATTTAGGGAGAGCAGGAAATGCGGTAAAGTCCATTTCTGAAAGAGGCCGCACTTATTAGATCCAAAAAGAAAATAATTAAGACGAAACCTCGGCAGGATTTAAAGATTTAGCCGGACACTAAATCAACCTACTTTCTTTGGCCGTATTATTGCTTTAAAATTATACTACAGAGCGTTAACTTTCAGGTTGATAATCTTGCAAGGCATTTATGTCGACTTGAACTGAAGGTCCCATAGTTGAAGTTACATAAAAACTTCTCCAATACTTACCCTTCGCACCACTAGGCTTATTTTTATCAATAGATTCTTGTAATGTCTTTAAGTTTTCAAATAAAGCATTTTCGGTAAAGCTAGCTTTACCAAAGCGAACATGCACAATGCCAGCTTTATCTGCTCTAAATTCTAGTTTTCCCGCTTTAAATTCTTTTATTGCACTAGCTATATCACTAGTTACAGTACCCGCTTTTGGATTTGGCATTAACCCCCTTGGACCTAAAACTCTTCCAAGTTTTGCTACTTTTGGCATCATATCTGGAGTAGCAATAAGCAAATCAAAATCCATATTGCCTTTATTAATGCTTTCTACAAGATCTTCTTCTCCAAAAAGATCTGCTCCTGCAGATTTGGCTTTTGCTACATTTTCACCACTTGTAATAACAGCGATTTTAATACTTTGGCCAGTTCCATTTGGTAGACCTACGGTTGTTCTCAGCTGTTGATCTGTATATTTAGGATCAATTCCCAAACGAATATGGGCTTCAATAGTCTCATCGAATTTTGCGTTTGCATTTTCCTTGACTATACCTAAGGCTTCAAGGGGAGCATACGTGCGATCTTCTATCTTTGTTGATAGAGCCGTCATTCTTTTGGATAGTTTTTTCATAATATATTTGGGTTCAAACGGTTAAATAATTAACCTCCCCTAAGAAGTGAATGTTTGAGATTGAATTTATTCTGTAATAGAAACGCCCATGTTTCTAGCCGTTCCCTCAATTACCTTCATAGCTGATTCAATACTCGTACAGTTTAAATCAGGAAGCTTTGTTTTGGCTATCTCCTCTAATTGAGATTTACTTATATTACCAACAGATCCTTTGGAAGACTCACCAGCTCCTTTTTCTATTCCAGCGGCTTTAGTTATTAAGACTGAGGCAGGCGGAGTTTTAGTTATAAAGGTAAAGCTTCTATCTTCAAAAACTGAAATTTCAACAGGTATAACAAAACCGGCTTTATCTTGTGTTCTTGCATTATATTCTTTGCAAAATGCCATGATATTTACACCGTGTTGACCTAAAGCTGGACCCACTGGTGGGGCTGGATTTGCTTTGCCAGCTTGAAGTGCTAGTTTGATAACCGCAACAATTTTTTTTGCCATTAGATTCTTGAATTTAAACTGAGGTTAAAATGTTTTACTCGATAAACAGAAATAATAATTAATTTTGTTTATTGATTTGGGAGAATTCTAATTCTACAGGAGTTTCGCGCCCAAATATTGAAAGTAATGCTTTTAATTTATTTCTTTCACCCGAAACTTCTATAACTTCACCCTGGAAATCTTTAAAAGGTCCACTGGTAACGATAATTCTATCTTTTTCCTCAAGATCTAATTTTATTACAGCTTTCTTCTCCGAGGCGCGCTTAAATATTCTATTTACCTCTTGCCTGGATAAGGGTCGAGGTTTAATATGTCCTCGTGATCTACCGCTGCCTCTCCCATCTTCCGCTCCAACAAAATTAATAACATTGGGAGTACTTTTCACAGCCATCATTGTATCTTCATCCAGAATCATCCTAACTAAAACGTAACCAGGGAAAACTTTTTCCTCTGTAGTTTGTCTGGAACCATCTTTCTTAAGTTTAATACCTGGAGTTTGAGGAATTTCAATCTCTATAATTCTATTATTAACACCTAAAGTTACTGACCTTTGCTCGAGAGTAGCTTTTACTTTCTTTTCACAGCTTGAGGCAACTTGAACCGCATACCATCTAGCAATACTAGTATTAGCTTTTTGAGAACTAAGATTTGTTGTTAATTCATTACTCATTTTTCTTTCTTTGGAAACTGGATAAATGATTTTTAAAAATTAAAGGATTTAATCTATATTTAAAAATTTTTAATTTAACGGAAAATTTGTGATGCAGCCCATCCATAAAACCTACTTACAGATGCAATTGCTGCAGCCGAAAAGGATACCATAATGATAACAGCAATAGATTCGCTAAATAACTGTTGTTTGTTAGGCCACACAACTAGTTTGAGTTCATCGAATGTAGAAGTTAAAAAATTCTTCTTTTTCTTCGGCTCTTTTATTTCAGAAGGCTCTTTTTTAAGAGGTTCTTGATTAGTAGGACTTGTCACAAAATTTTAATTTAGTTTAAGCTTAAAAAACTTAGAATCATTTTAGCTCATCGTTTTACTCATCAGCTAGGTTTAAACAAAATCTCATCTTTTTTTGAAGGACTAATTTTTACAGATATATTTTTTTTATTTTTAAAATTATCTTCTAATAGTTTTGATGCTAGCGGATTTTCTATTTGTCTTCTAAGTTCTCTTCCTAAGGGCCTAGCACCATATTCAGGCTGATAGGAATCATTAGCAATCTTTTGTATAACTCTTTTATCAATATTAATTTTTATCCCCTGTTCAAGTAATAATTTTTTTAAATCTTCTATTTGTAAAAGAATTATTTTTTTTAGTTGATCAATAGATAGGGTATCAAACTTTACTATTTCATCGATTCTGTTTAAAAATTCGGGTCTAAAAATAGAGGATAATGATTTATTAATAGAATCTTGTAAAGTTTGTTTTCTTAATTCGGAATTTTCTTTATTATTAGGAACTATTTTTGAATCTTCTAATATTATTTTTCCAGCTAAATTGCTAGTCATTATTATAACTGTATTTTTGAAGTCCACAGTTCTTCCTTGAGAATCCGTTAATCTTCCTTCATCTAAAACTTGTAGGAGGATATTGAAAACTTCTGAATGCGCTTTTTCGATCTCATCAAGGAGAATTACAGAATAAGGTTTTCTTCTAACTGCTTCAGTTAATTGCCCTCCCTCTTCGTAGCCAACGTAACCTGGAGGAGCTCCTAAAAGTCTTGCCACAGCATTTTTTTCCATATATTCACTCATATCCAGCCTTAATAAAGCTTCTTCTTCATCAAATAATGATGATGCTAAAGATTTTGCTAATTCTGTCTTGCCAACTCCTGTCGGACCCATAAATAAGAATGATCCAATTGGTCTTTTAGGATTCTTCATCCCAACTCTCGCTCTTCGTATCGCAGAAGAAACAGCTTCTATAGCTTTTTCTTGTCCAATAACTTTTTCACTTATTTCTAACTCCAAGTTAACTAATTTTTTTCTTTCATTAGAAACTACTTTGGCAATAGGAATCCCAGTTATTTTTGAAATAACATCAGCAATATCATCAGGTTCGACTTGATATTTTAAATTATATTTTCTATTTCTTTGAAGTTTCTGGCAACTTATCTCAACATTTTTTATTTCACATTCAACTTCATTCAGTTCTGCTTCTAGATTTTTTAGGTTATCAAAATTATCTATTTCGTCACTATGAATGCTTAATTCTTCAATTTTCAGAATTAGCCTATTCTCCTCTTTTAACAAAAAAGTTAATTGTTCCATTTTTTCTCGATCATTGTTCCAATCATTAGTAATTTCATTCAATTTTTTTATTGATAATTCTTTGCTTTCTAATAACTTTTCTCTTTCTTCGATGTTTTCGGGGAAGACATTTTTTAACTTAATTTCAATAGTATCGATATTTTTTTCTTCATCGATAATTGTTTGGGGTTTTATATTAGATTCAATTTTTAATTGGGCTGCTGCTTCATCTATCAAATCTATTGCTTTATCTGGAAGGCACTTATCGCTTATGTATCTATCTGCAAGTCTCGCAGAACAATCTATTGCTTCTTCTGTAATTCTAATTCCATGATGTAATTCATATTTCTTTTTTATACCTTTTAAAATTTTTGCACTTAACTCAACTGATGGTTCATTAACTAATATCTTTTGAAAACAATTATTTAATGACTGATCTTTTTCAATACTTTCGCGAAATTTTTCAGGTGTTGTTGTTCCTATGCATCTGAGCTCACCTTCGGTAAGTAAAGGTTTTAAGATATTACTTATATCTGTTGTAGTTCTATCAGAAGTGATTATTGTATGAATTTCATCAATAAATAAAATAATGCCTTGATTAGAGTCTTTAATTTCATTAAGTATTAAGCTTAGTCTTTCCTCTAATTGACCTCTAAATTTTGTTCCAGAAACTAATGCTCCCAAGTCAAGAGAAATAATTTTTGAGTTTTTTAACAAATCAGGAACTTTTTTTTCTACTATCAATTGAGCAAGTAATTTAGCAATAGAAGTTTTGCCAACGCCTGGATGACCAATGAGGATTGGATTGTTTTTGCTTCGTCGAGATAAAACTCTCATTAAGTTATTAATCTCATCCCCACGCCCTATTACTGGGTCTAGCAGACCTTTCTCAGCAGATTCTGTTAAATCTGTTCCGTAAAGAGACAGTACATTCTCTTCAGTTTTTTGCTTGTTTTTAATTATAAGATTACTCTTCGGTGAATGGATGATGGCTCTTGATTCCTTTATTAGCTCCTCTTTATCACTATTATCTATAGATTTATTTATTAAAAAATTATCTTCATTAGATATATTTTTTTTATTTTCTATATATTTTTGTCTTTGAATAATATTAGGGGAAAATTTTAATTCTTCTTCTAATTGTTCTACTGAAAGGTCTCCCTCTTGAAAAACATAATTTCCTATTCTTGAATCACTGCCTAAAGCAATTAACAAATGAGGGATCTCTATTAATTTTGACCCCCACTGTGTTTTTATTTGATTCGCATTGTCTAATAAAATTTCGAGGTCTTCACCTATAGTAAAAATATCTGAATCATTGATTGGGGTTTCTTCTAAAAATTCTTCAGTTATGTCTAGGACTGTATTTTGATCTATTGATAACTTTTCTATAAATGAAAAAAATTCACTTGAGGTGAACAAAGTATGAATAATGTGTTCAATATTAAATTCACTATGATCCCATTTTTTTGCAGTTTCTTCTCCCAATAAAAGAAGATTCCAACTTATATCACTAAAAAGTTCTGGATTTGAGGTAAGAGTTTCTCTCATAAACTATATAAAATTTATGCTTGGTAATTTATTTTTATCTTAATTAAGAATAACTTAAATGATCATTTAGGATTTTTATAATTATAGGATGTATTTAAAAAAATTTATTTAATAAAGAGATTTTTTAGTTTGGTTGGAAATTTTCATGATTACTAGATAATTGGTAAAGGGTTTAGGCACGTGTTTTGAAATCAAAAAAAATTATTTGATTATCTTCTTTATATTTCAGATATTAGCCAAATACTTCAGCTATTTATAGGATTTAAATAGTATTAATTAAATTGTGAAAGAAACTATTGATTTCCTTATTGACACTATTGAAGCTAGGCAAGTGCTTGATTCAAGAGGGAACCCCACTGTAGAGGCTGAAGTATTTTTGGAATGTGGTGCTATTGGCAGAGCAATAGTTCCTAGTGGAGCGAGTACTGGTGCTCATGAAGCACATGAATTAAGAGATGGTGGGACAAAATATATGGGGAAAGGTGTCTTAAATGCGGTTAACAAAATTCATGAGACAATTTCTCCTGCTTTATGTGGATTATCAGCTTTAGATCAAACAAGTATTGATAACTTAATGATTGAAATTGATGGAACTCCTAATAAATCTAGTTTGGGCGCTAACTCAATTCTTGCAGTGAGTCTAGCCAACGCTAGAGCTGCATCAAATGCTTTGGATATGCCTTTATATAGATATCTTGGCGATCCATTATCAAATCTTCTCCCTGTACCACTGATGAATGTAATTAATGGTGGAGCTCATGCACCTAATGGACTTGATTGCCAAGAATTTATGCTTGTCCCTCATGGGGTAAAAACTTTTAGTGAATCATTAAGAATGGGAACTGAAATATTTCATTCACTCAAATCTTTACTTGCTAAAAAAGGTTTATCTACCGCTGTTGGAGACGAAGGTGGTTTTGCTCCAGAATTATCATCTAGTGAAGCAGCAGGAGATTTGCTTTTAGAGGCTATTCAGAAAGCAGGATTTATTCCTGGTAAACAGGTATCGTTAGCATTAGACGTTGCTAGCACTGAATTTTATAAAGATGGATTTTATAAATATGAAGGTAAAAGTTTAAATAGCTCTCAAATGATTTCTTATCTTTCAAATTTAGTTTCAAATTATCCAATAGTTTCTATAGAGGATGGACTAGCAGAAGATGATTGGGAGGGTTGGTCAGCCTTAAATAAAGAGATTGGAAATAAAGTGCAGTTAGTAGGTGATGATTTATTCGTGACTAATACTGAAAGGTTAAGAAAAGGCATATTAGAAAAATCCGCAAATTCAATATTAATAAAGGTGAATCAAATAGGGACATTAACTGAAACTTTGGAAGCTATGGATCTAGCTAAAAGTGCCGGTTTTACTTCTGTTATCAGTCATAGAAGCGGCGAGACAGAAGATACAACGATTGCTGATTTATCTGTGGCAACGAGAGCTGGGCAAATTAAAACTGGCTCTTTGAGCAGAAGTGAAAGAATTGCTAAGTACAATAGACTCTTAAGGATTGAGGAAGAGTTGGGGGGGCAAGCTAGATTTGCAGGTAATTTAGGATTAGGTCCAAAAAAAATATAGTTTTTATTCCTTTAGCTTTTCTATTCTTGAACCTTTTCTCATGCTTAATTGACACTTGATCCAATCAAGACTTATTGGTGCTGCAAAAATTAAAGGTAAAACCGCAAAATTATTTTGGTTATTAGTTACTAGTAAAGCTGATGCTATGGTTAAGCTTCCTATAAGAATGGAATGACCTAATGATTTCTGAGCAGTAAACATTTTCTTAAATTGCCTATCAGACTCGCCCATCCTTATTTGAAGTTGTAGATCACCCTGTTCTAATCTCTCTAAACTCTCATCAATTCTCTTTGGGATACCTACAGCTTTTGAACCTAACTCCCCTACTTGCCTACCAAATTGGTTAATTAATTCATTAGGTGTTTGATTATTAGAAGTCATTAGATCAATTAGATAAGGCTTTGTAATTGATACAAGGTTAAACCCTGGATCTAACATTCTACCAACACCTTCAAAAGTTGATAGTGCTCTCATTACAAATATTAAATCAACAGGTAGTTGAAAAGGAGTTTCATAAACAAGTTCGTATAAGTCCCCAGATAGTTTTTCTATGATATTTGGGCTGAATGGTGGAGTCAAAGCTTCTTTAAGCATTAATCTAACTAATCTTCTAATCGGTCCTACATCTATATCTTTAGAAATCAATCCCGCTTGCTGGAGTTGAGTTACTAGTGATGATGCATCTCTTAATGCTGCAGATTGAACCATAGATCCTATGCTTACTTGTAGATTATTTGAAATATTGCCCATCATCCCAAAATCATAAAAGATTAATTTGCCTGAATTTGAAACGGCTAAATTTCCAGGATGAGGATCAGCATGAAAAAAACCATAATTTACGAGCTGTTTTAAATAGCTAGTTGCACCTATTTCTGCAATTTTTGGTAAGTCGATATTTTTAGATTTTAATTTTTCAACATCACTTATTTTTGTACCTTCTAAATAACTTAAACAGAGAACTTTTTCACTGCTCAAATTCCAAATCACCTCAGGAACTTCTATGTTTTCATCATCAAGAAATTGTTGCCTAAACCTTGCGGCATATTGGGCTTCACATTTAAAATCTAGCTCCTTCAAAAGAACCTTTCTACACTCTTTTGCTATTGCAACCCAATTTCTTCCTTTACTCCAACTCTTATTCTTTTGAATTAAGAAAGCAATTTGTTGCATTATGTTCAAATCGATGGTGAATAAATTCTTCAGATTTGGTCTTTGAACTTTAAATACAACTTCTTTACCATTTGTCAAAGTTGCTTTATGAACTTGAGCTAACGAAGCTGATCCAATTGGAGTAGAAGTGATTTGGTTGATTTCTGAGAATTTATGTCCTAATTCTTCTTGGATAATTTCTTCAACTTTCGTATATGAAAACTGAGGAACTTGATCTTGTAACTTCGATAATTCTTGTATCCAAGTATTTGGAATTAAATCAGGTCGTGCAGATAATAGCTGACCAATTTTGATAAAAGCGGAACCAAGTTCAATTAATTGATTAGTAAACCACTTAGCTCTTTTTATTTGAACTTTATTTTTTTTATCCCTGTTAGTTCGAAAAATTTTAAATATTAAATTGTCTAGCCATAAATTAACCAAAAGTAAAATAAGTATTCTCCAAATAAGAAATCCTCTTTTGATTTTCTTTATTCGATTTTTTAATTTATGATTTCTCATTAAATTGTATTATTCATTTTCCTATTGAAGTGATCAATTTTTCCTTTAATCTCCTCTATTTCATTGAGAACTTCACTTAAGTTTGGATTTTGATTATATTCTGAAGTGTCAGTATTTCTATTCTTACTTACTTCATTTTCCATTCTTTCAGCCTCTTCAATAATTGCTTCTTTTAGCGTATCTAGTTCTTTTTTAATTTTTTCCGGGGCATCTTGGGCGATATTTGAAGCTTCTTCAATTTTTTCTACGACTATTTCATTTAATTTTTCAGTTACCTTTTTAATAGCTGCTTTTAAAAGATAATCAGAATTTGTCATAAATGATTTTAAAGCCTTTTAGTAATTTATAACTTTCATTTTCAATAATAGATCAATTGAGAACAAATCAGGTAATTAATTTTCTTAAAGATTTAGCTATTCTTGTTTTCCCTATGTAAGTTTGTATCTATATTCAGCTTTTTTCTTTTTTTTCTCTTAACTTATATTTATGTTAAAAGGTTAGAAATTTCAATAGTAAATTTTTCTATCCAAAAACTTATATAAAGATTGATTAAAAGGAGTTTTATTAAATTGGAAATTACTGAGACAGATGTTGCTATTATTGGCGGTGGACCAGCCGGCTGTACTTGTGCATTGTATACATCTCGTTCTAATCTAAAGACTGTAATAATAGATAAAAATCCATCTGTTGGTGCTTTAGCAATAACTCATCAGATTGCAAACTATCCAGGAGTATCTGTTGATATTAGCGGTGAAAAATTGCTTACCTTGATGCGAGAACAAGCTGTTCAATATGGAACCGATTATATTAGAGCCCAAGTTTTTGGTATTGATGTAGATGGAAATTGGAAGACAGTTTATACCCCTGAAGGAACTTTTAAAGCTAAAGCTCTTGTCCTAGCAAGCGGAGCTATGGGTAGACCTGCTTCTTTTAAAGGTGAGGCAGATTTTTTAGGCAAAGGTGTAAGTTACTGCGCTACCTGTGATGGTGCTTTTTATAAAAACAGAGAAGTTGCAGTTGTTGGTGCTAATAAAGAAGCAATTGAGGAAGCTACTGTTCTTACCAAATTTGCTTCAACGGTACATTGGATTACATCCAGTGATCCAAAGCCAGATAATGAGGAAGCTATGGAATTAATGGGTAGCTCTAATATTAAACATTGGAGTAGAACTAGATTATTAGAAATAAAAGGAAATGATATGGGAGTTAATGGGGTTGTTGTTAAGAATAAACAAGAAGAAGGGCCTATTAATCTTGATTTAGATGGAGTCTTTGTATACATGAGTGGTTCGAAGCCAATCACTGATTTTTTAGGAGATCAAATTGCTTTAAAGGAAGATGGAGGAGTCATTGTTGATGATTTTATGTCTACCAATACTGATGGTGTCTGGGCTATTGGTGATATTAGAAATACACCTTTCAAGCAGGCGGTTGTCGCAGCATCAGATGGATGCATAGCAGCCATGTCTATTGACCGCTATTTAAATAGTAGAAAAAATATAAGAGTAGATTGGATACACTCTTAAAAAGTTTATAAAATAATTAATTTCATAAAGGCGTTGCTTCTGAGATATAAGCTACTCCACCGTAATAACTTAGATCAGACTTAATATTGTCACGCATTTGATCAATTAATTCTTGCTCACAGAAAACTATCACATGAGCATTTGAGCCTAACCCAGTAAATTCCATATCTTCAGTAACAACTCTTTCTGGACCTCTCCCAGTTGCATGTTTCATTATTGTATATCCTGGGACATTAGCTTTCTCTAATGTATTGATAATTGCATCAAGCTCTCTTTCACTAAAAATTAAATCTAATCTTTTCATTTTTTACAACGGGGTAAGTGGGATAATTTTATTTACTAAACTCATATAAATTGGGATGCCTAGAACTATATTGAACGGAAAAGTCAAACCTAATGTCGTAGATATATAGTAACTTGATCGTGCTTCTGGGACAGTCATCCTCATGGCTGCTGGCACAGCTAAATACGAGGCACTTGCACATAAAACCACAAATAAAAGTGCATTTCCAGGTCCTAGAGATAAAAATCTTGCAACGAAAACACCTATAAAAGCATTAAATAATGGCATGAAGATTGCAAATCCAATTAAAAATGAACCAGCAGTTTTTAGTCTAGGTAATCTTTGAGCTGCAACTATTCCCATGTCTAAAAGGAAAAAGCATTCTGCTCCATAAAATAATTGTCCAGTAAAAGGTTCCATTTTTAGAATCCCTGCGGGATTACTGAAAGCTGTAAGAAAACCGATAATTAAACTAGATAGTAATAAATATACTGATCCATTTAAAAGAGACTCATGCAATATTGAACTAATATGCATTTTTCTTGAATTAGGTCTATTTACAGGAGCTGCAAATTTTACTAGTAATAATCCTACAATAATGGCAGGCGATTCCATTAAAGCTAAAGCTCCAACCATAAATCCATCGAAATCTATACTTTGACTCTCCAAGAAACTCTCTGCTGAAATAAAAGTTACAGCACTAATAGACCCATATGCTGCGGCAATAGCTGCGGAGTTAAAAACATCAAATTTAGACCTTAAGATAAAGAATCCAATAAGTGGAATTATTAATGACATCAGTATTGCTGCACCTAATGTAGGTAAAACCTGATCAGTAAAACCACTTTTCTGGATTTCAATCCCGCCCTTAAAACCAATTGCCAAAAGCAAATATAAAGAAAAAAGTTTAGGTAAAGGAGCAGGTATTTCTAAGTCAGATTTAAAAAGTACTGAGATTGCTCCTATGAGAAAGAAAAGTACTGGTGGAGCTAATACATTTTGCAGAATGGGATTTATTTCCATAAATTATTTTTTTAATTCATCTAATGCAGCTAATAATGCTTCTTTTCTAGATCCAACTATTGTCCCATCTACACCAAACTTAGCTAATCTTTCTTTCACTTTTTCATTAGCACCAGCAACAAATGCTTTTTTAGAATTGTCTTGAGCCTCTTTCATCATATCTTCAATTGCAAGTGATGCAGTTACTCCAAGTCTCGGAACTTCTGTTATATCTAATATAAGTATTTTGTAATTTTGCACTAAAGCCATCCTATCTGTAATTCCTTTAGCAGCTCCAAAACTTAGAGGACCTTTTAATCGGAAAAACATTACGTCCCCTCCACATCTATCGAATAATGCTTTTTCTTCGGGGGGTAAAATTGTAGTATTGGTTGAATTATTGCTGAAAGGATTATCTTCATCCATGCCGTCTAATTGTGTTTCAGTTATTGAATCTATAGTCAGCATATTTGCTATAAATACACCAATTAATACTGCCCATATCAAACTATAAAATATTGTTAAGAGAAGCACGCCATACATCACAGCTGCAGTTTTAGTTGAGAGTTTATGAGCTCTAAATAAGAATCTCCAATCAATAATATCTAAACCAACTTTGAGTAGAATCGCTGCTAAAAGTGATTTGGGAATTACTGCTGCAAAAGGACCAAAAGCAACAAGAACAAACAAAAGGATTATTGAATGCGTCATTCCTGAAATAGGGGTTTTACCTCCAGATTTGACATTTATCACTGTCCTCATGGTTGCTCCAGCACCAGGTAAACCACCAAAAAAACCTCCAACAGCATTTCCGATCCCTTGTCCAATTAGCTCTCTATTGGAGTCATGTCTTGTCTGCGTTATATTGTCAGCCACTAGAGAAGTAAGCAAAGAGTCTATAGCTCCTAATGCTGCGAGGACAATCCCACCTTGGACAATCGCACTCAAATTAGTCTGAAGATTATTAACTAGAACTGGATCTGTTAAAGCGTCTTTAAATGGAAGTAAGGTTGGGAATCCTGTAGGTATCTCTCCAATTCTTGGAAGTACGTCTTTCCCTGCACTTATAAGCTTTTCATCATTAAATAAAAATACAGATATTGGGGCGACTATTAATAGGGCGAGTAAAGGAGAAGGAATGATATTGGTAATTCGTTTTGGGGTAATGAAAACTATTGCAATTGTCATTAATGACACGCCAATAGCTGCGCCATTAATACTTGTTATTTGTTCAACTATCTTTCCGCCAAATAAACCAGAACCATCGACAATATTAATATTTGAACTTAACTTATTAGCAACTAGTAGAAGAGAATTCCATGTTCCTTTAACTTTACCAATTCCGAGCAGGTTGCCTAATTCAGTAATAATAATTATAAAACCTATACCCGACATGAATCCTGATACGACTGAGTAGGGTACAAGTGTTATGTATTTACCAAGTTTTAATAAACCAAACAATATTTGAAATAATCCCCCAAGTATAATTGCGCCACATATCAGCAATATCATTTGTTCTATGGGAACATTGTTAATTGGCTCTCCAAGAGAATTCGAAATAACAAATGCACCACACAAGCCTTGAACTGCCATACTCATTGGGCCAGTTGGCCCACTGACTTGAGAAGGTGTCCCTCCAAATAAAGCAGCTAAAAAACCTACAACAATAGCGCCATACATCCCATATATAGCTCCACCATCACCTAGTGCAGTTTCTCCAAAAGCGATAGCTAAAGGCAAAGCTACAACTGCAGCAGTAACTCCACCTAAAAGGTCGCCTTTAATATTTTTAAAATCTAATCCGTGAATTAATTTCAAATAAATTCTCCTTTTCAATGCTTAACTAAGAAATCCTATCTTGTAATGTACACTTTTTGTAAATAATTTGAAAAATATTAAAATCGTTTTTTATATTTTATGAACTAAAACATTCTAAATATTCGCTAGATGTACTAATTAAATTATGTATACTAAATAATCAAATACTTTAATTTTAAAGTTTTCAAATTTATAAAAATAATGAATATTATTATTCGCCCAAGAAGATTAAGAAGGACAGAAGCAATAAGAGAGATGATAAGAGAAAACTATCTGCGTCCTGAAGATTTTATCTATCCATTATTTATTCATGAAAAGGATTTTCAAGAAGAAATATCTGCAATGCCCGGGACTTATAGATGGGATATGAATGGTTTGATAAAAGAAGTTTCCAGAGCATGGGAATTAGGTATTAGATGTATTGTCCTTTTTCCAAAAATTGATGAGAGCCTAAAAACAGAAGAAGGATCAGAATGTTTTAATGATGCTGGTTTAATACCTAAGGCTATTCGGATGTTAAAGAAAGAGATACCCGAAATGACAATAATGACTGATGTTGCATTAGATCCTTATTCATGTGATGGACATGATGGCTTAGTTGATGACAATGGAAAAATATTGAATGATGAAACTATTGAGATTCTTAAGAAACAAGCTATTACCCAAGCAAGAGCAGGAGCAGATTTTATTGGTCCAAGTGACATGATGGATGGGAGAGTTGGAGCTATTAGAACAGCTTTGGATATTGAGGGATATAGTGATGTGGGAATTATTAGCTATACGGCAAAATTTTCATCTGCCTACTATGGACCTTTCAGAACAGCTTTAGATTCTGCTCCGAAGGAGAATAACAGGAAAAAAATTCCAAACAATAAATCAACCTACCAAATGGATCCTGCTAATGCAAAGGAGGCTTTAATTGAGTCGGCACTAGATCAATATGAGGGCGCGGACATTTTGATGGTTAAGCCAGGTATCTCTTATTTAGATATCGTTCATCGGATAAGTAATTTTTCAAATAAACCAATAGCTGCTTATAACGTGAGTGGAGAATATTCAATGGTAAAAGCTGCGGCTATTAAAAATTGGATTAATGAAAAGGATATTGTTTTAGAAACATTACTTAGTTTCAAAAGAGCAGGGGCTAAATTAGTACTTACCTATCATGCTTGTGATGCATCAAAATGGTTGCAAGAGAATTAAAAACTCATTAAAGTTAAAAATTTTGTTTATTCTTATATAAATATCATTCATTATTTTGCTTTTACAAGCTTCAAAAGGTGTTCAAAGGATTGGACATATTGCACTAAGAGTAAAAAATCTCGATAGAGCTAAGTCTTTTTATTTGAACTTGGGTATGCAATTAATTTGGGATGATAAAGATTGGTGTTATCTGGAGGCTGGTAAAGGAAAAGATGGACTTGCCTTATTGGGGCCTAGTTATAAAGCAGCTGGCCCACATTTTGCTTTTCATTTTGAAGAAAAAGAGGAAGTAGAAAATATTTATCTAGACTTGAAAAATTCTGGCGTGAAAGTTGCACCTATTCATGAACATCGTGATGGAACAGCTTCTTTTTATATGCAAGACACTGAAGGTAACTGGCTTGAAATGCTTTATGTTCCTTCCGATGGGATTAAATCAAATATTTGATAATTTCCTAATAAATGATAGACAAAAGTCATTCTAAAAATTCATTTGAACATAGATCACTTTCAGAAGAATCTATGAGTCTTTTAGAGTGGGATAATTTGAAAACTCAGCTTTCCTCTTTTGCTTCTACAAAAATGGGGAAAAATGCAATATTAGAGTTTACTATTCCTACTGAATATGAAACTTCCAGGAGATTATTGCAAGAAACTATTGAAATAAATGAGTTAGAAAAGAACTTAGATAAATCGATTAGTTTTTCGGGTGTTTTTGATATTATTCAAAATATTGAGATTTGTTCAAAAGGAGGAGTAATTAATTCTTCTGACTTATTAGAAATAGCTGAAACAATTGCTACTTCAAAAGAATTAAAGAAAATACTTTTAGATTTCAAGCTAAGGCCATATCTTTCCTCTTTTTTAAATCGTTTAATTGATCATAATCAAATTGAAAAAATTTTAAAAACTGGTATCGAATCCAACGGTAGAATTTCTGATTCGGCCAGTCAGAAATTAGCAAATCTTAGGCAAGAATTATTATCTAAGAAATCAGAAAGAAGGGTATTAGTAGATAAATTTATTCATAAAAACATGAATTATATTCAAGACAATATTATTGGCGATAGATATGGGAGACCTGTTATAGCTATAAAAATACAATTTGCAGAGAAATTCAAAGGTATAATTCATGATTCCTCTGCATCTGGTAATACCATATATTTGGAGCCAGAATCTATAGTATTAAAAGGTAATAAAATTGCCTCTATAGAGGCAAGGGTCGCAGGAGAAGAATTTAAATTATTAAAAGATTGGTCACAAATTATTCGTGATAATGACAAAAGTCTTATTGATATGTCTGATATTCTTTTGAGAGCTGAACATTCCCTTACTCGTTCAAGATATTCAAATTGGATTGGAGGCAATGCTCCAATTTTTGAAAATAATCCAATAGTTTCTTTATTGGGTTTTTCTCATCCTCTATTGATTTGGGAACATAAAAAAAAAGAAGCACCCAAACCAGTACCTATAGACTTTCATATAAATAGTAATACCAAAGTAGTATCAATCACCGGACCGAACACTGGAGGTAAAACTGTTGCCTTAAAAGGTCTTGGAATATCATTATTGATGGCTAGATCAGGATTATTTATTCCCTCAATAAAAAAACCAATTATTCCTTTTTGTCCAAATATATTTGTTGATATTGGTGATGATCAATCCTTAGAAGGGAATTTATCTACTTTCAGTGGGCATATTTTGCGTATTAAAAATATTTTGGAATCTCTTAAAAACAAAATTGGGTTGTCAGTTGTTTTATTAGATGAAATCGGTTCTGGGACAGATCCGTCTGAAGGGACAGCTCTTGCAATCGCTTTATTGAAAGAATTTGCAACTATATCTGATATAACTCTAGCTACAACTCATTACGGAGATATTAAAGCTTTAAAATATAGTGATAATAGATTTGAAAACGTTTCAGTTGCGTTTGACGAAGAATCTTTCAAGCCAAAGTATACCCTGAATTGGGGAATACCTGGCAGAAGTAATGCGTTATCAATTTCAAAGAGAATTGGGATTGATGAAAAAATACTTAATGAAGCTGCTAATTATTTAAAACCTAAAGAAGTTGAAAATATAAATAATATTATTAAAGGTCTAGAAGATGAGAGGATAAAGCAACAAAATTCGGCAGAAGAAGCTGCTGAGCTTATAGCTAGAACAGAAATATTACATGATGAAATAAAGAAAAATTATGAATTCCAAAAAATTAATGCTGAAAAAATACAAGAGAGTGAAAGAGAAAAATTATCTAAAAATATCAAAGCAGCTAAAAAAGAGGTTATTAATTTGATTAAGAAATTAAAAGACCAAAATGCAAATGGAGAAGATTCTAGATTAATTGGAATTAGGCTTAAAGAGATTGAGAAGGAACATTTAATTCAAACAAATATGAATAAGAAAACTTCTTGGAGTCCAAAAATAGGAGATTTTATAAAAATTAAAAGTTTAAATAGTAATGCTCAAATAATTGATATAGATGAAAAAGCTAGATCTTTTGAGGTTAAATGTGGATCATTTAGAAGTACATTATTAATTAATGATTTTGAAGGTCTTAATGGGGAAAAGCCTAATTTCAAAAAATCTAAAATTCAAATAAATTCTGTAAGAGAAGACTTTTCTTTTTCTAAAATTAGAACTAGTAAAAATACCATAGACGTTAGGGGCATGAGAGTTCATGAAGCAGAAATAATAATTGAGGAAAAGATTAGGAAGTTTCATGGCCCGCTTTGGATAGTTCATGGAATTGGAACTGGAAAATTAAAAAAAGGATTACTTACTTGGTTATCTGGTTTGAATTATGTCGATAAAGTTGAAGATGCAGCAACTAATGAAGGAGGTGCTGGTTGCAGTATTGCGTGGATAAAATAAAATCTATAAGTATCTATTAAAATCATTCATAAATTTTTAAGTGCAATTTATTGATCAAGCAAACATTATTCTCAAAGCTGGTAAAGGCGGTAATGGAATAGTTTCATTTAGAAGAGAAAAATTTGTTCCTGCTGGTGGACCTTCAGGAGGTAATGGAGGGAAGGGGGGTTCAATAATCCTTATCGCTGATAATAATCTTCAAACACTTTTGGATTTTAAATTTAATAGAGAAATATTTGCTAAAGATGGTTTCAAAGGAGGTCCAAACAAAAGGTCTGGAGCTTCAGGGGATAACACAATCCTAAAAGTTCCTTGTGGCACAGAAATTAGAGATTTTAATACTGGTATTATTTTGGGCGATTTAACTGAGGATAAGCAAAGTTTAACTATTGCCCATGGAGGTAGAGGCGGTCATGGTAATGCTTATTATTTAAGTAATCAAAATAGGGCTCCGGAATCTTTCACTGAGGGTAAAGAAGGCGAGATATGGGAGGTGCAATTAGAATTAAAACTTCTTGCTGAAGTAGGCATTATAGGTCTTCCTAATGCAGGGAAGAGTACTTTAATTTCTGTTTTATCATCAGCAAAACCTAAAATTGCAAACTACCCTTTTACAACTTTAATACCAAATTTAGGTGTAGTAAGGAAAACTGATGGCAATGGGTGCCTTTTTGCGGATATCCCTGGTTTAATATCTGGAGCTGCTGAAGGAGCAGGCTTGGGACATGATTTTTTAAGACATATAAAAAGGACTAAAATACTTATTCATTTGATTGATTCAATTGCTGAAAATCCTATTCATGATTTCCAGATAATCGAGAAAGAACTAAAACGATATGGAAGTGGTCTTTTAGATAAAGAAAGAATAGTTGTACTTAATAAGATGGAACTTGTAAATGAAAATTATCTGAAAACAATTACAAAAAAGTTAGAAAATTTATCTAAGAAAAAAGTTTTAGTTATTTCTTCATCTTTACGAAAAGGATTGTCCCCACTCCTTTCTGAGGTTTGGAATCGAATTTAATTTGTTGGAGATATTATTTTTTGATTAAATTACTTGATTTAATTTAGGAAATTAGCCATAAATTAGATATTGCCTTTTATAACCTTATGAATTTTTATAGTTGCTTTGATCAACAAGGACAAATTATTGCCAGGTGCCAGACTGTTCAAGATATTGAAGTTTTAAAGAAAATGGGAAGACCGATAGTAAAAGTTAAAGAGATGAAGAATGAAGAATCTGTGGTTTGTTCATTAACTGGAAGTCCATCAGATTTCAATATGGATTATTAATAACTAAATAAATCAACAAAAAAGAGGGGCTTTTAAAGCCCCTCTTTTTCATTTACCAATTAAAAATTAATCATCATAAACTAAACATTCAGGTTCGTCTGGATTTGCATCGCAAAATAACTCTAATGCGTTCGGATCATGTTTGTCTTCTGGATGATGATTCTTATATCCTTCGAGATCTTTTAATTCTTCAGTTAAATGTCTGACCTTTGGAAGATTACCCTGTTCTTTTGCAGAGGCGATTTCCGATTGATCTTTTTGAATGTGTTCGTCAATGGATTTCATTTCAGTTTTCCATACTAAAGTAGATATATATAACATAGTTAATTTGAATTGATTTTGCATTATCTATTTATAAAATTCGTGTTTATTACAACATGAAATTTTACTTTAATAATTATTTAATAATTAATCTACTTTGGAACCGATTGAATTATTTCCTTTAAAGAGGGTAGAACTGGGACGATTTGATTAGGATTTAAAGGAAATAATGCTTTGTAATAGTCTTTTTTCCATTCAGAGTCAAAACATGTTTCAGAAACATTAGTTAATTCAAAAAAACTTAATCTCCATTTAATAATGTTTTTAAAATCTGTAATTTCTTTTTCAGTACATTTAAAAAGTTGCCTATAAATTAATTCCCAACGAATAATTGTTGGAAATAAATAAATATCTGCATAAGTTAATTCTTCTCCAAAAATCCAATTACCTAAATTTTTATCAAACTTTTTTTCTATTTTAGTTAAAGCTTCAAAAAGATTCTTACTTGCTTTTTCATAGGATTTCTGATTTCTGGCAAATCCGCATTTATAAACCCCATTGTTAATGTCGGAATGAATTATTTCTAGTAAATCCAGATTGCAATTACTTATTTGGAGTATTTTTTGAGAGGATTCTCCTTTTATTGAGTTCAGTAACCTTACTATTTCAGAACTTTCATTAGATAAAATGTTAATCTGATTATTTTGAAAATTGAACAATAATGGTAATGTCGACCTGAAAAGATTTTTCTTTTGTGCTTTTTTATAAAATTGATGAAGAGTTTCGCATCCCTCATACTTTTCATTAAAAATCCATTGGCCACTATTAACATCAGCTTCTAAAAAAATAACTTTGACTTTCTTTGACAAGTTTTTCAGTTTGTAAATGAGTAAAGTTCTATGGCACCACGGGCATGAATTCCCTACTAATAAACAAGTATTTTCATTATTACCTTTAAATTTATAATTTTTATCTATTATTATCCCTCTTGGCCTTTTATAATTTCCCTGTAAATCGGAAGGTGCGAAACCATTCATTAACTTTGTCCAAAACCAAAACCAGAATTTCTTGGCGAAGTTAATGAGGTACCTATTTTGCATAAACTTTGAATTTTAATTTTAAAATGGCTTTGAAAAAAATACTCATTGTTTCTGGTACTCATGGAAATGAAATTAATCCAGTTTGGGCCATCAATCAATTTAAGAAGCAGTTTAAAACTATTGATAAAAACATTCAATATGAATTCATAATAGGAAATCCTCTTGCTTATGAAAGAGGTTGTAGATATATCGATAATGATTTAAATAGATCTTTCAATTCAATTAAAAGGACTTTCGACAATAATATTTATGAAATTAATAGGGCAAACTTTTTAGTTGAAAAGTTTGGTGTTAATGGTTCAGAACCTTGTGAAATTGCTCTTGACTTGCATACCACTACAGCAAATATGGGAACATCTATTGTCATGTATGGAAGAAGAAGAAAAGATTTCTGTTTAGCCGCATTACTTCAAAATAAATTTGGATTACCCGTTTATTTACATGAAAAAGATGAAAAACAAACTGGATTTCTCGTAGAAGCATGGCCCTGTGGACTAGTAATTGAAATTGGATCTGTTGCTCAAAATTATTATGATCCAAAAATTATTAATAAATTTTTAATAATTCTTAGTTTTCTAAGAGATGAGATAGATAAGTTAAAAAATAATCAAATACAACTCCCTAAAGGCTTAATAGTTCATACACATCAAGGCAGTATCGACTATCCAAGAGAAATAAATGGGAATATTAATGCTTTAATCCATCCTAAAAGAATTAATCAAGATTGGAAGCCTATAAAAAAGGGAGATCCTTTATTTATGGATTTGCTTGGTAATACTAAAAGTTATGCTGGAGAAGATACTATTTGGGCTGTTTTTATTGGTGAGGTTGCATATAAAGAAAAGAATATAGCAATGAGTTATACAAAAAAAGAAGTAATCAATTTACCAAATCAAATTTGTGATGAATTTTTTAGTTGAAGTTAATATCTTTTCAATAATTTTTCTTTTCTCATATAA
>QCTN01000019.1 GCA_003211135.1 Prochlorococcus sp. AG-673-L20 | reverse complement strand
TTAAAATTTTTGTCAGAGTGCTTTTAAGATCCTTCCTATTTACTATTACATCAACGAATCCATGTTCTAAAAGATACTCTGCAGTTTGAAAATTATCAGGTAATTTTTCTCTTAATGTTTGCTCTATTACTCTTCTCCCTGCAAATCCAATAAGAGCTTTTGGCTCTGCCAATATTAGATCCCCTAACATTGCAAAACTAGCAGTAACTCCTCCAGTTGTTGGATGAGTTAATAAAGGCATATAAAGAAGATTTTTAGCTCTATGTTTTTTTAGTGCCCCTGATATTTTTGCCATTTGCATAAGGCTTAACATACCCTCTTGCATTCTTGCTCCACCAGAGGCACAAACAATTAAAATTGGAAAGTTCTCATTTGTTGCCCTTTCAATAATTCTCGTAATCTTTTCTCCTACTACGGATCCCATTGATCCTCCCATAAATCTAAAATCCATTACTGCTAAGGCCAAAGGCATTGAATTAACGGAGCATAAACCAGTTATTACTCCATCTTTGAGACCAGTACCCTTTTGACTCTCCTTTATTCGTTCTGAATAAGATCTCCTATCCTTAAATTTTAATGGGTCAGTGGGACTTAATGATTCATCAAACTCTTTAAATGAATCTTTGTCAGCGATTATATTTATTCTTTCATCGCTATTAATCCTATTATGATGGCCACAATTACTGCACACATTTAAATTTGAAATTAAATCTTTTCTATAAGCAACTTGCCCACATTCTGAACATTTAACCCAAAGACCATCACTTTCCTCAGGATCTTGAGATACCTTCCCAACAAATTGATCTTTTCTCCTTGCGGCAAACCAGTCGATTAAAGACACATTATTCTCTGTTTTTTCTATTTAAGTCTAAATAAGGCCCTTTTATCAAGGAAGATATATAAATATTTGAAATTACTTATTAGCTATATTCTATAAATACCTAAAGAATTCTAATAAAACTATTCTTTCAAAAATTAAGATTGTTTTGAAGACTTAGGGAAACCAAATTAAAACTATTTAAGAATGTTTCTTTTCTTCAATCATTTTATGGATTATTGGAGTGAGGATCAATTCCATTGCAAAACCCATTTTCCCTCCATTAACAACAATACTCGTTGGACTTGACATGAATGAATCATGAATCATTCCTAAAAGGTATTGAAAGTCAATTCCCCATTTTTCTCTGGCACCTTTTCTGAAATGTATTATTACAAAACTTTCATCTGGTGTAGGAATGTTCCTACATATAAAGGGATTAGAGGTATCAATAGTAGGTATTCTCTGGAAATTTATATCCGTTTTACTAAATTGTGGACAAATATGATTAATGTAGTCTGGCATTCTTCTCAAAATTGTATCAACTATAGTTTCAGCTGAATAACCTCTTTCAGCATTATCTCTATGAATTTTTTGTATCCACTCTAAGTTTGTAATAGGTACAACACCAACAAGTAAATCAGCATAGGAGGAAACATTGTATCCATCTCCCTCAACACCACCATGTAAACCTTCGTAAAAAAGAACATCTGTACCATTTGGAATATCTTCCCATGGTGTGAATTGACCTGGTTCTAATGATGTCCCTAGTCTTGCATTATGTTCCTGTGCTTCTTCGGGGCTGTGAAGATAATATCTTTTTTTCCCTCCACCTGATTCACCATAAATTTTAAAAAGTTCTTCTAACTTGTCAAAAAGATTTGCTTCTGGTCCGAAGTGAGAAAAATTCTCCCCTTTTGAGAGAGCTTCTGCCATAGCTTTTTTCATAGGCATTCTTTCAAACCTGTGATAACTATCTCCTTCAACAACAGCTGGAACTATATCTTCTCTTGCAAAAATATGCTCAAATGCTCTTTTTACTGTACTTGTTCCTGCACCTGATGATCCTGTTACAGCAACTACTGGATGACGTTTAGACATTTAATTAAAACAATATTTATTGATTCTGACAGGTCATATGCCAACTTTTTGATCAAGTTAAAGTTTTTTTTTAATTTATTAATTTTTTATTTAAATTTCTTGAATTATTTTTTCTCCAATTTCACTACAAGAAAGAATTTGACAATTACCATTGTCTAAATCTGATGTTCTGTATCCTTTCGATAAAACATTATCAATAGCTATTTCTATATCTTCTGCAGCTTCTGTTTCATTTAGACCAATTTTAAGCATCATTGAAGTAGACAAAGCCATGGCTATAGGATTAGCTATATTTTTTCCTGCTATATCAGGAGCAGAGCCATGCACAGGCTCAAAAACTCCAGGACCTGAATTGCTTAATGATGCCGATGGAAGCATTCCAATCGAGCCAGTTAACATTGCTGCTAAATCACTTAAAATATCGCCGAATAAATTGCTAGTTAAAATTACATCAAATTGACTAGGATCTTTGACTAATTGCATAGCGGCATTATCCACGTACATATTACTTAAATTTAAATTACTTTCTTTTTGAGCGACTAATGAAACTGTATCTCTCCATAATTGGCTTACTTCTAATACGTTTGATTTATCTACTGAACATATTTTTTTACTTCTTTGATTTGCTATCTTAATCGCAACTTCTGTAATTCTCTCTATTTCGTTAGAATTATAAACCATTGTATTAAATGCTTTTTTAACTGTAGTGTTCGTAATCTCTCCTCTAGGCTGCCCAAAATAGATTCCACCTATTAATTCTCTTATTACAATTAGATCCACATTTTTAATGATTTCTTTTTTTAAGGAACTTGAGTCAAGAAGGGATTTTCTTATTTTTACAGGTCTTATATTAGCGAATAAATTCAATGCAGATCTTAATTT
This sequence comes from Prochlorococcus sp. AG-673-L20, assembly GCA_003211135.1. Lineage (GTDB taxonomy): Bacteria > Cyanobacteriota > Cyanobacteriia > PCC-6307 > Cyanobiaceae > Prochlorococcus_A. The sequence continues at coordinate 24,180 of QCTN01000019.1, read as the reverse complement.
AAGTAAACCACTTTCTGGTCTTAATTCTCTTGGCAAATTATCGTATTTCACATCACCTACACATGCCAAAAGTACAGCATCACTAGCTTTGCATTGATCTAATGTTGCTTTAGGTGCTGGATCTTTATGCTTGTCATAAGCTATTCCACCAAAATCTTCTTCTTTAATCTCAATATCAAAATCATATTTTTGAGAGAGTCTTTTTAATATATTTATTGAAATTTCTGATATTTCTGGGCCTATACCATCTCCAGAAAGTAGAACAACTTTATATCTCTTCATTTAGATTTTTATTTATTAAAAGAATAATTTATTTCTTGTCTAATTGTCTAAGCTTTTTTGCTAATTCAGGTAATTTTTTAAAAATACTTGAACTCCTTAACCAAGATTTATTTTTCATAGCTGGGAAGCCGCTAACGACTTCTCCATCTTCAATATCACAATGGATCCCACATTTTGAACTGGCTATGACATTATTTCCTACTTTCACTCTGTTATTAACTCCTACTTGCCCAGCTAGGATCACACCATTTCCTATCACAGCTCCTCCTGCTATCCCAACTTGAGCAGCAAATGCACAATTTTTTCCTATTTTAACTCCATGACCAATTTGAACTAAGTTATCCATTTTAGTTCCTTCGTCTATAAATGTATTACCAACGGATGGCCTATCTATGCAGCAGTTTGTACCAATTTCTACAAAGCTCTTTATTATTACAGCACCTTTTTGAGGCATTTTAATCCATTTGCCATCTTGGGGAATAAAACCAAACCCTTCAGACCCTATAACAGTGTTCGAATTTATTACGCAATTATCTTCAATGCTTGTATTTTCATAAAGTACACAATTTGGATGAATTACATTATTATTCCCTAATCTTACATTTCCTAAAATAGTTGTACCAGGCAAAATTTTATTATTGTCCCCAATTATTGAATTTTCGCCAATATAAACATTAGGTCCTAAATAACAATTTTCTCCTACTTTTGCAGATTTTCTTATAACAGCTGAATCATCAATACCTGGGTTGAAATTAATTTCTTCATATAGATAATTTAATACTTCTGCAAATGCAATTCTAGGATTTTCTACAACTATATTTGAAATATTTAGTGATTCTAGTAAAACTAATATTTCAGTATTATTTGAAGTAATAATTGCTGAAGCAGAAGTTTCTCCTAAATTATCTTTCAATATATTGTTTTCTTCTAAAAATGATATTTGATTTTTTGATGCAATATCTAAAGAAGCAGCATTCTCTATATCTATATTATCGAATATGTTTGCTTTTATAAATTTTGAATCTCCACTCTTAATGAGTTCAACTAATTTACTTAATAACATTTTTCAACTTTTTTAGGTAAGAGCAAGAACATCCCTATGAACAACGATCATTGATGAATTAATGTTTTCTTTTTTATTTAAGATTCTTTTTAGAGAATCACTACTCATTGATGTTATACCTTTTGCAACTTCTTTCTTATTAGTATTTACAATTCTAACAGCCTGATTAACAGTAAAATCTCCCTCCACCTCTTTAACTCCTACGACTAGAAGAGATGCTCCTTTTTGCTCAATTGCAAGACAAGCACCTTCATCTAATGTTATTTGTCCAACTGTTTTAATAGCATGAGATAACCAACTTTTTTTATTACCTACTGGTTTATCTACAGGATGAAATATTGTCCCAATTTTTTTATCATTGAAAATATTTATTAAATTTTTTTCATTTCTGCCATCGGCTAATTGAACTTCTACACCTCCTTTTGTGGCTATTTCAGCAGCAATTAATTTTGTTGTTATACCACCTGTACCCCATTCGTTATTAAAATTTCTGATGTTTTTATCTTTTATAATTTTTAATTCATTACTATTAACTTCTTTTATTGGATGAGCATCTTCATTATTTCTTGGGTCTTTAGAATATAAATTTTCTATATCAGTTAATAAAATCAGCTTATTGGCATTTATTGCTAAAGCAACTAAAGCAGAAAGAGTATCGTTGTCTCCATATTTAAGCTCTTCATTGGCAATAGAATCATTCTCGTTAACTATAGGTACGACATTCAGATCAATTAACTTTTTAAATGTCTTTGAAGCATTATTGAAGGACTCACGCGAATCAAAATCAGTTTTTGTTATTAGTATTTGAGCAATGTTATGACCTAGCTTGTTCATTTTTTTCTCATATAAAGTCATTAAATTAACTTGTCCTACTGCTGCCGCAGCTTGAAGTGTACTAAGTTCCTTTGGTCTTTTATTAAAATTTAATTTTTTACAACCTAATCCAACCGCGCCACTTGTTACGAGAATTATTTTATTGCCTTTTAAAATAAAACTTGTTAAAGATTCACATAAACTTTCTATTACTTGTTCTGTAGATTGATTCTCATTTCCTCTGAGAATACTAGTACCAATTTTTACTACCCATGTTTTCATTTTAAAAAATTAGAAATCATTTTTTCTAGGATTAATGTTAAATTCATTTTTATTGGTAATCCATTTTTGCTTAATCTTTGAACTAATATTGTCTGAATATTACATCTATTTCCTACGATAATATCCGTAAAAATTCTATCTCCGATTATTGCAATATTTTTTGTGTCCTCATTCATTTCTGAAATTACATCCAAAGTAATTTTTTTCCTTGGTTTTAGTGCGTTTGATTTATATCTGATATCTAATTCCTTAGCAATCTTCCTAATTCGTTCATTAGAGGGATTATTACTAATTAAATACAAAGAGAATAACTTTTTAGATTCTTTTATCCAATTTTTTACATTTGAGGGAACTATTTTTGATTGGCGATTTAATAATGTACCATCAACATCTATTAATAAGCTTTTAATTCCTTTATTCTGAAGTTTTAGATGAGATATTTTATATATGGGTAATTTAGAGTCCCAATAGACATTTACAAGAGAACTCATTCTTTTAAAAACTACTCTTTTCTAACTCAGATTCAATTAAAGGTTGAACTTTATCAAACTCATCATCCTCAATTAATAATGCCCCTTTATCTACAAGTTTCCCAACTATAAAAAAAGGATCTAAAGGAATATATAATCCATATTCTTGTTCCAATAAATTAAAACTAACAAGTAATTCGTATGTTTCACTTTCCTCATCTATACTATCCTCTTCTAACTCGTCATAAATTGGCTCTTCGAGTTCCCCAGATACAGTTAATGTAACTGCAGATCTTACAAGTTTTAGATCATGTTCTTGTAGAACTGCATCAGCATTCTTTAATAATTCTTCGTTTTTCTCAATTTTTTCAATTAATTCTGGCTCATCTTTCTCATTAATTTTGAATAAACTGACCGGAGTATCTACAGGTGTTAATAATGCATATTCTTTTTCTTCAACCTTTACTATTTGTTCAAGATAACAAAATAGTTCATTTCCATTTGAATCATTTAAAATAAGTGTCTTAGCTTCATATTTATCTTCAGGGTTATGATCGTTCATTTTTGATTTAACTTATATAGATTTATTTTAATATTATATTTGTTTATTACCCACTAATTCGTTTAATTCAGGACCTTCCTGAATCCATTGCTCAAGAATTATTTTGGCAGATAAGCTATCAATAAGTCCAGATTTGTCTTTCTTTACACCAAATCTATTGGTTGATTCCCAGGTTGAGCTATGCTCATTGACGAAAGAAAAAGGAAGTCTTAATTCATTAAAAAGAAATTCACCATAAGTTTTGCAATCAATAGCTTGAGATGTCATCCCCCCCGCCTCGTCAAGTGGTAAACCAACGATAAAACCAGTTAAATTGAGTTTTTTAATGTGATCTTTAATAATAATTATTTCGTTATTATTTCTTCCTCTTTTTAATGCTGGAAGAATATTTACCGTAATAAAAAGTGAATCACAATATGCTAATCCTATTCTTTTTATCCCAACATCTAAACTTAATATTGACTTAGATTTGGGCTTGCAATATTTCACTTAGACTTCAAAGGAAATGGGGATGGGTAAGCGTTACCTTGTGGATTTAATTTTTCAAAAATTGATTCTAATGATTGGTTTATTTTATTAGTCTGCTTAGATTCATTCCTAACAATAGTGTTTCTAACAAGAATAATTTCTTGGTAATTATCTCTAAAACCAGAATTCTCTAAATATGAATTTAATTCAGCATTTTCTTCATAAGTCTTAATTATAGAATATGGAGATTTTTCAAAAAATTTATTTAGAATATTTTTTAATATAGAACTTAATCTATCATCCCAACTTTTACCAATCGTTAATGTATAAATTTTATTATCTTGAAAATTAATATCTTTTAAAATTGTGCATAAAACAGAATTGTTATGAATTATTGCCCCGCTATTTGAATCATTTCTATTGGAAATATCTTTTTGATCAAGATCCAATATCGTCCTTATTAATGGAGATTGATTTGAACGAATAAAATTTAGTACATTTACTAAATTTAATTTGTTTATTGCTTGAAATTCATCAATAAAATAACAATTTTCATTTTTATTTTTAATGGAATTATTAATATTATTTTTACTCCACAGTTTCACCTTTTGTAATGGTTGGAACCCTAGTTCTCTTGCACTTGAAATAAGGTGATTATTTTCTATATCAGAATTAATTACCCAGCTTGCAGTTTTTATATTTGTAATAGAGATTGATTTCTTTATCAATCCCAGTATCAAATCTTTTTCAGTTATTGAAGACTTTATAGTTGTTAAATTAGGCTTCGATATCCTTAAACAGGAACCTTTTAAGTTTAAAGGAAATATATTCAAATAACCTACAATTTTTTTTTCTTCTATTGCAATAATACATTTATGCTTATTTTTTTTTAAATTATTTAGAAAATTTTTTAAGTCTTCAAAAGTGTTTATAATTGCCATTTTTAAAAACCAATTATTTAACTTCTTACTTGTTAAATCCATTAATAGTTTTAAATGACGAATATGAAGCTCCTCAAAGGTAACTTTTCTATCCTTATTAGAATTCAAAATATGACTTGAATCTTGTTTCATTTATTTATTATTCCTTATTAATACTATAGGTGTTTTTTCGTCAGAATTGCCTGCTGGATTAACCTTTAGGATTTCTTTGAGTATATTATTCACTGAATTATTTGAACTGGCTAATATTTTTACACCACCAAGATCATTTACATCAACTACTGCTACTTCTACTTTAAGCTCTTTTGATAACTTATCACAAAACAATTTCGTATTTATTGGACCCATAACTATGCTTTTATCATATGGAACAACTGTTCCACTTATGTCATCAATTAGTGAGGATTCAAAACCAGTTAATCTATAAAATATCCCTTTAATCCCAATACATTTAAATAAAAAACCTACAATCAATGAGAGGGTTATCCTCGTAACTCCTATTTTATCGATAAGTAATTGCATCCCACAAGCGGTGGCAAGGCTACTTGTGGGATGAAAAAAATAACATAATATTTTTGAAAAAATATTGTATTCTAAATTTTGAGGCGCAATATATCTTCCTTGCATAATTGCTAGTGGTGTCTCACCTATCGTTAAAATATCATTCTGTCTTGTGACTTTTTTACAGTAATCCATTACGGTTTCAATTGGATTATCAAATGAGCCAAGTAAATCAGTTTTAACAGCTATAGCTTTATAACCAAGTTTTAAAGGTATTTCAATTAGTTCTTTTTTATTATGACGATTTAAATTCACTAATAAACCATCTTGTTTTTTAGTAATTCCAAAATGACCGTAATTTTCCCAAAAAATCTTTAACCATATATATTTGATTTTGTTTTTTAAATCACTATTTTTAAATTTTAAATTTATTTGTATTAATAGTTCTGAATTTGCTTTTATGATAGTTGTTGGCCAATAATTATCTAAATTTTTTTTAATAGATCCAGAATAAATATAAATACTTTCCTCATAATCTAAGTCTTTAAGATATTGATTATTTTTAGATTGAAAAAAATCTAAATCTAGATTTAGATTAGAAACCATAGTTTCTTTATGTTTACTTTTATTGATTATTTTTAAATTAATAATTACTTCACTTTTTTTATCTTTATTTCTATACTTATAATCTATAGGTACTAAAAATAAATTTGATTTCAGGGATTTATTAAAATAAAAATCTAGAAATATTTTTAAAAATAAAAATAAGAAAACAATTTTTAGAATAATCATATTTTTTTATTTCAAAAAATCATTAGAGATCATTTTTTTTTTTTCTGAAATAATACTGTTGTATTCGTTAAAGCTTTCAACTGAGAATGATGTCTCATTAATGTCTATCCCTTTTAATTCTCCAATAATCTTATTCAAATCATCAATATTAACTAATCCATTCTTATCAAATTTAACTTCTCCAGTACTATTCAAAATTATAGTCTGAGGAATTAAACCATTCCAATAATAATTAGGTAGACTCGAGTCTATTTTAGAAGAGTCATTTTGTAATTCATCTGTAGTGAGAGCAATCAAATCAATATTATTTCTCCAAATCAGATCTAAACCAGAAATTATTGGAGCCATAGCTTTACTGTCAGAGCTGTCGTCAAGATAAAAAAATAAAACAGGGATCCTTCCGTTTTTTAATGATTCTTCAATAGTAGTTTGAGGAGGAACTATAGCTCCATTCCCTGCATATATTGGAAAAATATTTCCGTCATAGCTATTTGTATCTCTACTTGCATTAGCGGGGTAAGAAGTAAAAAATATTAATAAGATAAGTATTGATTGAAATAACTTCATTAAAGGAAGGAAATTTATTTAGTGCTAGATCTACCTAAACCTTGTAGGATTCCTTTCCCAACTAAACCAATAGCTTTGCCTACTACTTTTGTTAAGAAATTCACGAAAAGGTTACCAATATATTTTACAGCAATTTCTAATTGTGGAGCTATTGCATCTCTAATTTCAACTAATAAAGTAACTTGTTTTTGAAACCACTCTAAATTTTCTAGTTCTTTTTCTCTATTCTCATTTTTATAGTATCTTGTAAATTTAGAATCAATGATATCGATATATTCGCGTTTACTTTCATATAAATATATGGGCATATAAATATTTTCATGCCATCTATTATAGTTGTTGATATTATTTCTAAATCTTTCAAATGATCTTGTAGATTGCAATTGTGGATTTATCAGCATTGTTCTTAATTCCGGCCAGCTTGAACAAATATTAAATACTTCAGAGGCTAATAAATTACAATTTCTTATTATCCAATTAGATATTATATTTTCTAGAACAATAAAGGACTGTGTCTCGTAAAGAGGTAATAGTTTACCATCAAAATCTATGGGTTCATTATTTATTATTGGATCTATAAACATTATTGATTCATGTGACTCTCTATCTTTTTCATTGCAAGTTACTTCTTTATAAATATATTCATTTATTGAGATCGATTCGCCATTTTTTTTAACTCTGAAATAGCTTTCAGTTATATTAGATATAGTATTAAGCTTTAGTTCTTCAATAAGAGAATTAAAGTCCTCTTTATAGTCTTTTTCTTTATAATTTTCTTTTATATTTTTTATTAAATTATCCAGTTCATTAAGCATTGTACAAATTAGACGTGAAATAAACTCTTTTTTTATTCCTGACAAAATGATAGATGAATTATTAAATTCAACATCGAAATTAGTTGAAGAATATCTCTTACTAAGACGTTCAAGTATTGTATCCCAAATTTCTAATGTATTTTTATCTTTTATAAAAATAGTATTAGTATTTTTATTTGCTATATTGATTTTGTTTTCAGTGTAAATAGCTTCTGAATATAGGTCTAATGAATTACCCCATAGGAATATAAGGAAGGATTTGGCCGTTATAAGCTCTCTTAATCTTCCCTTTAAAATGAATTTGTAAAATTCAGGTGTTGAGTCAGAATTCACATTTTTAAAAATATAATTTATTTCATTATCAATTTGTTTGAGACCAGATGATAATAATTTCTGATTAAAAGTAAGTTCTTTTTCTTTTTTAACAACTACAGAAGGATTATTTTCCAGGTCGAATACTCTTCCTCCCTCTGAGATGATATTTATAGACTCTAAAACTTTATCAACACTTGGATTTAAAAGTAAACCTTCACTATTTAAAGAGGGAGTTACTTTTGTTTTATTTAAAAGTTCACCAGAAAAAATTACAAGAATATTTGATTCATCCCACCTCTCTTTTAATTTTAATAATTCCAATCTTATGAGATCTTCAGATTGGTAATTAAGAATATTCCATATTATTAAATCTGGATTTAAATTTTTACTACCGCTATCTAGTGTGATATTTAAATTATTGTCTAATGAAGACAACTTTAATGATAAAGATTCTGCAATTAAGCTTGGAGCAATAATTAGGATCGATTTTTTCTTAATTAATTCCAATTTTAAAAGTCTAGCTCTTATACAAAATTAACTAACAAATTCGGTAAAAACCAGTGCTTTATGAATATTTAGTGGGTTTTCAGGCGTAATAGTCTTTATTAATTGGGAAATCATTTATTCTTTCTGTAGATAAAATATTACTTGCTTCACTTATTGTAAATTTTTTTTCATAAAGAGCTTTTCCTACTATTACTCCATACAGTCCAGAATCTTCAAATTTGGTTAATGATAACAAGTCAGAAATTGAACCGATACCTCCTGAAGCAATAACAGGAATATCAGTAATTTCAATAATCTTTTTTATAAAAACTTCATTTGTCCCTTCTAAGGTTCCATCGGTATTAATGTCCGTAACAATAAAACTGGCAATTTTAAATGAGGAAAATTCCTTTACTAAATCTGTGGCTAACACATCTGATTGTTCTAGCCATCCTCTTGTGCTTACTTTTCCCTCCTTTGCATCAATTCCAACAATTATTCTTTTTGGAAATTTGGCTGATAAATTTTTAACTAGTTCTTTATTTTCAATAGCTGAGGTTCCCATTATAACCTTATCCACTCCGTAGGAAAATAATTGTTCAATCCTTTCTAGTGATCTTATCCCTCCTCCAATTTGAATAGGAATATTGATTGATTTAACAATCTTTTTAATTGATTGATCATTTGTTGGAAAACCGGTTTTAGCAGCATCCAAATCAACGATATGAATACATTTAGCCCCCTCCTTTTCCCAGTATTTTGCTTGCTCATAAGGCTCTCTAGAGAAGTCTTTTCTCTTATTAAAGTCGCCTTTAAAAAGTCTTACACATTTACCATTCATCAAATCTATTGCGGGAATTAGTTTCATGGATTTATCCTTTTCATTAATTACTTCTTAGTAGTACTATTCATAAATGTAGTTCTAACTTAGATTACTACTTTAGTTTAATATTTTTGGAATATGAAAATTCTTGTAATGGGTGGAACAAGATTTGTTGGCAAGTCTTTAGTAGGTAAGTTGCTAAATCAAAATCATGATATTGATATCTTTACAAGGGGCAATAAATCTAATCCTGAAAATACAAATTTAATAAAAGGTGATAGAAATGATATCGAATGTATTCGTAAACTACAAAATAATAAATATGATGTAATTTACGATATCTCTGGTCGTGAAGTAAAACAAACAAAACTTCTTATCGAAAATGTAGCTAATTCTTTTCAACGATATATTTACGTTAGTTCAGCAGGTGTTTATTCCGAGAATTATGAATTACCTTTATCAGAGGACTCTTTACTTGATCCTCATAGTAGGCATAAAGGAAAGTTCGAAACTGAAAATTGGCTAATTGAACAAAAGATCCCTTTTACAAGTTTTAGACCTACTTATATTTATGGACCGGGAAATTATAATAAAATTGAAAATTGGTTCTTTGAAAGGTTATTTCAACTGAAAAAAATTCCAATTCCTGGTGATGGTTCACTGATAACTCAGTTAGGTCATGTCTCAGATTTAAGTGATGTAATGATTAAGTGTTTAGATTTTGAAAAATCTAAAAATAGTATCTATAATTGTTCGGGAGAAAAAGGAATAACCATAAAAGGTTTGATTTATATGTGTGCAGAAGTTTGTGGTTTAAAGAAAAACGATATATCTTTAAATAAATTTGATTTTGAAAAATTAGATCCTAAATCAAAAAAAGTATTCCCAATTAGATTAAATCACTATCAAACTGATATTTCCAAAATCAAAAACGATTTAAATTGGGAACCAAAATTTGATTTACTTAGTGGTTTGAAAGACAGTTTTATCAAAGATTATCAATTTAAAAAGGACAATAAATTTGATAGAACTTCAGATAGTATTCTTTTTAACTCGTAAATAATCTATAAAAGTTATAAGTGTCAAAGTAAATCCAAGCCAATAAAATGTTATTCCTAAATTAAATAATAAATCTCTTGAAAATGGTTGGAAAAATATAACTAATGCAATAAAAAAGGAGAAGGTTTTATACTTCCCTAGTTGGGAGGCAGGTAATCCATCTTTCATAGTAGTTCTTAATGCAGATATTATTAATTCTCTAAATAATATTAATGCTAATGACCAAAAAGGAATTATTTCCATTTTACTCAGCCACAATAAAGGTATTAGCAAAAATATTTTGTCTGCTAGTGGGTCAAAAATAGCTCCAAACTTTGTTTTAAGATTTAATTTCCTTGCAAAATACCCATCAAGAAAATCGGTTATGCCTCCAATAATAATTAAAGCAAAAACATATTTTGGTTCGTTTATTTCTAAAAATATTATTAGTGGAAATGTTAGAAATAATCGAGATATCGTTAATATATTTGGAATATTTCCTATTAATTTTTTATAATTTTTATTTTTGTTTAACAAAAGCTTTTTTATAAATAAATTCTATTTTACACTTTTATTATGTTTAAAGTTTTAACAAAATTCTAAAAATTATAAATACTTCTTCTTTATGAGAATCATTATATTTTATATTATTAGAATACTATAGATACTTAAATGCAGCCTCATAGCTTAAAGCTATCTCCAGATTCTGATTTGATTATTTGTATTAAAGAATTTACTTACTCAAATAATTTATATGGTTATGTTTCAGGTGTAGTAGGTAATCTTAGTAAAGCTTGTATTCAGTGCCCTAGTAATCAAGAAATTAGTAAATTTGAAGGTAACTTAGAAATAGTATCCCTAAATGGAAATTTTAATAATGGCGATGTCCATCTTCATTTAAGTTTCGCTGATGAGGGATGTAATGTTTTTGGAGGGCATTTAGAAGAAGGTTCGATTGTTAAGAAAGGAACTGATATCTTATTAGTTTCTTTTGAAAACAAGACTATTGATATCTCAAAAATAAAATTAAATGATAATCAACCAAGAATAAAAGCATATATCCTTAAAAATTGTCCTTGGTCTAAGAGAAGCATCAGGTTGCTTGATTCGTTATCTGTTCCGTATGATGCGATTTTAATTGAGAATGACAAAGATTTTAAAAAGTTAAATTCCTTAAGTAATCACGATACTTTTCCTCAAATATTTTTAGATGATATATTTTTTGGCGGTTATGACGAACTCTCAAAGCAAGCTAAATATGATTATTTAAATTCTTTTAAATAATCATATTTAACTTAATTGTCTCGATTTAAAATTTTTTCGGAATTTAATTCATCCTCTAACTGCTTTATTAATCTTGAAACAAGAATTTGAAATTCCGGCTGACATCCTTTAAATGCTGCTTTATGCCTGATAGGTTCATTTCTTGTTCTTAAATCAGTAAGCATCAATTGTAATGCGTCAATATTTGGGTTTATTTTCATGGTTTTTATTTATTTTTGCATCTTTTAAATATTTTGCATAGCCTTTTTAAAAGATACTCTTTTATTCTCACTTGAACTTGTTACTTCTATTATTTTGTTAATAGATTGTTTGTTACTTAAGGAATCTATACAACATTTTGCTACAAGTCTTCTCGGAATAGAGCCTTTAAATTGTGTATCTTCTTTTGTGTAAAAAATGTTCTCTGTTTTAATTTTTTCACTTTCCTTTAATCCTCCTGGTCTTATTATAGTCCAATCAAAATTTTGATTTTTTAGAAAGTTCTCACCAAATTTTTTCCAGATAAGAATTAAACCAAATAAGTTTAATGGGTGAAAAAATTTACCAGTACACAGAGAACTAACTAAGATAACTCTCTTTATTCCGACTCTTTTACAACTCTCTAATTGTCTATATACTCCAAGTGCATCTACCTTTGCAGGTCCAATTAAATCTAATGAAGCTCTTGCTCCAGTTGCAATTATTAATGCATCCACATTTTCTAAAGCCTTATCTAGTGCACCTTTATTATCTAATGAGATTCTAAAAGTTTCGGTATTTTTAAGATCCTCTGTAACCTTTGAATTTTTACGAACAATCTGCTTTACATTTATCCCTTTCTTCACTGCTTCTTCGGTTATTCTATATCCTGTTTTACCTGAAGCTCCAGTAATAGCAATTTTCATGTTATTTTTAACTTTTTAGTTTTATTATATGAAGTTTTAAGGCTTTTTACATATAAACTTCTTTTTCCTATTGGGATATAGAGTTCTACACATTAAGCATTTTGTACCATCACAACCTCTTGCCGTACAATATTCTCTTCCATAGAAAATTATTTGTAGATGTAAAGTGTTCCACTCTGAGATTGGAAAAATATTTTTAAGATCTTTTTCGGTCTGCTTTACATTATCTCCATTTGTAAGGCCCCATCTTTGCGATAAACGATGTATGTGTGTATCAACAGGGAAAGATGGAATATTAAATACTTGTGACATTATAACTGAAGCTGTTTTATGACCAACTCCAGGTAGTGATTCAAGCTCTTCGAATGAATTGGGGACTTGACTATGAAATTTTTCGATTATTAATTTTGATAAGAGGTAAATATTTTTAGATTTTTGATTAGAAAGACCTAATTGTTTTATGTATTCATAAATACTTGAAACGCCTAGTTCTTCCATTTTATTCGGAGTATCTGCAACTTTAAATAAATCCTTAGTTAGTTCATTAACTTTCTTATCTGTAGACTGAGCACTTAATACTACTGCCACAAGTAGAGTGAAAGCATTTGTGTGATCAAGGGGGATTGGGGGCGATGGATATAATTTTTTAAGTTCTTTTAGTATTATTTCCGCTCTTTCAATCTTTTTCATTTATTTAATTTCTTCAGTTGATGTATAAAATTATACATATGTAATTTATGATGAATGTTTTCTGCTAGTTTTGATACTCTAAAGACTTTTAATGTTTTTGTGGAAAAAGAGGCGTTAATAATTGATGATTTATATCATAAATATGATAATAAAAATAATTCAAACTGGATTTTAAATGCAATTAACTTAAAAATAGAAAAGGGTCAATTACTAGGACTTCTTGGACCTTCTGGTTGCGGTAAAACCACTCTTTTAAGATTGATTGCAGGATTTGAATATCCTTTTAAAGGACGGATTATTCTAAATGATCAGGAAATTTCTAATAAAAATAGAATAGTTAATCCAGAAAAAAGAAAAATAGGAATGGTTTTCCAGGATTATGCTCTTTTCCCACATCTAACTGTTTTAGAAAATGCAATGTTTGGTTTAAAAGATAAAAGGAATAAATCTAGAGTTAATTTCTTAATAAATACTGTTGGTCTCGACAAATTTATAAATAGATTTCCACATGAATTATCAGGTGGACAAAAACAGAGACTTGCTATTGCCAGAGCTTTAGCTCCGGGAACAGATTTTATATTATTAGATGAACCATTTTGTAGTCTTGATATCCACGTAAAATTAAAATTAAGAAGTGAACTTCCAAATATCCTTAGAAGTTGTAATGCATGCGGATTAATGGTTACTCATGATCCTGAAGAGGCAATGTCTATTTGCGATAAGGTTGCTGTAATGAATGAAGGGAAAATACATCAAATTGATTCACCCATAAAACTTCTAGAAAACCCTAAAACAATTTTTGTAAGTAGTTTTATTCTTGGCAATAATATTCTTAATCTCAAAAAAACAGAAAACTCATTTTCATGTTGTATTGGTGAAATAAATACTTCTCCTGAAGTGTGTAAAAATAATATCAAATTTATTTCTATTCCTCCGAAATTTATTTCTATTAGCAGTTCCGTGGACGGCGATGCTAAAGTACTTTCAAAAGAATTTATGGGTGAATATTTTATTTATAAACTATTGCTTAAAGAAGAAACATTAAGGGTCAGAACTAACATTAATGAAGATCTTAATGTTGGAGATAATTGTTTTCTAAGTATAGATAAAGGTTGTTTCTGCTTTTTATATCCTGGAGCACTTAAGATATTTATTTAAATAAATTTTATAGGCAATTACACTTGCCTCCTTTCCAGTTTGAACATTTTTTCTTTTTACATTTCTTTTTTTTGTTTTCATATAGTTTGTTAATTAATAGCGACTCAGAATAATAATTTTCACAATCCATTTAATTAATATTGCTATTGATATTCATTATCATATTCACTAATAAATTTTAATTCTTTTTTAAATTACTTATTTATACAAAATGTTGTATTATTTAAATATATATTCTGATTGAAAATGACTACGAATAATTTACAAACAAAAAAACTAGTTAATTTTGGTCCTTCTGGTAGAGCTGTTGCTCAGCCAATGGATGCCGGCTTATTGGATAACTTTTATGAACATCTTACAATGGAAAGATATGCAAATGTTCAATATTTTTCTATTTATTTGTGGTTCCAAGAAAGAGATTTAGATGGATTTGCTTCATATTTTCTAAGTGAATCTCAAGGGGAAATGGAACATGCCTATAAATTCGCTAATTATTTTATCGCTCGTGGACAAACTGTAAAGTTGAAGGAATTACCAGCTCCAATTCAGACATGGGATTCTATTGAAGAATTAATATCTTATTCATTTAATATGGAAGCCGATTTAACTTCTTCATTACAACAGCTATATTCAATTTCGGAGAGAATTTCAGATACAAGAACTAGTGTCTTCTTAGATCCTATTGTTGATGCTCAAACAAAATCTGAGGATGAATTTGCTCATATTTTAGGAAAAGTTAAATTCGCAGCGAATCAGCCTTCTGCAATACTTTTAATTGATAGCGATTTAAAGAAAAAATAAATTCTTTCCTATTCTTTTTTGATCAATTGTTCTTTTACATTTCTCAACTAATAAACTGGAAAAACTAATATTTTCATTATTTCTATTTTTTAAAACTTTTGCTATTGAAAATATCTCATTTAATCTTTGTAAGATATTTTTATTTTCATCAAATAATCTATCTCGCAAGCCTTCATGTGAAGTGTTGAAATAAGCTTGATGAATATTCGTTATCCTGTAACTTAATGTATCAACTTCCATTAGTAAGTTGTTGATTATAGATTCGGATTTATACATATTTCGTTTATAGAGGTGAGGCTTCAATAAAAGATGGGGCCACACTTACAGTCTGTGTTCCAATTGGAGCTATTAATAACTCTGATGAGCGTAGTTTTGAGATTAATCTTGTGGATGTTACCCGTGTTGATCCAATTAATTCTCCTATCCTTTCATGAGTAAGCCTAAAAGGTAATTCGCACCATTGACCGCATCTCCTCCCGAGACGGTTCACTAATATTGAAAATAGAGCTTGCAGTCTTTGCTCTGCATTTCCAAGATGTCTTATTCTCAAGAGTTGAAGAGTCCATTCATTAACAGCATCAAAGCCAGAATTTTCAGAAATATTAACATTACTATGAAAGGATAAATCAGTTAAAGCTTCAACACAAACACCTTCACTGCATAATAAATCAGTTCTTAATTGATCTCCTGATTGCAAGAAAGCAAGAGTCATACCTTCTGTTTCTTCACACGGGCAATATACCCTGGCAATACCACTCTCAACCTCAAGACAGGTACCCATTGGCCTTGATGATGGATCAATAAGAACAGACTGTCCAGTTATTATTCGAACAATTTTTGATGAATAGTCCCCATAGTTATGGAAATTCATATTATAAGATATCTGATAATGAGAATTATTATCAATTATGCATCAAATTATGATTTATTGCAATAGATTCTCATTATCAAACATCTTTTGGAATTTTTTCTTTACATTATAAATTTGAATATAATTTAAATAGAAAAAGGAAATTTAAATTAGATATGAGCTCTAATAAGATCTGTTTAAATTGCGGCTGCTCTGAACTTGTCTCTGACAGATCATTGGGAGGTAAGATGGTCTGCTTTAAATGTGGTTCCTCTTCATTTAGGAATAAATCTTTTCCACGAATTAAAAACAAAAAGATTTGGTATTTTTTAATTTTCTTGGTTATTGTTATTCTATTGGTAGTTATTCGTTAGGTTTTCTGTAAATATGCCAAAAGCCTTTATGTTTAATAACATCGATATTTATATCAAATAAAATACTTAAATTTTTGCTATTTAATGTTTCACTTTGTGTTCCATCTGCAATTATCTTTCTGTTTTTCAACATTATTATTCTGTCGTATATTGCTGTAATTATTGATATATCATGAGTTATGCAAATTATTTTTGTATTTAATTTATTTAATTCATTAATATGGTCTGTTACATAAAATTTTGATTTTAAATCTAAATTGGCAATTGGTTCATCTAGAATAAGTATCTCTGGATTTTTAATTAATGCTCTTGCAATTAGAACAATTTGTTTTTCACCTTCAGATAAATGAGAAAAATATTTTTGAGATAAATTTTTTATCAACATCTTATTAATTAGATTTTCTGCCAATAAAATATCCTTTTCACATTTATGAGGAATTTTGCAGTACTTACCATATAAACCACTAATTATTAAATCAAATACCCTTAACTTTCCATTTATTCTTGCCTTTACATCGTTATTTACTGTACTAATTTTTTTTCTAAGTTCCCAAATATTAATAAGTTCTTTATTAAATAGTTTAAAAATAGTCTCTTTTTTTATAACAGGATATATATTTCTATTTATTAATTCTATTAATGATGATTTACCAGAGCCATTAGGTCCAATCAAAATCACATTTTCACTATATTTTAGTTTTAAACTTAAATTCTTTACAACCTCATATTCATTTTTAAAGCAACTAATATTTTTGGCTTCAAGCCAATAATTATTAGTCATTAAAATTTGCTACTCCAGAATATGAATAACTGTACTGAGCTAAGAAGGAATATTAATAGATAAAGCCAATTAAGCCAAGCTGGTCGATTAACTTTTTTCATTGAATCATATTATTAACAACAAAAACAATAGTGGAGCTGCATATCTTATGAATGTTTTTCTTATTATATTTATGTTATTAATCACTTCTAATTTTTTAATTTCTGGAGGATATTTAAAAATTATCTCATCATAAACATTTAGTTCCTTATTTTTGTTTATGTGTTTCCAAGGACTATCCTTTTCTTCAGATCTTTTATACCAGTTCCAGAAATAATTTATTATTCTATCTTCACCTAATAATTTTATCTCGTCATTTTTTATTAAGCCTAATTTTTGATTATAAGTTTGAGTTTTTAGAATCATATAATCCTCATCAAAGATTTTATAAAAAATCTTTTTTTGAATCTCTTTAAATAATATTAAATTATTTAGATATTTGTTTTTAAGGAATTTCCTGTAATGTCTAACTATTACTCTTGCTTTATTATCTCCTAAGGGAATGTGATCAAGCACTTGGACATATCGAGAAACAGATGGATCTCCTTTATAGATTAGAATCCTTCCTGGCGGAATATACTTAATTCTTATAAATTCTTTTGTAGGATTATTTTTATAGAAATATATACTCTCAATATAGTTTGGATTGATATTTATTTTTTGACTAAAACTTACGAGTACATTTTTATTGACATCTTTATCTGGAATTGTATCTCCATGAACCCAAAAAATATGAAGAATATCCAAATGATTTTCGATAATTCTTGACCAATCACATTTGAAATCAACTAGAACTTCTTCTGATGCGGAATCATTAACAGCAAATCCATTAGCTTTTAGCTCATAATTACTAATTAATGAATCGTCGTTAAAATTATTTAAATCTGTCTCTGACTTGTCAGTAAAATAAATAAAAATATAATTATCCTTCTCTACTGCTTTGTATTGAGATAAGTGAATTCTCTTTGCATAATTATCATAATTATTATCAACAATATGACTACAAGTTATCCTATCTATGTTTTGACAATTTCCTTGAGAACTGAATCTTGCACCATGGTAGGGGCATGTTAATTCACCATTAGATATCGAACCTCCATAAAAGGAGGAACCTCTATGAGGGCAAATGTTTTTGATACATCTAACATTATTGTTATTATCCCTAAAAAGAAGAAGAGGTTCATCAAATAATGAGAAATAATGAATCTTGTTTTTTTGAAGCTCTTTTGAAGGAGAAATTGCATACCAACCATATAAACCTAATTTTAATTCTTTTTGCTTTTCTCTTACCTCCAAATTTTCGATATTTACTACAGTTCCTTTTTTAAAAGGTTTTAAAACCGTATTAATGTTTTTAGCTTTAAAAAAATTAATTTGCTTATTTTCCATAAACTAATATCTTTTTTTAATTGACCAGTTATCTTTCGGAACTATAACTCAAGTAAATAATCAATTTCTGATATAAGAAAAATTCTCTATCATTTGTAGCAATATTTGTTGAAGATATATTAGATTATCATCCCCTAAACAAATAAAGTATCTTTTAATCGCTTGATAAGTAAATTATGATCTATTTTTATGTTTTTCAAATTATTTAGCAATATTATAAAAATTTTGGCAAATATTTTATTTTTAAAATAACTTTATTTGAATTTAAATACTTCTTCTATACCAATCAATTATCAAGTTTTAAAGAATGCGATTGTTTAATAATTCTTGTTAATGTAAATTGAATCAATAATATTTGTTATTCAATGATTAAAAATATTTTAAATATTCTTTTATTATTTCTTTTCTTGATATTCGATACTCCTGCTTATCCTTTAGACTTTTCACAAAAGGCTATTGAAAAATATTCTTTAAAGATTTCCAATAAGTTTGCAAATACTTATTGTAACTCGATAAAATTTGGTATTTCCAAGGATGGGGCGTTGAGATTTTCAATAGGAGAAACAAATAAAGAATTTTCAAATAGTAAATTAAATAAATTTATTGACTATGAACTTCTTAATGAAAATATACTTCTAAGCCTAAAAAATAATTGTAAGATATTTGACTTCCCTGAATATGAATTAGAAAAATTGGCATTTAGAAATTAAATTTTAAATATTTCCTAAATTAAAGCTTTATTTTCTCCCTATCCAATCATTTGGTTTCTCCATCATCCAATCAAATACCCCTTTTGAATCGAGATTTCTAGATGCAATTATGAATAATATTGGAAATATAAAAGATACTATTCCGATTACAAATATTTCTAATTTTCCAATTCCAATTTCAGATAATGTTAAAGCAAAAATTTTAATCATTTTTTTTACTATATTACTAGTTTCGTGACTAATAATAGTGGATATTTCAAGAATAGAATAATAATTTATGTTTATGAAAATTACATTATTTATTATGTTTAAATTTAATTTTAAATTTTGTATAAAGTACCTATTTAACAAGTCATATTATTTAAATAACTTATATAAAGAGTTTATATTTTAATGACTTTTACTTCATTAACCCTCATAATTGCATCAATATTAACATTAATCATAATATTCTCAATTTCTAAAATCTTTTTTAGAAGTAAAAAGAGAAGTGCAGAAAGTATCTATAAATTAATTGATGATTTAGAAAAAAAATATATATATTAGATTAATTCAAATTTAAAACTGGTAAAGTTATTTAATAATTGAAAAATATTTTCACCAATTAATGAATTTAATCAAATTCTATCCCAACTTCTTCTTTAGCATCTCTATCTAAATCAGGAAGATTTGGTTCTACCCAATGTTCTTTGTTATCTATACCTGCTGCGTTGACATAGTTCATAATGTGTTGATCAACCTGCTTATATAAGTCATGAAGGTTTAAATCCATCCGAATGTCATGAGCAATTTCTGAAACTTGTTGTTCAGTTAGACAATGATCCGGATGTAATAAATCACAACAAGGAATTCTTTTTTCAATCAACTCATTTATGTTGATCTTTATTTCGTAATCTTGATGTACAGTCATTACTGTATGAATTAATAAAAATAAATAATAATTAGTATTTTTTTTATTTATGCGTTCGGTTATGAAACGAAGTTGTTTGGTTTGAGAACTTTATCTTTTTCATTCATTTATTCTTAATTCCTATATGAAATAACAAGAAAGTTGAAAAATACACTTGCATGGAAATATTTTTATGTTTGATTAAAATAAAATAAAATAAAATAAAATAAAATAAATTAAATTATGAAGTCATTAAGGTTCTCTAGAGAGGTTAATATTTTTTTCCCAAACATATTAGATAAATTTAAAAAGAAGAAATCTAATGGAGGCGCTTTCGTTAAATGGTTACTTGTATGGTATTTTGGATCTTCAATACTATTATTACTGAGCTTGCATTCATATTATATGGGTTTTGGTAAATAATAATTAGTTAAGGATAAATTAATTTAATTATATAAATAGGTCTTCCAAGTCTTTATATAAATCATCTTGATCTAATTGATTACCTGGAGAATCTAGTTTCTCTTCATCTACTAAAGACACTTCATCTTTCGAATTGTAATAAAGATATCCAATAGCCCCGAACAAAAGAGTGAGAGGTATGATCATAATAAGAATTTATTGACTTATTTTGAATATAGTGCAACACTTAATTTAGTCAAGTGCTGAACTTTTATATGCCTACTAAGAAAAGAAGAATTGGTTTTATCCCTAGAAGTGATGTGTTGGATCTAATAAATAAATTAAGTTTTGAAAGCAATTTAAGTATTTCTAAAATAATTAATATACTAGTAGAAGAAGCTCTATATAAAAGAGGGATTTTTAATATAAATAGTGGCCAATTTTACCAGTACGAGAGTAGAATTAATTTAGATAAAGAAAATCAAATATTCATGAAAAATGATTATCAAGAATTTTCTAGTGGACTTAACAATTTAAAAAAAAACAAACAACATCATTTTGAAGAGGCAAGTGATGAATTTATTGACATGGAAATTTATGAAAAATTTTTAATGTTCCTTCAATTTCAAGAAAAAATGAAAAAAAGAAATTAATAATATAAGTGTTGCACTGTTCAGTACAGTAAGGTACTATTTAGTAGGTTATTATTTTGAATTAATGAGTCTTTGTCGAATATTTATTTTCTGAGAATAGAAAATGTATTCAGATATTTTTAAGTCCTTTACCATTTCCTTTGATTTTTACTATGAATTTTTATGCTAAGGAATTAAAGCTTAACCTTTTGCCTCCAAATAAATTATATTGTGATTTTAATTATTGGAGCTCTTTGTTTACTCAAGATATGTCCATCCTTTGGGAAAAAGGACACTGTGTTCCTTTAAAGAATCTACCATCCGAAGTTTCTGATATGATATTCCCTTATTTATTACTAGCCTTATCAGACTACAAGATTTTGAATAAAAAGACTTTGAATGGAATTGGACTTGATAACTTATTAAACCTATGGTTTGATAAATATTCTTTGAACAGAAATGGTTATTTTCAACTTACAAATTTACTAGAAAAAATATAGTTTAAATATCAAGGTATTTTAAGATCATTTTATATTAGAAAGATTATCTGAAGAATCAATAGTTAGATATTGTTCTTCAAAATAAAAATTTTCAATTTTATCTTCAATAGTATTCAGTAAATAGATTAGAAAACTTTAAAAAAGTAATTTCACTATAAATAAATTGTTTATAAACTAATCAAATAAAAAAAATTTGTAGTTTTTTTATTGAAAGCGGACTAAATCCTCGTGGAGAATTGGACTTTAGTCCGCTCTATCTTTTTAGCAAAGGAATATTTAAGTGGCAAGTTAAGTCTCGATTTTTATTTTAATGATATCTTTTAACTCTTAATTTTGAAGACTATTTAATAAAGTTAATTTGTGAATTAATTTAGCTTCAATATTTATAAATTACCATTCATTTACTTACAAATAAAATTAGTCCACGAGTAAAGATAATTGCAACAGCGAAAAGATAAACCCAAAACAATACCATACTTATCTTGTTCTCTAAATTACCTTTGTGATAATTGTCTTTCATTAATAATTAATAGCAATATAATATTAAAGATAAAGGAATTCTTTCTTCCTATAATTAATTGTAACTTCCTGAAAATTTTAAAAAAGTCCCATTTGTCATATATTTTCTATCTGATTTTTATATAATTAAAGTTTTTAAATATCTTTTTTGAAGTATTCCGTCGAACAAATCTAAAATGCAAGTTTTATTAAATAAAAGGTAAAAATTAATTTTTTTATTAATTAAATATTTAAAATTAAGGTTTATGGTTATTAGATTATTTTTAATTTTTATGCATTGATCATCAATACTCTAAATTATTCATTTCTATTATTTCTTGATCTCAAGGGATCTTTCCAAAAGATAATTTTCCATTCGTTATGTGTATTTTTTATTTTAAATTGTTTTTATTACTAAATTTCTATTAAATTATTATTTACCTATTTTTCTATAATAACTTCTGGATCTGGGAAATCTTCTTTCATTTGTTCTAAACGTTTTTGGTAAATAACCTCGTATTTAGAATCGGAGGGATCACGACTTTTGTATCTATTATAGTTTTGTCCTTCATATTTTTCTAATTTTATAAATTCTTCGACTTGCTTAATAAGATCTCTATAAATTGAAGCTCCTATAATTTGTTCTTGATTAAGGTCGCTTGTATTTGAATCAACATACTTTACAATTCCTTTATATGTATAAAGCCATTGTCTCCTTATCACTGGATCGAGTGCGATAACTTCTTTAACTATAAAGTTTGTACACAGTTTCAACTTTATCTCTAAATCTTTAATATCAGTCAAAAAATAAGGGAAGAATGTTTAGATCATTTTAGATCAAGCTTCATATAATTACTATTATTTTTTTTTAAGGAATCTTTTTTAATTATTCAAATTAATTTCTAAAGGAAAAACACATCAAAAAATATGCTGTAAACTTTATTTTCGTAGCTTATAACCAAATTGAATCAATTGGTTATAAGTTGATTTAATTTGTAAATGATTTAAAGATAGACGTCTTTCTTCATTCTTTTGGACATAAAAAAAACCTTTATTATCTAAATTTTTCTTAATTGTTACACATTGCTTCCCTTTATTTAAAATCCAAGGCTCTTTTTGAAAATTCTCATCTCCAAATTTATATTCCCATGGGAAAGTTTCGGCAAATTTATTTTCTTGTGTCAAGTAATGTATTTATCACGTATGATTCTTAACTTTAGTTTATTTTATTGTTGTTGAACTGATTAATGGCTATATATTTACTTTTTGATTTATAAGGTCTCTCCACAAACAAGCCATTACGTAAGTTAATAGTGAACTGGAAAATATTAGAATAAATGATGTAGTAGTCATGTTGTTATTTTTGAAATAAACCTTAGCGATTGTGCTGTATAACCAATAGTTAAAAAGAAGATAAATTTTAATAAATCTCTTGGAACAGAGTTAATAATTAAACTAAGTTGAGACAATTTTTATGACCTTATGGTTTTGTTTAATTCAAACTTTTGAGCTTTTTCAGATTGACACTCTGTGTCATCTTCAGTACATTTGATATTTGCTTTTTTATTCATGTGACTGCTGCAACTGCCTGCCATAATAGGTAAACCACTTGTCGCTGTGAATCCAGTCAAACAAAAAAAAGCTATGTATGGAATGATTTTCCTCATCTTTTTGTTACTATATGTAAATATATTATGTTACATTAAACGCTTAACTGTGAATAGATATTATGTACATTTGAGTTTCATTGAGTTATTAATGAATGAGTTTAGTGTTTTTTCATCCATGTTGAACGATATTGGAAATAAGTAAATATTGGTCTTTTATTAAGAAGTTTTTAATAGGTAATTAATAAAAGACTCTTGCAAATAATGCAGAGCATAGATATTGAGGCCTTTTGTTATTCCAGAAGTTTTTAAAGAGATCAACCTCATTAATAGCACAAATTATTTTTTAATTCACCACATGTAGTTTCATGAATTTTAACTTCGTATTATTTTTGTCAAACACTTAGTGATGTGGATTAAATGGTTATTAAGCTCCTAATCTAGTTTTTTTATCGTTCAATAGTAATTAATTTT
>QCTN01000018.1 GCA_003211135.1 Prochlorococcus sp. AG-673-L20 | reverse complement strand
TAATTAAAGTATTATCTAAATTACCCATCTTTATTTCAAACGGTTATCAACTGATAAGACTATACTTATTAAAACCTCTTGAAAGTAACGATTTTCAACCATCAATTAGATAATCTGACCTTAACCAAGAAATAAATCTATAAGTCTCAAATGGTATCTACGAGTATTAAATCTACCGAAATTAGATTTGGGGAATGTAATAAAAAACTTTTAGAAGAAGTTATATTCTATGGCATATCTCTTGGTGCTGATTTTGTAGAATTATTTATTGAAAATTCAGATAATTCAAGTGTTCTCGCAGAAGAAGATTTCATTACGAGTGTAAGTCCATCATTTGGTAAAGGTGCTGGGATAAGAATATTTAAAGATAAGAGAGATGGTTTTGTGAGCACTAATGACTTATCAAAACATGGATTAATGAGATCTATTTCTCAAGCAATTGAAATGTTAGATATCTCTAAAAAAAATAATAATTCAAATTTTAATGGACTTGATAAGCTTAAAGATTATAGTAAGACCAAAATAGATTGGCTTAATGAAGTGCCCACAATAAATGAAGTAAGCGAAAAATTATTGCTTAGCACTAAGTCATTAAAAAAGGATAAAAAAGTAGTTGTCAGAAAAGGTAGTTATGCAAGAAATTGGCAGGAGGTAATAATAGCTTCAAGTGATGGAACTTACGCAACTGATATTAGACTGCATCAAACGGTAGGTCTTAATATAATTGCTAATGACGCTCAATATAGATCGAACGGAAGTAGAAGATTTGGATCGCATGGAATTCCTAATGAATTTAGATTATGGGATCATGAAAAAGCTGCAAATGAAGTTTATGAAACTTCAATGAATATGTTGTACGCAGACTATGTTCAAGCTGGACAAATGCCAGTTGTATTAGCTAATAAATTTGGTGGCGTTATATTTCATGAAGCTTGTGGACACTTACTTGAAACAACTCAAATTGAACGTGGTACAACTCCATTCAGTGATAAGTTGAATGAAAAAATAGCTCACGAATCTGTAACGGCAATAGATGAGGGACTTTCTGAAGGATCCTTCGGATCATTATCTATTGATGATGAAGGAATGGAACCAGAGAAATCAATACTTATTAAAGATGGAATATTAAAAAAATTCCTTTCTGATAGAGCTGGCGAATTAAGGACTGGACACAAAAGAACCGGTAGTGGTAGACGTCAAAATTATTCATTCGCTGCTGCATCAAGAATGAGAAACACTTATATCGCTAAAGGTGAATTCTCTAAAGAAGAATTAATAAATAGTATTAGCGATGGGCTTTACTGTAAGTCTATGGGTGGTGGAAGTGTAGGAGCTACTGGCCAATTCAATTTCGCTGTTGAGGAAGGTTATTTAATAAAGAATGGTAAATTAACTAAACCAGTAAAAGGAGCAACATTGATAGGTGACGCGAAAGAAGTTATGCCAAAAATATCTATGTGCGGAAATGATTTAGAGTTGGCTCCAGGTTTTTGTGGGTCAGTCAGCGGTAGCGTCAATGTAACTGTTGGTCAGCCACATATTAAAGTTGATTCCATAACTGTAGGGGGTAGATAGAAATGAATGCAACCGAAATAACAACTCAAATAACTACTGCTGCAAATATACTAAATATTGATAAATGGGATTACGGAGCTAGTTTTTCTAATGATTATTCTGTTCAAGTTGATAGAGGAGCAGCGAAACAGCTTAAAGCATCTCAAAAACAGGTCATAACTTTAAGAGTATGGAATAAAGAAAACTTAGTTGGTATAACTACAACAAGTGATCTAAGTAAAAATGGTATTAAAAAAGCTTTAAAACAAGCAAATATAGCTTCAGATTTTGGGAATAAAAATGAATTTACTGATTTTTCTCCCTTAGCCAAAGATCCTATACAAGTGAAAGAAGTTGATAAAAAAAATCCATTAGGAATTAAAAAGCTACTAAAAATTCTTAGAGAGGCTGAATCGAAGTTAATCAAAAGTCATGAGGCTATCAAATCTATTCCTTACAACGGATTGTCAGAAAGTTTTTACGAAAGAATTTATGCTAATAGTGATGGGGCATTTCGAAATTATAGTAAAAGTCAAGCTGCTATATATTTATATGCCAGAGCAGAGGAAAAAGATAAAAAACCTCGCAGTTCAGGTTCAGTTAAACTGGGATACGGAGTTGAGGACATTGATATCGAATCCTGTATCAAAGAAGCTGCAAAGAAAACAATTGCACACTTAGATTACTCATCAATAAAAACAGGTAAGTATTTAGTCTGTCTATCACCTGAAGCATTTCTTACGTTGATGAATGCCTTTAGTTCAATCTTCAATGCAAGAAGTATTATAGACGGTGTTAGTCTCTCAGATAAAAACTCGATTGGGGACTTTATTTCCATTCCAGCATTGAATATCTACGATGATGGGCTTAATGAGAAAAATATATCTTCTGCACCATTCGATGGTGAAGGGACTCCGACAAAAAAACTAAGCTTAATTAATAAAGGTAAATTAGAAAACTTTCTACATTCTGAATCAACTGCAAAAATTTTTAATACCATACCTACAGGTCATGCGGGACTTGGTTCAAAAGTGTCAGTTTCTCCAGATTGGTTAGTAATTGAGAAATCAAATGAATGTTCGGACTTAAATATAACCTTGGAGCACAAAAACTATCAAGGAAGTTTTGTATATATTGAAGAATTAAACGCGATTCATGCAGGAGTTAGAGCCAGTCAAGGCTCCTTTTCTCTTCCTTTTGAGGGATGGCTTTATAATAATGGAAAAAAACGTTCCATTGAATCTGCAACTGTAGCAGGAGATATAAAATATCTGTTAAAAAATATAATAAATATCGAAAATGAAGAAGAATTAACTACCAGTGGAATTTCACCACATGTATGGATTAATGAATTATCAATAACTGGTGACGAGTGAAAATTATATTTTGGGGTACTCCTGAATATTCAGTTAAAAGTCTTGAAGTATTAAATAAATCTGATCATGATATTGTTGCTGTAATAACCCAACCAGATAAAAAAAGATCTAGAGGTAATAAATTAAAAGCATCACCAGTAAAGGAATATGCTATAAAGGAAAATATTCCAGTTTTTACACCGGAAACAATAAAAGATAATATTCAATTTATAAGTGTACTTAAAGAATTGTCTTGTGATCTGTTTATTGTTATTGCATATGGAAAGATATTACCCAAAGCAATATTAGATATTCCTAAATATAAATCATGGAATGCACATGCATCACTACTTCCAAGATGGAGGGGTGCTGCACCGATTCAATGGTCAATATTAGAGGGAGATAAATTCACTGGTGTCGGAATAATGAAAATGGAAGAGGGATTAGATACCGGAGACGTATTAGTAGAAAAACAAATTCAAATTAAGGGTAAGGATAATCTTAAAACATTATCAAAAAGCTTAAGTGATTTATCATCAGAGTTATTTTTGAGAGCAATATCAGATATAGAAAAAAATAAAAATAGAGATATTAATCTTTTACTTAAAAAACAAACAGATTTTCAACGAGAATTAAAATATGCAAGAATGATTAACAAATTAGATTACATAATAAACTGGGAAAAAACCTCAACTGATATTTATAGAAAAATTAATGCCTTATACCCTAGAGCTAATACAACTTATAAAAGTAAAAACCTAAAAATAATAAAAATTAAAATCTTAACAACTGATGAGATACAAAATAAAAATTATAAACTTTTAAGTAATATTTTAAAGCCTGGATTCATTATTGGACTTATAGAAAAAGAAGGAATCATTATTACAACCAAAACTAATCCAATTATTTTATTAGAAGCAAAACTAGAAGGTAAAAACGTATCTAGTCAAAATCAATTGATACAACAATTAAATCCTGTAATTGGAGAAAAATTTTCTGACTAGGTTATTTGATCCCTTTTGGACATACCCCAAATAAATGAAATTAATATCAAAATATAAAAATAATAATCTGGAAGAATTGTTTCAGTAATTAAGGTATTTAGAAGAAGCTTTATCCCAACAATCAGTATCGCTATGTAACCAGCAGTTTCTAATCTTAAAAATTGCTCTAAAAGTCTAAGAAATATACCTGAAGTAAATCGCAATGCTAATACACCTATAATTGCACCAAAAATAATAAGAATATATTGATCACTTATAGCAACAGCTGTTGTAATGCTGTCAATTGAAAATGCAAAATCTGTCAAAGAAAGCAAAGCAACAATTTTAAGAAATTTAAAATTATTATTTATATTGTCATTCCCTGAATCTTGAATATCAGATTCACTGCTTAAAAATACATTTGAAATAAATAAATAAATAAGGTATAAACCGGCAAAAATTCGAATTATTATAAATTTCAGGAGGATATTAGATAAAAGAATAAGAAATATTCTGAATAATAAAGAAATAGTTATGCCAATATTTAAAGCTTTAGATCTTAATAAAGGACTATCAAGAGATTTAGTAAGTGATGCCAAAGCAATAGCGTTATCAGCTGATAGAAGAAGTTCTAAAACAATCAATATCGGTAAAAGTGTAATAATTTCTGACCAACTATCAACCTGATCAAGCGTTGGTATAAAGGAATTTATTGCAGCAGAATCCATTAATTATAATTCACAATCTTTGTAAAATATAATATAATATAACCTTAAGTAGTAATCAAGTTAATAAAATATAAATGAGTTTAAATTCATTAATTAGTTATATTTCAAACTCACAAATAATAGCAGAGTTAGTAAAAAGAATTGAAAATAAGAATGAACTAAATATCATTGGTTCCAGTAGATATGCAAAATCAATTATAATAAATAGTATTGCTAAGAAAGAAAATAAAGATATCTTACTTATAAGTCCTAATGAAGAAGTTGCATACAAATGGTATGGATACTTCGATAGTATTGATAATAGAAATGTATTATATTATCCGCCAACCGAAAATTTACCATATGCATCAATTAACAAGTCAAAGGAGACTGAATATTCACAGTTATCAGTTCTCTCTAAAATTATTAAAAAAGAAGGAAAAGATATAAACATAATAATAACAACTGAAAGATCACTGCAACCTCATTTAATTAACAATAATCTATTCAAGGAAAATATATTTACACTAATTAAGGGTAATGAACTAGATATAAAAGAGTTAACAAAAAAGTTAGTTTTACTAGGCTATAATAAAGAAAATTTGACATCACAGGAAGGTTCATGGAGTAGAAGAGGAGAAATTATTGATATTTATCCAGTTAATCATGAATTACCTATAAGAATAGAATACTTTGATAATATTATTGAAAAAATAAGAGAATATGATCCAGTAACACAAAGAACATTAGATAGTATTAATAAAGTTGAAATTGTACAGGTTGGATTTAATTTATTAATAAGAAAAAAGTTAGAAAGTTTATCAGAACAAAATACATTTAGTTCCGAAGAAATAACAACTAAAAATAATCTTGACAGATACTTAGGAGTAATTGAAGAACATCCATCAAATATATTGAATTACATAAATAGAGAAACAATAATTGTCACAGACGAAAAAGAGGATTGTATAAAATTTGCTAACAATTGGTGTCTCGAATCAGATAATAATTTTGAGCAATATAAAAATGAAATCGCTAACATCTTAAAATCTAATAATATAAATATTAAAGTTAAATCAAATCTTCATAAAAAATTTGAATCTATTTTAAAAACTTTTAGTAATTATAATGTAATAAATTTATATGAATTTGAGTCAAATAGAAATAAAGATAATAGATTTCTTTTGTCAGATAAACGCATAAATACCTCTTCTAAAAATATTGGCAAACTTTCAAAAGATATAAATAAATTTATATTAAATAAAGATAAAGTCTGGATATTATCGGCGCAGCCACTACGAACAAGAAGTTTATTTTTTGAGCATGAATGTAATACGACTTACTTAGAAAAGTCTAATGATCTTGAAAGCGCGTATAAGTTAATTGACAATTCGACACCAGTAATTATTAAAAATAAAAATAATTATGAAATAGAAGGATTTTATTTACCGATATGGAAAGTAATTCTTATAACAGATAAGGAATTATTTTCTCAGCAAGCTTTATTTAATAATGTATTTATAAGAAGAAGAAATAGGAGTGTAACTTCAAATATAAATGTAAATAAAATAAATCCAGGAGATTATATAGTTCATAAAAACCATGGTATTGGACAATTTTTAAAAATTGAAAAAATAAATATTACTGGTGAATCAAGAGACTACTTAGTTATTCGTTATCTTGATGGAAAAATAAGTGTTGCAGCTGATCAACTTGGAAGTATAAACAGATATAGATCTAGTGGAAAAATAAAGCCTAGAATAAATAAATTAGGAGGTACAGAATGGTTAAAAATAAAAGATAAAAATAGAAAAATAATTAAAAAAGTTGCCTTAGACATTTTAAAACTTTATGCAAAAAGGGAAAAACTTAAAGGTCATATATTTCCTGAAGATGGACCATGGCAAAAAGAATTAGAAGAGTCATTCCCATATCAACCTACACCAGATCAACTAACAGCTGTTAAAGAAGTAAAAATTGATATGGAAAGTGATAAGCCAATGGATAGATTAATTTGTGGAGACGTCGGGTTCGGAAAAACAGAGGTAGCAGTAAGAGCAATTTTTAAAGCAATTACATCTGGTAAGCAAGTAATCTTGCTTGCTCCAACAACAATTTTAGCTCAACAACATTGGAGAACTTTTTATAATAGATTTTCTCCTTACCCAATAAAGATTTCTCTACTGAACAGATTTAAAACAAATACTGAGAAAAAAGATATTTATAATGGTTTAAAAAATAATAAAATTGATTTAGTTGTAGCTACTCATCAAATTTTAGGAAAAGAGATCGAAATTAAAAACTTAGGATTACTTGTTATTGACGAAGAACAAAGATTTGGAGTTAGGCAAAAAGAAAAAATTAAAAATATAAAAACAAATATTGACGTATTAACTCTCTCAGCTACACCAATTCCAAGAACTTTATACATGAGTTTGTCTGGCCTTAGACAAATGAGTTTATTAAATACGCCGCCTCCTTCTAGAAAATCGATTAAAACGTATTTATCTGAAATTGATATGGATGTAATCAGAACTGCGATAAGTCAAGAACTTGATAGAGGTGGACAAATTTTCTATGTTCTTCCAAGAATATCTGACATTGATCAAGCGGTTAATAAATTAAAAAATATGTTTAAAGATTTAAAATACATTGTCGCTCATGGACAAATGAATGAAATAGATCTTGAAAATGCAATGATTGCATTTAATAATGGCGAGGTTGATCTAATGATTTGCACTACAATTATTGAAAGCGGATTAGATATACCTAGAGTAAACACAATCGTAATCGAAGATTCACATAAATTTGGTCTATCTCAACTTTATCAATTACGTGGAAGAGTCGGAAGAAGTGGAATACAAGCTCATGCATGGCTATTTTATCCAAATATAAAAAAAATTAATGAAGCCTCTAAGCAAAGGCTAAAGGCCATCAAAGATTTCTCTGAACTAGGAAGTGGATATCAACTAGCCATGAAAGATATGGAAATAAGAGGTGTTGGGAGCTTATTAGGCGAAGAGCAGAGTGGAAAAATTAATGCCATAGGATATGACTTATATATTGAAATGCTTCATGAAGCAATCTCAGAAATAAATGGTCAAGAAATACCTGAAGTGAATGATACGCAAGTTGATTTGCCGGTTAATGCTTTTATCCCTGCAACCTGGATATTAAACCGAGAAGAGAAACTAGATGCTTATAAATATGCTACCGAATGTACTAACCATAAGGAGCTTACAGAGCTTGCAACTGACTGGTCCAATAGGTATGGAGTTTTACCCAAACCTGTTGAATCTTTAATACTGTTAATGAAATTAAAATTGTTAGCAAAAAAGTGTGGCTTTAATAAAATTAAACTTAAAAAACCAAATGTGATAATAGAAACTAGGCTAAAAAAGACTACATTTAAACTTATTAAAAAAGGTTTACCATCAAATATTCAATCAAAATTTAATTATGAAGAAGATGATCAGTTCTCAAAAATAACTATTAGAGGTTTAGGTGTTACTGATATTCAAAATCAAATTGATCAGTTAATTTATTGGTTAGGACTTTTTGTAAAAGAAATAAATAACTTCGATAAAGAAACTTCTATTACAAAGATCTAAAACATTAAATAAATATTTAATAACCGCGGATAAGTTTAATATCGGTTAGGTTAAATAAAAATTTTTAGCTAAATGGGTGAATACATTGATGTCGGATTACAAACTTCGATATTACCTTTTACTTTACTAATTTCATCTGTAGCGGTTGGTATATATGCTTTACTAGGATTTGAAACCGAAAATGATGACGATGATTCAGATTCCGGAAGCGGTGGTTTGATGAACCCTATTTAAGATTTAATCGACTAGTTTTTCTTTTTACTACTTTTAATATTCTTGAAAAAGAACCTATAATCAAAATTAAAGCAAAAAATAATGAAAATAGAATAAAAATTGATAAACAAATTTCATAAATATACGAAACTGAGTCAAAGACGTTAGTAAACAATTTATTAAAATTAACTAATAAGTTTTTAAAAATTAACATTTTATTAGGGATTAAATAATTTAAATAAACTATTAAGGAGCTAAAAAATATCATCATAAAAGATTCATTTATCAATTTACTCTTAGACTTTCTCCTCAAAGTTAACTTTTTTTTAAAAAAATATTTATTAGAATTCTTATTCAAATTTGGTATTTTTAAATCAGCCATTTATAAAAAATCAAATTAATAAATCAAAAAGAACTCTTCAATAAGAATTATTTTTTATATTAACTTGTTTGAGGATTTAATGCTAATAAGTTTGTTTTTAGTATTAATTAATGAGCTATTATCACTTTCATCATAAACATAAATTAAAGCAGTAGAAACGAGAAAAATAGAGCATAATGAAAATAATGGAGGCAATAGAAAATTAAAGATATTTTTTTTATCCAATAAACTTAAATAATTTTTATTTTTTAAGTTTATAAATTCTCTTTGATAAATATTTTTAACTTTATTTGAAGAACCTAATTGGTCAAAACAATTTATAGTATCTGCTAAAACTGAATTTCCAATTCTTATATTTAAAGGCTTCACTTGAGGTTTGGAACTCTTCAAAAGAAGTATATGTGTATAAAAATTCTCAGGAGTAATATCAATTAAATTAGATTCATATCTTGGATTTTCATCATTTAAAAGGGAAATAGAGTAAGAATAAAAAGCCTTCATAATCGACTTTAAATGATCCAGGTTTCCTTCTATAACAGGCTTATCAATAATCATTAGTTTCCATTGCGAAATAATTGATATATAGTCTTTATTTTCGTTATTTGAATAATCAGGCAATCCAATAATTTCAAGGCTTACTGAAGATTGATTAAATAAAAATTTATTTTGCAACATCTCAATAATTAAGTAAAGTTGTTCTTAATTTGAGAAAACCATCGTCTGAGACGCACAAAGCTAAAGTAAGAATTATTTTATTAAAAACCTCATCATTATAATTAGGATCAAGAAGTCTTTTGACCTTCATACTATTAGTATTAAATCTTTCACTAATTAATTCAATATATCTATTCTTAAATTCATTCCATGCATTAGGATTTCTAATAAGATCATCCCTGGATTGAAGTATTTGTCTTATATAAGGATATAAAAATTTTGCCATTTCAGCAGCAACTTTAATTAGAGCTTCAAATTCTTCTAATTTAATATCGATATTATTAAAAGAATTCCTCATTGGATTATTATTCCTCAGTTTCCAAATAGAAACTTTATTAGGTAAGACTTCTTTTAAATTAAGTTTAACTGATAAAGAATGCAAAGATTCAGCACCATTTAAATCAATAGTTTCTAGAGCTAATAAAAGTAAATCAAGTCTTTGAATAGATTCTCTAGATATCTGTTTTCCTTTAGATAAAATAGTAATAGTCAACTACGAAAGCTATCTACAAATTATAACAGAATATTTATTATTTACTTTGAAATAAAAAAGTATAAAACTGATCCAGTTCTTCAATTGTTAATATTCCATAATTCCAAAGAAGAATTGGTAGTGGCGTATTATTTTTAATTGACAACTTTAATCCTAGCTCGATCGAAGACTCGTTTAATCCAATTTCATCCATAAGAAAAAATATTATTTTTCTATTTGAATAATTATCCATAGAAATTATTTAATTGATGAATAGATTAAAGACTTAGTCATATGATTTAATATTATTTTCCTTATGAAAATAAACTTATTTAAAAGTAGGAAAGAAAATTTTCTAAAAGGTAATAAGAAAAATTTATTATTTGCAAAAAATTGAATTAAAGAATCTGTGACAACAATAGTTGAAATTACATCTAAAAATCTTTTAAAATAGTATTTATATTTAAATATATTTAAAGACCTATTAGTTACAGGAACATTTTTATTAAATAAATCATATATGGCATTAACATCTCTCCAACAAGTGTTTAATCCTTGTCCTCCAACAGGATGGAAAGTATGAAATGAATCGCCAACAAATACAACCTTTTTAAAATTAAATATTGGGAGACGAAAAGATAGAGAAACAGGGAAAACATTAATATCGCTGTTGATTTGATCTAACTTGAAATCTTCAGGTAATATTGTTGACAAGTTATCTAACAAAAAGCTTTTACTTGAATTTAGTCTATCAATTGATTTAGATGTTGCAGCAGTCCAAATTATTTGATATTTATTTTTATCTAGTGGTAATAAAGCTAATGGACCTTCCTTTCTAAATATTTCATAGGCGCGACAAGGAACATTACCCCTAACTAAAACCTCAAATGTTAAACAAGATTGATTATATGATTTACTAATATCTATAAAATTTTGATTTAATTTCTGGCGTGAATTTGCTCCATTTGCTAAAAATTTATAATCAAATTTAATATCATCAAAAGATAGATCTAAAGAAGATTTAAAAAATATATTATCCATATTATCGACTTCATCGAAAAATACATTCATAAGATCAGAATGTTTAACTACCCAACCTATAGTATCTAAAGAACAAATATCTTTATCTAAATCAGAAGTAGTTAAAATTGTAAAAGCAGAAGTTACACTGTCTAAAATTGAAAGAGAATCAAATTTATAAAGTTTAGATTTTAACTTACTCCAGATATTAAATTTTGAAAGTATCTTTCTTGTTGAATGAGTTATAGCATATGTTTTGTCTTTATTTATTAGTTTCTCTCTTGTTAGTAAATCTGTTATGTAAATATTGAAATTTAATTTCGCTAAAGATATTGCTAAAAGTATCCCAGAGGGTCCAGAACCAACAATTTTAAAATTTAAAGAATTATTCATTAATTAAAATATAAAACTACAATTTATTCAAATAAATATAGCAAATTTCTTCAAACGCTGGTCGAAGTAAGTATGGGTATTCGCCTACCCAAATATTTACATCAGGTAACCATGCATCAGTCAAATAAATATCTCTATCAAAATTCCGATTGTTTGAGGATACTAAACATCTAATATTAGAACCAATTCTAATTTGACTATGTTTTTTCTCCATAGGAAAACTGATCTTATCTAAATAACCATCCTTATCTTCTAATTCAATTACAAGCCATGTTCTTTTATTTTCAACTAATTCTAATCGACCTTGTCTATTTGACTGTTCTCTAGAACTTTCAATTTTCTCAGTTTTATAAATATCAGATATATATCCATCAAAAATTGAGAAAAATTTATATTGTTTGAATTTTAAATTTTTTCTACTTGATTCAAGTATTGGTCCCCATATTATATAAAGAAAGAAAACAACACAAAGTATTAACCAGAAATTATTTGTTTGATTCCCAGCTGAACCTATTAATAATGTTAAAAAACCTCCAATAGAAGAAATAATAACTCTTTGAAGAATTTTTCTCGGATTTCCTAAAGAATATTTAAATTGGCCACCAGTACCAACCGAAGGTATTAGTTTAGTTATTTGAGTTTGTTTTATTGGAATAAGCATTTAAAATATTAATCTTTCAAGTCCATAAACTAAGGATTTAAAATTACCTATTTTTCGTATTGCTTGTAAAACACCAGGCATATAAGCTTTTCTATCAATGGTGTCATGTTTAATCGTATAAGTTTCACCAGGGGAACCCATAATAACTACTTGATGAGCCAACAACCCAGGTAATCTTATTGAATGAATATTTAGACCTGAATCTCTTACTCCACCTCTAACTCCTTTTAATGATTCAGACTCCTTAACTAAGCCTTCATTATATTTCTTAGGATATTCCTCAATCATTTCGGCAGTCTTAATGCAAGTTCCACTAGGAGAGTCTGCCTTTTGATTATGATGCATTTCTATTAATTCAATATTATCGTAAAACTTTGCCGCTACAGAAGCGGCTTGTTGAAGAAGTACCATACCTACTGAAAAATTAGGAATGATTGCACAACCAACTTCTGCTTTTTGCGCAAAAATAGATAAATCATTTATTTGAGAGGGAGAAAGGCCAGTCGTCCCAATAATTGGCGATATTCCATAGGCTATTGCAGATCTAGTATTATCAAAAACAGAATCTGGATGTGTAAAATCCACTAAAACAGGCTTTATATTTTGATTTCGATAGTCTTGACTGATTGAACATAAAGATCCCTCAAGATCATTTGAAACAAAAACTTCACTACTTTTTAAATTCAATAATTGTGAAATATTTTCACCATTATTTTTTTTATTAATATCAATTGCAGCAACAAGTTCACAATCTGAGGAATTTAGAACAGAATTTACGACTTCACTCCCCATTCTGCCTAAAGCACCAGAAACAAGTACAGGTATAGTTTTTTTGGAATTTTCGGTCATTTTTAATAAAAAATTTTTTTTAAAGGTTGTTACACGCTATTTATAATGCACACAATAACGGCAATTCACCCGTAGGCTGGTAGAAATACTTAAAAAGAATCAATGTTTACGCAGGTCCGCTCAGCAAATCGCAGAGTATCTCCTGTTGAGGATAACAAACATAAAGTTGTAATAAAAGCAGTTTATGTTGTCCTTGAGCCACAATACCAAAACTCCTTAACCGAAGCTGCAAAATCAATAAATGAAATGAATGGCCCAGTAGGGATAGATCTTAGTGGTTATCTTATTGAAGAATTAAGAAATGAAAAAAATTACGAAGATTTTAAAGTTGACATAGCTAGTGCCGACATATTTGTTGCTTCATTGATTTTCATTGAAGATTTAGCACAAAAAGTAGTAGATGCAGTATCTCCATACAAAGAGAATCTAAAAGCCTCTATTATTTTCCCCTCAATGCCTGAGGTTATGAGATTAAATAAATTGGGTTCATTTAGTATGGCTCAGCTTGGACAATCTAAAAGTATTATTGGAGATCTTATTAAAAAGAAAAAAGAATCTGATGGTGCAAGCTTCCAAGATTCTATGCTGAAGTTGCTTAATACTTTACCTTCAATTCTAAAATATTTACCCGTTGAAAAGGCACAAGATGCTAGGACATTTATCCTAAGTTTTCAGTATTGGCTTGGTGGGACTACAGAGAATTTGAAAAATTTCTTATTAATGATTTCAGAAAAATATGTAATTACTGAAAATTTAAAAGATCAATTAGAAGAGTTTAAAATACAGGATCCTGAAACTTTTCCAGATTTAGGTATATGGCATCCAATGGCCAAAAATATGTTTACAAGTTTAAAAGAATATCAAAACTGGGAAAATAATAGAAAAGATATTAAACCTAAAGATAATAAAACTCCAACAATTGGATTAGTTCTGCAAAGAAGTCACATAGTTACAGGTGATGATGCTCATTATGTAGCCGTAATTCAAGAATTAGAATATCGAGGTGCCCGAGTATTACCTATTTTCTGTGGCGGATTAGATTTTTCTAAACCAGTAGATGAATTTTATTATGATTCAACTGATAAAGAAAAAGCAATAGTTGATGGAGTCGTATCCTTAACAGGATTTGCATTAGTAGGTGGTCCCGCGAGACAAGATCATCCAAAAGCAATAGATGCTTTGAAGAAGCTAAACAGACCATATATGGTTGCATTACCTTTAGTTTTTCAAACAACTCAAGAATGGGAAGAAAGTGATTTAGGATTGCATCCTGTTCAAGTTGCACTACAAATTGCCATCCCAGAATTAGACGGAGCAATTGAACCAATAATTCTTTCAGGACGTGATGATGCTACAGGTAAAGCTCATACTCTTCAAGATAGAGTAGATGTAATAGCTGAAAGAGCTATAAAGTGGTCAACTCTAAGAGTTAAGAAAAGAGAAGAAAAGAAATTAGCGATAACTGTATTTAGTTTTCCTCCTGACAAAGGAAATGTTGGAACAGCAGCCTACTTAAATGTTTTTGGTTCTATATATAGAGTTCTATTAAAAATGAAGGATAAAGGTTATCAAATTGATGATCTTCCAAGAAACTCAAAAGAATTAATGGAAAAAGTAATTAATAATCCTGAAGCGATGGATGGTTCTCCTGAATTGAATATTGCTCATAAAATGACTGTAAGAGAATATGAAGAATTTACTCCTTATTCAAAGAGACTAGAAGAGAACTGGGGTAAACCACCTGGAAACCTAAACAGCGATGGTCAAAATTTACTTATTTACGGGAAGCATTTTGGAAATGTTTTTATAGGAGTACAACCAACATTTGGTTATGAGGGTGATCCAATGAGGTTGCTTTACTCAAGAAGTGCAAGTCCTCATCATGGTTTTGCAGCTTATTACACTTATGTCGAAAAAATATGGGGAGCAGATGCCGTCCTTCATTTCGGGACGCACGGTTCACTAGAATTTATGCCTGGGAAACAAATGGGCATGAGTGAAACTTGCTACCCAGATTCATTAATAGGATCTCTGCCAAATTTATATTATTACGCAGCAAATAATCCATCAGAAGCAACAATTGCAAAAAGAAGAGGTTACGCATCAACAATAAGTTACCTAACTCCTCCAGCTGAAAACGCTGGTCTTTATAAAGGACTTAAAGAATTGAGCGAGCTTGTAGGTTCTTATCAACAACTCAGAGAAAGTAGTAGAGGTATTCAAATTGTTAATGCAATTGTAGAGACTTCAAAGCAATGTAATCTCGACAAAGATGTACAACTACCTATTGGTGAGGTAGACGAACTAACTATTGAAGATAGAGATCTGTTCGTAGGAAATATTTATAAGCAATTAATGGAGATAGAAAGTAGATTATTACCATGTGGACTCCATACAATTGGAGAGGCACCTACTGCTGAGGAAGCCGTTGCTACATTAGTAAATATAGCTTCGTTAGAAAGAGAGCAAGAAGGTCTTAGATCCTTACCAGGTTTGTTAGCAGAATCAATAAATTTAAAAATTGATGAAATTTATGACGGTAATAATAAGGGAGAACTTAAGTTTGTTGAACTAAATGAAAAAATTATTAAAACTGCCAGAGAATCTATATTTGCAATGGTTAACAGTCTAAAAATTGTAAACGGAAGAGTCTATTTGGAGAAATCACTATTTACAAAAATATTAGATCTCTTGAAAATATTTGGTTTAAATTTACCTACCCCTTGGCTGAGAGTATGTAGATTAAATGAATTTAATGCAGTAAATCAAAAAGAATTAAATAAATTATTTGATTATTTATTATTCTGCCTTGAACAGGTTTGTGCAGACAAAGAAATGGATAGTCTCATAAAAGCCTTGGATGGGAATTATGTATTACCTGGACCTGGAGGAGATCCTATTAGGAACCCAAGTGTTTTACCAAGTGGTAAAAATATTCATGCACTTGATCCACAATCAATTCCTACTACTGCAGCAGTAGCGGCAGCTAAATCTGTTGTAGATAAATTAATTGAAAGACAAAAAGAAGAGCAAGGAACTTGGCCTGAAACAATAGCTTGTGTTTTATGGGGTACCGACAATATCAAAACTTATGGTGAATCTCTAGCTCAAATTTTATGGTTTGTAGGAGTCAAACCAAAACCTGATTCAGTTGGTCGAATAAATAAATTAGAACTTATCCCTTTAGAGGAACTTGGTAGACCAAGAATAGATGTGGTTGTAAATTGTTCTGGAGTTTTTAGGGATTTATTTATAAATCAAATGGCACTAATTGATCAAGCCGTAAAATTAGCTGCAGAAGCAGAAGAACCATTAGAGTCCAACTTTGTAAGAAAACATTCAATAGAACAAGCTGAAAAAGAGGGTACCTCAATAAGGGAGGCTTCAGCAAGAGTATTTTCAAATGCTAGTGGAAGCTATAGTTCAAATGTCAATTTAGCTGTTGAAAATTCAACCTGGGAAGAAGAAAATGAATTACAAGAAATGTACTTATCAAGAAAAACTTATGCTTTTAATGCTGATAATCCAGGAGAAATGAATCAAAAAAGAGATGTATTCGAGTCTGTCATGAAAACAGCCGATGTAACATTTCAAAACCTTGACTCTTCTGAAATCTCTCTAACTGATGTAAGCCATTATTTTGATTCTGATCCTACTAAATTAATAAAAACGTTAAGAGATGATAGCAAAGAACCAAGTAGTTACATTGCAGACACAACCACCTCTAATGCTCAAGTCAGGACACTAGGTGAAACAATTAGACTTGATTCCAGAACGAAGCTTTTGAATCCAAAATGGTATGAAGGGATGCTTAAGTCAGGATATGAAGGAGTGAGAGAACTCTCTAATAGACTTAACTACACACTTGGATGGAGTGCTACAAGTGGTCAAGTAGATAATTTTGTTTATGAGGAAACTAATGAAACATTCATTAATGATGAAGAAATGAGGAAAAGACTCATGGATTTAAATCCTAATAGTTTTAGAAGAATTGTAGGAACATTGCTCGAAGTAAATGGGAGAGGATATTGGGAAACATCCGATGAAAACATAGAGCAACTAAAAGAACTTTATCAAGAGGTAGAGGATAAAATAGAGGGAGTTAAGGAGTAAATATCAATTTTTTTATCTAAAAATTTGATCTGCAACTTTTAAAACTTGATAATTTATTTTTACATTATGAACTCTTACCATGTGTATATTTAGTTGCGAACAAAGGCAACTAACAGCCAGTGTTCCGATATCTCTTTCTTTGGGATTATTTTCATTTAAGATTTCTCCAATAAATCTTTTTCTTGAAGCCCCAATTAATATAGGAAATCCAAATTTTTTTAGAAAATCCATATTTTTTAATATTTCTAGATTCTGATTAGTATCTTTTGAAAATCCAATACCTGGATCCCAAATTATCTTATCATTACTAACATTTTTGTTGATTGCCTTTTTTGTCAAACATTCAAGAGAATGAATAATATCACCCAAAAAATCATCATAATTCGTCAAATTATTCATGTTTATGCTATTTCCACGACTATGAGTAATCACGAAAGGACATTTAAATTCTGAGACAACATCTAAAATTTCCTCATCTCTTCTTCCTCCAGTCACATCATTAATCCAGTTAGCACCATTTGAAAGGGCATCATGTGCAACCTCAGAATTAAAGGTATCAATAGAAATAAGAATTTTGGGAAATTCATTCCTAATTTTTTTTAAATATGGGATCAATCTTTTTGATTCATTATTCGCACCAATTTCTATTGCTCCTGGTTTTGTACTTTGAGCACCAAGATCAATTACATCAACCCCATTTGAAACAAAATAGTTAACTTGATTTAAAACTTTTTCTATAGAACAATAATCGCCTCCATCACTAAATGAATCAGGAGTTAAATTAATAATCCCCATTATTGAAGTTTTTTGGCCCCAACCATCAGGCCAAGGATAATTATTATTCGAAATTAGCAATTCTTGAAAAGCTTATTGGATCTAAAGAAGAACCACCTACCAAGACGCCATCAATATCACTCATTGACATTATCTCATCAATATTATTTGGTTTAACAGAACCGCCATATTGGATAATTACGTCATTAAAATTTATCAACTTCCTTATCAATGAACATATCTTGTTTGCTTCGCTTGCTTCACAAGT
Organism: Prochlorococcus sp. AG-673-L20; assembly: GCA_003211135.1. Taxonomy (GTDB): domain Bacteria; phylum Cyanobacteriota; class Cyanobacteriia; order PCC-6307; family Cyanobiaceae; genus Prochlorococcus_A. Next base: position 10,277 of record QCTN01000018.1, on the reverse strand, counting down.
TTTACCTGTACCAATAGCCCATATAGGTTCATAAGCAACTATTAGGTTAGATGGATCAGTATTTTCTAATCCTTGCTCAACTTGTCTGGTAATGACCCTATCAGCTTCACCTCTTTCTCTTTGCTCAAGAGTTTCACCAACACAAACTATAGGAGTTAGTCCACTTGATTGAGCAAAGACCGCTCTTTTATTAATTTGTTCATCACTTTCACTAAAATATTTCCGAGGTTCACTATGTCCAACAATTGCATATTTTACTTTGTGTTCAATAAGCATTGTAGGGGAGATTTCTGCAGTAAAAGCACCTTTATCTTCCCAATGGATATTTTGACTAGCAATATTTAAATAATCAAAGTTTGTATAGTTTGAAAAAGTAGAAATAGCTGTAAAGGGAGGAGCAATTACTATTTCTCTATCATTAGGAATGTCTCCGATAAGAGGAAGAAAGTCTTCCAAGTATCTTTTTGTATCAGCACAAGTCATGTGCATCTTCCAATTACCAGCGATTACAGATTTTCTCAAAATATGTTGTCCAAGAAAAATATACTAATATGGCTTGGGTTTTTAGGCTAATTATTCAAAAATTAATTCACTTTTTAGAAACATAACTTTATCTCCATTAACTAATTTTCTTCCTCTTCTTTTTTCTATTTCTCCATTAACTTTTATCTGACCTGAATTTATAAGGATTTTTGCCTCGCCTCCAGAAGAAACAACGTTATGCCATTTTAAAAATTGATCTAATTTCATTGTTTTATAAAACCTCAGCTATTGATAAAGTAAAAGAAGTACTTAAAGACAATATTTTGCAATTAATTCCACCAATCACTCCTTATATTAATAGATTTATTAAAGGTTTTATATGCATGATAATTTATGTGGCATGTTGGCCAATATTAGCTTTTTTAGCTGGAAAATTAATCCCTGCTATTGGGTCTGGTGATATTTTAATTGTAACTAATATAATAATGAAATCTCTTATTGTATTTTTAATTCAAAAAAGTGCTCAATTTGGGCAAGATGTATTTATCGCTAGGCCTTCATTAGAAATAAGTGAAGTAATGAGACAAAATTTGTTTAGTAAAATTCATAAGATAAAAATGAATTTTATCAACAACATTTCTGCAGGAGATATTACTTATAGGCTGACCGAGGATGCGGACAGAGTCAGTGAAGTGATTTATAAAACATTTCAAGATACATTACCATGCGTATTGCAATTATTAGCAGTAATTGTCTATATGTTTTATTTAGACTGGTCGTTAGCAATATCAACATTTGTTTTAGCTCCAATAATAATTTTGTCAGTAAATAATTTTGGGAAAAGAGTTTTAATAGCTTCTGAAAAAAGTCAAGAATCAACAAGTGATTTAGCCGTTTTAATAGGGGAATCCATAAACGGCATTTCGACAATAAGATCATTTGCAGCAGAAGATTGGATTAAAGATAGATTTAAAAAAAGATTGAGAAGTAATAAACAAGCAAAATATAAGACCCTTAAATTACTTGCTTTCCAACATCCAGTGGTAGGTTTTATAGAAGCTTTTGGAATATTAGCGATATTAGGTTTTGGAGCATTAAGAATTAACCTAGGACTATTGAATAGCGAAGAATTTAGCAGCTTTTTTGCTGCTATATTGATGCTTATTGACCCAATTAGTCACATTAGTACAAACTTTAATGAATATAAGCAAGCAGAGGCTTCATTAAAAAGATTAAAAAAAATAAGTACACAACCCATAGAACAAGATGAGCGGAATTTAGAAAAAATATCAAAGATTAATGGGAAAATAGAGTTCAAGCATGTTAGTTTTGAATATAAAAAGGGTAATGAAGTTTTAAAAGATATAACTTTAAAAATCACAAAAGGAAAAGTAATAGCATTTGTTGGATCATCAGGATCGGGCAAGAGCACAATGATGTCTCTGATATTAAAATTTATAAGCCCCAAAATAGGAGAGATATATATAGATGACAAAAATATAAAATCTATAAACTCGATAGATATAAGATCAAATATTGCTTTAGTTCAACAACAACCTTTTTTATTCTCTGGTCGTATAATTGATGTAATAAAAATGGGGAGAAACTTTAGTGAACATGATGTAATCAAGTCAGCCAAGATTGCAAATGCTCATGAATTTATTCTTAAACTTCCTAGTAAATACGAAACAAATATAACTGAAAGAGGATCTAACTTTTCAGGAGGTCAGATTCAAAGATTAGCTATAGCTAGAGCGATATTAGGAAACCCATCTATACTTTTATTGGATGAAGCTACTAGTGCATTAGATTCAGATTCAGAAGCCGAAGTTCAAAAAGGGCTTATTCAAGCAATGCATAATAGAACTGTTGTTGTTATTGCTCATAGATTATCAACTACTCAGGGCGCAGATAAAATCGTAGTTTTTGATAAAGGTAAAATTATAGAAAGCGGGAAACATATAGAGTTGTTAAATAAAGATGGGATTTATAAAGAATTATGTGAAAAACAGTTGATAAAGATTAATTGATTATATTTAACTAAATAAATGAAAAATCATGACTGAAAACAACATTGAAAATAATAATCCAGTACTAACATTTGAGGGGAAAAAATATAATGTAAATGATTTAACTAGTGAAACAAAAGAATTAATTAAAGGATTACAAATAGCTGATACTCAATTAAAAATGTATGAAGACACATTTAAATTATTATCCATTGGGAGAAAATCCTTAACAAACCAATTAAGAGAAAAACTTAAAAATTATGAGTAAATTCTAATAGTTATGAATTTCTTGAAGTGATAGAGTACTAATTTTATTTAGCCGTAATGATCTGATTGCCTCCAAAGCTGCTTTAGCTCCAGGAATAGTAGTAAAAGTAGGAATATTATATTCTAAGGATGCTCTTCTCAGGTAAGCATCATCATGCAGAGCCTGAGAGCCAACTGGGGTGTTGATAACTAATTGTATAAGACCAGAACGAATAGAATCTTCTATATTAGGCCTACCTTCATGAACTTTCAAAACTTCATCAACTTCAATTCCTAAATTAAATAAATATTTTGCAGTACCCTTAGTCGCGACTAATTTAAAACCTAATACTATAAGTTCTTTGGCTATATCCTCTAATTTTTCTTTATCTAAATCATTAGTTGATAAAAAAGCAACCCCCTCCGAAGGGACACCATTTCCAGCAGCTAATTCAGATTTTGCATAAGCGAGTCCAAAATCATCTGCTAATCCCATTACTTCACCTGTAGAACGCATCTCGGGCCCCAATAAAGTATCAGAGCCAGGAAACCTTTTGAAAGGCAAAACAGCTTCCTTAACAGCTTGATATTTAGGTATTATTTCCTTAGTAAAATTTATATCTTCTAAAGATGATCCTTGCATTAATTGAGTCGCCAATTTTGCTACAGGTTTACCGATAGCTTTGGACACAAAAGGAATAGTTCTAGATGCTCGTGGATTAGCCTCAAGAATAAATAATTGATTTTCTTCATTAGTATGATTTCTAATAGCAAATTGCAAATTAATTAAGCCAACAACATTTAATCTATTTGCAATTAATTTTGTCCAGTGTTTAACGGTCTCTAATGTTTGTTGAGATAAAGAAATTGAAGGAAGACAACATGCTGAATCTCCAGAATGGATACCAGCAGGTTCTACATGCTCCATAATACCCGCTATAACAACCGTACCTGTTTCATCACATAACGCATCAACATCAATTTCTATTGCATTACTTAAATATTGATCCAAAAGAATAGGATGATCTGGCGAAACTTTTACGGCCTCTGTTATATATCTAGATAAATCATTTTTATCTTTAACTATTTCCATAGCCCTCCCACCCAAGACATAAGAGGGCCTTACTACTAAAGGGAAGCCTATATTATCTGCAACTAATATTGCCTCTTCTTTATTACGCGCTATTCCATTGAGTGGTTGTCTTATATTTAATTCTTCTAGAATATTTGTGAATTCTTCTCTATCTTCAGCTATGTTAATAGAATAAGGTGATGTTCCCAAAATTTTTGATTTACATTTAACACCATCTTTAGACTCCAACCAATTAGATAAAGGCAAAGACAATTTAAGAGGCGTTTGTCCTCCAAATTGGACTATCACTCCATATGGATTTTCAGACTCAATTATATTGAGAACATCTTCCAAAGTAACAGGCTCAAAATATAAAATATCGCTGGTATCATAATCAGTTGAAACAGTTTCAGGATTGCTATTTACCATTATCGTTTGATAACCATTACTTGAGGCTTGATACGAGGCGTGACAACAACAGTAATCAAATTCGATACCTTGACCAATTCTGTTAGGTCCACCTCCCAATATCATAATTTTTTTTAAATCATTATCTGCAGAAATTTCATTGTCATATAGCTTTAAATTATTATCTGAGAAAGCCTCTTCATATGTTGAATAATGATATGGAGTTTCAGATGAAAACTCGGCTGAACAAGTATCTACATTTTTATAAAGTGGTAAAATTTTCAAATTTTTGCGATGATTTCTGACTTCAAAAAAATCAGAATTAGTTAATTTTGCAATCTGTTGATCTGAAAAGCCCATCTGCTTTGCACTTAACATTAAATCTCTATCTATACGAGTAAGGTCATTTCCTTTTAAAAATTCATTCTGAAAATTAAAAATATTACGCAACTTCTCAATAAACCACAAGTCTATATTCGTTATTTCATTAATGTATGAATTAGTCTTACCAGATTCCATTGCTTTTTTAACTATTAATATTCTCTCGGCAGTAGGTTGTCGTAAATTATGCTGTAAATCATTATCGTTATTAAAATCATCAATAGAATCACATTCCCAACCAAAAATACCAATTTCTAAAGATCTCAAAGCTTTTTGAAAGGATTCTTCAAAGGATCGACCAATTGCCATTGATTCTCCAACAGATTTCATTGATGTATTTAAAATATTAGAAGAGCCTTTAAACTTTTCAAAGGCAAACCTTGGTACCTTAGTTACAACATAATCAATTGAAGGTTCAAAACATGCAGGGGTCTTTTTAGTAATATCATTAATAATTTCATCAAGTCTGAATCCAACTGACAACAAAGCCGCAATCTTGGCTATAGGAAAACCTGTAGCTTTACTTGCTAAGGCAGAAGATCTACTTACCCTTGGGTTCATCTCGATAACTATTACATCACCATTTTTTGGATTTACCGCAAATTGTATATTACTTCCACCCGTTTCAACACCTACCTCTCTAATAATTTTTAATGATAAGTCTCTAAGTCTTTGATATTCTTTGTCGGTTAATGTTTGCGCAGGTGCCACAGTAATTGAGTCACCAGTGTGAACCCCCATAGGGTCTAAATTTTCGATACTGCAGATTATAACAACATTATCAGCTGTATCCCTCATAACTTCTAATTCAAATTCCTTCCAACCTATTAATGATTTTTCAATTAAAATTTGATTACTAGGACTTTCATCTAAACCAGATTTACATAGATCATTAAATTCTTCAAGATTGTATGCTATTCCACCTCCAACACCACCTAAAGTAAATGCGGGTCGTATTATTAATGGGTATGAATTTATTTGTTTAGAAACTTCTAATGCTTCAGAAAGATCAGAAGCGATCCCAGAAGGACATACATCTACATTTATATTTTCCATGGATTCTTTAAATAATTTTCTATCTTCAGCTTTGTTGATAGCTTTTAAATCAGCACCTATTAATTCAACATTATTATTTGTCAAGAAATCTGATTCAGAAAGTTTTACAGCAAGATTCAAGGCTGTCTGGCCACCCATTGTTGGAAGAATCGCATCAGGTTTTTCCTTTAAAATTATTTGAGAAACTATTTCTGGAGTCAGAGGTTCAATATAGGTTTTATTTGCGATTTCAGGATCAGTCATTATTGATGCTGGATTAGAATTAATTAAAATAATTTCATATCCAGCTTTTCTTAAAGCTTTACAAGCTTGAGTTCCTGAATAATCAAATTCACATGCTTGTCCTATGACAATTGGACCTGAACCAAGAATAAGAATTCTTTTAAGATCACCTCTTTGAGGCATAATTAGAAAGCTTCATTTATTTAATGCTACTTATAAATCATCAGTTGTTAATCAAGTTACTTGAAAAGAAACATTTGTTTCTATAGTATTGATAATAAAAAATGATTTATGAGCGAACTTCAGCGACTTAAAAGTTTGTTGCCTCCGGAGAATGAAAGTTGGGTTTTTATTGAAGCTGCCGCAGCAATAGATCCTCCATTAATTACATTGGAGGAAATTGGGCGCGACGAAGTTGAAATTCAAATAGATTTAGAACAGTGGGATAATTATGCAATTGATCATAGAAACTTATTGTTTTGGCATGAAGTAGGAAAGATTCAAAACGATGCAATTCCAAGAGACGGATGGGAAATGGCAGCTTTAGCAATAGGCCTTGGTGGAGCGATAGGTGAACTATGGGTACAAGATGTATTACTTTTAATACTTGCTCTTGGCTTGTCTAGTTTTGCAGGTTATAGACTTTATATAAAAAATAATTCTGAAAAAAAATTACAAGATGCTATTTTTGCAGATGAAAGAGCCATAGATCTTGCGTGTAGATTTGGATATAGTATTCCAAATGCTTATAAAAGTCTCGGTGGGGCTTTAAAAGAGTTAATAGAAAAAACTAGAAAGAAGAAAAAAAGAATCATATTTGAAGATAGATTAGAAGCATTAAGAAAAAGTGCTGAAAAAGCTAGGTCAGAATTATCACAACAAGAGGGTTCAGACAAATCAGTTTCAAGTGAAAACGTTTATGGACAATAAATTGTTAGTTTTAATGGCTGCTAAAGCCTGTGATGAAAAAAAGGCTCAAGAGATAAAATTGATTAAAATAGATAAAGTTTCATACATTAGTGAATGGATACTTATTGCTGAAGGTTTATCAGATGTACAAGTTAGATCAATTACTAATTCTGTAGAGTTGGAACTTAGAGAAAAAGGGAATATTGAACCAATTAGAAAAGAAGGAGTTAGCGAAGCAAAATGGGCACTACTTGATTATGGTGATTTAATCGTAAATATTTTTCAACCAGAAATAAGAAAGTTCTACGATCTTGAATCATTTTGGAGTAATGGAGATGACCTAAATTTTCCCTAAAATATATTGATGAATCAATTTAACTGCCCAGTCCCTAAAGAACAACAGCCTACAAATGAATTTATAGAATTATCAAAATCTAAAATATTTACTTGGCCAAAATCAAAGAAAACTTTATCGTTAATATTACTAAAGTTTTGGATAGGAACATTTTTTATATTTGTTGTTATTTCCTCAGGAAGTGTATATTTTGAAACCTATACATTTAGATACATTTTATTAAGCTTTTTTAGTAGTTTATCATTACCATTTCTTTTATCTATAAGGTTATATTTAGGTTGGAATCATATATTCAAAAGATTAACTTCTGAAAAAGTTGAATATGAAGAATCAGGTTGGTACGACGGACAAATATGGATCAAACCAATTAAGTTAAAGGAAAAAGAAACATTAATAGCATTATTAGAAGTAAAACCTATTTTAAAAAATTTAATTCAAATTTTATCTCTTATCATAATATTTGCTTTAATTGGAATTTTACTGTTCCAAAACAATAATCTCTAAAATGAGTTCTAATTTTAAAAATTTATATACCTCAAACAATCCTCCACTAGAGATGATATTGATGAGAGGCTCAAAACTAGAATCGATTCACAAAGTACACGCAGTAATTAGTGATAAAAAAGGAAGAGTATTAATGTGTGCTGGTAATCCAGAATATAAAAGCTTCATAAGATCAGCCTTAAAGCCTTTTCAGGCGATTCCATTTGTGAGTAGTGGCGCTTCATCAAAAATCAAGGATAACTCAAAGTCAATTGCCTTATCCTGTGGATCTCATAGTGGATCTAAATTACATACGAGAGAAGCTTTTAAAATTTTGTGGGAATACGATATAGATATCCATAATCTAAAATGTCCGTTAACAAGAACAAGTCCCTTAGAACATAATTGTTCTGGTAAGCATGCAGCATTTCTTGCAACATGTAAAAAATTAAATTGGCCTTTAGAAAGTTATTTAAAGGGAGATCATCCTCTTCAAGTAGAAATCTTTAGAATAATATCGGAACTTCTTGAAATTCCATTAGAACAGATATATGCAGAAAGAGATGACTGCGGAGCTCCAACTCTATATATGAAGATTCTCGAAATGGCAAAATTATATTCCCTATTAAGTAGTTCAGATAATGCGGAATTAGAACAAATAAGTAGAGCGATTACAACTAATCCAATAATGATAAGCGACTATAACCGATTTGATACGGAAGTTATACAAGCTTCGCATGGGCAGGTAATAAGCAAGGGAGGTGCAGAAGGAATACAGTGTTTTTGTAAAGTAAATGAAGGAATGGGTTTAGCTTTAAAAGTTGAAGATGGGTCAAGAAGAGCAAAACAATCCGTGGGGTTACATATATTAAAACAACTAGAATGGATTTCTGAATTAAGGATACAAGACATAGAAGAGAAGATCATAAAATTACCTGAAGGGGTTCAAATTGAAGTAAAAGGTCAATTAAAATTCCAAGAATCCTAAAAAAACATAAAAAGAACCCTTTCAGATGTATGCTATGTATGTGTCGCGGGGTAGAGCAGTCTGGTAGCTCGTCGGGCTCATAACCCGAAGGTCGGAAGTTCAAATCTTCTCCCCGCCACCAAATAAAAGCAGCTTTAGGGCTGCTTTTTTAATAACTACAATTGATTTAAGTGATTTTTAAATATTTCTAAAAAGTGGTGGTAATGAAGTAATTTTCATCAAAAATTCCTAAAGCAGGATCTGGTGCAAATTTTTATGCAACCTGCATTCAGTTTCAAGACAATGTGATAAATAATAAGTTGAGATTTGATTACTATTTGTGAGTTTGTAATAATTGAAATGACCTAGATTATAAGTATGCTAGCTGGGAAGATATCCAGTCTTAATTTGATGTTTTTAATCAACAGCAACAACAATAAAAGCTCTTGAACAAAGAAGAAAGAAGAAAAGAATTTCAATCAATGACTAGCCAAGAAAGGCAGGAGTTGATCCTAATAAAAATGAAAGCAAAAGGTATAGAAGTAGGAAGTGGAGTTCCAAATAAAAAATATGACAGTGAAGAGGTTTACGAGTTAATACATATTGCTAATTGCTTTCCTGAATTAAGAACAAAAGATAAATAAAAAATTAAATACTTGACGATCTAAATTTAAAGCACTTATATTGATAGTACAGATGTATTATCCGCAAATGACTTTAGGAAGTGCCAAAGTATGGTCTAAATTTTCTTATTACAGTGGATTTGACAGCCCAAATAGCTGGTTACTCAACCCGCAAAGTAGCTTTTTAATTTTGTTTGAAAATTGTAAGAAATCCGCAAGGAACAACATTAAAGTCTATACCCATCTCTTTTATGCAAATCATTTAGGAGAACCTGCAAAACTTAAAAATAGAAGACTTCATGATCTCGACTGTGCCCTTGAAACATGGAACGAACTAATTGCTGGAGGATGGACTGAAGTTACAAAGCAAATTCAAGAATCAGCATGACTAATTTAAACCCAATCAAAAAGAAACTTCCAAAAGAAGATCGAAAAGTTTCCGTTCAAGAATCATCAAAAATAGTAGCTGAATTTTTTAATGGTGTAGTAATTAAGCTTGATGAAAAATATGCATATGACGCATAAAGAATTAGTAGATCAAGTATCTGCAAATTTATTTAAACAAAGTGGAAAAATAGAAAGCCAAAAATCTTGGCTTGCAATGAGAAATTATTTAGAGCAATTAGATAGTGAGCAACTTAAGTTAATGCTAAAAGAAGCTGCTTGATAAAAATAAAAGCCTAGTTCTACTATGTTTGGCTCGACATTTAATTGCTTTAAATTCGGGCAGGAATATCGACTAATGATGCAATTATTAACTATGACCTAATTTTTAGAAAGATAAAGTTCAATAAATTCAAGCTCATATAATAAAAATTACTATGGATTTTAATTATGATTTCGATAAATAGTATTTAAAATTGGAAAGCACGGAAAATTCAAAATATAAACACATCAATCAAGTTAACTATTCAAGTCCTTGAGAGTAAACCAGTCACTCAGTATCTTTATTTAATATTTAAATATAAAAAAAATTGATAGATAAGCATAAGTTATCAAAGACATAAGATATGCTCTGCACATTTACTAAGACCATGACCTATGCTATTTGAGACGGAAATTA
>QCTN01000017.1 GCA_003211135.1 Prochlorococcus sp. AG-673-L20 | reverse complement strand
TATTTTATTAGCATCCTTAATCACAAGCACAATTTGCTACTCAGTTATCAAAAATATCGATAAATTAAACTCGAACATTTGGGTTTTATTCATATTAGTTGTGGGATTTTTTGCTTTTTCGATAATTTATTTTTCGATAACAAAGTTATTCGGAGTTAATAAATTAAATCTATCAATCAAAATATAGTTAACATTCACAAATTATCCAGTATTACTTCTAAATCACAAATTTGCGATGCAGTGATCAACTTAGATAAAATAATTGTTTGATTTCCATCGCCAATTTTTACCTTGACTGCCTCTAAGCTTAATTTTGCAGCTTGTTGGCTACCTTTCTCTAAATTACTAATACACTCCAAAGCAAGATTTCTAGCTAAACCAGCATCTCCAAGATAAAGATTCCATTTTTCTATTTTTATAAAAATTTTTTCTGAAATAATATTTTCTAGATCACTAATTTGTATCTGAGAATTCATAAGTAAAACCTAAGTTGATTGTTTTTCATAATCTTTAGGTTTTTTTATAAATACAAAAAGTAAATGAGATGAGAGAATAACTGCCCATGCGATTGCAAAATTATTAAAAAAAACCAAGTCATGCTTAATCTCTTTAAACAGCCAAGTTCCACTTATAACAGAGGTAAATATCATGCAATGTATTACAAAATTTACTATTCGAGAGAAATGTTTATAAGTGGGATCTTCTGAATCACCATTGCCATACCATTTAATCGGCATAAGTATAAAACTAATATTGTTAATAATAGACAGTTTAACTGAAATCTAGTTGACTAAGAGACCCAGAAACAGAGATATTACATAAATATGCGCCTGTAGCTCAGTGGATTAGAGCACCTGACTACGGATCAGGGTGTCGGGAGTTCGAATCTCTCCAGGCGCGTTAAAAATTATGAAATATTTTTTTTATATTTTCTTTTAAAATATCGTCTATATTTAATTAAAAGTTTCTTTTATTTTAATGAATATCCTTAAAAATCTTAAAGAAAGTGATCCAATCATATCAAATTTAATCAATTCCGAAAAAAATAGACAAGAAACGCATCTTGAATTAATAGCTAGTGAAAATTTTGCATCAATTGCTGTAATGCAGGCTCAGGGTTCGGTTTTAACAAACAAATATGCTGAAGGTCTTCCACAAAAAAGATATTACGGTGGCTGCGAATTTGTTGATGAGATAGAAGAACTAGCAATCGAGAGAGCTAAACAACTTTTTGACGCAGAATGGGCGAATGTTCAGCCCCATAGTGGAGCACAAGCAAATGCAGCTGTTTTTCTAAGTTTACTTAAACCTGGCGACACAATATTAGGAATGGATTTATCTCATGGAGGACATTTAACTCACGGATCCCCTGTCAATATGAGCGGAAAGTGGTTCAATGCCGTTCACTATGGAGTCGATAAAGAAACTAATAAATTAAATTTCAATGTAATAAGGGATATCGCTATAGCTACGAAACCAAAACTAATTATTTGTGGATATTCTGCTTATCCAAGAATAATTGATTTCGAATCATTCAGAAGAATAGCTGATGAAGTTGGAGCTTTTTTAATGGCTGATATTGCTCATATAGCAGGACTTGTGGCAAGTAAACTTCACCCTAATCCAATTCCATATTGTGATGTGGTAACTACGACAACACATAAGACCTTGAGAGGTCCGAGAGGAGGATTGATTTTATGTAAAGATAAGGAATTTGGAAAGAAGTTTGATAAATCTGTGTTCCCAGGAACTCAGGGTGGTCCTTTAGAACATATTATCGCGGCTAAAGCTGTTGCCTTTGGAGAAGCTTTACAGCCAAACTTTATTAGTTACTCAAAACAAGTTATCAATAATGCAAAAGTTCTATCTTCAACTTTAATCAAAAGAGGGATCGATATCGTTAGTGGAGGTACTGATAATCATATTGTTTTGCTGGACTTAAGAAGTATAAATATGACGGGTAAAGTTGCTGACTTACTTGTCAGTGAAGTAAATATAACAGCAAACAAAAATACTGTTCCTTTTGATCCTCAATCCCCTTTTGTCACAAGTGGCTTGAGATTAGGAACTGCAGCTTTAACGACTAGAGGTTTTAATGAGGAAGCTTTTATTGAAGTTGGTGAAATTATTGCTGAAAGATTACTCCATCCCGATGATTTATTAATAGAAAAAGAATGTAAGGAAAGGGTATTAACTTTATGTAATCGTTTTCCTCTATATGAAGTTAAACTTGAACCATCAATTAAATGATCCTAACTATAAAGGGGTTGAAATTCTTTCTATAGGAACTGAGTTACTTTTAGGTAATATAGTAAATACTAACGCTCAGTGGATTTCTGAGGAGTTGTCAATTTTAGGACTTAACCATTTTAGGCAGACAACTATAGGAGATAATTCTGAAAGGATCATTAAGCTAATTAAAGAAATATCTTCAAGAAGTAATCTATTAATTACTACAGGTGGTCTAGGCCCTACTCCAGATGACTTAACTACTGAGGCAATAGCTAAGTCCTTTAATTCATCTCTTTTAGAAAGAGAATATTTAGGGGATCAAATAAAAAAAAAGCTTTCAATTTCAGATTCAAGTTTTAATAGATCTAGTTTAAAAAAACAATGTTTTTTTCCGAAAGATGCACAAATAATTAATAATCCTAGAGGCACTGCTCCCGGCATGATATGGGAACCAATAAAGGGATTTACTATCCTGACTTTTCCAGGAGTTCCAAGTGAAATGAAAGAAATGTGGAAAGAGACTGCTGTTGATTATATTAAAAATAAATTTTCAGATGGATATATATTTTTCTCAAATACTCTTAAATTTTCTGGAATAGGAGAGTCTACTATTTCAGAAAAGATTGATAATCTTTTAAAACTAAAAAACCCCACTGTCGCGCCATATGCGAATTTAGGAGAGGTTAAGCTCAGAATAACAGCAAGGGCTAAAAATGAATTGGAAGCAAGAAATATAATTAACCCCGTTAAAGAAAAATTGCAAAAAGAGTTTTCAAAATTTATTTTTGGTGAAAATGATGATAATTTATCAAGCGTATTAATAAAGGAATTAATAAAAAGAAAAGAATCTCTGAGTTTTGCAGAATCCTGTTCCGGAGGTCTTCTCTCCTCTTCTATGACAGCAATTCCAGGCTCATCCCAAGTATTTAAAGGCAGTATTATTTCGTATAGTAATGATCTTAAACAATCATTATTAAATATTCCAGAAAATCTGATAAAAAAATTTGGTGCTGTTTCTGAAGAGGTTGCTGAAACTATGGCAATTAATGCCAAAGAAAAACTAAATTCGGATTGGTCTATAGCAATTAGTGGCATTGCTGGTCCTAGTGGAGGTAATCAAGAGAAACCTGTTGGATTAGTTTATATCTCAATTGCAGGACCAAATGATCACATCACCAATATTAAAAAAATATTTAGCTCAACAAGAAATAGAATTGAAATTCAAAGACTAAGTGTAAATGTGTGTTTAAACAGCCTTAGATTAATCTTATTATCTAGTGGTAAGTAAATTTTTTGCAAATTGAGTAAAGATACCTTATTTGATAAAGTGTGGGATTTACACAAAGTTGCTAATCTTCCTGGTGGCTCTGATCAAATCTTAATCGGTCTTCACCTTATTCATGAAGTTACTAGCCCGCAAGCATTCGGAGCTTTAAAAGATAAAAATTTAAAGGTGAAATTTCCTCAAAGAACCGTAGCTACAGTTGATCATATTGTACCAACAGATAATCAAAGCAGGCCTTTCAAAGATAATCTTGCAGAACAAATGATCGACACTCTAGAAAAGAACTGTATCGAGCACAATATTAAATTTTTTAATATTGGTAGTGGTAATCAAGGAATAGTTCATGTAGTTGCTCCTGAACTTGGTTTAACCCAACCAGGGATGACTATCGCTTGTGGAGATTCTCATACATCAACTCATGGAGCATTTGGGTCAATTGCTTTTGGTATTGGTACTAGTCAAGTAAGAGATGTACTTGCGAGTCAAACCATAGCTATGAATAAACTCAAAGTCAGACAAATTTGGTGTGAGAATAAATTATCAAATGGAATTTATGCTAAAGATTTAGTACTACATATAATTAATCAACTCGGAGTAAAAGCAGGAGTCGGCTATGCCTATGAATTCGCAGGTCCTGCTATAAATGCATTATCAATGGAAGAAAGGATGACTATATGCAATATGTCTATTGAAGGAGGAGCAAGATGCGGTTATATAAATCCTGATGAAAAAACCTTTAATTATATTAAGAACAAATTATGTGCGCCTCAAAATGAAAATTGGGAAAAGGCTGTTAAATGGTGGAAATCATTAGAAAGTAGTGATAATTGTATTTATGATGATGTATTCAAATTAGATGCCTCTAAAGTAGAACCCACTATTACCTGGGGTATTACTCCTGGGCAAAGTATCGGAGTAAATCAAAAAATCCCTTCATTAAACGAGATACATCCAAACGACAAATTTATTGCTGCAGAGGCATATGAATATATGGGTTTCAAACCTGGACAAACAATTAAAAATACCCCGATTGATGTTTGTTTTATTGGGAGTTGTACAAATGGAAGAATAAGTGACCTAAGAGTTGCCGCTCAAGTATTGGCGCATAATAAAGTAGCAAGAAACATAAAAGCATTTGTAGTTCCAGGCTCAGAGAAGGTTGCGAAAGAAGCAAAAGAGGAAGGTCTTGATAAAATATTTATAAAAGCAGGTTTTCAGTGGAGAGAGCCCGGCTGCTCAATGTGTTTAGCAATGAATTCAGATAAACTCATAGGAAATCAAATAAGTGCTAGTTCTAGCAATAGAAATTTCAAAGGTAGACAAGGATCTCCAAATGGAAGAACGTTATTAATGAGTCCAGCAATGGTTGCCGCTGCATCAATTACAGGAAAAGTCAGTGACGTAAGAGATTTTATTAACAAATGAGTATCAAATTTAAACCTCCAATCGGAAAATTTTCTAGAATAAATGGAAAATGTATCTCATTAGTTGGAGATGATATTGATACTGATAGAATAATTCCTGCTCGATTTCTTAAATGCATTGATTTTGATTCATTGGGTAAATCTGTTTTTGATGATGATCGTAAAACTCTTAAAGGAAATCACCCCTTTGATTTAGAGACTAATAAGGGATCATCAATACTTATTGTTAATAGTAATTTTGGATGTGGCTCAAGCAGAGAACATGCCCCTCAAGCCTTAATGAGATGGGGAATAAAAGCCATCATTGGAGAAAGTTTTGCAGATATTTTTTATAGTAACTGTATAGCGATTGGAATCCCATGCTTTACTCTTCCAAAAGAATCAATAAAAAAAATTCAACAATATTTGAATATTAAGAATTTATTCTTAGAGATTGATCTTTTCGAATCCACTGCAAAAGCAGAAGATTTGAAATTTGATCTTGAAATAAAAGAAACTTCAAAAAAAATGTTTTTGTCTGGAGAATGGGATGCCACTTCAAAACTACTTGAGAATGCGGATTTAATTGAAAATAAATTAAATGATTTACCTTACATAAAATTTAATACTAATTAATTAAGCTATTTGAAACCAAATAAAGTAAAGTTGATTCCTCCTGATTGATTATTAGGTTTATAAAAAATACCAAGTTCATATGATCGCTTTTTCCAATTTATTGAGATTTGAGAATTTATAAATTCACCATAATCTTTTGAATCACTATCTAAATTAAGGGTTGCATTACTTTTAAGAATTACAGGTCCAACTAATTGTTGATCAAAAGCAATATCTAAAGTGAATTGGTCATAAATCTGATCGAATTTAAACATACTATTTCCACTTTTTATCTTATAAGAGGGGAATAAACTTAACCTTGTATAATCAAGATATTTCTTTTTAAAATCACCTAAAATATATTCTGGACCAGCACCAAAACCTATATATTCTTGATGATTTCCACTTTGGTATAAAGAATAAAATAGTTTTAAATTTGTATTTAGATAGAGTCCTTTGTTTATAGGCTCGTAAATGTATTTAAAAGAATTATCAACAGTTTTGCTAGAGGAATTATCTCCAAAGATTGGGAATCGTTGATTTAATGAATAAAACAGATTCCCCTTAAAACTTGTAACTAAATCTTTATTATTTAAAGATTCACCTTTCAAATTTGCTAACCCGACAGATAAAACTTCCGTCTTAGTAATTCCATCAACTTTCCAAGTATTTTTCTTTTCTAATTTCGAGCCATAACCAAGATAAATTTCAGCTTCTCCTTGTGAACCATTCCAAACCCTATCTCTGTATATTCCATAAAAATTTTTATTCCATTTTGAATTTAGAAAATTAATTTCTTTGCTTAGATTTAACTTAACTCTCATCGCTTCAGAAAGTTTCGCAGTATCAAAAGAATTTAGTTTCTTATCTATTTTTAAGTCCCAATTTTTTATTTTTCCCTTTAATTGTGAATTTAAAGCAAAATAGTCTTCAAAGGAGGTATCTTTGCGCACTTTATCTCCAATTATTGAATCTCCCTTATTCACAAAACTTTTGGTATAACCTTTTAGAGATCGTTGAAGTAAAAATTGTGGTTCTACGTCAAGCACAAAATCATTAAACAAATCTATAGTATTAAATTTTCTTCCGATGAAATAACCATCTTTATCAACATTGTCAAAACCTAAATTCCATCTATTTTCAAAAGAAAAGGTTTCTCTGGATTTAGATTTAGTTAAAGTTCTATTTCCAAACCAAAAAGGAATTATTAATTGTTCATCTAAAATTAAATAACTTAAAGAAGATTTGAACCGTATCTCTTCTTTGTGTGAAACAGCTTCAAGTGAATTGACAGCAATCTTAACTTGGCTTAATTCAAGTAAATCATTTGTAAATATTGCTTTTTTACTTTTCCATGTTTCTCCATCAATTTCTATTTTATCGGTAATAAGTACCCAGTTCTTTACAGCTTTAGGCGTATGTAAAACTTTCTCCTTATATAAATCTTTTGAAATTTCAAAATTTTTTATACTTGAACTTTCAAAATCAGAAGATAAATCATAAACAAGATTATCTGTTTTTATTAATCCTTTTACATCGAACAAAGACCCTTTCTTATTGTTGAAATCATATTGAAAGCTATTCATCTTGAATATTTGCTTACCAATACTTAAGTAAATATTTCCTTGAGCACTTACAGTCTTTTGCGTTTTATCATAAATAAGTCTATCTGCTTTAAGAATATTACCTCTATAAAAAACAAGTACATTACCCTTTGCCTTTAGAATATTATTTTCTTCAGATTGTATTTCAGATTGAATCTCTAACTCGTTTTTGATATCATGAGAGTTGGTTAAAAGTGATGGAGACTCACTCCTAAAATTTTGTAAGATTTGGTCTTTAGAGTTATCTATAAATTCATTAAATACTATATTAATACGGGGCTTATCATTGTGTTTTTGAAAAACTTTTCTACCCCAAATTACGATTTCTGATTGAGGAAAAATTTTTGCTTCATTAGCAAGATTTTGTGTAGCTTTACCTGGAGGAGATAAGTTTATTAATGCAGAAACAATGAATATAGCTTTTAAAGGATATTTAATCTTCAAAATAATGAGTAAATTAAATAAGAAAATTAATCTTGAGGACTTTCTAAATCTTTTCTGTTAGGAGTTCTTGTAGGATCACTAGCTAAAAAACCAAAAAGAAAGATTCCTACGAAGAAAAATACGATTGTGTAAACTGAAATTTTTAAGGCGAGCATGGAATTGCAATTACTAACAGATTTATATCCTATTAAATTTATATTTAAATTATGTGAAAAGGTTTACTTTTTGTAGTTTTGGTAAATTTTGAAATACTTTCTAAATTTATAAATTGATTAAAAACACCTTAATCATCATGATCGTCCCAGGGATCAGTTAGTTTTGCCGCTTTTGGACCGAATGCCGTCCATAGCCCAAAACCTGTTAAAGCCAATAGTACAGCGAGTATAGTTACTGCTACAGAAACGGCAGGATCTGGTGCGGATGATAAAGTTTGCATCAATTTTAGTGAATTTGTAAACAATTTATGTATTAACTCTTATACAATAACGAAATATATACGATTTAGAGAAATTACTATGGGCCAAAAAACAGCATTAGGAACTCTTTTAAAAGCTATTGGAAATTCAGGTCAAGGGAAAGTCGTTCCTGGATGGGGGGCTGTTCCTATTATGACCGTCATAGGTTTGCTTTTACTAGTTTTTCTTGTTATTCTCCTACAAATATATAATCAATCCTTACTCCTTCAAGGATTCTCAGTTGATTGGAATGGAAACTAAATTCCTTAAATTACTTTTAATAGAGTAATTTAATTTTTATTTTGTAAATAATTTTTAAATAGGCAAAAATATATAATTGTAATAGTAAGAGAATAAAAATCTTTATGAATTTAGTGTCCTCATGCACAAGTGATCAACCTAGTTAAGTTTTTATTTTATAATCTAAAAAATTTAAAGATAAAGTTGCAATCATGAATAATAATGAAAAATTTATAATTGGTCTAGGCAATCCTGGTAAAGAATATATCAAAAATCGACATAACATTGGATTTTTACTACTTGAAAGTTTTTCGGAAAAATATGATTCTAAATTTACTTTAAAAAATAAGCTTAAAAGTTGGTATTCTGAATTCAAAATAAATGATTCTACCTATAAATTATTTATGCCGAACACTTTTATGAATAATAGTGGAGATGCTGTAAGGGCAATAGTAGATTGGTACAAAATAGATACAGATCAACTTTTGATAATAGTTGATGATATAGATCTACCTCTGGGCAAAATTAGATTCAGAAAAAAAGGAAGTTCTGGAGGACATAATGGTCTTAAAGATATCATTAAGAAATTGCAGACTGAAAATTTCAATAGGATAAAAATTGGTATAGGATCCCCACCTCATAGTGAAAAAAACAAGAAATTCAACACTATTTCTCATGTCTTAGGCAATATATCTTCAAAAGAAAGTTTAACTTTAAATAGAGTTTATGAAAAATTAATCGAATCACTTATAGAATTAAATTTAAAAAATGAAGATTATATTATTAGTGAATTAAATTCTTTCCACAGAGAAAAGAAGCAATAAATGAAAGCAAAGCCTGAGACAATTGCACATCTAAGTGTAAAAGAATACTGTTTCACAAAGAAAGAGGTAAAAGGAGTCGTGGAAGCAAGCGATTTCAAGTGGGTCTTCACATGGTCATTTGGAAAAGGAGTTTTGTTTGTAAACCCACCTTTAGGCAGAGCATTAATTGAAGATTCATTATTAAGATTTCTTTTAAAGAAAGATTATGAGCTTGAAGCAGGAAATGAATATAAATTCACTATTTCAGCCAAGTTTTAGTCTTAATTTTTTCACTTATTTCAAATTTAATATTAAAAAAATCTTCTATAATTATTAACGCAGCTAATGCATCCAAATTTTTATTCAAAATAAATATCTCTCTTGGTAAAAAACATTTTATACCTCTTAAAGGGAAAATATCAAAATATCTTTGCTTAGCCCTATAAGTTGAATTTCTTTCTTCAGCAATAATTAAATCAGGGTGAAACTGATTTAAATACTTTATGTAATTTTTACTACTTGTTCCATTACCGATTAACAATTGAACGTTTTTTTCTCTCTGATATTTTTTTCTTACGTATTTTAAAAGGAGATGGCTTTTAATGACAATGGCTTCATAAACTTTCTTTTCTTTTATGTCAGCTATAACTACGCCACATTTAGATAGGCCCGGATCAATAGCTATAATTTTAGACATCTAAGATTTTGGATAATTTATATTTAGTTCAACTATTACAGGTTGAGCAGTCTTACTATCAATTAAAGATATTACTTCTAATTCAAAAATAGCTTTATCATTTTTATTTAAAAAGTTTCTTAATTCTTTTACTGAATCCCTTCGCAATTTAATTTCATTTGTTAGTGAACCTCTTCTCTTAATTTCGGCCAAGCTCGAAGATAGTATGAAATTTACCTTATCGCCAAAATCTTTTTTGTTAAAATCTTCTTGTTTGAAATCAATTTTAATTATTTTTTCACCTTTTCTAACTATTATCTTATTTTCCGTAATTTCAGGGAAAGCATATACAAAGTTTTCTCCAGTTAAAACATTCCTGACAGATTTTATATTAATTACCCAATTACCTCCTTTTAAAATAGTATTTTGCAACTCTTCGATATGATTTTTTCTTAATAACAATAAATTTGTAATTTCTTTATTTTTGGGTTTGACTATCTTATGAGTATATCTATTAGCATTAATAATAATTTCTTCTATTTTAGATTTAATATCTTCCAGGTTAGAAGAACTTATCTCTGAAATAATTAAAGATTGTCCACTTCTTATGACAAATTTTCCACTCCTTAATGCGATTATATTCCTCTCTAATTGTTTAAATTCATTCTCTTTAGCTTTTATTTTATTTTCTAGTTTTTCTCTTTCTTTTTCTAAAGGTATCAAAACTTGTTTACTTTCTTGAAGTTTTTTCTGTAAATCTCCTAACCTAAATAGTCCAACCCTCAACTGTCTATTTACTAATATCATTAAGAACAAAGATGAAGCACTTATCACGCTGCCTGTCAAAATTGTAATTAAAATTGCCGTTTTTTTTGGTCTTAACTTTAAAATACTAAATCTAGCCTTACCTATCTTTGAACCTAACAAGTCACCTAATGTTGAAATGAAACCTCCAAGCAGTAATAAGAAAATAATGAAAAGCCAACCAGACACAATATATTTATTTATTTATTATTAACATAATAGAGAATTAATTGATTAAGTATCAATTAAATCTTTTTGAAAGTGCTATGGGGTCAAAAACTGTAATCTTCTTTCTTTCAATAGTTAGTAATCCTGAATCTTTCAAATCTCCTAATAATCTTGTAATCGTAACTCTTGTAGAACCTATTGCCTCTGCTATAGCTTGATGGGAAAGTCTCAAATCAATTGTAATACCCTTTTCACTTGCCACTCCAAAATCTCGACACAAAACCATCAGAAAACTTACTAGGCGAGATGACATGTCCCTATGTGTAAGAGTTTCTATCATTGTTTCTGTTTGTAGAATCCTGCTTGAAAGGCCTTGCAAAAGTAAAAGACCAACCGAAGCATCTGCTTCAATTGCTCTCAAAACAGAATTTGCAGGAGCTGTAATCATTTCAACTCTTGTAAAAGCAATCGCATGATAAAAACGATCGGACCTATGTCCTGTTAAGAGAGATAAAACGCCAAAAAGGCTATTTTCTCTTAACAATGCAACAGTAATTTCTTCTCCTGATTCATAAACTCTTGATAACCTTACTGCTCCTCTTCTTATTAAATAAACTCTTTCAGCAGGATCTCCAGGGAAAAATATTGTTTTCGATCTCTCAACCATTTCTGTACTAGCACCTTCAAGGCCTTTTATGACTTCCATCAAAGTTCTGTTAATGGGAAAACGTTCGCCAATAGTGTTAATAGAATTTTGTCCGGAAGGTTGCGGAGTTAAGCGGCTGAATCCTCTAGAAGCAGGTAACATAAATATCTTTACTATTAAAAAATTTAAGGAGACAGGAAGAAATAACTTGTATCAACAGTAACATTTTTAAATTCTTATATTTTTTTAGAAAATTATTTTCAAAACAATTCTTTCTTCTAAGAAGCTACTTTAAGGAAAATTACACTATATGCAGTGTTCCTAAATTCAAACTATACTGAATGTAGAAAAAGTAAATTTAAAATAATGGTAGCCAGTTCGTCTAATAGTTATCAAACAAGTAATCATGAAGTTGTAAATATAAATAAAAATAAAGAATTTAAATTAAGAAAGACAAATCAAAATGGTCAAATCCAAATTTATCAGTCTTCTTACCGAGGAAGTTATTCATCCATTATCAGAGATTCGCTAAGAAATGCAGCTTTAGGAAGAAAAGTACTTTTAGTGCAATTAATGAAGGGAGGTGTTAAACAAGGAATTTCCAATGCTCAAAAGCTTTGTGGTAATCTTATCTGGATAAGATCTTCAAATTCTTATGATCAATATGAGTCAGGAAATATAACTAAAAACATGTCAGAATCGATTAATAATTCAATAATAGAATTATGGGATTTTTGCAAAAAAGAATTACTTTCTGGGGGATATGATCAAATTATTCTTGATGAAGTTTTTCTAGCTGTCGAGATGAATATTATCGATAAAGATGATTTGATTTCAACACTTGAAAACCGATTCATATCAGGAGATGTAATCCTTACTGGTACATCCATTCCGAAAAATTTCTTATTAATGGCTGACCAAATTACAGAACTTCGCTCATAAAAATTATGCTCAAAAATGATCTTTGGATAAACCAAAAAGCTTCAGAAGGAATGATAAATCCTTTTCAATCAAATTTAGTTAGACATCTGGATCCTAACAATAAAAAAAATGCGGTTTTAAGTTTTGGATGTTCTTCATATGGCTATGATTTAAGACTATCTTCTAAAGAGTTTTTAATATTTAAGCATGTCCCGGGAACTGTTATGAATCCGAAGAAATTTAATCCTGATAATTTAGAAAAAACGATTCTCCACGAAGATAAAGATGGTGAATTTTTTATTTTACCTGCTCATTCTTACGGACTGGGAGTTGCTTTAGAAAAAATGAAAGTGCCAGAGAATATTACTGTAATTTGTATCGGTAAAAGTACTTATGCTCGTCTAGGAATAATAGTTAATACAACTCCAGCCGAGGCTGGCTGGGAGGGGCACCTTACACTAGAATTCAGCAACAGTTCAGGTGCAGATTGCAGAATTTATGCAAATGAAGGAATTTGTCAACTATTGTTTTTTGAGGGTGATCCTTGCTCTACAACTTATGAAGATAGGAAAGGTAAATATCAAAATCAACCAGAACAAGTTACTTTAGCCAAAATTTAATATGAGAAAAGTTGAGCTAATTTCATTAACTCCAGATGCAGAAAAAACAATGGCGCATATCGCTAGAGTTTCTAATCCATCTAATCAGGCTAATGATAAATTTGCGGGATTATTAAGGTATTGTATAGAGCATGAGCACTGGTCAGTTTTTGAACAATCATGCATGACGTTGAAAATCGAAACTAACAGAGGTATTGCAGCTCAAATTCTTAGACATAGATCATTTACTTTTCAAGAATTTTCACAAAGATATGCTGAAACTAATTTACTAGGAAATGAAATTCCTATCCCAAAATTAAGAAGACAAGACAAAAAGAATCGTCAAAATAGCATTGATGACGTACCGGCTGAACTTAAAGCAAAATTTTCAGAAAAAATTTCAAAACACTTTCAAGAGGCAAATAAATTATATGAAGAAATGCTCGATGAAGGAATTGCAAAGGAATGCGCTAGATTTATCATGCCCTTAGCTACCCCAACGAGAATCTATATGACTGGTTCATGTAGGTCTTGGATTCACTATATACAGCTAAGATCAAAAGAAGGAACGCAAAAAGAACACATGGAAATAGCTGAAGACTGTAAGAAAGTATTTATTAAATATTTTCCGTCTGTATCTGAAGCATTAAATTGGAAATGAATTTATCCGTGACTTCTGGGAGAAGATTTATAATTTTTATTTTCTTTGATTGCTGAGAAATCTGAATTTATAGTTTTTGAATCACCACTAAATTTAAGGTCTAAATTATCCAGAGATTCTCTCATAATTTCTCCTTCCTGTTTCCCAATAAATGTAAATTCTAAATTGGCATCTTTACCAAAAATATTTACCTGTGGAATTCCATTAACATTTAAATTTCTTATATATTTTTCCCATTTTGGATTATCCACATTTAAAAAAACAAAATTAATATCTTTTTCATATTCATTTTTTATATCATTAACTTTAGGAGCCATTGCCTTACATACTTCGCACCAATCTGCATAAAATTCAAGAAAAGTAGGTTTATTATTTGTAAAAGCTATTTCAGGATCAATAGAAGATTGTCCAAGTTTCTTAAGAAGAAAAGTGGGTTGTAATATAAAGTTTTTCAATCCAAATACAAAGCAAATGATTAGCGTAAAAAATAATACAAGAATCGACTTTTGAGAAGGATTCAAAAAGGATTCTTTATTTCCAGATTGCATTAAATAATTATCAACTTTTTATATTTTATATAGATAATATAATTTAAGAGAATAGAATTCCTTTTACTTTTAATCAGCTGATAATATAAATACAAATCTCAAAATACCTATATTTTTAAAGATTATTATATGCAATCTATATTTGGGACTGATGGAATTAGAGGAAGATTTGATAAGGAATTATCATATACCTTGGCATATAAAGTTGGATATGCTTTAGGAGTTACAGCGAAAACTAATAATCCAATACTACTTGGAAGAGATACTAGAGTAAGTGGATGTATTCTTCTTGAGGCTATATCAAGAGGAATTAATGCAGCAGGAAAAGAATTTATATATCTAGGAATCTGTCCTACACCAGCTATCCCTTACTTAATTAAAAAAAAAGATTTTAGTAGTGGGATTATGATATCTGCAAGCCATAATCCTCCTGAATATAATGGTATTAAAATTTTTGATAATAATGGAGAAAAAATTAAAAAAGAATTTGAAAATAAAATAGGACTGATTTTAGAGACATCAAAAAAGCTTAAAATATCTACTTTTAAAAAAACATCTATAAGGGAAAATAATGACCTTTTTAATATCTATACCGAAGGACTTATTAATACTATGGGTGATGACAACTTATACGGAATGAAAATAATTTTAGACACATGTTATGGATCTGCGACTACCTGCGCGGCAGATATTTTTAAGAAACTAGGAGCTAATGTCAAAGTTATTAATAATGAGCAAGATGGTTTTAAAATAAATTTAAATTGCGGTTCTACATGCTTAGATCCACTGATTAAAGCAATAAAAGAGAACAATGCTGATATGGGATTTAGCTTCGATGGAGATGCCGACAGAGTAATTGGGGTTGATTCAAAAGGAAATATACTAGATGGGGATCACATACTCTTTCTATGGGGAAGAGAACTTCTACAAGAAAAATTACTTACAAATAACACAATCATATCAACAAAAATGGCCAATTTAGGTTTTGAAAATACTTGGCACAAAATTGGGGGGATTTTGCATAGAACTGAAGTTGGAGATAAGTTCGTATTTGAAGCAATAAGGGAAAAAAAGGCCTTATTAGGAGGGGAACAATCAGGTCATATACTTTCAAAAATCAATAACTTTTGTGGGGATGGAATATTAACTGCAATTCAAATCTCAAAATACTGTAAGAAAAAAAATATCAGTTTAAGATCTTGGCTTAATAGTAGTTTTTTACCCTATCCTCAAAAACTAACTAATATATTTTTAAATTTTGACTTTAAAAATATCGATATATCATATAAGGACTTCATCAATGAAACTATAGAAAGTTTTTCAAATATTAAAAAGGATAATTGTAGAGTTTATATACGTCCAAGTGGAACGGAACCTGTTTTACGAATATTAGTTGAAGCGCAAAATAAAAAAGAAGTAGATTATTTATCAACAACAATCACAACGGAACTTAGTTCAAAAATCAGTAGAATATCAAAAACTTTTTGAATCAAATTTTCTTATAAATACTTTCATAAATTTTAAGTTGATTTGAAATTACATATTTTTCTCTATTAGTTTGAATTCTATTTGGATTAAAACTCTCATGAAATTTAACATCTTGATTTGCTAATTTTTTGAACTTTATACTTTCGGATATTGTAATTTCCATATGATCAAAAAGATTTCTCACATCGGTTTTTATGAAGATTAAGGATCCTTTTTTCATAGAATTTGAAAGTAAATTTATTAATTCAGGTTGAATTACGCGTCTTTTATGATGTTTCTTTTTAAACCATGGATCAGGAAAATTAAAAGAAATACTAGTTATAAAGTTAATAATTGATTTATTATTAGAATGATTAAAAATATTATTCGCATTACCAAATGAAAAATATAAATTCTTATTTTCTCTACTTTTCATTCTCAAATTAGCATTTAAAACTAGTTTTTCTCTAATTTCAATTCCTATATAATTCCAGTTTTTATTTTTTAGTGATAAATCGAATAAAAAATCACCAGAAGCGCAACCGACATCCAAATGGAGAGGCAATTTTGGATTTTCAAAAACTTGATTCAATGGAGGTATTGGATCTATTGCAAAGAAATTTTTACTGAGTGGATTTACATGCTGTCTCATGAAAATTATTTAATTATTTCTTAGTAGAAATTAATATGATGCATATTATTCATAACTATGACAATACTAAGTTAAGTTTATGTGGGTGAGGTTTAATAATTAAGTGTATTAAGAATAAAAAGTTTTGAACAGTCTTAATCAGCTTTCCATTTGGCTATCTTTTCAACTTTCATTAATCTTTATAGTTGGGCTTCCTTTGACTCTATTTTGTTGGTCTATAAAAAACAAAAGTAAAGCTATTACAAAACTCCTATCTAATTATTGGAAAATATCAATTCTATTCTTTATAAGTCTTATTCTCTTAATTGGGGAATTTAACTACGCTCTCTTAATTACAAATATTTCGACATTAATAATTACAATCTCAGTATGGTTTTGGAATGATATTAATGACGAGTTAAATGAATATAGAATATCCCATGCATTAACTACAACTACGAAAGTTTGGCGATGGTCTATAACTTTTATATCTTTAAATTTTTTAATTCAAAGTTTAAATAATATTAATTGCCTTTATTTTATTAATTCTGCGGAATGTAAAATTTGGCTTAAACCTTCAACAAATTTCTACTTGATTTTAAAAAATTTATTTAATTTCTTATTTGGAGCTAGCTTTTCTCAACCAGTTGCAAAATTTTTAGGATTATTTGCCTTATTAATATATGCACTAGGTTTATTGCAATGGGCGATAATTAAACTCCCAAAGACTGGCCGGAATTCTGGTTTTTCGAATTATGGCAGAGATTGATTTATTCAAGAACCTAGAACATATAAGTTTTATGATTCCAAATAGACTTTTAAAATTATAAGTTTACTTATTAAGAAAAAATTCTAAAGAATTTTAGAAATAATACTATATAAAAGGTCTAATAGCACAATGACACCTCAAAATGAAATTGATTCAGAAAAAAGTTGTAAAGTTCGATCTTTGTTTTATAAAGTTCATCTTACATAGGGCACCCTTAGTCAAAGGATTAGAGGAAATTATTAGAGAGAATGAAAACTCTCATATTTTTTTAAATAAAAAAAATTAGATTTAAATCAACTCTTTATAAATTAATAATATTTGCACATCTCTCGCATAATTTAGTATTTTCAATTCCTTTAACTGTAATATTTTGATAATGCCAACATCTATCGCATTTAAGACCTTTAGCTTTAATAACCTGAATCTTTCCAAGTTCATTATTGTCGATACTTAAACAATCCTTAGATAAATTTTTAACTATATTAAAATCAGAAACTATCAACCAATCACGATATACATCTACTTCTTGATTACCAAACTTATCAAGCCAAGATAGAGAATTTTTAAATATCTCATTTTCAGGGAGGTAATTAACCTCAGTCTCAAGAGCTGCTCCAATCATTTGTTGGTTTCTACAACCTTCTATTGCTTTATTAATTTCTACTCGCAATGTTCTTAAATTAGAAATATGTTTATTAAGTTCAGCATTAAGCCATGAATCAGGCAAGTTTGGCCATCCTCTTTGAAATACTGATTTTTCGATAGTTGAATATGGGATATTTTGCCAAATATCTTCCGCCATATGAGAAAGTACTGGAGAAATAATGACCGCTAAATTTTCTACAACTTTAGACATCACAAACTGACAAGATCTTCTCCTAAATTGAGATTTAGCACTTACATATAATCTATCTTTTGCGATATCTAAATAAAAATTAGATAAATCCACAACACAAAAACTTTGCAATATTTGAAAAAACTTTGAAAATTCGTAGTTTTCATATGCAATTGTTACTTGATCTGAGACTTCA
This sequence comes from Prochlorococcus sp. AG-673-L20, assembly GCA_003211135.1. Taxonomy (GTDB): domain Bacteria; phylum Cyanobacteriota; class Cyanobacteriia; order PCC-6307; family Cyanobiaceae; genus Prochlorococcus_A. The sequence continues at coordinate 14,373 of QCTN01000017.1, read as the reverse complement.
ACTAATCTATTTAACATCCATTGATCTAACAACGGCAACTGATCAATATCAAATGCCTCTAACGCAGGATCATAATCATGGATATTTCCTAAGAGATATCTAGCTGTATTTCTTACTTTTCTATAAACATCTGAAAGTTGTTTTAAAATATTTGATCCAATTGGGACGTCAACTGAGTAATCAACAGAACTTACCCAAAGCCTAAGGACATCTGCTCCATAGGCAGGTTGGATTTTTTGGTTAGGCCCACCATTAATAATAATATTAGGATCAACAACGTTACCTAAGGATTTACTCATTTTTCTTCCATTTTCATCTAGAGCGAATCCATGAGTTAGAACTTTCTTATATGGCGGCTTATTATTTACTGCTACCGAAGTTAGCAAAGATGATTGAAACCAACCTCGATGTTGATCAGATCCCTCTAAATACAAATCGGCTGGATATTGCAATTCTTCCCTTTGCTCACAAACTGCGGCCCAACTAGAACCTGAATCAAACCAGACATCCATAGTATCTAGACCTTTTTTCCAACGATCAGATTCATCTCTATATTTTTCTGGCAATAGTTTCTTCTCATCCCAATCCCACCATATATCTGCTCCATAATCCTCAAATAAATTTTTTATATGGTTAATAGTTTCAGTATTAAGTAGTATTTCTTTTCCTTCTTTTTCATAGAAGACAGGTATTGGGACTCCCCACGACCTTTGTCTAGAAATACACCAATCACCTCTTCCAACAACCATTGAATAAATTCTTTTTTTACCTGTTTTTGGCATCCATTCAACATCTTCTATTGATTTCAAAGCTGAAGATCTAAATCCCTCTACTGATGCAAACCATTGTTCAGTTGCTCTAAAAATTGTAGGTTTTTTAGTTCTCCAATCATAAGGATATCTATGTTTATATTTTTCTTTTAAAAGGAGTAATTTTTTGTTCTCCAAATCTTCAATAATTAAATCATTAGCATCTTTTAAAACATTTAATCCGCAAAACTTTTCAGCATGATTATTTAAATCACCTTTTTCATCGACAATACAAGTTATGGGTAATTTATATTTTTGCGCAACATTAAAATCATCCATGCCATGACCTGGGGCAGTATGTACAATTCCTGTCCCAGATTCAGTGGTTATATAATCACCACCAATTACAATATTACAAATCTTATTTTTTGTAGGGTGATGATACTCAATGCCCTCTAGTAATTTGCCTTTTACATCTAATAAAACATTAAATTCTCTATCTAGCTTTTCAGAAATTTCAGAAATTAAATCTCTAGCAAAAAGATATATATTGTCGTTTTGATCTGAGGCAAAAACATAATTTATTCTAGGATTAATAGCTACTGCTTCATTACCAGGAATTGTCCATGGAGTAGTAGTCCATATAGCTATAAATAATTTATTTAAATTAGCAAATAATTTATTACTCAGTTCTTTTTCTTCAAATTTCAGAAGTACTGCATCTGATAATTTATTAATATTTAAAGAAACATAAATACTTTTTGAAAAATGCTCCTCAGGATACTCTAGTTCTGCTTCTGCAAGTGCTGTTCTAGAACTTGGACTCCAGTGAACAGGTTTTAAACCTCTATATATGTAACCATTTAAGAACATCTTTCCAAAAACGCCGATCTGAGCAGACTCATAATTTTTTTTAAGAGTTAAATATGGATTATCCCAGTCTCCCCAAATACCCCATCTCTTAAAACCTTCTAGTTGATTGTTAATCTGAATCTTTGCATAATCTGTTGCTTTTTTTCTTAAACCCAAAGAATCTAAATTTTTTCTTTCATTGGATTTTAAACTTTGTAGAACCTTTAACTCAATTGGTAAACCATGGCAGTCCCAACCAGGTACAAAATGAACCTTGAAACCTTTTAATGTTTTGTATTTATTAATGATATCTTTTAAAACTTTATTTAAAGCATGTCCCATATGGAGGGAACCATTTGCATAAGGAGGTCCATCATGCAAAGTAAAATTTTTACCTGAGTTAGATGAACCCAATTCCAAATCAATCTTATTTTTTGACCAGAATTCATGAATCTCTGGTTCCCTAATTACTGAATTAGCACGCATAGAAAAATCAGTCTTCAGCAAATTCAAAGTTTCTTTATAAGAAAAGCCAGATTTTTTTTCTTTATTATGTTGTGTTGTCATTCGAAATTATAGAATTTATTTATAGTCGATTAATTTATTTAATTATTTTTCTCTCATTGATTCTATCTTTTGTAGATTGGTTTGTTGCTTTTTTGGCATCTCTAAAGTCAGTAAATTATTTTTATTTGAAGTAACTATATTATCATTTTCATCATTCCTAACCCACTTTTTTTTATTTAAATTTTCATTTTTTCTTCCAAATCTTAAAATATTTTTTAAATTTAAAAAATCATTACTGGCAAGAGATATGGCCTTTAAAAAAATTGAAATATTTTTTTTCAATTCATCTAAAGTTTTTAATTTATTTTTCTCTTGATTAGTTAATTGATTCCATCTTATAGAAAAAATTTCTACTACGTAAAAAGTTAGTAATGCAGTTACGACAGAAAAAATTGAAGAATATAAAGCATCAAAACTATTATGCTTTAGAATTAATAACATCCCAATAACTAAATTCAAACCACTTTTTATAAAATCTTTTGTTCTGCCTAATTCGATATATATCAAAGGCATTAACAAAAATATAATCCCAAAGAATAAATATAAAAAGCCTAAATAAATTGTCAAAAAATTTTTTATTGATATCTAAATTATAGTAAATATGCAAATAGTTAACTAATTAGATTGCATAATATTAATTTCTCCTTGAAATGCGGTCGGGGAGACTTGAACTCCCACACCCGAAGATACGAGTACCTAAAACTCGCGCGTCTACCAATTCCGCCACGACCGCTTAATTAAATTTTAGTTTAGCAAGGTATATTTTAAAAATATTTTTTACTTAAGATCCTTAATTTGACACATAATACAAGTCTCAATAATTTTAGAGGAATTAAAAAATGTTTAATATTGTTATGCAATCACTTTGAATTATTGGTTATATTACTTATAGATTAAAAAAAAAAATTTCAAATCTAACTAGTAAAAATAAAAATATTCAAACTAATTCCTCCAAGACATTTAATTGGAACAGGGAAATAAAGAATTATGTATCCCCCCCGAATTTTTGGAACCCAACATTAGGACTTTTTTTTGGTGGTTATTTCCTCGCTTTTCTTAGTATTTGGCATTGGTATAGATCAGATTGGCCTCTCCCAATACTAGTCGCCACAGCATTTCTTGCTCTTCATATTGAAGGAACAGTGATACATGACGCATGTCATAAGGCTGCCCACCCTGTGCCTTGGATAAACCAAGCAATGGGTCATGGATCAGCTATACTTTTAGGTTTCAGTTTTCCAGTTTTCACTAGAGTGCACTTGCAGCATCACAGTCATGTTAATGACCCTAAAAATGATCCAGATCATATTGTTAGTACTTTTGGTCCAATTTGGCTTATTGCTCCAAGATTCTTCTATCATGAGATATTTTTCTTCCAGAGAAAACTTTGGAGGAAATATGAATTACTTCAATGGGGGCTAGAGAGATCCGTATTTATAACAATAATTTTAGCCGGCTTAAAATTTGACTTTATGAATTTAATTTATAATTTATGGTTTGGTCCTGCATTAATGGTTGGAGTTACTTTGGGTATTTTCTTTGATTATCTCCCTCATAGACCATTTCACTCAAGAAATAAATGGTTAAACTCAAGAGTTTATCCAAGTAAATTTATGAATATTCTCATAATGGGTCAAAACTATCACTTAGTCCATCACCTTTGGCCTTCAATTCCATGGTTTGAATACAAAATAGCTTACGAAAAAACCAAGCCTTTATTAAAAATGAAAGGATCACCTCAAAGAGTTGGTATTTTTGAAACCAAAGATGATACCTTTAATTTTATTTATGACCTGTTTATAGGTATAAGGACTCACGGAACTGAAAAAGAAAAGATTAGAAAGTAATTTAGAAAGTACTAAATAACTTCTCAGTTCTTAAAAGAATTTTACTTCAATAAGTTAATAATACTTTAATCGTTTTAATCAATTATTCACTAATAATTTTTGGTACTTTAAAGAATCTATTTTCTCTTGAAGGTGCCAAATCTAAAATTTCCTCAGAATTTTCATAGTTTTTCTTTTCATCTTTTCTCAATACATTTACTACTTCTATTGCTCTAGTAGTACATGGAACATTCTCTGTATTAATTTTCTCTAGTTGTTTAATATATTCCAAAATTTTTTCTAACTGTTCCGCATGTTGATGAATCTCACTTTCATTTAATTCTAGTCTTGCTAATTGAGCTACTTTTTTTACTTCATCACTGCTAATTCTTTTCATATGCTTTCTATTATCAAATAATCGAATTTATCATAAATATAAAGGGTTTTCACAAAAATTACTTAAGACTAAAATAAATAAATAGAATTGATAACAATAAATTTATAAAATCTCGTAACAAGAAAAAAAATTTTTTATGCTTCAAAAGCTAGACTAAATTATATTTCACCGTTAAAAATAAGCTTAGATAAGTATTTTAAAATAGATAAACAATCTTTTAAGAAAAATTTTTTTTACAGGCACTCCAAGCTTGTAGCACCTGACTTAATTGGATGCTACCTGATTAGAAATAGCATTAATAAAGGCCTAATAAAAGGAATAATAGTTGAGACTGAAGCTTATTCACAAGAGGAGGAGGCTTGTCATGGATATAATAAAAAGACTCCTTCCAATAAAGTATTATTTGGTGAACCAGGAAGATTTTATATTTACAGATCTTACGGGATTCATCATTGTCTAAATATTGTCACTGATAAAGATAATTTTGCGAGTGGTGTTTTAATAAGGGCAGTTTTTATATCAAATAAAAACGAAAGAGCAGCCTCTGGTCCAGGTCTAGTAACCAAAACATTTGAAGTAGATAATAAATTAAATTCCCTCAAAATTTTTAATAATAAATGTTTATGGATCGGAAAAGGAAAGTCAAATTTAGAGAAAAAAGATTTAATTCAAACAACAAGAATTGGCATATCTAAAGCAAAAAATATAAAATGGCGTTGGTATCTTAAAAGGAGTAGAAGTATTAGTAAAAGGGAAAAAGGTGATAAAAATCCTAATTTAAAAAATTCAACTAATTATTTGTCTGGTATAACATAATGGAAAATTGGCCTCACAAACATATCCTGACACTTTCAAATTTCTCAATAGATGATTACAAATCAGTTATTGAGTTAACTGAAAGATTTAAATCTATTAATAATGCTGGTACAAAAAAAATACCTGCTTTACAAGGAACATTAATAACATCAATATTTTTTGAAGCTAGTACTAGAACTCGCAATAGTTTTGAACTTGCGGCCAAAAGGCTTTCTGCTGATGTGCAAAGCTTTTCTCCTTCTTCAAGTTCATTAAGTAAAGGAGAAACTCTCATAGATACTGCACTTACATATTCTGCCATGGGGGCTGACATTTTAGTCATTAGACATTCATCGAGCCATGTCCCTCTAGAAATTTCAAAAAAACTCGATGCATCTAAAGCTAAAACTTCTGTTCTTAATGCTGGTGATGGTTTACATAGCCATCCTAGTCAAGGATTACTCGATCTTTATACATTGATAAAATTCTTTTCTCCAAAATTACTGAACCCAGAGATATTAAATTCTAAAAAAATATTAATAGTTGGGGATGTAATTCACTCTAGAGTTGCGAGATCAAATCTTTGGGCATTGACCGCATTTGGTGCAAACATAATCTTGTGTGGTCCACCAACACTTATTCCTGAAGAATTTACTGATTTTGTAAGTAGTTCTCCACCAAATCAAAGAAGAGACCCAATTTCTTCAAGAGGTTCTATCACAATTTCGAGGTCATTAGAAGCCTCAATTAAAAATGCAGATGCAGTAATTGTTTTAAGATTACAGAAAGAAAGAATGATAGAGAATTTATTAAGCAGTATTAAATCGTATAGTGAAAATTATTGTTTAACTCCAGAAAAACTATCTTTGAATGATAAAGATATTCCTATTTTGCATCCAGGTCCTATTAATCGTGGCATTGAAATCAGTAGCCGAATAGTTGATGAATATCCAAATTGCTTAATAAATGACCAAGTTTCAAATGGTATTCCTACAAGAATGGCTTTACTTTATCTATTAAGTAAATTCAGTTCAAAATTTTAAAGTAATTTCAAACATTCAGTAAAGAAACCATAAAATAACCCATATCTTAAGCTATCAATTAAAAGAAGAAATATTTTTTTTGTTCTATCTAATCTATATATTCTTCTTATTCCTATCAAAACCTCAAGAAAAATAACTGATAAAAAAGCTGCTACTGGATCCATCAAATTTTTTACTGCACTTATCATCCCTAATTGACTGCCTACAAAATTGCCAAATAGAACAATCATTAATGCTAAAGAATATCTACGCCATGGATTTACTGCCCATTGGCTTAAAGTGTAAAAATTTTCTATAACTAATCGTTGAAATTTAGTCTTTTGAGGTTTAAAAACCATGCTTAATAATAACTAAATGTAATTTATTCATAATTTTATTTAATTTTAGGATTGCCTTCAATTAATTCAAGTAAAGCCTCCATTTGGGCAAGAACTCCTCTTAGTTCTCCAGGCTCAGGAAATAGACCATCATCTTGAATTCCTAAATGCATTTCTCTTAATTCCTGCCTTAAATAACGCAAATGACTTACTATTTGCTCTTTTTTTGTTTGTGACATAATCGATTTTTCATCATTCTTATTTTAAATAAATTTTTTTCTTAAGGAGAATTTAATAATAAGTGTCTAAAAATTAAAATATATAAAATAAATAGATTTTAAATATTTTTCGTTACTTAGAATTTAGAAAGTGAGCAACATATTAAGTAAATATGAATTTCTTGAGGTTATATTATTAAAAATACATTGAACACAATAAAAGATGCAATTTACATACGATAAAAAAATAATTGAAAAACCTTTACATTTTTTTTATAAACAAGGAACTTATAAGCTTCCCAAAAGTTTAAGGGAGAAAAATTATGCTACCCCATTTAATGTTTTTAAAAATTGGAATTTGGTAAGGACTTTTGTAATTAAAAGATATAAATTTACATCTGATTATATTCATCTTATTGAAAAGGAATAATTTAATGAAAACTAAAGAGTTAAAAGTTAAGGTTCTTTTATTAATCTCTGGAAGTATTGCTGCAGTAAGAATCCCCTTACTAGTAAGTCAATTAGTTAAGGATAATTATGAGATAAAATGCGTTGTTTCTGAAAATGCTGAAAAACTAATTCAGCCACTTTCACTTTCAATATTAAGTAGGAATACTTGCATTTTAGATAAGGACCAATGGTCATATATTCATTCAAGACCTTTACATATTGATTTATGCGATTGGGCTGATGTTTTGATAATGGCTCCTTTAACTGCTACAACACTTTCAAAGTGGGTTACAGGTAATGCTGATGGATTGATCTCGAGTATTTTAATTGCGAATAATAAACCTATTATTGTTGCTCCTGCAATGAATTCCAAGATGTGGAATAATCAAGCTGTTCAGAGAAATTATATCTATTTACAAGATTATCCAAATGTTCTAATCCTTAAGCCAAGTGAAGGGATACTAGCTTGTGACGAAATTGGAGTTGGTAAAATACCCTCAAATGATTTAATACAACTAGCTCTAAAGTTTTTACTCCTAAAAAATAAAAAACCCTATTACAGAGACTTGTTAAATAAAGAGTTTTTAATTACAGGAGGGTGTACCTCAGAAAAAATTGATGCAGCAAGAAAGGTAACTAACAATAGCTCGGGAACTATGGGATTAATGCTTGCTCAAGTAGCAAGATTTAGGGGTGCGAAAGTCAAATATATCCATGGTCCTTTAAAAAATAAACTAGATATAACGGAAGGAATTAATACATATGAAGTAGATAATAGTAATGATTTAATGAAAGAAATTGAAAAAGAAATTTCGAAATGTCATTATTTCATTATGAATGCTGCAGTAGCAGATTTCAAATTCACAGGAGATTTTTCAAAAAAAATTCCAAAAAGAAAATTTGTGGATTTTTTAAATAAAAATATTGAGTATGTTCCAGATATTTTAAAAGAGATATGTAAAGTGAAAAAAGAAAATCAAATTTTTGTTGGATTTTGTGCATTTACAGGTTCTTTCAAAAGTGCAAAAAAAACCATTAAAGAGAAAATAATGCTTAAGGGTTGTGATCTTCTTTTTGCAAATCCTATAGATATCGAAGCGCAAGGATTTGGTGCGTTAGCAGAAAATGAAGGTTGGCTTTTTGATAAAAAAAATATGGTGAATTATCTAGAAAAAACATCAAAAATTGAGTTAGCTAATAATTTAATAAATCAAATCATTTCAACTGATAAATAACCCAGAACATTTATATTTGTATTTTTTTGTAATCTTAATCATTAAAAATAGTCTGATATCTTAGGATATCTCAAGTTTAAAAAAATTAAAAAAGCTACGGGTTGTTTCGAGGATCTAAAAAACTTTCTTTTGTGGTTCTTTACCTTGTATTATCCGTACTGAACATTTTAAGGTAACCCTTTACCAGCAGTCACAGAACTTTATTAAAATTTTATTATGAGAATTCGTTCTTTTTTAGCTTTCGTTATTTCTTTTTGTTTAACTTTTGCTTTTGTCCCAGATAAAGCATATGCCTTCTCTGAGAGAGGCAATGCTCAATTTACAGACGTTGTAAACACAGGTAAAGCTAACGATTGTCCTTCCTTAGATTCATCCCTTGTCGGATCAATATCTTTAGGAAATGGTGATTCCCTAAAAGGGATATGCATGCATCCAACAGAAGTATATGTAAAAGTTCCGGGATCAAAAAGAAAAGAAGCAGAATTTGTTGCAACAAAAATTATTAGCCCTAGGAATAACACTACAGTTACAGAGGTATATGGAGATATAGACTCCGGAACATTTAAAGAAAAAGGTGGAATTGACTTTCAATTAATTACTGTTCTAACCCCTGGGGGATTAGAAGTGCCATTTGCATTCTCTGCAAAGGATTTAACGGCGGATCTACCTTCATCAATTGAGCCGGGGACAGAAGTCAGCGGTGCTACATTTACACCTAATTACAGAACAGGAGATTTTTTAGATCCTAAAGCAAGAGCAAAAAATACTGGAGTTGAATACGCTCAAGGCTTAGTTGCCCTAGGTGGAGATGATGAAGAACTTGCTAAAGAAAATATCAAAATTGATGTAAATGGTACTGGAGTAGTAACACTATCAATTGAAAATGTTGATTCTGATACAGATGAATTTGCAGGTACATTTATAGCTATCCAACCTTCCGATACAGATATGGGTTCGAAAGAACCTCTTGATGTAAAAATAATTGGTGAGCTTTACGGTAGAAAAGCGTAATTCTAAAAAAAGATAAAAAAAGAGGGATTACAGCCCTCTTTTTTTAATTTGTCTTATAAAAGAATAAAATGAATTCACAACAAGGATCTAAAAGAGATTCAAAAGGTTTAATACCTGCTTATGGAGGAGAACTAAAAGAATTAATTATTAAGGATGAAGAACTTAAATTAAAGATTCTTTCTCAAGTTTCTTACGAGCACGAATGCAGTGATAGAAATGCTTGTGATGTTGAACTTTTAATGGTTGGCGGGTTTTCTCCTCTAGAAGGATTTATGGATAATAAAGAGTACAAATCTGTAATTCAAAGCCATAGAGATACAAAGGGTTTGCTTTTTGGTTTACCGATTGTATTTGATACTAATAATGCAAAAATCAAGGAGGGTGAAAAAATATTACTCACCTACAAAAAACAAAAATTAGCAGTTTTAGAAGTAAGTTCAAAATGGGAGCCAGATAAATCCGAAGAAGCAGAATTTTGTTATGGGACGAATTCCTTAGATCATCCTGCAGTAAAGATGATTTTTAATGAAAGAGGTAGATATTATATGGGAGGAAAAATTTATGGTTTGGAGCTCCCAAACAGAGATTTTCCATGTAAAACTCCAAAAGAAGTAAGAAATTTACTACCTGCTAATTTTGATGTAGTTGCTTTTCAATGTAGAAATCCAATTCATAGAGCTCATTATGAATTATTTACTAACGCCTTACAATCGGAAAATGTCTCCTCAAATTCAGTTGTTCTGGTTCATCCAACCTGCGGTCCGACACAACAGGATGATATTCCAGGTAAAGTTAGATATTTGACCTATAAAAAATTAGAAGAAGAAATTTCTAATAAGAAAATAAAATGGGCTTTTTTACCATACTCAATGCATATGGCAGGACCAAGAGAAGCTCTTCAACACATGATTATTAGAAGGAATTATGGATGTACTCATTTCATAATTGGCAGGGATATGGCCGGATGTAAATCATCATCTACTGGTGAAGACTTTTATGGACCTTATGATGCCCAAAATTTTGCCAATAAATGTGCAGAAGAATTATTAATGAAAACTGTACCCTCAAAAAATTTGGTATACACAATTGAAAAAGGCTACATAACGGCTGAAGAAGCAAAAGAGAATAACTATCAAATAATGAAGCTAAGCGGAACGGAGTTTAGAAAAAAACTAAGGAATGGCGATTCAATACCAGAATGGTTCGCATTTAAAAGTGTAGTAGATGTACTTAGAAAGTCTTAATATTGTTTTATTAATAGTATTATAGTTTAAAAGAGAGATTTTTTATCGTGAATAAACGTTGGAGAAACGTAGGACTTTATGTTCTAGCTGTAATCACAGTAATTTTTATAGGTACTTCTGTTTTTGATAAACCTAATACCGAAAATGCCACAAAAACTCTTAGGTACAGTGACTTTATAGAAGCTGTTCAAGATAAAGAAGTGAGCAGAGTTTTATTGTCTCCAGATAATGGAACTGCCCAAGTAATTGAAAACGATGGAAGTAGGTCTGAAGTTAATCTAGCTCCTGATAAAGATTTACTAAAAATCCTTACCGAGAATAATGTTGATATAGCCGTTACTCCTACAAAATTAGCTAATCCTTGGCAGCAAGCTGTTAGTAGTCTAATTTTTCCTGTTTTATTAATAGGAGGTTTATTTTTCTTATTCAGAAGATCACAAAGCGGAAGCGGTGGTGGTGGTGGTAACCCTGCAATGAGTTTTGGGAAAAGCAAAGCCAGACTTCAAATGGATCCTTCTACTCAAGTAACTTTTTCAGATGTTGCAGGAGTTGAGGGAGCAAAATTAGAACTAACAGAGGTAGTAGATTTTCTTAAAAGTCCTGACAGATTTACTGCAGTTGGAGCAAAAATTCCTAAAGGTGTACTTTTAGTTGGACCACCTGGAACAGGTAAAACTCTTTTAGCAAAGGCAGTTGCCGGAGAGGCAGGTGTTCCTTTTTTCTCAATCTCTGGATCAGAGTTTGTTGAAATGTTTGTTGGAGTCGGTGCAAGTAGGGTAAGAGATTTATTTGAGCAAGCTAAAAAGAATGCGCCATGTATTGTTTTTATTGATGAAATAGATGCAGTTGGAAGACAAAGAGGCGCTGGAATGGGAGGAGGAAATGACGAGAGAGAACAAACTCTAAACCAACTTTTAACTGAAATGGATGGTTTTGAGGGGAATTCTGGAATAATTATTGTTGCAGCAACTAATAGACCTGATGTTTTAGACTCAGCATTGATGAGACCAGGTAGATTTGATAGACAAGTTACTGTAGATAGGCCTGATTACGCTGGAAGATTGCAAATTTTAAATGTTCACGCAAAAGATAAAACACTCTCTAAGGATGTAGACCTTGATAAGGTTGCAAGAAGAACTCCTGGATTTACAGGCGCGGATTTAGCTAATCTCTTAAATGAGGCCGCTATTCTTGCTGCAAGAAAGGATTTAGAAACTGTTAGTAATGATGAAGTAAGTGATGCCATCGAAAGAGTAATGGCAGGTCCTGAAAAAAAAGATAGAGTCATAAGTGATAAAAAGAAAGAACTTGTTGCATATCACGAGGCAGGTCACGCTTTAGTAGGTGCTTGTATGCCTGATTATGACGCTGTTGCAAAAGTTTCTATAATACCTAGAGGCCAAGCAGGAGGATTAACCTTCTTTACTCCTAGTGAAGAAAGAATGGAGTCCGGTCTTTACTCACGTTCTTATTTACAAAACCAAATGGCTGTAGCTCTTGGTGGAAGAGTAGCTGAGGAAATTGTATATGGAGAAGAGGAAGTTACTACTGGAGCTTCTAACGATTTACAGCAAGTGGCTAATGTTGCAAGACAAATGATAACTAAATTTGGCATGAGCGAAAAAATAGGTCCTGTAGCATTGGGGCAATCCCAAGGAGGAATGTTTCTGGGAAGAGATATGAGCGCTACAAGAGATTTTTCTGAAGATACTGCAGCAACGATTGACGTAGAAGTTTCAGAGCTTGTTGACACGGCATATAAGAGAGCAACAAAAGTCCTTTCCGATAACAGAGGTGTTCTTGATGAAATGGCTTCAATGCTTATTGAAAAAGAAACAATTGATACTGAAGATATCCAAGATTTACTAAACCGCTCTGAAGTGAAAGTTGCTAACTATATCTGATTTGAACAAATCTGATATCTCCATTAAAAAAAAAATGATTCTTTCTTTAAAAAATTAAAGCCAGAGTCTGTTTTTTTATTAATAAAACCTACTAAAAATCTTTATACCAATGATAAGTATAGGTATTTAGTTGAAAAAGAATTAGAACTAATAATAAAAGCAGGTTTTAAAAATATCGAAATTAGTTGGTCTCATAACGAAAACTGGCTGGATTATGTATCGGATTTAAGATTAAAATTCCCAAAGCTCAATTTAGGCTCCGCTTCTGTAAGAAATAAAAAATCGATAGATGACTCTATAAAAACAGGTTTAAATTATTCAATGATGAAAGGTTGGGATAGAGACCTTTTAAATTATTCAAATTCAAAGAATCATTTATTAATTCCTGGAATCAAACATTTAAAAGATCTTAAACAAGCAATAGATTTAAATTGTAAAATTATCAAAATTTACCCAGTAAAAGATAATCTTGAGTTAATAAATATATCTCAATATAAAAATATATGTTTTATTGCAGCTGGAGGTCTATCCATAGCTGATATGCCGTTATATAAATCTTTAGGATATAAAGCAATCGTAATTGGGGATATGGGTTTTAAAAATAATAAAATAGATCCAAAGATATATGAATGGCTAAAAAGAAGATAGAATTAAAGAATTATTCTATTTAATAATTGAGCACTGAGCATGATGGAGAAGCAAATGGTCTGCTAGTACGAGAGCTACCATTGAATCAACCATTGGCACTGCTCTTGGTAAAACACAAGGATCATGTCGACCTTTGGCCTTCATTAGTACTTCTTTACCATCAGCATTAACAGTTTTCTGCTCCTTTCCAATAGTTGCTGTTGGTTTAAAAGCTATTTTCATCTCAATATTCTCTCCATTACTTATACCTCCCTGTATTCCTCCTGAGTTATTTGATATTGTTTTAAGCTTACTAATATCATCAGACTCAACAAACGAATCATTATGTTCACTACCTCTTAAATAAGTACCCAAGAAACCTGAACCTATTTCAAACCCCTTAGTAGCAGGTAAAGACATCAAAGCCTTTGCAAGATCAGCTTCCAACTTATCAAAGACAGGCATACCTAATCCTGATGGAACGTTTTTCACCAAACATTCAATAACACCTCCACAAGAATCACCATCTTGCTGTAATTCTTTTATTCTTTTAATCATTTTTGCAGCCACCTTCTCATCAGGACATCTAACAATATTTGAATCTATTTTGCTTAAAGTAAGTTTGTTTTTATTTACTTTAGAGTCGATATCATGTATACGTTTTACCCAAGAGAGAATTTCAGTATTAAACAATTTCTTTAACAATTGTTTTGCAATAGCACCTGCGGCAACTCTTCCTATGGTTTCTCTGGCAGAAGCTCTACCTCCTCCAGAGCCAGCCTGAATTCCATACTTCAAATGATATGTACCATCTGCATGCGATGGCCTGAAAACTTGTTCTAAATTACTATAATCTCCTGGTCTTTGATCTTTATTTCGAACCAACATCGCAATAGGGGTTCCAAGTGTTATTCCTTCCTTTAAACCACTTAATATCTCTAATTTATCATCTTCATTTCTTGGAGTAGTAATTTTGCTCTGACCAGGTCTCCTCCTATCTAATTCATTTTGTATGAGATCAATATTGATTTCTAACTTTGGAGGACATCCATCAAGAATAACTCCAACAGCGCCTCCATGAGATTCTCCAAAAGTACTTACACGAAAAATTTTTCCAAAACTGCTACTCATAGAAATA
>QCTN01000016.1 GCA_003211135.1 Prochlorococcus sp. AG-673-L20 | reverse complement strand
TTTGACCGTCAATATCACATATTGATGAATTAGTTACTGGAACACCCTCTAATCCTGGTTTTAAAATTAGTTTATTAGTATCCAAAACTTTAATGTGATATAAATCGTTTATAGGTCTAAGATAGTCAAATAATTTTTAGTTAACCACAAGATATCAATCAAATTTAATTATTAAATATTTTCAAATTTGTTTCTGCATAATAAATAGGAGCTGTTTCTGGAATAGATTGTTTGATTATTGCTTTAAATTCTGTAATTGATAAATTAATTACATTTTTAAAAAAGTAATTAATGTTTTCTAAATAAGAGATATTTTTAGGTTGAATAGAGTAAGGATTCTTAAGATTTATTTTTTTATTTAGAAAATATGTAGCTTGACTATCACCTCTTAAACTAAAAAATTCATTTGAAATTAAATCTATATCTGCTTCATTTACCAAAGTGTTACTAATAAAGTTTAGATTTTCAGTTTGAACTAAAAAAATCTTTTTATAGGTAGACTGTTTTATAATATTTTCTTCTTTTTTTAGTATATCTTTTGAGTATATTGTATAGATATTATTATTATTTTCTAAACTATTTTTACTAAAATCTTCCAATAATTTTGTACTCTCAAGAGAAAATTTATTTTTATCGTGAATTAATATCCAATTATTGTCAGAACTTAAGAAAAGTATATTTTGTTTTAATTTATTATTTATTTCTTTAATAAAATCTTTTTCAAAACTATTTATTCCGATATCATCAATATATTTATTCGAATCTAATAAATTATTATAAATAAATATTTGATAGTTTTTTTTATCTAATACATTAACTTTATCCATATTTTTATAAGATATAATACCTGAACTTTGGTTATTATTAACTAAATATGATTTTAATAAAATATCTTTATCTTTTAAATTAAATAGAGTTACTAAATAGTTCTCTTTTTTTAGAGGATAATTTTTGTTATTTAATAGTTCATTTGTTTTAAAATTATTAGTTAAAAAGATATTATGTTCATTTTTAAAGCTATTCAATAATTCTTTAAAAGAGATATATTTTTTTCTAATATTTTTATCAGTATTAATTGATTGTAATGCATCAAGTATTAAGGTTTTGTTGGAGGAAGTAATAATATAATTATCATTAGTTCGATAAATATATTTTAAATAATTTAATTTATTTTCTCTATATATTTTAATTAATTTATCAGGCTCATCAATTTTATTGGCAAGATTTAAAATATCATCTATATCTTTTTTTTTCTTAATTTTGAATATTATTAAAACATCATCTATATCTTTTTCTTTATTAACATAGGTAGTGATTGCAAGTTCATTATTATAAATATCTTCTAATTTGTTAGGACCTAAATCTAGGCCTAAGTATGCCAATATACTATTTTTCATCAAAATAAGCTCATCTTGATTCTTTGTTTCAAAGTTTTTTCTTATCTCGTTAGTGATTTTTGAACTTTTAGTATTTGAAATGAAGAATGTTTTATTGTCTTTCGGTATGTAATTCAAAATTTTTAATTCTGAAATATTATCTTTGCTTACTTTATTTAAACTATAAGAAATTTCTTCAAATCCAAAAATACAGCATAAGGATAATACCGTTATTAGAGTTAGGTATTTAATATTCATTTTTATTTTTATTTTTAACAATAAACATGTTCTTGCAACCTTACTTATAAAATTGTTAATAACAAATATCTAATTCTAACAATTGGGAAATTATCCGAAAACTTTAAATGCTTTTGATCTTAATGCATGGTTTAATTCTGAAGATGAAAATCCTATTATTATTGATGTTAGAGAGTATTCAGAACTTGAAATTGCTTGTTTTCCTAAAGAATTTTTACATTTACCAATAAGTAAAGTTTCGGCCGAGTATGTAAAAACAAAATTAAGTGACGCAAAAGATAAAAAGTTTGTTGTTCTTTGTCATGCTGGTATCAGAAGTTATAATTTTGGACAATGGTCATTAGATAATAATCTCGTAAACGAGATTTGGAATCTTGAAGAAGGTATAGATGGATGGAGTAAGTATATTGATCAAACAATTCCGAGATATTAGTTACTCAATATCCAAAGATGATGCGACAGTATTAACATCCTTATCTCCTCTACCAGAGCAATTAATTACTATTTCTGTATCTTTGTCTAAGGTAGGGCATAATTTATCTAACCATGCAAAGGCATGAGCTGTTTCGAGTGCAGGAATAATTCCCTCAAGTTCACTAACTAGTTTTAAAGCTTCTAAAGCTTCTGCGTCTGTAACGGAGCCATATTCTGCTCTTCCTATATCTTTTAAATAACTATGTTCAGGACCTACCCCAGGATAATCAAGACCGGCACTTATAGAATGTGCTTCTTGTACTTGACCATCCTTATCTTGTAAAAGAAGACTCATTGATCCATGTAAAATCCCGACTGATCCTTTAGTAATAGTCGCAGCATGTTTTTCAGTATTGACTCCGCTTCCCGCCGCTTCAACTCCAATCAATCGAACTGATTTTTCTTTTACGAAAGGATGAAAAAGACCCATTGCATTTGACCCTCCACCTACGCAAGCAAGCAAAATATCAGGTAATGATCCAAATGATTCTAGACATTGTTTTTTAGCTTCTTCTCCTATAACTGCATGAAAATCTCTAACAATCATTGGGAATGGGTGTGGTCCCGCAACTGACCCTAAAATATAATGTGTTGTTTCTACATTGGACACCCAATCCCTAATAGCTTCACTAGTTGCATCTTTGAGAGTTGCAGTACCTGAAGTGACAACTTTAACCTCTGCGCCTAAAAGTTTCATCCGGAAGACGTTTAATGATTGTCTTTTTATATCTTCTGCTCCCATGTAGATAATGCATTTTAAGCCAAATCTCGCGCATACAGTAGCAGTAGCAACTCCGTGTTGCCCAGCACCTGTTTCTGCAATTATTCTTTGTTTACCCATTCTTATCGCTAATAAAGCTTGGCCTAATGCATTATTTATTTTGTGAGCACCAGTATGATTTAGGTCTTCTCTTTTAAGCCATATCCTTCTAATGGAGGTTTTTGTTTGGTAATGTTCAGTAAGTCTTTTAGCTTCATATAATGGGGTCTCTCTTCCTACATAAGTTTTCAGCAAATGATTTAATTCATTAACAAATTGTTTGTCTTTCCATGCATCAGAGGCTGCTTCTTCCAGTTCGAAAAGAGCTGGCATTAGTGTTTCAGGGACATATTGACCTCCATATTTTCCAAATCTTCCTTCTTTTGAAGGTTGATTTAAATCATCATTATTATTTTGATCCTGACGAGAAATTGTACTTACCAATTTTTTATAGTATAAGTATGTACTAACTATAGATTATATAAAAAATAATGGGAAAAAAAAATTGGATTGAATTTGATAATCAGGAAAATATTTATAGAGAAAAACCTAAAGAAGAGAATTTTCAAAAAATATCAAAAATAAATATCTCAAAACAAAAAAAAGGAAAAAAAGGAAAAACTATTACTTTAATAAAAGGTTTATCTATTAGAAATGAAATAGAAGTTAAGGAATTACTAAAAAAAATGAAAGTGTTTTGTGGAACTGGAGGAACTTTAATAGGTGAAGATATTCAATTACAAGGTGATATGGTAAACAAATCAATTGAGTTTCTTCGCAAAGAAGGATTTCAAAATTTATGAGTCAAGAGTTAAAATAGACTTCTACTTTTAGAAACATAAAAAGATGAAGGAACTAAATCAGAAAAATTCAGGAAAAAATATAAAATGGCACAATTTGACTATTGATAGACATAAGTTAGAAAAAATGAGAGGACATAAAGGAATGGTAATTTGGTTTACAGGTTTATCAGGGTCTGGGAAAAGTACCTTAGCCAATGCTGTAAATGAGGTTTTACATTTGGATGGGTTATCAACTTATGTACTAGACGGAGATAATATTAGACATGGTTTATGCAAGGATCTTGGATTCTCTGATGAAGATAGAGAAGAAAACATAAGAAGAATCGGTGAAGTAGCTAATTTATTTATGAATGCAGGAATCATAACCATTACAGCATTCGTCTCTCCTTTCAATAATGATAGAAATAAGGTTAGAAATATTATAGGATCAAATGATTTTATTGAAGTATATTGCTCTGCAGACATTGATGTATGTGAGAGTAGAGATACTAAAGGTTTATATAAAAAGGCACGTTTGGGAGAAATTAAAGAATTTACAGGAATATCTAGTCCATATGAGGCTCCTGTAAATCCAGAAATAGTAGTTGATACAGGTACCTTAAATTTAAATGATTCTGTTGAAGAAGTTATTAATTATCTTAAAGAACATAATCTAATTGAAAGGATATAATTATAAAAATATTTTTAGTCATTTTTCAGGTAATTATCAGCCCCTAGATCAGACAATTTTCTATTTTTAGATCTTACTTGTGTATGGAGATTATCTCTAAATTTTTTCATTTTTACTCTTAAAGCGTGATCAAATAAACTAAGGATTTGAATTGCTAATAAACCAGCATTTTTTGCACCGTTTATGGCCACTGTTGCTACAGGAATTCCTGCAGGCATTTGCACTATTGATAATAGGGAGTCAATTCCTCGCAAAGTTTTACTCTCTACCGGTATACCTATTACAGGAATGCATGTTAGCGAAGCGATCATTCCAGGCAGATGAGCAGCTCCACCGGCTCCTGCGATAATAACTTTTATGTTTTCTGATTCTGATTTTTTTGCAAATTCCATCATTTCCATTGGTGTTCTATGTGCAGAAAGTATACAAACCTCATTTTCTATTTCAAATTCATTCAATATATCTATTGCAGGTTTTAAAGTTTTTAGATCTGAATCACTTCCCATTACTACAGCAATTTTATAAATATTGCTGGAATTAAATTCTGACAAAATAACAAATCAATTCTTTTCTTATAATGACGTGCAATTACTTGTGCGCTAGTTAGTTAGTATTAAAAAGACTAATTTTGTATGAATTGTTATGACGCCTAATAAAAATCTCGAAAAAAGCGAAGTTAGGGAGTATTTCAATGGGACCGGTTTTGATCGATGGAGAAAAATTTATAGTAAATCAGAAGAAATCAATACAGTGCAAAAAAATATTAGAAAAGGTCATCAAAAGACTGTCGATGATGTCGTTTCATACGTAAAAAATTATCCTGAATTAACAACTAAGACTTTTTGTGATGCTGGTTGCGGTGTTGGAAGTTTAGCTATTCCTTTACTAAGACTTGGTATTAAAGATTTGCAGGTTAGTGACATATCTTCTGAAATGATTAAAGAAACAAAGAAACGTATCAATGATTTAGGTTTAAGTCAAAGAAAAATTAAATTTTTAACTAGTGATCTTGAACAGTTAAAAGGCTTATTTGATGTTGTCATTTGTTTAGATGTATTTATTCATTATCCACAACCAGTCGCTGAAGAAATGGTCAAACATTTATGTGACTTGAGTAAAGATAAGCTAATAGTTAGTTTTGCACCTTATACACCAATATTGGCAGTGTTAAAAAATATTGGAAAGTTGTTTCCTGGGCCAAGTAAAACTACTAGAGCTTATACATTAAGAGAAAAAGGAATTATTAATGCTGCTAATGAAAAAGGTTTTGCTGTAGTTCAAAAAAAATTAAATCAAGCTCCATTTTATTTTTCAAAATTAATTGAATTTAAGAAACTTAAATAGATTATTTTACTAGATGATTTTCAAGTGCATAACGGACTAATTCGGTTCTGCTAGATGTACTTGTTTTAATAAAAAGTCTGCTTACATATTTTTCAACATTTCTAATAGATGTTTCAAGTTGTCTGGCAATTTCTTTATTCATAAGGCCCTCTGCTACAAGTTGAAGTACGCTTGCTTCTCTTGGCGTAAAACTTGGAATATCTATAGAATTTTCTTGATTCAGTGGATTCTGATCTGTAAGCATAGATTTTATTTCAGTGATCTGTTTTGCCATTTTACTAACATCAATATCAGCAAATCGGGCTGCTTCTTTGAGTAATCGTTCTTGCCTATTAATTACATTTTTAACTCTTGCAGATAATTCATCTGGATCAAAGGGTTTAGAAATATAATCATCAATTCCTGCAAGATACCCTTGGGTTCTATCTAAAGTCATTCCCTTTGCTGTAAGAAAAATAACTGGAGTACCTCCTAGTTTTTCATCTTCCCTTATTTTTTCTAATAAAGCATAACCATTTGATCTCGGCATCATAATATCGCTAATAATTAGATCTGGGAGAATTGTTTGAGCTTTTTCCCATCCATCCTCTCCATCAACTGCAATGTAAATTTCAAATCCTTCATCTTCGAGAAATGTTTTTACAGCTGTTCTTAAACCAGGCTCATCATCTACCAATAAAATTTTTGATTTTCTAATTGCTTCATTATTTATTTGATTAGTGTCATTCATTTTTTTTTAATTTTCGAATTAAATTTTCTTTAGCCTAATAATAATTTTGTATACTAGATATAATGCTTTCAACTCCCATACTACTAGATTATCAATCATCAACCCCTTGTTTAGAAGATGTTGTAAAATCAATGGCACCTTATTGGAGTCAAATATTTTCTAATCCGTCGAGTAAATCAAATTTAGCAGGCATTAATGCAAGTGCCATATTAGAAGTTTCCAGAGAAAAAATACAAGAATATTTATTTCTAAAAAAAAAGAAAGTAATTTTTACCAGTGGAGCAACAGAATCTAATAATTTGGCTTTGCTAGGTTTTGCGAGAAAATATTATAAAGACACAGAAATTCATGGTCATATCATTACTCTAAAAACTGAGCATAAAGCTGTATTAGAGCCTTTAGATCAACTAAGAAAAGAGGGATTTCAAGTGACTGAAATTATTCCAGAAAAAGATGGTTTAGTTTCAAAGGAAAAATTTATTAGCTGTATAAGAGACGATACATTTTTGGTAAGTATCATGATGGCAAATAACGAAATAGGAGTTATTCAGCCTTTGAAAGAAATTTCAGAAATATGCAGTTCAAGGGATATAATTCTTCATTCTGATTATGCACAATGTTTAGGTTGTCTGGATTTAGATAGTCTTGACTCGGTAGCAAATATGTTAACAATAAGTTCCCATAAAATATATGGTCCAAAAGGGGTAGGGATACTTTTGGTTGATAGAGATATTAAGCTGCAGCCTTTAGTATTAGGTGGAGGTCAAGAATTTGGCTTAAGGTCAGGAACACTGCCATTACCTTTGATAGTTGGATTTACTAAAGCAATAGAAATAGCAGTTTTAAATCAAAAAAAGAATATTCAGAAATTTCTTTTTCATAGAGATAAACTTTTGAAGGGATTACTAGTCAACAATTCTGGGGTGGAAATTAATGGGTCAATGAAAGAAAGATTACCTCATAATTTGAATATAACAGTACTTGATGTCAACGGTTCAAAATTGCATAAAAGTTTGAAATCTAAAATAATCTGTTCTAGTGGTTCAGCATGTAGTAATGGTGAGCCTTCGCATGTATTACTTGCTCTAGGAAGATCTTTTAAAGAAGCAGAGGCTTCATTAAGATTAAGTATTGGTTTGATGACTACACCAGCAGATATAGAAAAATCAATTCATATAATTACAGATTCTATTAAATCATTACGCTAAAATATTAATTTCTTAATTGAGCAATTCTTAATTTTGCGCTTCGAGATCTTTTATTATTTTCAATTTCTTTTTCATTTGGTGTTATAGGTTTTTTTGTGAGGTTTTTTAGTCTTTCATCACCTTTGAAAGAATTTTTCACTAGCCGATCTTCTATTGAATGAAAGCTAATAATTGAAATTATTCCACCAGGTAATAGCCAATCTGGAGAAATCTCTAAAAATCTTTCTAGTGCTTCGATTTCTTTATTAACTGCGATTCTTAGTGCCTGGAATGTTCTAGTTGCAGGATGAATTTTTCGATATCTTTGTTTGGGTGGGAAACAACCAGCAATGGAATAGGCTAAATCTTTTGTGCCCGAATATTTGCCTTTCTCTTTTAAATCTTTTTTGATTTTCCTAGAAATCTTTCTTGATAATCTTTCATCACCATATTTAAAAATTAAATCAGCCAGATCTTTTTCACTTAAATTCTCAATTAAGTTTTCTGCATTCATCTCAAGTGAAGGATTCATCCGCATATCTAAAGGCCCATCTTTTTGAAAACTAAATCCTCTTTGTGGGCTATCTATTTGATTACTATTTACTCCAAGATCTGCTATTACAAAAGAAACTTTATGTTTTGGCTCAAAGTTAGCAAAATTTGAGGGATTTATTTGAATCCTCGATTTAAATTCTTCAAGCTTACTAAATGCTGACTTCCTTGCAAATGGATCATGATCTAGTCCAATTATTTGTAAATCAGGATATTTTTTTAATAATTGATATGAGTGTCCACCACCACCTAAAGTTGCATCAATTGCTGTTAGCTTATTGTCTGATATTAATGGATATTGATCTACAGAAACTAAAATTTCATCTGTCATCACTGACTTATGATTGAATAAAGATGAATCAGAAAGGTCAGTTTGCATAACTTTCTACTAAGATTTAAATAGAGGTTAAATTATTAATGGCTCAACTAGAGACTAGAACAGAACCGATGGTGGTCAACTTTGGCCCTCATCATCCATCTATGCATGGAGTTTTGAGGTTAGTTGTAACCCTTGATGGCGAGAATGTAATAGATTGTGAGCCCGTGATTGGATATTTGCATAGAGGGATGGAAAAGATAGCTGAAAATAGGACAAACGTTATGTATGTACCTTATGTAAGCAGAATGGATTATGCAGCCGGAATGTTTTATGAAGCTATTGTAGTAAATGCTCCAGAAAGATTGGCGAATATTGTTGTACCCAAAAGGGCAAGTTATATAAGAGTCCTAATGTTAGAGCTTAATAGAATTGCAAATCATCTTTTATGGCTAGGTCCATTTCTAGCAGATGTAGGAGCTCAAACCCCATTCTTTTATATATTTAGAGAAAGAGAGATGATTTATGACCTTTGGGAAGCTGCTACTGGACAAAGGTTAATAAATAATAATTTTTTTAGAATAGGTGGTGTCGCTTGTGATTTGCCTTACGGATGGTTAGAAAAATGCCTTGATTTTTGTGATTGGTTTGCTCCAAAGATCGATGAATATGAAAAATTAATAACAAATAATCCTATTTTCAAAAAAAGAATTGAAGGTCTTGGAACTATAGAAAGAGATCAAGCAATTAATTGGTCACTTTCTGGACCAATGCTTAGGGCCTCTGGAGTCTCTTGGGATTTGAGAAAAGTAGATAGTTATGAATGTTATGACGATTTTGAGTGGGAAATTGCTTCAGAAAAAGAAGGTGATTGTTATGCCAGATATCGAGTAAGAGTTCAAGAAATGAGACAATCATTAAAAATTATTCGTCAAGCTTGCGAAATGATTCCTGGAGGTCCAACAGAAAATTTAGAAGCTAAACGTATGGCTACAGAGGATAAAAAAAGTGAAATATTTGGCATGGACTATCAATATGTAGCTAAGAAAGTTGCGCCAACTTTTAAGATCCCTAATGGAGAATTATATACAAGATTAGAATCTGGGAAAGGTGAAATAGGAGTTTTTATTCAAGGTAATAATGAAGTTACACCATGGAGATTTAAAATTAGAGCTGCTGATTTAAATAATCTTCAAATATTACCTCACATTCTCAAGGGAGCTAAGATAGCTGATATTATGGCAATTCTTGGGTCAATAGATGTCATTATGGGTTCTGTAGATAGGTAAACCTTTTAATGAAACCTAAAAATTGGTTGATTTTAAAAAGGAAAGTAAGGTTTGGTGATTGTGACTCGGCTGGAGTGATACATTTTCACAACCTTTTAAGATGGGCTCATGAAAGTTGGGAAGAAAGTATGGATAAATATGGTATTCCTAATCAAGAAATTTTTCCGGATGCTAATTCTCGTAAAAATCAAATTATATATCCCATAGTTCATTGTGAAGCCAATTTTTTATCACCTATTAAGATTGGTGATTTACTTTCAATTAAAATATTCCCAAAAAAAATTAATAATCACTTATTTCAAGTAAATACATTTTTTTTTAAGGATGAAATTAATGTTGCAGAAGGAAAAATTATTCATTGCTCTATAGATGTTGATTCAAAATTGAAAGTTAAATTAACTGATAATCTTGAGAGGTGGATAGAGGCTTCCAATATAAATACGAATTTAAAAGAGTGTTAATTATCATGAGTTACTATTTTTCAAATAAGAAATTAGATTTTTTAATACAATTTGATTGATTTTTACCAATAATCCAGGTTTCAGGCCTCTCATGTTTTGGCCAATCTTTAGAAAAGTTTTTTAATAGTTTTAATGAATATTCAATATCTGTTTTACTAGTTTGTTTTTTAAAATCAATGATGATTTTAATTTTATTTCCCCATTCTTTATTAGGTATGTTTGAAATCATAAAATTTTCTATTGGAATTTTTTCATTTGAGATAAATTCACTTAATCGTAATTTAATTACTTCTGTAAAAACTATTTCACCTCCAGAATTAAAAGCATTATCTATTCTGCTAATAAATTTTAAATAACAAGAATCATTTAATTCTTGGATCTCTCCCAAATCACTGCTTTCCCACCAACCATTTTTATCTTTGAAATTTTTAGTTTTAGAAGGTTCAAGCAATTCAATTCCTATTCTTTCTGATTTGATTTGGATTAAACCCTTTTTACTAATTCTTAAATTTATATCACATAGTATTTCTCCAACATTATCAATTCCTTCTAAAAATTCCTTAGGTTTTAAGCTTGTAACCATTGCAGCAGTTTCAGTTGATCCGTAACAGGGTGCTAAATTTATTTTTTCTAGTCTGCACTTGCGAGAAGTTTCACTAGATATCGATGCACCGCCAATCCAAATTAAATCAAAATTCTTTAACCAATTAATACCATCTTTTTCAGATAAAAGTCTTTTTAATTGTGTTGGAACTAATGATGTTATGAGATTTTGATTTTCTTTTTTTATCTCATTAGTGAAGACTAATAATTCCTTGGTTTTTTTAATTAATTTTGGAGAGATATTGATATGATCACAACTCCATATTTTGCTTCTAAATAGTGGCATTAATCCACTAATGTGATTCAAAGGCAAAGTATTAAAAATTAAACAGTTTTGTAATATAAAGCCTTGCTTTTCAAGCCAAATTCCAGATGCCTTAGCAGACGAATTTAGATTTTCTAAACTATGTATGCATTTTCTAGGCTTTCCACTACTGCCACTACTATTTAAGATAATTGCAGGTCCAGTTATATCAATAGTCTCTAATATTTCTTCAGTTTTATAAGATTTATTTTTTATATAGGTTATTTTTTTATCGTTTATATTTTCAAGAATTTTTTTTATAGATTCTTTTTCATTATTTTCAACTTCGATAATGTGAATTTTATTTTTCATAGTTGATCCCATATCTTTTGAACATCATTTAGGAAAAGAAAAGAATTAGGATTTTTTTTCAAAGCCAAACCAGGAACTTTGGGAGTTAGTCCCAATAGCTGTAGAGAGGATAAATGAAAAAGCCACCTTCTGCCTATTCCTGTCTCGAAAGAAGTGCTTAAGGATCTAAAACCTTTTTTATCTTTTAACTCTTTTAAAAGATTCATAGGATTTCTTTCTTGAGAAGGTCTTCGAATTTGCCAACCATCCCATTCATTAATCAAATATGGATATTTTAATAGTGATTCATCTAAAGCAATTGGCATTCTTTTATTAAGTTCTCTTAAACCTTCAATATCATCTTTAGAAAGAGGTTGTTCTAGCCAATCTATATTTTCAATATCTTTCAAAATATCAACCCATCTATTAGCTATTTCTCTTTTCCAAGAACCATTCGCGTCTATTCTTAATTTTATATTACTTGTTAAATGATTTAGTATCTCTATTAGAGTTTTTTCTTCGGAGAAATTATCTTGTATGCCTACTTTCCATTTAATAGTGAGTGATTTCTCATTCAAAAGTTTATTACCTTTCAAGATTATTAATTCTTCAAGAGCTTTATGAGGATTTAAAAGTATAGCTGTTTGATCAATTTCATTAAAGTAATAATTTTCCTGAAAATTTATTTTTCTCTCAATTTCAGCTAATGCAGAGTTAATTGCTGATTGAATGCAAGGGTGAAAATTCTTTATTAACTCAGATATATTTTTTGAATTTATGTATTTGGGAATCTGATTTAATTGTATTTGACATGAATCTAAATCTTGTTTTCTTAGTGGATTTACTTCTCCAAAACCAACTCCCTTTTCCATATTTTTTAATTTAATTATCCACCCAGATTTATAGTTATATGTAGTATTTGAATTATCCACTTTCGAAGATAATTTAAAGAAAAAAGATTTTTTTTTAAAAGTTAATTTCATTTATAAATCAAGTAATCTATGATGAATCCTGCTATTAATCCAATTCCATTTAGCGTTTGGAATTTGATAGCAATAAATTTACAATTTTTTATTGCTTCAGGTTGGTTATATGAATATTTCAACAAAGTTATAAGCTTTAATGATTGAGGAAAACTTATAAGAAAAAGAACACAAAGTATCGGAATAAATCCATTAATTATTAAAAAAAGTTGGAAAACATAAATTATAAAAACTATCCAAGGAATAATTTTAGCTCCTTTTTTCGCTCCTAAACGAACTAAAGGTGAATTTTTACCATGTTCTTTATCTTCTTTTATCTGATGAAAATGAGAGCAAAATAGTACTAGTGTGGTTGCCAATGAGGATCCTGAACCAAGTAATAATGACTCTTTCCAAGGAATAGAAATCATGTATATATCTGATGGATTTAATGCAATTAAAGCAGCGGCGTAAGCAAAGGGGCCAAAAGCTAACCAACATAATGGTTCTCCTAAACCTTGGTAGCCCAATCGGAAAGGCGGTCCTTGATATAAATATCCTAATAAGCAGCAAGCGCCGACTAATAGCATTACATTTATGCTCGTCGAAATTGAAATAATGGCAATTACTAATAATCCAATTAATAGAGATGTATAAGCGATAATTGAAACTATTGTTTTACTTCGCACAAGATTTACAATGGAATGAAATTTAAATTCATCAATTCCTGTTTCTGAATCAAATAAATCATTAGTTAGATTTTCCCAAATTAGTATTAATATTGCAGCGATTGTGAATGCAATTAAATTATATATTTTGACATTTTTGAAAGAGTTGAGGGTATAAGCTCCTGAAATAAAAACTGGTAAAATTGCTACTGAATAAAGAGGCCATTTTATTGCTTGTTTCCATAAATTTTTATTTCTATCATTCATTATTAATGCAGTTAAGAAAAACTATAATTATTAAATATAGTTTATAAATTGAGTTACATTTTTTACTTTAATGCATGATTTTTAGTTATTTTCAATAAGTGATGAAAAATAATTTAAACTTTTCAGATTTTTTAAAAGGCGTTTTTTCCAATTTCGATAAGAAAGGGGTAAATTCCGGATTAGTAAGTATTTGTATTGACATACCTTGTATTGATTTATTTGATGTATATGAATTTTTTATTGATAAATATTCTTTTTCTTCTTTTTGGGAAGAGGATAATAAAATGTCATATATAGCTCTTGAGAAATGTAAATATCTAACTTTAGAAGGGCCTAAAAAATTTAAAGTAGCCAAAGAATTTAGCGATGATAACTTTAATAATTTAATAAATTTGACTGATGAATCGAATACCTCTGCTCTTTCAAAAATAATTTATTTTTTTTCTTTTTCAGAGAATCTAAAGAAAAAATATTGCTTGTTTGACGTTCCTGGTTTAGAGGCCATTTTACCCAAAATATTGATTATTAAAAATAAAAAGAATTGTTGGTTAAGAATTAATGCACATGTAGAGGGTAAATCTTCTTTGAGGACGTTAATTGAAGAACTATGGTCAATAAGGGATCAGATCTTAAATTCAAAAAATCAAAAAAGTAAAAATATTTTTAATTATCCTTCGATCAATTATTTTTTGAATTCTTTAGAATTATCAAATAATAATCTGAAGCAATTAATAAAAAAGGGAATTAAATTAGTAGAGGAAGGTAGGCTTGAAAAGATAGTTTTAGCTTCAAGAGTCAAAATAGAATTTAAAAATAAATTAAATCTAATAAATATTTTAAAAAAATTAAAAACTAATCAACCAAATACTTGCAGATATGTATGGAGGAGAAATAGTAAAGATATTATATTTGGAGCATCGCCTGAAAAATTATTTTCTTTTAGGAAGCCTGATCTAGTTTTAGAAGCTATTGCTGGAACAGTATCAAGTGATTTAAATCCGGATTCTCTTATGGAAAGCTCTAAGGATATAAAAGAGCATAATTATGTACTTGAGTATTTAATTAAATCTTTGGAAGTTTTAAAGATTAATAACTATACAAAAAGTTCTTTAAAAGTAATTTCTTTTGGAGATATTTCTCATTTACAAACTTTGGTATATTCCAAGATTAATAACATATGCCCTTTTGATTTGCTTAGGGTTTTGCATCCATCTCCAGCAGTCTGTGGATCTCCTAAAAAGGAAGCAATTAATTGGATAAACACACTTGAATCATTTTCTAGAGGAAATTATGCTTCGCCAATAGGGTGGGTAGATTCTGAAGGGAATTCAGAATTCAGAGTAGCTATAAGAGGAGCACGTTATATTGATCAAAATCTAGAATTTACCGCTGGTTCAGGGTTAGTAAAAGGTTCTATTTCTAAAAAAGAAATTGAGGAGATTCAACTTAAATTTCAATCTTTAGTGAAGCAAATATTTCTTGCCAAAACTACTAAATAATTTCTAATAATTTTTCAATTACTTGATCCGAAACACTTTTGTTAGATAAACTTTCTATTTCTCGTAATCCTGTTGGACTTGTTACATTAATTTCACTAAGCATTTCATTTATTACATCTATACCAACAAAGAATAAACCTTCATCTTTGAAATGTTGAGATAACTCGGTACAAATCTTTTTTTCTTTTGCTGTAAGGTTTGTTTTTTCTGCTTTACCTCCCATAGCTAAATTACTCCTAAAGTCTCCCCCTTGAGGAATTCTATTTATTGATCCAATTGGATCACCGTTAACAATAATTATTCTTTTATCCCCTTCTTTTACTTCGGGAATGAATTTTTGCATCATTACTGGTAATTGTTCTTGAGATGTTATTAATTCAATCATTGCTTTAATACCTGGAGAATCCTTAGTTAGACGAATAACGCCTTGTCCTCCTTTTCCGCCAAGTGGTTTAACAACAACATCATGATTAATTTGTGCAAAATTAATAAGATCTTTTACTTTACTTGCAACTATTGTTGGAGCCATCAAATGGCTGTACCTCAATGCGCCTAATTTTTCGTTCCAAGCACGTAATGAGGAAGGCTTATTTATAACTTTTACTCCTTTTCTTTCGGCCACTTCCAAAAGATGAGTTGCATATAAATATCCCTCATTTACTGGAGGATCTTTTCTCATCCAAATACAATTAAATTCAGCAAGAGGGATACATTTATTTTCTTTAAAAGAAAACCATGGACAAACTTCAGCTCTCCAAGAAGATGCCCATACTTCATCTCCTCTTGCCTCTAGATCTTGAGGAGTACAAGTCCATACTTCTATCTTTTTCTTTGAAGAAGCTTGCATTAATGCTGCAGATGAATCTTTTAATGGATTTATATTTTTTATTGGGTCTACTACAAATAGAAATTTCATATTATCTAATTCAGTAATAAGTCCAGTTTGTCCTCTTTTTCTAATTCATAAAGTTCGTCACAACCACCAATACTTTTGTCATCAATGAAAATTTGTGGAACTGTTCTTTTACCATTAGCTCTCTCCATCATAAGTTCCCTTGCATTATCATCGCCATCTATTTTATGTTCAGTAAAAGTTATATTTTTTTTTTCAAGTAAAGATTTCGCCCGTATGCAGAATGGGCAAAATCGCCAAGTATAAATTTCAACTTTAGACATTTTTTAAAATATTATTTACTTTATACTATTAAATAAAAGTGCTTGTTAGATTATAAATAACAATAAAATTCTATTTTGATAGATATAACAGAATTTAAAAAAGATCTTTCAGAGTTAACCAAGCGCCTGGGTAATGCTCAGGATTGTCTTTGACGTCCCCAATTTAGTAGCTAAGAAAAAAGAGTTAGAGCAAATTGCTGCTCAACCAGAATTCTGGGGTAATCAGGTAGATGCAAAAAAACATATGCTCAAACTTGATGATGTTAGAGATCAACTTCAATTGTTAGATAAATGGAAAATGTTCATTTCTGATGCTGAAGCTTCTCTTGAGCTTTATTCCTTAGAGCCTGAAGAAGAAATGATTGTTGAGTCACATCAAGGTTTAGCCACCTTAAGAGAGAATTTAGATAAGTGGGAATTCCAAAGGTTATTATGTGGTGAATATGATAAAGAAGCTGCTATCGTCTCTATTAATGCTGGTGCAGGTGGTACTGATGCACAAGATTGGGTGGAAATTCTATTAAGAATGTATTCAAGATGGGCAGATAATAATGGAATGAGCTTAGAAATTACTGATTTATCTGATGGAGAAGAAGCAGGTATTAAAAGCGTTACTTTTGAAGTTAATGGTAAATATGCTTATGGTTATCTTCAAAATGAAAAAGGTACTCATAGATTAGTAAGAATCTCACCGTTTAATGCAAATGGTAAAAGACAAACTAGTTTCGCTGGAGTTGAGGTCATGCCTAAATTAGATCAAAGTATTTCATTAGACATTCCTGATAAAGATTTAGAAATTACAACTAGTAGATCAGGCGGAGCTGGAGGACAAAACGTTAATAAGGTAGAAACAGCAGTAAGGATTGTACATTTACCTTCAGGAATCGCTGTAAGATGTACTCAAGAGAGATCTCAGTTACAAAATAAGGAGAAAGCAATGTTATTGCTTAAAGCTAAATTATTAGTAATAGCTAAAGAACAAAGAGCTTCTGAAATATCGGATATTAAAGGTGATATTGTTGAAGCTGCATGGGGTAATCAAATACGAAATTATGTTTTTCACCCCTATCAAATGGTCAAAGATTTAAGAACAATGAAAGAGACTAATGATTTAGATGCAGTTCTTAATGGTGGATTAGATCAATTTATTCATGAATTATTACGTATGAATATTTCTTCTAAAGAGTCTATTCAATAAATTTATGGCAAATAAAAACGAAAATTTAGAAAAAAAAGTTTCTCCTCCTAGCTTTATAAAACTAGCTATGAGAAATATGGTTAGGAAGGGTTCTAAAAGTATTTCTCATTT
Source organism: Prochlorococcus sp. AG-673-L20 (assembly GCA_003211135.1). Taxonomy (GTDB): domain Bacteria; phylum Cyanobacteriota; class Cyanobacteriia; order PCC-6307; family Cyanobiaceae; genus Prochlorococcus_A. The sequence continues at coordinate 15,837 of QCTN01000016.1, read as the reverse complement.
TTCAATTACTTTTTTAATTCTGATCGGACTTTTAATTTTAATAGCTACTTTAGGAAAGCCTAATATGCCTGTTTAATGAAAGTATGTATCAAAAAGATTTATATGACTTACAAATAGATTTAGTCTTTAAATGTAATGATTTTTCTAATTTATCAAATCATTTTATAAATAAGCCAGATAATCTTATTTTCGAATCTGGTTTTTGGGAAGAAGTGATATTGTGTTGGATTAAAATAATTCTAGATGAGAAAAATACTTCTTTTCCAAATTTTATTTTAGATAAAAAAAGTTTTTCCTTAAGTTTACAGATTATTAATGATAATGAAATTTCTTCTATTAATCAAAAATGGATGCATAAATCTGGGTCAACTGATGTTTTATCTTTCCCAATTATTTCTGATGAAGATACTACTAAAGATTTAAATTTTATTGAATTAGGAGATTTATTTATATCCTTAGAGACGGCTTTTAAACAATCCTTAGAATTTAATCATTCTATTAAAAAAGAAATGCTCTGGTTAGCAAGTCATGGATTATTACATCTTTTGGGATGGGAACATAATGATGATTATGAATTAGATAATATGTTAAATTTTCAAGAATATTTAATTTCAAAATTAGATTGAAAGATTTTATTAATCAACTATAAATGAAGACTAAAGCAAAACTTTTAAAAAGTAAAAGAAGGTCATATAGGACATCTAAAAATGTTTTAATAAGTTTTAGATACGCTTTTAATGGGATTAAATATACATTTAAAAATTCAAGAAATTTTAAAATTCAAGTTCTTTTTGCTCTTTTTAGTTTAATCATAGGTTCTATTCTTCAACTTGATAAAAGCGATTATTTGATTATGCTGGGGACTATTTTTTCTGTATTGACTTTAGAAATAATTAATACATCAATCGAATCTTTAGTTGATCTAGTGATTAAAAAAAAGTTTAGTAATCTTGCTAAAATTGCAAAGGACTGTTCAGCAGGTGCTGTATTATTAGCTTCAATTAATTCTGTTATTATTGGCCTATGCTTATTTATTCCTAAAATAAAGTTATTATTTTTAAATTGAAAAAGATATGTTTCTAGTTATCGATAATTATGATAGTTTTACTTATAACCTGGTTCAATACTTGGGAGAGCTTTCAGTAGAACATCATATAACAAAAGAATTATTAGTAAAAAGAAATGATGAAATTACTTTAGAAGAAATAAGTCATATTAATCCCGATGGTATTTTATTGTCTCCTGGTCCAGGGAATCCAGATCAGTCAGGTATTTGTCTGCCTATTCTCCAAAACTTATCAAAGGAAATTCCAATATTAGGAGTCTGTTTAGGTCATCAAGCATTGGCTCAAGCCTATGGCGGTAAAGTAATAGTGGGTAAAGAATTAATGCATGGAAAGACCTCAAAAATTATTCACAATAAAAAAGGATTATTCAAAGATATTGATAGCCCGTTTGTGGCTACTAGATATCATAGTCTTATAGTAGATTCAGAATCTCTCCCCTCTTGTTTTGAAATAACTGCAACTCTAGAGGATTCAACAATTATGGCAATTTCTCATAAAGAATATAAAAATTTACATGGTGTTCAGTTTCATCCAGAAAGTGTTCTAACACAATTTGGACATAAATTAATCAGTAATTTTCTAAATATGGCTGAACAGAAGTAAAATGTAATTATAAAATTTTCTATGAGTATTATCAAAATTAAAAAATTTTTCCTTTTTATATTATTTTTATTTTTAATACCCTCATCCGCTATGGCAGGTGATTTGTTATTAAAAAGTTTAGGTCATGGTAGTTTTTTAATTAAAGGAAGAGAAAAATCAGTTCTTATAAATCCTTTTAAGGCTATTGGTTGTGCAAGTGATTTAAATGAGCCAAAAGACATCAATGCTGATTTTATTTTAGCTAGTTCAAAACTTGCTGATGAAGGATATAATCCAAATGATCAATTGATGTTTGTAGAACCTGGAGTTTATAAATTCGAAGATATATTATTAAATGGAATTGAGGTTCCTCATGACAGAGTTGGTGGAAGAAGGTTTGGGATGGCTACGGTCTGGAGTTGGGAGCAGAATAATTTAAAAATAGTCCATATGGGTGGAGCTGCAGGTGAAATGGATATAAATAGTCAAATTATTTTGTCCCGTCCAGATATTTTATTTATTTCAATAGGAGGAGGATTAAAATCTTATAACGGAAGTGAGGCCTCAAATATAGTAAAAACATTAAAACCCTCAATTGTTGTTCCTGTCCATTTTATGAAAGGTAAAAATATTAGTGATACTTGTGATTTTTCTAATGCTGACTTTTTTCTTGAAAATATGCCAGATTTTAAAGTCAAATATCTTGGTAAAAGCTTTGAAATAAATTCAAAAAGAATTGATCAAAATACTATTTATATTTTCAAAGATTAATTATTAAGATCTAATTTTTTATAAGTATTCCAGAAAAGACTCATTTGTTCTTGAGTTCCTATACTAACCCTTATAGAGTTCTCAATATCTTTTTTGTTTTTCATCTCTCTTATTAAGATACCCTTTTCTCTCATTTGTCTTGTCAAGATTTCAGGATTTTTTTTTGGCCAAATTAAAAAATAATTTCCTCCGCCAAAATGTTTCCTAATTTCTATAGATTCAAATTTCTTCTCAATTAATACTCTCGCTTTTTTTACTTCAGAAACATAATTATCTATATAAGATTTATCATTTAGAGCAGCTAATGCAGCAGTAACAGCAAAACTGTTCACATCGTATGGTCCTGTCACTTTATTTATATATTGCATTATGCTTTTATGTCCGAACGCAAAGCCAATTCTTAAACCAGCTAAACCAGCAGTCTTTGAAAGGGATTGAATAACAACTATATTTTTAATTTCTTTAAAATCTATTACTGGAAGAAGACTATCTCCGTTAAATTTCTCATAAAGTTCATCAACCACAATTAATGAATTTTTATTCAGATTTGCTAATTTAATTATTTCTTGAGCACTTAAAACAGTACCAGTTGGATTATTTGGATTACAAATAAATATTAATTTAGGTTTATGTTTAATAATTTTTTCTTTAAATCGCTTTATTGGGAAAAGAAAGTTTTCTCCTTCATAGGCACAAGTTATTTTTCTCATACCTTGTATTTCAGAACAAGGAGAATAATAACCAAAAGTCGGGTTTGTGGTCAGGAATATTTCATCCCTGTCGCCAAAAGAATTAAATATCGCATTTATTGCAGCATCAGCTCCATTAAACAAACCTATCTCTTCAGAGTCAAATTGCCTTGATTCAAAATAGTGATTCGATACAAAATTTTTTAATAAGTTATATTCTGGATAGATTGAAATTTGATTTAAATTAATATCTTTGATAGCTTCATATACTTTTTGACTGGGACCTAAAGTATTTTCATTAAAATCTAAACGTAATAAATTTCTTCTGTTTTCTAAAGGTGCAGAATAAGATTGCATATTTATTATTTCCTTTCTTGGGAGAGGTGAAAGATTATTTATTTGATCAAATTCATTCATTACATTCTCTCTAAGGTTTCAATTCCAAGGAGCTCTAAACTTAATTTTAAAGTCTTTTCAGTTAAAGCACATAATGTAAGTCTTGAAATCTTTGTATCTAGTGCTCCCTTAAGAATAGGAACTTGATCATAAAATCTATTAAAAGTCTTACATAATTCAAACAGATAATTACATAGTCTATTTGGCATTAAGTCTTTTTCTATCGAAATAATAACTTCATCAAATTTAAGTAATTTCCTTATAAGCTTCCACTCTAAATCATGGCTATATGAAATAGATTCCAAATTTATATCTTCTTCAGTCATATTATTTTTTCTATTAATTCCTGAAATTCTTACAAGTGTATACAAAAGATAAGGCGCCGTATTTCCATTAAGAGAAAGCATCTTTTCAAAACTAAATTGATAATTTGTGATTCTATTTTGGCTTAAATCAGCATATTTAACTGCTCCGATTCCAATAACTTTTGAAGTATTTAAAATAAAATCATCATTTTCAAAACGACTTTCTTTCTCTAATCTTTTTAATAGATCTTCTTTTGCTCTTTTAACTGACTCTGATAATAAATCTTTTAGTTTTATGGTATCTCCCTCTCTTGTTTTAAGTTTTTTACCATCAATACCTTGTACTAGCCCGAATGGGACGTGATTTACTTCACAATCTTTAGGGATCCAATTAGCTCTTTTTGCAACTTGAAAAACTCCTGCAAAATGATTGGATTGACCATGATCTGTTACATAAATAATTCTAGCTGCATTATCGCCATAAGGTTCCTTATTAAATCGATATCTTAGAGCAGCAAGATCAGTAGTTGCATAATTGAATCCACCATCTTTTTTTTGAATAATAAGTGGTAATGGATTACCTTCTTTATTAGTCATGCCATCAAGAAAAACACATTTTGCGCCTTGATCTTCTATTAAAATTCTCTTGTAATTTAAATCCTCAATTATTGATTTTAAAAACGGATTATAAAAGGATTCTCCTCTTTCCTTAATTTTTATGTTCAATGTTTTATAGATTTGATCAAACTCTTTTCTTGATTGATTACATAATAATTTCCATGCTTCAATTGATTTTTTATCTCCACTTTGTAACTGAACAACCTCTTCTCTTGATCTCTTTTGAAATTCTGCTTCATTATCAAATCTTTTTTTTGACGCTTTATAGAATTCAACTAAATCACTAATTTTGATCCTATCTATTTCTTTAAGATCACTTGAATATAAATCCTTAAGCTGAGTAATAAGCATTCCAAATTGTGTACCCCAATCTCCAATGTGATTTAGTCTTAAAACGATATATCCTCTAAATTCGAAAATTTTTGAGATCGAATCTCCTATAATTGTTGATCTTAGATGACCCACATGCATTTCTTTAGCAATATTAGGACTTGAAAAATCTACGATAACTTTTTTTTGGGGTTGACTATTATTTTTATGCGATAAAGGAACACCAGCTCTAGGGCATTTAATATTAGATTTTATTGCTTCAATCAAAACTTTATTTTTTAATTTTATATTTATAAAACCTGGTCCCGCAATTTCTAGATTTTCACACAAATTAGATATCTTTTTATTTTCTTTGAGGGTCTCAATAAATGCAATAGCAATTTCTCTAGGGTTGCTTTTATAAATCTTTGATAAAACCAGACATATATTACATTGATAATCACCAAACTCCTCCTTAGATGCTTGATTAATTAGATTTTTACGTATTTTTTCGAATTCTTCTTTCTTTTCATTTTTTATAAGACTTTCTAGAAGGGTTTCTTCAAAGCTTTTAGTTAATTCTTTAAAAATTGTCTGCATGAATTATTAAAATGCTATTCGAGTCATTTAATTAATATAACGCATACTAAAATCAATCCAATTACTTTTAGTAATTGAAGAACTTGTTGAAATCAAATCAATTCCTTCAATTAAAAAGTTACTAATGTTTATTGGATTAATACCAGATACCTCTATGATTAAATCATTCCTGATTTTTTTATTAGAGTTATTTGTTGATAACTCTCTTAATTCTTTAATGCCTTTTTTAAGTAATTCAGGATTAAATTCATCTAACAAAATACTATCTGCACCTGCTAAAACTGCATCTTTTGCTTGCTTCATATCTTCTGCTTCAATAATTATATGAGTTGTAAAGGGAGTATTTAATCTAATTTTTTCAACTGCATTTTTTAAGTTATCAGTCCATGCAATATGGTTTTCTTTAATCATTGCAGCATCATATAATCCCATTCTATGATTAATACCACCACCACATTTAAAAGCATACTTTTCAAATATTCTTAAACCAGGTGTAGTTTTTCTTGTATCTGCTAAATTTATATTTGTACCTTTCAGAACATCTACAATATTTTTTGTATAAGTTGAGATTCCCGATAAATGCATTGAGATATTGAGACTTATTCTTTCACTTGCTAAAAGACTTCTTGAAGGGCCATTTAGTTCAAGAAGCTTTTGATCCTTCAAAAATTTTTCACCATCATTAATAAAAAAATTGCACTCTATCTTTTCGTCAATTTTTTTTAAAATTTCTTTTATTATTCCAACACCACAAAATATTCCTTCCTCTTTTGCTATCCAATGGGCTTTTCCTATTTTTTTAGTAATAGCAGAATATGTTAGATCACCTTTACCGATATCTTCTTCAATCCAACCATCAATTATTCTAGAAATATTTGGAGAGTATAAATCCACTAAATTTGAATAAGATAAAAATTTTTTTTAACTTTTAAATTTTACTTTATACATTTATGTATTTTAATAAAAATTTATTTACCTATACAAAATTTGGAAAAAATATTATTTAATAGATCTTCAGTTAATTCTTGACCTGTAATTCTCGATAAGTTTTTTATTCCATCTCTAACTTCAATTGATAATAAATCGAAGGGTAATTGATTAGCAATTATTGGATCAGTATCATTTAAATTTTTTAGGCAATCAGTTAGGTTTGATATTTGTCTTTCATTTAAAAAAATATCTATATTTTCAAATTCTTTTGATCCACATTTTTTAACTATCTTTTCGACTAGTTCTTTTTCTCCTTCATCGTTTTTAATACTCATTAAAACAGAGTTCGATAAATTTTTTTTATTTACTTTTTTTGAATCAATTAAATCTTTTTTATTACCCAAGATTGTAATTAATTTTTCTTGTGGAATTTTGCTTATAATTTTCTCGTCATCCTTATTTAATCCTTCTTCAAGACTATATAAATAGATTATATAGTCTGAGTTTTGAATCATTTCAAAGCTTTTTTCAATTCCAATATTTTCTATATATTCATCGGTTTCTCTGATGCCAGCGGTATCTATTATTTTTATTGGTATATCTTTTATAGTCAAATTCACTTCAATTATATCTCTAGTTGTTCCTGGAATACTAGTAACTATTGCTTTTTCTTTTTTTGAGAGAAGATTTAAAAGAGAACTTTTACCGACATTAGTTTTGCCAATAAGAGCAATCGATATTCCATTATGAATATGCGCCCCCCTTTTTGAATTTTCTATAAGGATTTCTATTTTTTCTTTTATAATTTTAATATTTCTAGAAAAATCATTATAATTAAATTCTGAAAAATCCTCTTCAAAGTCTACTCTTGCCTCTATTTCTGATAATTGCTCGATTAAATCATTTTTAATAATATCAATCTTTTTCTTTATATCTCCCTTTACTCCATTAAAAGCTATTTCGGCTGATTTAAGATTTTTTGCATTAATCAATTGATTAATTGATTCTGCTTGAGTTAAATCTATTTTGCCATTAAGAAAAGCTCTTTGACTAAATTCTCCTGGATTGGCAATCCTTACTCCAGTATTATTTGATAATAATGTCTCCATCACTTTATTTACAACAATTACTCCTCCATGACAGTGCAATTCAACAATATCTTCTCCAGTGAAACTATTAGGAGAATGCATAACTGTAATTAAAATTTCATCTATAAATTTATTTTCTAAATTATCTTTTATAAAGCCATGAAAAACTCTGTGAGACTCCCAAGCATATTTAGATTTTGTTTCTACAATATTTTTACAGGAATTTATTGCTTCTTCCCCTGATACTCTTATTACTGCAATTCCTCCTTTACCTGGACTTATAGCCGAAGCTATAGCTGCTATTGTATCCTCAGTATCGATAATTGATTCCATCTCTCACTATGCTGTGGATAATTAAGTAGGCTTATCAAAGAAAACTTTTTTGATTGTGATTTCAGAATGAAGTTGATAAAGAATCTTCAATATAAAAAAATTCTATCATTATTTTTGAAACAAGATGGTACTCCCTTTTTTAATGCAAAGGGAGTAGCAGTTGGGGTCTTTTGTGGATGCTTTCCTTTCTTTGGTTTTCAAACTTTATTAGGACTATTTTTAGCAAGAGTTGTGAAAGGAAATCTTTTTCTTGCTGCTATTGGTACTTGGATAAGTAATCCATTTACTTATGTACCCCTATATTTTTTCAATTATAAAGTTGGTTCATTTTTGCTAAAAAACTCACCAGATATTGTTTTTGATAAAAATTTAATGATTGAAGAATTATGGAAAAAAGGAAGCGTTTTTTCATTAAGGTTAATTTTGGGTTCAGCATTAGTTGGATTTTTATTAGCTTCTATTTCAGGAATCATTGTTTTTTTGCTATTTAAAAGAAAAATAAAAAAAACAGCATCTTAAAATTCTTCTAAGTTTAAATTAACTTATTCCTACCCTTGCAATATCTAATACATCAGCCATTGATTTAATTTGATCAATAGTTTTGTGGAGTTGACTATAACTTTCTAGACCAACACATAAATTAATTATTGCAGGTTTACCAAAAGCGGTTTTTACATTTGCATCACTAACATTTATTCCTTTATCAGATAATCTCATAAGAATATCTTTTAGGACGCCTACTCTATCTATAACTTCTATTCTCAGTTGAATTGGGAACTTATTGTCAAGAATCTTATTCTCTTGGTTCCATGAAACAGGTAATCTTCTCTCTATTGGTATTGGGATAACATTCTCACAATCTCTTCTATGAATAGTGATACCGTGATTACCTAGAGAGACAGTTCCAATTATTTCTTCCCCAGGAAGTGGACTGCAGCATTTTCCGATTCTATAATCTAACCCTTCGACCCCAGTGATTGGTGATTTATTAGTTGCATGAGATTTAGATGCTATTGAATTATTTTTATTTATAAGAGATTTTGCTAATTCAGCATTAGATTCATTTTTAATTTCTTCTGTTTGTATTTTAATCTCTTCTCTTAATCTATTCAATACTTGATGTAAAGTTAAACCCCCAAATCCTAATGATGCTAATAGATCTTCCGTAGACTTTAAATTGCATCGATGTGCAACTTTTTTCATGGCATCACTTGAAATTAATGATTCAAATCCATTACGACCTATTTCTTTTTCAAGCAAATCTTTTCCTCTTTTAATAGTTTCATCTCTATGGCTTTTTTTATACCACTGCCGAATTCTATTTTTTGCGGTTGGAGTAACTACAAAATTTAACCAATCTAAGCTTGGAGTTGAATTATTATTAGTCAAGATTTCGATAAAGTCCCCATTTTGCAATGATGTAGATAGAGGAGATAATTTTTCATTTATTCTTATCCCATTACAATGATTGCCTATTTCTGAATGTATTCTGTAAGCAAAATCGATTGCAGTAGATCCCTTCCTTAGGCCAACAACATCTCCTTTTGGAGTGATCACAAATACTTCTTCATCGAATAAATCTTCTTTTATAGATGCTAGATAATCATTATGGTCTTTCTCATTACCTTCTTGTTGCCAATCTACTAATTGTCTAAGCCAATTAAATCTTTCTGCATTACTTGATGCAGGTGAACCACCTTCTTTATATTGCCAATGTGCAGCTATTCCGAATTCTGCAATTTGATGCATTGAACTCGTTCTTATTTGAACCTCAATAGGCCTATGTCTGCCGATCACAGAGGTATGCAAGGACTGGTATCCATTTGGTTTTGGTAAACCTATATAATCTTTAAATCTTCCAGGAATTGGCCTGAAAGTATCATGAACGACTGCTAAAGCTTTATAACAGCTATCTGAATTGCTAACAATAATTCTTAAAGCAGCAACGTCATAAATCTCGCTAAATTGTTTTTGTTGTCTTTCCATTTTGCTCCAAATACCATAGAGATGTTTTGGTCTTCCCGTAATTTCAAAATTTCCTAAACCTGAAGAGACTAAGTTTTCCTTCATCAAATTTAAGGTAACGTTTAACCTTTTTTCTCTATCACTTCTTTTAACGGCAATTTGATCTTTTAAATTTTTATATTCCTCTGGTTCAAGAAATTTAAATGCTAGATCTTCTAATTCCCATTTAAATCTATTTATTCCTAACCTATTTGCTAAAGGGGCATATATTTCTCTTGTTTCTCTTGCAATTCTCTCTTTTCTCTCTTCATTAAGCCATTGAATTGTTCTCATATTATGTAGTCGATCTGCAAGTTTAACTAAAACAACTCTTATGTCGCTTGCCATAGCTAAGAACATTTTTCTAAGATTTTCAGCCTGTGCTTCAGTTCTATTATTAAAGTGAATACCTCCTAATTTAGTTACACCTTCTACAAGTACTTTTACCTCTAAGCCAAAATTAACTTCTATCTCTGAAAGAGCAATTCCGGTGTCTTCGACAACATCATGTAATAGGCCGGCAGCTACAACTGATGAACTTGCACCTATTTCTTTAAGTAGATCTGCAACAGCTATGGGATGAATTATATATGGCTCTCCACTTGCCCGAAGTTGTCCATTATGAGCTTCATAAGCAAGTTTGAAAGCTTTTACTATAAGATTTTGATTCGAATTATTTTTTTTATTTGATACTTCATAGTTTTGAATAATCTCAAGAAGCCAATTAGGAATATTTATCTCATACTTCAAAGATTCACTTTCATAATTTTTATTTTCAGGCAAAATGATTGTTGAAACTTTAATTTCATTTTTTTCTTTTGAATTCGCAGTCGCCTCAGCCATATAATGTTCCTTTAAATTTATTTTATTTGGGACTAGAGAAATTTGCTACAAAATTATGAAAATAAATAAAAGCAAAATTTTTGAAATAAGGAATCTAAATGTCAAGTATGGTCCTTATCAGAAATCTACCATAAAAAATTTTAAATTAGATCTATTTAAAGGAGATCACTTAGCAATAATAGGTCCTTCTGGATGTGGTAAAACAACATTTGCAAAAACAATTGTAAATATGCTTCCTGAAGGTTCAATTACACAAGGATTTATAAAAATATCTGGAGAAGATCTAACTAAAATTGATAAAAAACAAATTCAATTATTTAGAAGAAATAATTTTGGATTTATTTATCAAGATTCCATAAAAAAACTTAATCCTTTAATGACAGTTGGAGATCATTTAAAAGAATTATTAAAAACACACTTTCAAAACTATCCCCCTTTAATTATTAAAGATTTAGTAGAAGAAAATTTTAGAAAAGTAGGAATAGATATTGAAAGATTAGATTCCTTTCCCCATCAATTCAGTGGGGGAATGAGACAAAGAGTTTCAATTGCAATGGCTTTAGCTTTGAAACCTAAAATATTAATAGCAGATGAACCTTCAACCAGTCTGGACTCTAAGACTAGTTTTGAAGTAATGGATCAAATTCTTTGTTTATGTGAGGAATCTGGAACCACTTTGATTTTGATTAGTCATGACATTAATCTTGCAGCAAAGTGGTGTAAAAAAGTCGTGATAATGGATCAAGGATCAATTCAGGAGCAAGGAAATATAAAAGAAGTTTTTAAATCACCTAAATCAAAAATTGGAGAGAAATTGGTAAATGCAGCAAATATCTCTTTGAAGCCAAGAAAAATAATTACCTCTATAAATGATGTTGTTTTAGAGGTTAATAATTTAAGACATTGGTATAAATTAAATTCTTCAATTTTCCGACCCAAATGGAATAAGGCTTTAAAAGAAGTCAGTTTTAAATTGTATCGAAATGAAGTCCTTGGAATTGTTGGATCTTCTGGGAGTGGAAAAAGTACTTTATGTAGAGCTTTAATAGGACTCTTGAAGGTGAGAGGAGGTGAAATAAAAGTTTATGAAAGAAATTCAGAATTACATAAAAAAAAGTCTAATAATTTTAAAAATATACAAATGATTTTCCAAGATCCTTTTTCAAGTTTGAATCCAAAAATGAAAATCAAAAATATTTTGAAGGATATATTTTTAATTCAAAAAATATCTAATAATTATCAAATTAAAAATGAGATTAAACTAATTTTAAAAAATTTAAATCTACCTTCAGATCCTGAATTCTTAAACTCCTACCCCAATCAATTGTCTGGCGGTCAATTACAAAGAATTTCAATTGCAAGATCATTATTATTGAAACCAAAAATCCTCATCTGCGATGAAAGTGTAAATATGTTAGATGCATATGTAAAAGTTGAGATACTTGATTTACTTAGAAAGATACAAGAAAAAATGGATTTAACTATAATTTTTATTACTCATGATTTAGGAATTGCAAAGAAATTTTGTAATAGATTATTAGTTATGAATTATGGACAGATTATTGAAGAAGGCGATTCAGGTACAGTTTTTTCTAGTCCTAAGAATAATGTTACAAAAGCTTTAGTAAATAGCTCCCTAAACCTTAATTGATTTTTTTAAGACTCTCAATAATTTCTGAAATTCTTGGGGTAATTCTGCTTCAAATTTCATTTCTTCTCCATTTATAGGATGAAAAAGTCCTAGCTCTACAGCATGTAAAGCCTGACCATCCAATTTGCAAGGAAGCTTTTTACATCTTCCATATAGAGGATCACCTAGAATGGGATGATTGATATGTGCACAATGAACTCTTATTTGATGAGTTCTTCCAGTATCCAGTTTGAAGCTCATTAATGAATAATTACCTAATCTTTCTAATAATTTCCAATAAGTACATGCATATCTCCCGGAATTTTCATCAACTACCGCATACTTCAATCGATTTAGTTTATCTCTACCTATGTGCCCAACAATTTTACCTTCTGCAGTATTAGGGACTCCATGAATTACCGCAATATAGTTTCTTGAAGCAATTTTTTCTTTTATTTGTATTTGAAGGTTGACAAGTGATTCTTGGCTTTTTGCTACAACCATACAGCCAGAGGTGTCCTTATCTAATCTATGAACTATCCCAGGTCTTAACTTGCCATTTATTCCGGGTAAATCTTTACAGTGAAAGAGTAGTCCATTTACTAAGGTGCCTGATTTATGTCCTGGAGCTGGATGGACTATGAGTCCTGATTGTTTATTAATTACAATAATGTGTTCATCTTCAAAAATGATATTTAAGTTCATCTTTTCTGGCTTTAAATATATTAGAGGTTCTGGAGGAGGCATCCAAATTTGTATATTGTCTCCTGTTTTTAGTGGGGTTTTAGCTTTTGCAGTTTTATAGTTTACAAGAACTAATCCCGCATTTATAAAATATTGTATTCTTGCTCTACTCTGTTCAGGCCTCTTGCTTACTAGCCACCTATCGAGTCGCATAGGAAGGGACATTTCATAAGTAATTTCTATTAATTCACCTTCTCCTACTCCAAAAGAGTTTTTATTAATTGAGTTCATATTGGCACTTCCAAAGCAATCTTTCCTAGCATTTGATTGCGATAATCTTCTAATAATTTGTGAGCCATTCTTCTTTTATCACCTGACGTATGTTTCAAGGCTACAAGATCAATCCATTCATGAGGGCTATCAAAGTTCTTTAATATATCAACTCCATATCTATCAGATATCTTTGAAAGTGAAATATTCGCATTTTTATCTTCTTTTAATTTGAAAATTATTTTTATAAATTCAATAGCAACACTTTCTATTTCATAAGCAGCCTCTCCTATATCATCACAAAGTGCAAGATTCAGAGCCGATTTTTGATTCTCTAAATTAGGAGGTATAACACCGGGTGCATCAAGCAAATCTATCCCACTGTCTAATCTGATCCATCTAAGATTACGTGTTACTCCCGCTTTCCTAGCGCTTTCAACAACTTTTTTATTGGCGATTCTATTTATTAATGCAGATTTTCCTACATTAGGAAAACCGAGGGTAAGTGCTCTGATCGGCCTTACCTTCATTCCTCTAGATAACCTTCTGTTATCAATTGATAATCGTGATTCCTTAGCAGATTTATAAATTTCTTTAATTCCTTTACCGTTTTTTGCATCACACCAAAGAGGATATATATTATCTTTTTTAAACCACTTGTTCCAATTAGTAATAGTTTCTGTAGTTATCATATCCGCACGATTTATCACAAGGATATGTTTTTTGTTTCTAATCCATTGATTAAGATGAGGATGACCTGTTGATAAAGGTATTCTTGCATCTCTAACTTCTATAACTAAGTCTACTCTATTTATAACTTCAGTTAGCTTTTTTTCGGCTTTAGCAATATGGCCTGGGTACCATTGAATTTTAGGTATTTCCAATTGATTAAATCCAACAAGTTGTACGAGTAAACCTTTTGATTCTTATTAATTTCAAAAGTAATTACATTTAATATTAATGTAAACATTAAATATTTTTTATTTTTATAAATTTTATATTTCTACCTAATTTTTAAAATTTATTAAGGCATAAGTAACACTTAGTACTTTTTAACCCAATAAGCTCAAATTAACGTTAGGGTTTCATGGTAAAAAATAGGATGTTTTAATGTCGAAGTTGTCTCTTTCCAGTCTTGATAAGTCTAAATTAGAAGGAAAAAAAGTTCTTGTAAGGGTTGATTTTAATGTCCCATTAAATGATAGTGGTCAGATTACTGATGATACTAGAATAAGAGCAGCAATTCCTACAATAAAATATCTTATAAATAATTCGGCAAAAGTTATATTAGCTGCTCATTTTGGAAGACCTAAAGGGAAAGTTAATGAGAAAATGAGATTAACCCCAGTTGCTGCCAGATTAAGCGATATATTGGAACAAAAAGTTAATCTGACTGAAAGCTGTATTGGTGAAGAGGCTATAGCTAAATCTAATAGTTTAAATAACGGCGATGTTTTATTACTAGAAAATGTTCGATTTTATGAAGAAGAAGAAAAAAACGATTTAGATTTCGCTAAAAATTTAGCTTCTCATGCAGATATGTATGTTAACGATGCTTTTGGAGCTGCGCATAGAGCTCATGCTTCAACTCAAGGAGTTACACAATTTCTAGAGCCAGCTGTTGCAGGATTTTTGTTAGAAAAAGAGTTGAAATATTTACAGGGTGCAATTGATGCTCCAAAACGTCCTCTTGCAGCAATAGTAGGAGGTTCTAAAGTAAGTAGCAAAATTGGAGTTTTGGATTCTCTTTTAGATAAGTGTGACAAAATTATTATTGGGGGAGGTATGATTTTTACTTTTTACAAGGCCAGAGGATTAAATGTTGGGAAGAGTCTTGTTGAGGAAGATAAACTTGAACTAGCAAGAAATTTAGAGGCAAAAGCAAAAACTAAAGGAGTAGAGCTTCTATTACCATCTGATGTATTACTTGCAAATGAGTTTTCTCCTGATGCAGAAAGTAAAGTGTCTCAAATAGATTCAATAAGTGGTGATTGGATGGGCCTAGACATTGGGCCACAATCAATCAAGGTTTTTCAAAATGCTCTTGCCGAATGCAAAACAATTATTTGGAATGGCCCAATGGGTGTTTTTGAATTTGATAAATTTGCTGAAGGCACAAATGCAATAGCAACAACCTTGGCAGATTTAAGTTCTTTCTCTGAGGTTTGTACAATTATTGGAGGGGGAGATTCTGTCGCTGCAGTGGAAAAAGCTGGCTTGGCTGAAAAAATGTCACATATATCTACTGGTGGAGGGGCTAGTTTAGAACTTTTAGAAGGTAAAACTTTACCTGGAGTAGCAGCTTTAAAAGAAGCTTAAATTATATTTTTTCAACAATTTCAACGCTTTTAGTAAAAGAAATAGTTCCCTTTGGATGAGCGATAATACCTGACCATATTTGTCTAGCTGGTTTGGATGGTGCTCTAGTAGTTTTAAAAATGCCTCCAGAGGCTAAAGGTTCAATATTGATTTCTTGTTTTAAATAAGAATCATCCTGATGCGATATTATTCCTCCAGCTATAATTACATCACCAAGTGGTTCATTTAGAATAATATCAATATCATATTTTGTACCAGTGAGAACTTTCTCAGGAATTTTAAAAATAATATCTATTTTGTTTTGGTCATTTCTAATAGTAGTTAATAAATTTTTTATATTTCCATTATTTATTTTGTCGTTTTGAATGGAAAACAGATACTTAAAATTTGATTCAAGAA
>QCTN01000015.1 GCA_003211135.1 Prochlorococcus sp. AG-673-L20 | reverse complement strand
GACCATTTATTCTTGAAAGGGAATAACCCTTTTCCTCATACCATAATTTAATTAAATTTATTCTATTTTGAAGTTCATTTAAATTCAGAGTAGTCCCATAATACTTATTAAAAATATTATCCACAAATTCATTAGGAATAATTGTATTTTTCGGATTAAGTTTGACTTTTGTCAGGATTGGATTAGGTACAACGCTTACTATAAGCCTTACTCCTAGTGGGCCATCTTGTGATTTAATCTTTACCCCTGAGAACCATCCGCTTGCATAGATAGAATTTAAATCATTGTTTAATTTTTTATTATTAATAACGCTTCCAGGCTTGATAGTCATAGAATCATATGCGGCTAACTCTAACTTTCTACCTTCAGGATGATTTTCCCATCCTTCAATAATTATTTCTGAAATGAGAACGTTCTCCTCAGAATTTCTTTCGCCATTATCTACTATTAAAACATTATTCTTTTTCACAAAATCAAAAGCTGATATCGGATCATTTAAGTATTGATTTGTATCTTTAATATTGATTTTAATTTTTTTAAATTCTCCTTGTTTAGCAAGCAAATATTTTGCTGCTAATTCTGAATTATTTGAAATTATAATAAAAGATAAACAAGCCATGCTTGTAAAAGCTTTTATAAATTTTGAAAGATTATTTCGCATAATATTTAAAAAACTAGATAGATGAATAGTCGTTTGAATTAGATGAAATTATTTATTCTTTTATTAATTTCGCTGTAGGCCTCAATAAAGCCACCTAAATCATTTCTAAATCTATCCTTGTCAAGGCTTACTATTGTACCATTTTTTTGATTAAGATCCCATAATCGACAATTATCAGGACTAATCTCATCGCCTAAAACTATTTGCCCATTCGAGTTGTAACCAAATTCTAATTTAAAATCTACAAGATCTAGTTTGATATTGTAAAAAAATGTTTTTAGAAGTTTATTAATCTTTAATGTCAAATTACATATAAAGTCTAATTCCTCATCATCAATTATCTTTAATAAATTTATTCTATCTCTTGTTAGAAGAGGATCGTTAAGATTATCATTTTTAAGATAAAAATCAATCAAGGGTCTTTCCAAAACTGTTCCTGGCTTGATTGTAGTCTGTTTACAAAGAGATCCATATGCAGTATTTCTGAGAACAACTTCAAGGGGAATAATTTTTATTTTTTGAGCAATCATTGAATTATTATTTTTGAGCCCAATGTAATGAGTTGGTATGTTGTTTTTGATAAGAAACTCAAATATTTTTGAACTTATAAGACAATTCAATTCCCCTTTGCCCTCAAACTTAGCTTTCTTCAATGCATTAAAAGCCGTAGCATCATCTTTGAATTCAATAATTACTTTATCTGAATCCTTATAAGATAATATTTTTTTTGCTTTACCTTCATAAATAAACTTTAATTTACTATTCATTAAAAAACCCTTTGAGAACTAAAAATAGAATATAATTGAATTATTTGCTAGTAATAGAAATGTTTAATAGATTAACTACTCTAATTTTAACTAATTTTCTTCCAAACTTTATTATATATAATTAAACAATTCATGAGTATTAATACAATAAACACTAAGAATTCTAATAAATTAGAAAATATTTTAATAATTGGTAATGGTGGTCGGGAAAATGCATTAGCATGGGCAATTCAAAAAAATGAATTAATCAAGAAAATTTATCTACTTCCAGGTAATGCTGGCTCAAAAAAAATTAATAAATCTGAGAGAATCAATTTAGATTTAAATAATATTAAAGAATTAACATCAAAGCTAAAATATCTCGATATTGATTTAGTAGTTATAGGACCAGAGACTCCTTTAGCAGAAGGCTTAGGAGAGGTTCTTAGGAAAAATAACTTTGATGTATTTGGTCCTGGCCCAGATGGAGCAAAATTAGAATCAAGTAAATCTTGGGCAAAGGAATTTATGAAAGAAGCAAATATTCCCACTGCAAATTTTTGGAAAGTAAAGTCATTAAAGGAAGCAAAAGAAATTATTTTTACATCTCCAAATCCATTAGTAATAAAAGCTGACGGATTAGCTTCAGGGAAAGGAGTTTTCATCCCTGAATCAAAAGAAGAATCCATAAATGCTACTGAAGAAATATTTGAGGGCAAATTTGGTGATGCTGGCGAAATAGTTGTATTGGAAGAAAAAATTGAAGGTCCAGAAGTTTCAGTTTTTGCTCTTTGCGATGGGAAGAAATATGTTTTACTTCCTACAGCTCAAGATCATAAACGTCTTAATGAGAATGATAAAGGGCCTAATACGGGGGGAATGGGAGCTTATTCTCCTACTCCACTGATGACAAAAAGTCATCTTGAAAGTATTACCAAGGAAATAATTGAGCCGACAATTGATTCCTTATTGCGGAAAAATATCGACTACAAAGGAGTTTTATACTTTGGGTTAATGATCACAAAATCAGGTCCAAAGGTTATAGAATATAATTGTAGATTTGGCGATCCTGAATGCCAAACAATAATGCCCTTAATGGATAAGAATTTTGTAGTTCTTTTACAAAAATGTGCCAAGGGTAAACTGCTTGGAAACGAAAAAATTAAAATGTCTAGTAAATTAAGTGGTTGTGTAATTGCAACTTCTAAAGGTTATCCTCATAATTATGAAAAAGGCTTTCCAATACATTATGCGAATATTGATTTTGAAGATTGTCAAATTTTCGATTCTGGAACATCCTTAAATTCCAATGGTGAATTCGTTACAGATGGAGGGAGAGTTCTTAGTATTGTTTGTCAAGGCAAAGATTTTAATGAGGTTTTTGAAAAGGCTTATAAGAATTTAAAAGAAATAAGTTTTGAAGGAATATATTTTAGGAGGGATATTGGTCATCAAGTCAGAATAAAAAAAAAAGATTGAGAGGATTAATTAAATGATAGAAAGTAATGAGTCTAATAAAATAAAACTTACTCCTTCAAAGCTAATGATTGATGATAATAGTCCTAATTACTGGTCTAATAGAGTTTTAACTTGGTGGAGTGGCTTTAGTTTAAGAACAAAACTATTAGCTATAGCAACTCTTGTTGTAAGCCTTTTAATGACTGGCATTACATTTTTTGCTCTAAATAGTATCCAAAGAGATGCTGGTATGAATGACACAAGATATGCAAGAGATCTAGGACTTTTACTATCAGGTAATGTAACTGAACTAGTTGCAAATAATCAAAAGAAAGAGATATCAAATGTTGCAGAAAAGTTTTGGAGATCAAGTAGAAATTTACGTTATATTTTTTTTACTGATGCTGAGGATATTGTTCAACTTGGAATTCCAATTAGTGCTACACCCACAAGTTCAGATAATCAATTTCAATTAACTAGAAAATTAAAGTTACCGTCGGAATTAAAGAAGAGACCTCAATTTCCTTTAGTAAGGCAGCATGTCACTCCGCAAGGACAAGTTACGGATGTATTTGTCCCAATGTTATGGAAAGGTAAGTATCTTGGAACATTAGCTTTGGGAGTTACACCAAATAAAAAGGCTTTATCGAGTGCTGCATTAACTAGAGAAGTAACAATAGCAGTTTTCATTTCTATTTGGGTATTAGTGATACTTGGCGCAGTTTTTAATGCATTAACCATTACCAGGCCTGTAAGAGAATTGGTAAAGGGCGTTAGAGAAATATCAAAAGGTAATTTCAAATCTAGGATCTCTTTACCGATGACTGGTGATCTTGGTGAATTACTCACAGGTTTTAACCGAATGGCTTCTCAACTAGAGAATTATGACGAAGCAAATATTGAAGAACTTAAAGCTGCTCAAATAAAGCAACAGTCACTTATAGCTACTATGGCAGATGGAGCAATACTATTGGACTCCAAAGGCAAAATAGTTCTTACTAATCCCACAGCAAAAAGACTATTTCGTTGGGAAGGAAGATTCTTAGAAGGTAAATATCTTTTAAATGAAATTCCTGAAATTTTATCCAATGACTTACATACAAATATAGAATCAATCTTAAAAAGAGAAAAGGATAATGATGATTTAAGATGCAGCTTGGGCGAACCTGCAAGGACTTTAAGAATTGTTTTACAGTCCGTCTTGGATACAAATAAAGTTGAATTAAAAGGAATCGCAGTAACAATTCAAGACTTAACAAGGGAAGTTGAACTTAATGCAGCACAAAATAGATTTATAAGTAATGTTTCTCATGAACTAAGAACACCACTTTTTAATATAAAAAGTTATGTAGAGACTTTATATGATTTAAAAGATCAACTTTCTAATGAGGAGCAACTTGAATTTTTGGGTATAGCCAATTCAGAGACTGATAGATTAACAAGACTAGTTAATGATGTACTGGATTTATCAAGATTGGAATCAGGAAAAATAATCCAATTAGAACCTATGGAAATAAAACCAGCTATTGAACAAACACTTAGAAATTATAGGCTTAATGCTACTGAAAAGAATGTTTCCCTAGCACATGATATCGAGGAAAATATCCCGTCAATTCTTGGAAATTTCGACTTGCTTTTACAAGTTTTTGATAATTTACTAGGGAATGGCTTGAAATTCAGTCCGAAAAATAGCACTCTTAAAATTAGGGCTTATACTTGGCCTGATTCATGTCCAGCCTTTCCCCCTAACAATACTAAAGATGCTCCTCAATGTGAATTAGTTTCACCTTTACCCAAAGTAAGAATTGAGATAGCTGATAATGGTTCAGGAATATCGCAACCTGACCAAGAGAAAATATTTGATCGTTTTTATAGAGTTGAAAATGCTGTTCATACCGAACAAGGTACAGGATTAGGTTTATCAATTGTCAGAGGAATAATAGATAAACATGGTGGTGAAATTAGAATGGCAAGTGAACTAGGAATCGGCACAACTTTTTGGTTTGATTTACCCCTAGAACAATCTGATAAAGATGAATTACTCGCACAAACAATTAGTAATGTAGAAAATTTTTCGGATTCTCAAATAAGTGAATTATTTTAATCTTTTTCAATCCCTTTAAAAACATTTTGCATATTCTGCTCAGAAATAACTCTATGAGGTGCACCGCTAAATATTTGTTCAAAATTAGAAAATGAATCTTTTATTTCAGGGCCTTTACCAGTAATTATATATTCTCTAATCCTTTTATCATGCCATGAGCCTCTCATTTTAAACACATTTATAGCTCTAGCCATCTCCCCTTTAATTTCAACATATTGTAATAACAATATCGTATCTGTAATAGTTGAAATATGTGAGTCAGTAATAGAATGGCTTCCCATAAATTCTTCAGCAGTATTTGTGAAGAAACCTGCTATTTCTTCTTGTTTTGAATAACCAGTAACTCCAATTACAAATTGTCTAAAAGCATTCAAACTTACACCTCTAGCCAATGCAGAAAGAGAGTCAATTGCCAATCTCTTAGGTTTGAATTCATTAATTTGAGTTTTTATAATCTGTAGATGATCTTCTAAGCCAGTTGATTCAGGGTATGCACAAATAATTTTTAATAATCCATCATTCTCCATTTTTTCAAAATCTATTCCCCAACTCGTAGCATTTCTATTTAGTTGAGCCCTAGATTCTTCATAGGCAAAAAGTATGGCTCTTTCATTATTGTTATAAGCATCTTCAATAAACTTTGATACCAGCATTGTTTTACCTGTACCAGTCGCACCTGTTGCCAGAATTATTGAATCTTGAAAATAGCCACCTCCACACATTTCATCAAGATCTTTAACTCCTGAACTTATTCTTATATTCGAGGATCTTTGGGTTAATCTCATCGCTCCTAAGGCAAAAACAATTATGCCGTCATCTCCCATTGTGAAAGGGAATTCTCCTTTCATATGTATGGTGCCTCTCAACTTTAAAACTTCTAAAGTTCTTCTTCTTTTTTCTGCCTCAAGAACATTTCTAAGTAGTACGACATTATCAGATACAAATTCTTCAACTCCATAACGAGCTATTGGCCCATAATCGTCCACCCTTTCAGTGGTCATTACAGTAGTAACTCCTATTTCTTTTAATCTCGCAATAAGTCTAAAAATCTCTCTTCTAACAACATAAATAGCATCATATTGCTGAAACACAGCGGTAATCGAGTCTATCGCAACTCTCTTCGCTTTATATTTTCTAATCGCATAACTAATCCTTTCAATCAAACCTGAAAGATCAAAATTGCCCGCAACATCTTGACCATCAGGATCAGGCGAAGCGTCCAAAATAAAAAGTTTATTTTGATCAATTAATTTCTGTAAATCCCAACCAAAGCTAGCTGCATTTCTAATTATATCTAAAGGTGACTCTTCAAAGGTAATAAAAATTCCTGGCTCATCAAAATTACAAATTCCATGATGTAAATATTGTAGAGAAAAAACAGTTTTACCAGTTCCTGATGTACCACTAACAAGAGTGCTTCTCGCGGCAGGTAAGCCTCCCCTACAAACATCATCAAAACCATTTATCCCAGTGGGTATTTTCTGGACTTGCATTTTTATTGAATTGCTAATTTTTTTATCTTTCATAAATTTTGGCTGGGAAAATTATTCTTTAACTATTTGTATATTTTCAATTATAAAAGTTTTTATTAATTTTTTGTACCTCCACTGTATTCACTCTCTGATAATTCATCAAAAAGTAAATCTAATCCAATTAAAACCTTTTCTCTATCTGATAAATCACCAATTATTCTTCTAACAGGTGGAGGTAGAATCTTAGCAAGAGTTGGCGTTGCCAAAATCTTATCTTCTTCAGCAAGTTGCGGTTGTTTGAGAACATCTATTACTTTTAATGCATAAACCCCTTTAAATTCATTTTCGAGAATTTCTTTAAGAGTATTTAAAGCCCTCATTGAATTAGGAGTATTACCTGCTACGTAAAGTTTTAAAATATATGTTTTTCTTGCAGCCATTTGTTAATACCTCAAGTTTAATGAAAGATTTTAATAATAAACCTTGACTAAATACACTATAAAATAAGAAAATGAATTAACATTCTAGACAGCTAAACAGGCTTAATCAAATTAATATATTTGAGCCTCTCAGCGTCCTCATTATATGACTTCTTCAAAAAAACCTTCTGACAATACTGTCCAAAATGAAATTTTGTATGCAATAGCAGAGACATCTGGCCAACAATTCTGGTTTGAAGTTGATAAATATTATGATATTGACAGGTTAAATGCTAAAGAAAAAGATAAAATTATTATTGATAAAATTCTTTTAATAAAAGATAAAGATAATATTTCACTTGGTCAACCTTACGTAAAAAATGCAAAAATTGAATTAGAAGTGGTTTCTCATAAGAGAGATAAAAAAATAATCGTATATAAAATGCGTCCTAAAAAGAAGACACGTAGAAAAATGGGTCATAGACAAGAACTCACAAGAGTTATGGTAAAATCTATAACAATAGCAAATAGTACTCCCAAAACATCTTCAAAAACTGAAGTTAAAACAAAGAGCACTAGCCCAAAGACCTCAAATCCCGAAAACTAATTTTTACTAATGGCACATAAAAAAGGTACAGGATCAACCAGAAATGGAAGAGATTCTAATTCGAAAAGACTTGGCGTTAAAGCTTATGGGGGAGAAAAAGTATCAGCAGGATCTATCATAATCCGTCAAAGAGGTACTTCTTTTTTACCAGGAATTAACGTTGGCAAAGGAAAAGACGATACACTTTTTGCCCTAAAAGAAGGAATTGTAAGCTTTGATAGTATTAAAAGGAATTTAAGAAACAGAAAAAGAGTAAATGTGGTTCTTTAATTCTTTTTATAAGATCTTGTGGTAATTAGAATAGGATGAAAAACTTCTACAAAATTAGATTGTAGAGTCTTAAAAAATTCTTCAACAATTTGCTCATCATCAATGTGAAAGGGATATTCATTATTTTCTCCTTTATAAAAGTACCAGTTAAATAATCCAATTGAGTTAGGACCCATGATTTTATGAAAAGTATCTAGATGAGAAGATGGATCAGATAAATGCTCTAATACATCAAGGCATACGATAGTATCAAATATAGATATTTTTGTTTCCTGAATTGTTTTACAAAAAGTGAGTTTTTTATCCAATCCAAGTTTTTTAGCCCTATATTCTACAAAATCCCTATTTGTTTGATTAATATCTACAAAAAAAACATGCTCAACACTTGCAGACATAGCATTAGCTAAAGCATGAGTACCAATCCCTCCACCAAAGTCTAAGACCAAATTTCTTGAAAATCTCTGCTGAAGTTTTAACGTGTCAGCAATATAATCTTTACTTGAAATATGCCACGCTGCCAAATCTGCCAAATGCTTATCTCCAACAATTTCTTTATAAAAGTCTTCAGCCTTACTTAAACTACACCCGGGATGAAGATTGGCTAAATCCATCTTTGCATTTTCGAGGAACCCGTCTAAATCACCCTCCTCGATAGACAAGAATTCCATTAAGTGTGATTTCAAATCAAAAGCATCCTCTATAAATTCTTTTATTATAAATTCATCTTTTTTCAATTTCTTACTTTAATAATTTCTTATTTAAAAATAATAAAATAGTAAGAAATAGTTCTCATAGGAATCTTAATATTAAAATGGAAATTAAAGATGGATTTATAGCAATTAATAAAGAGAAAGGATTTACCTCTCATGATTGCGTTAAACAAATAAGGAAATTATTAGATACCAAAAAAGTTGGTCACACAGGTACTTTAGATCCCGATGTAACAGGCACTTTACCAATAGCAATAGGTAGCGCAACAAGATTTATTCAATATTTACCTCAAGGCAAAACCTATATTGGCCAAATCCAATTAGGCATAAGAACAAAAACTGATGATATGCAAGGCGAAATTCTTAACAGAAAAGATTGGCCGATATTGAGCCATAATCAATTAGATAAATATTTAAATAACTTCAGAGGTATTATCCAACAAGTACCTCCCAAAGTATCTAGTGTTCACATTAATGGAGAAAGAGCATACAAAAAATCTTTGAAAAATGAGGAATTTGAATTAAAACCCAAAGAGGTAGAAATAGAAGAATTAGTTCTAAACAAATGGGATCAAATAAATGGAATATTAGAAATCAAAATTTCATGTTCCTCAGGAACTTATATAAGATCGATCGCTAGAGATTTGGGTGAGATCTTAGATTCTGAAGGTTGTCTTTTAAAACTTAAAAGAATTTCAGCTTGTGGATTCCATGAGAAAAATTCTTTAAAAATATCTGATCTTAGTAATCTCAAATACAAAAAAGAACCTTTTATTATTCCTACTATTTTTGCTCTTGATCATATTTCAACACTTGTTTTAACAAACCAAGAAGAAATTAATTTCTGGAAAACAGGAAGGATAATTAAATTTAATGCCAATAATTTTGTTAGAACCTCCACATTTGATCATGAAAAACCGATAAAAATCATTGACCAAAAAAAAATCCTATTAGGAATTGGTTTTATTAATGAAGAGGAAACTAAATTACAGCCAAAATTAGTTCTTAACGCAAACTAATTTCATAAAAAATATTTACTAAAAGGTTTTATTTTAACCCCTCTATAAAAATGCTTTAAAATCCTTTCAGCTTTTTCTCCCCTAATAGCCATATTTTTAGCACCCCATTGGCTCATTCCTACACCATGTCCAGATCCATTTCCAGAAACTACCAAAATTTTTTCTAAATGTGATAATTTAGACGAGCTATTTCTTGGAATTAATAATTTTTGATTTATATTGATTAGTGAAGGATTTTTAATACTATTTAAGTCAACTATTTCATTTACATTTACATTGTATTTATAAGCAATATCAATTAAATTATCCCCAGCTTTAACAATATGAGTTAGGGGTTCATCTTCAATCTTATTTGTTGATAATATTTTAAAATTATCCTTATCAGATTCTATTATATTATCTTCAATAAATTTAAATCTTACTAAGGTACTTTTAAGATCCATTCTTTTTCTAATATCTACTCCTGATATTTGATCAGATCCATAATTCCCATAAATTTTTACATTTTTTACTCTTCCAGTATTAGTTATATTTAAAATCTCAATTTGTTTTATCCCTCCAATACGTGGAAATAATTTTTGCAATTGTTCGTTAGAAAATCTTTTCTCCCATCGAAGTTTAGGATTGGTTCTGTCAAAATCTTTAACACTCGATAAGTATGGATATTTATTTTTCCATACATCTTGACTATTTTCAGTCATCCCACCTGAGCTGCTATGAAACAAAGCATTTATTAATTTGTTTTTATGAGTCAAAACTAATGTTCTTGTATTATTGACCGCTCTTGTAGTTCTAGGAGTTTTAGACTCTAATCCATTATAGACTTGATTCTTATTCGTTGAATCAATATCATAAATAGAATTACCTCTTTGCTTCAAAGCATAAGTTCTTGAAGCAATAGCTTGAGCTTTTAATGCTTCTAAAGGCCATTTAGCTGGCATCTCTGAACCAACCACACAACTTAAATACTTCTCAATCCCAAGAATGTTAATTACCAATATCTCAGAATCAACTATTAATAGATTTAATTTTCCTGAGTATCTTTTTTGCCCCACCCATATACCCCTTCTATCAGAAGATTTAACTTCAATTTTTGCTTTATTCTTCAAATCGTAGATTTTTTGTTTATCCTTATCAAAAAATATTATGGTTTTATTGCTTGAATTTTTTAAAGTTAAACCTTTAATTTTTTTATTTGAGAAACCTTTTCCTTTTATGATTAATGGAATTGATCCATCTGATCTGATCCTCAAATTTTTATTTTTTGATATTAGAACCCTTATCAAGGGCTCTTTGGCAGCATAAACACAGTGATTTTGGAAAACACAGAAAGTTATGACCCCTATTAAATAAAATTTATGAGAATTTTTTATAATTTTAAAAACCACTATGTTTGAAAAACAAATTTTGCATTTGCCTAAGTCTGACTAAAAGTCTAGATTTAATAAGGATATTAAAATAAAAATAACATTAAAAGTGAACATCACTTTCTTGGGAACAAGCTCTGGGGTTCCAACCTTAACAAGAAATGTTTCTTCCTTAGCACTTAAACTATCTCAAACAGCTGAAGTATGGCTTTTTGATTGCGGTGAAGGAACACAGCATCAACTGATGAAGAGTGATATTAAGTCTTCACAAATTAAAAAGATATTTATTACTCATATGCATGGAGACCATATTTACGGTTTACCAGGTCTTTTAGCTACACTAGGATTATCGGGAAACAGTAATGGTATTGAAATTTATGGTCCTTCAGAATTAAGAAGTTTTGTAATTTCAGCACTTAAGAATAGCTATTGCAAGTTGTCTTTCCCTTTGCGCTTTATAGAAGTTGAAGATTTCGCCTCACTAAATAAAGTTTTATTTGAAAGCGATAAGATAGAAGTCCATTGTGCCTGCCTCAAGCATAGACTCCCTGCTTATGGT
Organism: Prochlorococcus sp. AG-673-L20; assembly: GCA_003211135.1. Lineage (GTDB taxonomy): Bacteria > Cyanobacteriota > Cyanobacteriia > PCC-6307 > Cyanobiaceae > Prochlorococcus_A. The sequence continues at coordinate 23,582 of QCTN01000015.1, read as the reverse complement.
TATCGTGTAAGCGAAAAAGATAAGCCAGGAATATTCGATATCAAAAAAGCAAAAGATTTTAAAATACCTCCTGGACCAATATATTCAGAATTACAATCAGGAAAAACAGTTGCCTTGAAAGATGGAAGATCTTTTAATGGGAATGAGTTCTGCGGCCCCCCCAGAAAAGGTGAATGTTTTGTTTATTGTACAGATACAGTTTTTAGTGAATCAGCAGTAAATCTATCCAAGAATGCAGATTTGTTAGTACATGAATCTACATTTTCCAAAGAAGATGAAAAAATGGCTTATGAAAAATTACATTCGACAACGATAATGGCCGCAAAAACTGCACTATTATCTAACGCGAAGAAACTAATTATCACTCATTTTAGTCCTAGATATACTCAAAGAAGTCCAATCAAGCCAAGCGATTTGCTAAGAGAAGCTCAGACAATATTCCCTAATACCTATCTCGCTAGAGATTTTTTAACCGCAGAAATTAAATAAACTGCAACAGTTCGTGAGAAGTAGGTTTGTAAATGACCAACCCATGAAATAATAGTCATATGGTTTTTTTTAATTTGATGTCGATCGAAATGGTTTCAATTTTTTCATCACTTAATAAGTCTTTCAAAAGACTTCTTATTTTTCTTCCATTAATTATTGGTTTACTTCTTAATCCAATATCTGCAAATGCGCTTTATCCCAGTGATCCTTCATCAGTAGATGGATTGAAAGAAGATCTTCATGGTGCAGATCTTCAAAATAATGAATATGTAAAATATGATTTATCTAATCAAGATTTAGGCGAAGCCAACCTACAAGGGGCCTATATGAGTGTAACAACTGCAAAGAATTCTAGTTTCAAAGGTGCCAATATGAAAGATCTTATTGCATATGCTGTACGTTTTGATAATGCTGATTTTTCAGACGCAAATCTTACAAACGGCGAGCTAATGAAAAGTGTTTTTGATGGGGCGATCATAGATGGAACAGACTTTACTGATGCGAATCTTGATCTTTCTCAAAGAAAATCATTATGTGAAAGAGCTACTGGTACTAATTCAACAACTGGAGTCGATACAGTTGATAGTCTTGAATGCTCTGGCCTAAAAGGTTATATGCCACCAAAACCAAAAGCATAAAACTAACTTATAAAATCAGGGGAAACATTACCAGCCTCTTTTGAGGCTGGTTTTTTGCTATACCACCATTCTTGAATTTCTGAAGAAAACTTCTTTGAGAAGAGAGTGATGACCGTTTCTACAGGTTTTGATCCTGGCTCTAAAATTTGAACTGAATACGATGGACATTTCCTTGAGGCCATATCCGCGACAAATCGAGAGCCTATCCTTCTCCAACTGGGCTCTTTACTGCGCCAAGCAAGCCTAGAACAAGGCCAAGGCAACTCTTCTCTATCGTATAGCCTGCAACATGGTCCAATCACTTTATAGCTGAATTGACCACCGTAACTTGATTGAATTGCATCGGTTTTAAAAAATTCAAATTTATTCATTTATCGCATAGAAAAAGCCACCTCATATGAGAGTGGCAGAAAAAATTTAATAAAACAACCTAAAAAAGTTAATTTTTATAAATTAATAAAGTTCTTCTTCAGCATGAGTATTAATTGTTACATCTGAAGATGGATATGCAACACAAGTAAGAACAAAACCAGCCTCTAATTGATCATCATCTAAAAAACTTTGGTCTGATTGATCAACAGTTCCTGATGTGATCTTACCTGCACAAGTAGAACAAGCTCCTGCTCTACAAGAGTATGGTAGATCAACACCCTGTTCTTCAGCAGCATCTAAAATGTACTGATCATCAGGTACTTCAATAGTAGAATTGAGACCTTCACTTTCACTAATAAGTGTAACTTTGTAAGAAGCCATTTAATTTAAAAATTGATGGTAAAAAATTTTACCTTTAATACTTTTTTAACATTGTTTGTAAGCATTTGTGTGTAATGGGTGTAAAAAATGAAACAATACAATGGGAAAGGGGGGTTACATTAGAAAAACTTATGTATTTTTAAGATTAGGGGATTTTTTGTGCTGTAATGCACACCCAATCTTTTTTAGAAGATACATCATTTATTCGTAAATTACTAGCCTTTAATAATTTGATAATTTCATCTTTTTGTGAATTCAAGATCCCACTTAAAATAACTTCTCCATCAATTTTAAGGCAATTACGAATGTCAGGGATTATGCCTTTTATAACTTCTGCAAGAATATTACACAAAATATAATCAAAATTTTTCAAAGTATATTTTGAAACCAACCCATCAAATGATCCTAAATATGTTTTTAAATTATCAAGATTACCAAAATTCAGCCGAAAATTAGACTCAGTAGAATTTATTGCCAGATAATCATTATCTATAGAATAAATCTTGCTAGCCCCAAAAGATCTAGCGGCAATACTTAAAATACCGCTTCCTGAACCTATATCTAATATTTTCTTTCTAGATAATGAAATCTTTTCCAATTCTTCTAAGCAAAGAGATGTCGTGGGATGACTTCCTGTACCAAAAGCTGCTCCAGGATCTATTTTAATAACTTTCTTATTTTTATATTCCTCTGGTAATTCAAGCCAACAAGGTAATACAAGTAAGTTATCCCCTACAAGTTCTGGTCCCCAATATTTCTTCCAGCTTGATATCCAATCTTCCTGTTCAATAAGATTCCACTCAAAACAATGGGGTTGATAATTGTTTTTATCTAAAACCTCTTTAATATTTCTTAAAAGTTTAATTCTTAAACTTTCTGGCCAATTTAAATTTGGAAGCCAAATTATAACTTTTTTATTATTTTTATTATTTAATAAAATTTCAAATGCGTAACTAGATATACCTAAGTCATTTAATTTCCAAATAATAATTTCTTCTAAATTAGTTTCTATTTCAAAGGTAAGTTCATACCAATTTTTTATTTCCATTAACTACTCAAATTATTTATAAAGTTACTGGATCAGAACTAGTGATGCCCTCAACTTCAAGAATTGATTCAAGCAAATTTGTAGGAATAGGATCATCAATACTTAAAACCATAACAGCCTCTCCTCTGACAATTTTTCTACCAACTTGCATTGAGGCAATATTGACATTGTGGTCCCCTAGGAGGGAACCTAACTTTCCAATAATGCCCGGCATATCTCTATGCCTAGTTATAAGCATAAATCTACTTGGAGAAACATTAACTGGATATTGATCAATGCTAATTATTCTCAATTCGCCATCAGCAAAAATGCTTCCTGCAACACTATGCTCACCATTATCTCCAAATGTAGTTAATTGAAGTGAACCGCTAGCAAATTCCGGTCTAGCCTCGTCTTTACTTTCAACTACTGAAATACCTCTAGACTCTGCCTCAAGAGAAGCGTTAACATAATTTATTCGATCGCCTAGAGCCTTACTTAATAGACCTTTTAAACTGGCTATGATTAAAGGCTGTGAAGGGTGCTGCACAAATTCACCTTGAAGCCTTACCTCTAACTTTTGAATTTGTCCTCCAGAAAGTTGGCTTATTAAAAGGCCCATTGTTTCAGCTAATTGTAAATGAGGTTTAAGGCTATCCATAATATCAGGACTTAAACCCGGAATATTTACTGCTGTTCGTGCAGAAAGTCCCAAAAGAACATCTCTTATTTGTTCAGCAACATCTACAGCAACATTCTCTTGAGCTTCCCTAGTTGATGCTCCTAAATGAGGTGTAAGGATTAAATTTTTATCAACTTTAAGTAGAGGTGAATTGGAGTCTAATGGCTCTTTAGCAAACACATCAATAGCTGCTCCTCCTATCAATGAATTATTAAGTGCCTCAGCTAAAGCTTCTTCATCAATTATTCCCCCACGCGCACAGTTTATTAATTTTGCATTTTTTTTCATACTTTTAAGCACCTTCATATTTACTAGGTTTTCTGTTTCTGAAGTCCTCGGCAAATGTAAAGTTACATAATCAGATTCCTCAAATAACGTTTTTAATTCGGACAATTTAACCTGTAATTGTTGTGCTCTTTCTGAGGAAACAAATGGATCATATCCATAAACATCCATTCCAAGAGCATTGGCAACTTTTGCGACATGAGTTCCTATTTTTCCTAAACCTACAACACCTAGCTTTTTCTTAAACAACTCATTACCAACAAATTTTTTTCTTTCCCATTTACCCAAAAAAGTACTACTATTTGCAATTGGTATATTTCTTGATAATGCCAACATCATTGCAATTGTATGCTCGGCAGCAGCTATGGTATTCCCTCCCGGAGAATTAACAACGAGTACCCCCTTTTGAGTAGCCACCTTAACATCCACATTATCTACACCAACCCCAGCTCTTCCAATTATTCTTAGTTTCTTAGAAGAATTAATAATATCTCCTGTAACTTGAGTGCCTGAGCGTATCATAAGAGCATCATAATCATGGATAACAGATGCCAATTCAGAGTTCGAGATTCCAATCTTCTGATCAACTTGAGCGACTTGGGAAAGAATATCAATTCCCGTTTGATCAATTGGGTCTGTAATTAAAACTTTTGTCATTTAAAGAATTGTTCTTTAATTTTTTTACTTTAACTTAATCTATAGTAGAGATATCTTGTTTTATTAATTTGAATCAACAAACCAACATTTGAGGAATGAAAATTGACTAAAAGTATAGTGATATTTAATGAGCTAGAAAAATGCCTTGATCTATTAAATGTTTTTAAGGACAAATCAATATTTCTAACAGAATGTTTATTAATTTTGCCATCTAAAGAAAAAACAACTCCTGATCAACAACAATTATTAAATTTATCCACAAATAGCTTCTTTAAATCTGAAGAAATTGAAAACATAAGAATCCTAAATCCAAAACTTGATAGAAAAATAAGACAGAAAAATATGCGTAACTGGCTAATGCCATTTGGTTTTATAGCAGGCATAGCATTTTCTAATATGACAAATTTATCCACTTTTAGCTTCATTGGATTAAACAATATAGGAGAATCTTTCATGGGGGGTATTTTGGGTATGGGCTCAGGATATTTAGGAAGCATTGTATCTTCAGCAAGTATTAACGTTAATAGAAATAAAGAGTTGAGATCTATTATTGATTTCAATAAAGAAGGAAAATGGCTTGTTCTTCTTGAAAATCAAATAGGGACCGAGTTACCTTGGGCTTTAATAAAACAATCAGACCCTAGAGACATAATTTTTATAGAAGGCTAAATGATTGACTTAAGGGAATTATTAATTAATTCAAATTACAAAAAGGAAATTGAGGAATTAATAAATATTTCTAATTTATCTTTAAAACATTGGCAAACATATTGGACCGGGTTTAATTCAACATTTGTGTGTGAAGAAATTTTGAAAGAATTTGAAAATTTAAATGATTTTAAATTTTTTGTTTTTGGAGGATATAATTCAGCCCAAAGATCCAAGATTGCATGTTTTAGAGAAGATAATATCCCAGAGAAAAATGAACTAATTAAAGATTTCCCTGCGAAAGGTATTCAAATGAATGGTAATTTTTTATTTGACAACGCAACTCAGGATGATTTTAGATCCTTATTAGTGGATAATGGATTGAGGGAAGAAAGAATCGGTGATATTTGGACCATAGGAGATAGAGGAGCTCAAGGAATAATCGACGATTCAAAAATTGAATTCTTAGATGAAAAGATTTTCTCCCTAAGAGATGTAAAAGTAAAAATAAAAATAGTATGTTTAGATGAATTACAAATACCTGTTGGGAGATCAAAAAAAATAATTAATACGGTAGAGGCTTCAACAAGGATAGATGCAATAGCTTCTGCAGGTTTCCGAATCTCTAGGAACAAAATTTTGGAAAGGATAGAAACTGGAATGCTTAAATTAAATGATAAGACAGTAAAGAAAGGTACTATTAGTATAAAAGTCGGTGACAAACTTCAACTTGATAACAAAGGGTTTATTGAAATTCTAGATTTAGAAATAACCAAAAGAGCAAGATGGAAAATTAAGTTACTTAGAAAATGAATCCTTGAGCTGCTATTTTCATATAAGGAGTTCAAATATTTGACTTTTTCAAAAGGGCGATTAGCTCAGCGGTAGAGCATTACCTCGACAAGGTAGTGGTCACTGGTTCGAATCCAGTATCGCCCATTAGATTATTGATGAATGCAAGAAGATCCACAAATAATACTTTCGTTTTTTAGATTAATTAGAAAATGAAACTTAACCAAATAATCAACCTGCATAAAGGCTTAACTGTATTTGTTGTGGCAGGGTTAATGATTTTTTATAAAAATTATTCAATTGCTGCATGGGTTTATTTATCTTTGCATGGAACTTATGGAATACTTTGGTTATTAAAAGAAAAAATATTTCCAGATCCATATTTTAAAGAAAAAATAAATTTCATAACTTCAATTACTGGGTTTATTTTCCTTGGTAGTTACTGGATAGCTCCATTTATTCTCATTTCCTCCCAAAAATCAGTTTCATATCCCATAATTGCAGCTTCTATTTCAATAAATATAATTGGTGTTTTTCTTCATTTTGCAAGTGATGCTCAAAAATATTTCACTCTTAAAATCAAAAAAGAACTTATTAAAGATGGATTTTTCAAAAATATAAGAAATACAAATTACCTTGGTGAAATACTAATTTATTTATCATTTACCATCCTTTCTGTGAGTTTTATACCTTTTGCTATTCTTGCTTTATTTTTCTTTGGAGTCTTTCTACCAAGAATGCTAAAAAAGGACAAATCACTTACAAAATATGCTTCATTTGCAGAATATAAGCGAATTAGTGGTTTACTTTTACCCAAATTTAATGAAGGAAATTAAAATTCCAATGTGGAGGCAGGAGTTAAAAGCTGCGAGAAAAAAAGAAGGTAAATTACCCTCAAGTAGGTGGTTTCAGCTATGTACTATTAACGGGGATAACGAACCTAGATTACGTACAGTAGTTTTTAGAGGATGGCAAACTGAAAGTTCAATCCTTATTTTTACTGATAGCCGCAGCGAAAAAGTTGCTCAATTAAAATTAAACTCCAACGCAGAGGTTTTATGGCTTTTTTTTAAAAGCAAATCACAATTCAGATTTAAAGGAAAAATGAGGGAGTTAAAGGAAAATATGAAATATTGGGATTCTTTATCCGATAGATCCAAATTAACTTGGTTTTGGCAACATCCAGGAAAAGAGATTAATAAAAATATGTGCACTTCTCAAATAATCTCTAGTGATTTAAATAAACCAGAAAGTTTTGTTGTATTAGAATTTGAAATATATTCTGTAGATCTCCTTAAATTAGTAACGCCTATCCACAAAAGGTATGTCTGGCATAAGAAAAATAATTGGGAAAGATTGGAAATAAATCCATAAAATATTTCTAAATTGTTTACTTAGGTTGAAAATATTAAATAGATCGGTCAGTTTTATAAAAGAAATATTAACTATATGAATTTCTCTGAAATTCCCGAAAATCCTTTAATCTTTTTATCTTGGGTAACTGCTTTGGGACTTTTCTTAAGTTTAACGGAAGCGACTTTAAAAATTAAATTTGAAAGAATAAATTCCTTACAAAAAAAACAGGAATTAATTGATAGTCTTTATCCAAAAATTTAATTTGAAGTATCCGAGAGTAAATTTGCTTGAAGGAATTGGAAAATACCACCTTTGTTGGTTGAATCTTCTTGGTTGATCAATTTACCAGTATTTGCTTTAGTTTTTACTGTTTCTTGAATATCTTCATCATCAGACTCAGATCTTAAGACTCTTATAATTACTTCATCAATTGAGAAATCTCCAGGACCTGTTAATGCTATTGAGGTAGCTGAAGCGAAATATAGTAGTAAAAGTTCTAACAAGAAAATATTAAATCCCGATGTTACTAGAGCATGATATATGGCAACCGATATAGTACCAACTATTGCTAACGCACCGAATCTTGTAGCTAAACCAAGTATTAATAACCAGCTTCCACCAATTTCTGAAAATGCAGCTACATATGATAAAAAAATTGGGAAAGGTAAGTGTAGAGGTCTGACAAAAGCATCAGCAAAATTTTCTATATTAGCTAGCTTTTCAAATCCATGATGAATTAGAACTGTACCAGTAATTACTCTTAGGATTAATAAAGCTGTATCTTTGCTGAATGATTTTGTAAGAATTGTTGAAAGCACTATAAAACGTATTTCTTAAGTAAAAATAACTAGCCACATTATTCATCGTGGATTAAACCATAAAACTGATCTTTAATTAAGTATTTATACTTAGAGATTTGCGTATTTCAAAATTTTTAGCTTTTTAAAAATATATTATATTCCAAAAATCTCAGTTAATAATTTTGAAAAACATATTGATTAATTTTGGGTATATTTTCTTTGAATTTAAAGAATCCTTTTTTGGCAAACTTCCAAGCAAATAAGTCTTGATCTCTTACTAAATTAAAAATCACCTTATTATTTGACTTTTTAAAACTATTTATAAAGTCGTTATTTTCCCCAACACCAGGATAAATCATATCTAACTGATCAATATCAACCAATGTCTCTTTTAATTTTAAAGGATCAATCTGAATAACATTATCAAATTGCTTTATGAATTCAAGAACTATTTGTTGCTTGAAACTCAGAACTGCTTCAGATAATTTTATTTTTCTTTGAGCATTGCTTAGTAGGATAATAAAAACGCTCTTGTAATTTCGTAAGATATTTTCAAGAGTTGAAACATGTAAATCGTTTTCAAATAATATAAGGGTTTCTGACTTTGGTTCAATATTACTTTTATAAATCTCATCATCAAGAGGGATTTCATTTTTTTCTTCAAGAAAGATTTGCCTATTATTAATCTTTTCCACATTGAACCTATTATTTGAAAATTTTCTGAGATTTGCTGGGGAAAAACGATATTGCTTTCCTTTTGTTTGTAATCCTGCAATCCATCTCCAACTCAAAAGATTCGATGCTGCATCTCCATCATAAAGATGTTTAAAGAAAAAACTTGCGCCTAATTGCCAGGGCAGGCCTAAATTAAAAATCCAAGTACTAGCGAACCACATACGAGTATGATTGTGTAAGTAGTTATAAGTTTTTAACTCATTAACCCATGAATTGAAAAAAAATAATTCTGAGTTTCCATTTATTACTTTTTCATAGGTTTCAAAATCATATTCATAATTTTTTTCAGAAATAAAATTACACCACACCTTTGGTCTATTTTCCATCCAACCTTGCCAATAAATTCTCCAATAAATCTCTTCAACAAATTTATTAATCTTTTGAGAATGATATTTCTTTTTAACATCTTTAAGCAATTCATATTCTAATAAAACCCTATGAGAAATATAAGGTGATAATTTTGAAACGGAGCTTTTATTCGTTGGGCCATAATCAAAATTACGCAGTTTTTCGTAATTTGTGATTTTATTTTCTAAAAAATCGTCCCACTTTTCCTGAGCATCTAAAAGTAACGGCATTTTTGTATATTTTAAAAAATTTTTTTCTAAATTGTATGGGCTTAACTAAATAAAGGTTTTTAATTTCTTATTTAATCATTAAAAACCTTGAAACAATTTTCTGAAAAAATATTTTATTGAAGTATTTAATTTAAACCCTCAATGAGTACATTTTATACTTTTCAAGTGAACTCCTTATAGGAAAATATATATGGACAAGCCAATTTTTTTTACTCCTAAAGTCAAATTTGAATCTATCAATCCTTGACTTAAGTAAAAAATCTCCTCAAAAATATTTTCAAAATTATCCAAGAAATATGATGGGTTCATTATTAGAAAAAAATGTCAAATATCTTGATGAACAATATCGAATAGGAAATGCTCTTATATCTGATAAAGCATTTGATCAACTTGAAAGAAACTTACTTCTTACAGATACAAAATATGATTATTTTAATCAAAGAAGTAATTTTTTATTACCCTCATTACCTAAAGATAATCATAAAGAGTTTTTAAGTAGCTTATTAAAAAATACAAGATTGAGCATTCAACCAAAAATTGATGGTTGCGCTATTGCAATTCAATATATAAATGGCAAGTTTAATAAAGCCATTACAAGAAAAGGATTTGATGTCTCAAGCAAAATTGAAAAGATTAAAGATGTCCCCAATAGCATTCCTATCCAACGAGATTTTCAAGTTAGAGGTGAGCTTTATGCCCCAAACGAAACTCCCTATTTTTCCCAAAAAATTACAAGCGAATTCCTCAACAATAAAAAAAGGATTAAAGAAAATTTCAGCTTTTGCTGTTTCCAAATACTTAATGGAAGACTTAACCAGTATGAAACCCTTAACTATCTTAAAAAATGTGGCTTTATCACCCCTCACAGTTACTTCACAAATTTTACAAGCCAAGTCGAGTTATTTAGAAAAAGATGGTTAGATGGAAAAATATTTTCTAAATACCCAACTGATGGAATTGTCATCAAAATAAATAGCAGAAAATTACAATTACTTAGAGAAAAAAATTTTTCAAAATACAATGAATGGCAATATGCAATTAAAAATTAATCAATAAAAACTAATTAATTATAAAGAGAGTAATTATTTAAGTACTCACGATCCTTAGCATAAGTATTTACGATAAAAAATATTCAGCAAACTTAATTTTTAATCAAGTTTAAATATTTTTAAGAAGAATTAGAAAATGACTGCCACTATCTCTAAGAATAAAAGGTCTAATTGGACCATATCAGATATTCCCAATTTAGATGGGAAAACAGCTTTTATAACTGGCGCAAACAGTGGTCTTGGCTATTACACCGCTAAAGCTCTAGCAGAAAAAAATGCACATGTTTTGCTTGCTTGCAGAAGTTTAGAAAAGGCTAATGCTGCAATAGACAAATTAAAGTCGCTAAATCCTGCAGGTAAATTTACTCCTATAGAACTAGATCTTTCAGATTTAAATAATGTAAGTGAAATTGGATCAAAAATATCAAGTGAGTTTGAGAATTTAGATTTACTCATTAACAATGCAGGTATAATGCACCCACCAAAAACATTAAGTAAACAAGGTTTTGAAATACAATTTGCGGTCAATCATTTAGCACATATGCTTTTAACACTAAAATTCCTTCCTTTAATCGAAAAGAAAGAAAACTCTAGAATAGTAACAGTAACTTCAGGGGCTCAGTTCTTTGGAAAAGTTGGATGGAATAATCTAAAAGCAGAAAATTACTATAACAAATGGGAATCATACGCTAACAGTAAATTAGCTAACGTAATGTTTGCTTTAGAGTTAAATGAAAAACTAGAACAAAAGAATATTTTATCCTTGGCGGCACATCCAGGTATTGCGAAAACAAATCTTTTTTCAGCACAGAAACCAAAACCAAGTCCTATAGAAGCTTTCTCTTTAGAGCTATTTAGTCCAATTTTTCAATCGGCAGAAATGGGTGCTTTACCTCAATTACTTGCTGCGACTTCTCCTGAGGTAAAAGGAGGAGACCATTATGGGCCTAAATTCAATTTCCGAGGTCATCCAAAATTATCTCCAACTTCACCATATGCTCTAAATAAGAAAGAAAGAAAAAATTTATGGGAAAAGAGTATGAAAATACTTAGTAGTTTTTTATGAGTTTTTTAGTTTTATTAACTTCAAAAAATATTTCAGAATATGCAATTCACTTTCTGAAAGTTTCATAAATTCATCTAAAGCCTGATAATTATCTTCATCAAATTCTTTGGCTATTTCTAAAAATTCTTTATGATTTTCATTTACAAATCTCTCTGCAATTTGTGATGGAGATAAGCCTTTCTCAATCAAATTACCCGGAGCATTTTTCTCCCAATTTTTATAAAACCAAGAAAACCATAATTCAGTAATATTTTCTTTCATTTAATTAATCTGGATATTTAATTTTAGATCTAGGAAATAAAAATAAACCAGAAATTATTGCAAATATTGTTAGAAAACCTACAACAGGGGTGTAAAGAGGTTGAAAATTTATAAAGAAAAAATTTCCTGTATGAACTTTCATAAGCCAAAAGAAATCAAATCCAAAATATTGAAATAATGAATATAAGCTTCCACTAATAACAGTTATCAATAATGGAATTACTGTTATAAGAGTAATACTTCTGTGAAGTTTTCTTGTTTTAGTTCTAGGCATTATTTGTTTTTTCTAAGGTATTTATGAAGATCTTTTTCACTTTCACAAGGCATCCACATTTCGTTTATTTTAAATGTTCCAAGGCAACCAAGGTCTTTAGCTTTTTCTTTTGCTTCACTTTCAGTTGAATAATAACCTCTAAGATGAGCCTTTAATTCAACATCTATCGAATTAAATCCAAAAATAAATAAAAAAACGTTTATTAATTTTAATTTAGAAATTAGATTAGTTTTTAAGGAATTTTTCATAATTTAGATAGACCAGTTAATTTCTAGTCATCAATTTAATTATAAATTTAATGCCTATTAAAAATAATATAAAAAAAGAAGAAAAGATAAACTTTGTTATTGGGTTAGGAAGATCTGGTTTTTGGGCAGCAAAGTATTTAAGAAGTATGGGAAAGAGAGTTATTGTGTGGGAAAGTAATGAAAATAAAAAACTTTTAGAAACAAAGGAAATACTAGAAAAAGTCGATATATCTGTTTGCTTAAATAAACAATTTTTATTTGATGAGTTTTCTAAATATCTTAAACAAATTGAATATGTTGTTGTAACTCCAGCTATACCCTATGACCATAAAACAATAATCAAACTTAAAGAAAGAGGAATCACTGTAATAGGAGAAATAAATATCGCATGGGAAAGTTTAAAGAATATAAATTGGATTGGGATTACGGGTACTAACGGGAAAACTACAGTAACTCACTTATTAAGTCATATACTTAGAGAAAATAATTTAAAAGCCCCTTTTGCAGGCAATATTGGTACCCCATTATGCGAAATTGCTTACTCAACAAAAAGCAAAAATATTGATTGGTTAGTCGCTGAATTAAGCAGTTATCAGATAGAAATAGCTACAAATTGCATAAAACCTAAAATTGGAATTTGGACAACACTTACTCCCGACCATCTTGAGCGTCATAAAACAATTGATAATTATTTCAAGATAAAAAATAGCTTACTAAAACAAGCAGAATTTAGAATTTATAATTACGACGATAAATATTTAAAAGAAAATTTCAAATCACTTTCAAATGGAATATGGATAACCACTAGTTCTGATGAATCAGATCTAGATGACTGTGATTATTGGATAAATAATGAAGACTTTATTGTAGAAAGAGGGGAAAAATTATTGAGTTTAAAAATCTTTAAATTAAAAGGTAATCATAATTCGCAAAATCTATTACTAGCTGTAGCAGCTGCAAGAAAAATTGGATTATCCCCTCAGATAATAAAGAATGCTTTACTTAGCTATGAACAACTTCCCCATAGAATGGAGACAATATTCCAATGCAATGAACTTGAAATAATTAATGATAGCAAGGCTACCAATTTTGACTCTTCCCTAGCAGGTATAAATGCAATTAAAGGTGCTCCCATAATAATTTCTGGAGGTAGGTTAAAAAATGGCGATTCTATTGAATGGGTAAAGATTATTAATAAAAAAGCAAAAGCTGTATTTCTTTTTGGCGAAAGCTCGCAAACCTTGAAAGAATTGATCCTTGATGGAGGATTTAAGAATGATATTTTAACTTTTAATGATCTTTCAGAAGTAATCAACTATGCCTATTATTACATTAAAAATAATCAAACTGAAACTTTATTATTTTCTCCTTCATGTTCGAGTTTTGATCAATTTAGAGACTATGAACAAAGAGGAGATATTTTTAAAAAATTAATCCATGAAAAATTCAATCTAAAACTTTTATAGAATTAAAAATTTAGTTAGAATAATTCTAGGTCGGTCATTACAACCAATACACTACTAGCAAATTTCCTCTTATTTAGTTAAATTTTAGATATAAATTCGAAAGAAACATGAGTGAATCTAACAATTTACCTCAAGCAATAAGCCATAAAAAATTAACTTACTTGATGCTAAATGCACAAAAAGATCTTAATGCTTCTGATGATCAAAAAAATACTGAAAGCTTAGAAAAACAAGAATTTGATGAATTAATAAATAATTGGGAGATCTTAACTAAAGATGTCATTAAGACAATCTCTAAGCGAAATAAAAACTTATTAAAAAACAAATCTTCCAATTCCTTAATTGCGTTGGGAGCTATGGAAGTTCATCTAAATATGGCATTACAAGCACTAAACGCATTTAAAAAAGACTCTTTAGAGTAAATATTATAGTTTTGGCATAGAGAATAAAAGCATATCGACGTAGGTATCTGATTGAATAGCTATATCGCTAAAATCAGAAATCTCAAATCCCAAACCGTCACCAGAAGAAAGCTTTTTACTTGATTTATTATTTTTATCTCTTACTAACAAATCACCCTCTATCATTTGAATCCAATTAAATTTTTCTATTTCTGAAGGCAAATATTTTTTGTTTAAAAGGTTATATTTACATCGCCATATAGATAAATCTTGATTTATAAAAAGCTGACATTTGTTTTTTTTTAAAGAACTAATAATAAGATTATTCCCAAAAGTATTCTTAATCGAAATTTGATTATATGACGGCGTGAGATCTTGAATATCCGGATATATCCATATCTGAAATAATTTGCAGTCTGTATTTTTTTCATTTTTTTCACTATGAGATATCCCTGTTCCTGCAGACATAACCTGCACTTCATCTTCATGAATTATTCCTAAATTATTTAATGAATCTCTATGTGTAATCTCTCCTTTTATAACTATTGTGACTATCTCCATATTCGAATGAGAGTGAGTATTAAAACCTGAATCAGGAGAAATTACATCCTCATTAATTACTCTAATTTTTCCAAAATTATCCCAGAATGGATCCCTGTGCTCTGCAAAAGAAAATGAGTGTTTTGAATCAAGCCATTGTCTATTTGATTTAAATCTTTCATTAGATTTTCTGAACTTGAGAATATTTAAAGCCATCTAATTATTTATGAAAAATTTATATAATTTTTATTTTTGTTTACTGAGGAAACCAATTATGGGAGTTGAGAGAAATGAAAATTAGAAAAATTATTTTTAGAAAGTTATTTTACTTTGTGCCTTGCTTGCTTTATTAATAATTTTTTTTGCCTCATCTCTTGTTAAACAGTTTTCTGCTTTAACATTTAAATTCTTTAGCTTTTGTAATTGTTTAGAGATTTTCATCTCATATTTTAGATTTTCCTAAAAGTTAGCATATATTTAAAAGAATAGCATTAGCTCTTATTACATCACGAGAACTTTAATGAAGATTCTGATTGAAGTACTGAATTATTAGAGCAATATAACGGGTGTATAGGATTTTGTTTTTTTGTTTTTTTTATAAAAAGCGGACCTAAGGGATTCACAAAATTATCTTTTTTTATTGAATAAGAATTCATTATTTTTTTAGAAATTTTGTAATTCCTATTAAGAAAGATCCCGTTGTTACCCCAACCCAACCACAAGTGACAATTTTTATTTTCAGACCAGTATTTTAAACTTTTATTTATAAACTTATTGTTTAAATAACCAACAGGTTTCTTATGAGTGAATAATTTATCAGGTGTTTTAGAAATTAAAGCGAATAGATTTATTATTTTAAGATTTCCATAATTATAGTTTTTGCAGATTTTGATTATTTTCCTTGTGGTATTGTCAATATAATTTAAATCTGAAAGGGATGGGTTTAGACCGATGAAAATCATCTCTTTTTTTGATTTATTAATTTTAAAACTTAAACTCCATCTATATTGTTTATTTCTACTAATTAAACAACTTCTTTCAATACAAATTTTTTTCAACCTAGACCTACTCCTCTCGCCATTAAAGTCGCAAAAAGAGGAATCGTTGCAAAACCTACTAATTCAGTTGTGATAATAAATCTAAATCTTTTTACAAGTTTTTCTGAGATTTCAGGTAATTTATTTTTACTTAATGGTATAGCCCACAAAATATAAGTTGTTGTTGGGTATAAAGACAATAATCCGACCAATATATAGAGAGAGACTTTAATCCAAAAAATTGGATTTTCTGTATAAAAATCACCTCCTTGTCCAAAATATTTTACCCGTAGAATTCCAGTAACCAATATTGCAACACCAGCTAAGCCATAAATAACATCGGCAACAACCATTGAAATAGTTTGGTTTCTATTAAGACCAACTTTTAAAGTAAGCCTTTCAAATAAAAGAGATCCAAAACAAAGTATGATTCCCAAGTAATGGATATAAGCAACTAATGCACTTTTAGCTATTTCACCCGTAAATAAAGTTCCCAGTAACATATGCAAGTCTAAATTTATACAATACTAGCTATTTAAATATATATTTGTCCTAAAAAAGCACTAAAAAAGTAGTTTTTAAAATTTTAGGATTTTAGGAACCTTTTTTGTCCCTCCTGAAAAGAATCTTTTTTGTTCCAGACCTCAACCACATCTGGAAAATGCTTTTCCATACAAACATCACAAACACCATGACTAAATCTAATATCACTTATTTTCGATAGATATTTTTCTAAATGCATCCAATCACCATCATCATTTTTGACTTCTCTGCAATAAGAACATACAGATAATATACCCTCTTGTTTATGCAAATTAGATAAAGCCTCTAATAAATTGAGAGATTTTTTTCTTAACTCCAAAAAAGAAACTATTTGCTTAGATAATAATTCCATTACATTGTATTGTTTTGGAGAAAGATTACCTGGTTTACGATCTATAACACATAAAGTTCCAAGTTTATTACCATCTCTATTTTTAAGAGGGAAACCAGCATAAAACCTAATTTTAGGGTCACCAATTACCAAGGGATTATTGATAAATCTTTCATCCTGAAAAGCATCCTGAATAATTAATGGGCTATTTTCTTGAATAGCATGTGTACAAAAAGACCAATCCCTTTTTGTTTCATTAATTTCGAGGCCCACTTTTGACTTAAACCATTGCTTATCTTTATCAACTAGGGTCATTAAAGATATTGGGACATTACATGTTGAAGCTGCTATTTTTGTAATATCGTCATAACAGGATTCTGGTTTAGTTCCCAATATTCGATATTCGGCTAATGCTTTTAACCTTCTTTCTTCTTCCTTTTTAGGAATTAGATTTTGCATCATACTTTTTTAGTTTTTCAACTTTAAAATCAATCTCTGTTTAAAAAACTTTTATCGATCAATACTTAATAAAAAGAAGATAAACTTATTGATTTGTTACTTTGCTACACAACTTTGAGACTGATTGTCCTGCAAGCCATCCACTCGTCCAACAATGTTGAAAATTGAACCCCCCAGTGATTCCATCAACATTTAGAACTTCACCTGAAAAAAACAAACCTGGACATATTAAACTTTCCATACTTTTAAAATTAACTTCATTGATTGAGACACCTCCAGAGGTGACAAATTCCTCACCAAAGGGGCCTTTACTAGAAATAATATATTTATCTTTCAAAAGGATATTTATCATTTTCTCTCTTTCATTAGCAAGAAGATCTGACCACTTCTTATCTTTATTAATTTCCATTTTATTTAATAAGAACACCCATAACCTCTTTGTTAACAAAGGAAGAGGTCTTAAATTAATTAAGTTTAATTTTCCATTATTAAATTTTAAGTTATCAATTTTTTCTTTTAACTCTTTATATTCTAAGTTTGACCATCTAATTATTAAATTAAATTTATACTTTTGGTCAAACAATTCTCTCGCAGCTATTGAAGAGAGCTTTAGGACAGCAGGGCCGCTAAATCCCCAATGAGTTATAAGTAAATCTCCTCTATTTTTAAAAGATTTGTTATTAAGTTGAATTTCCATATCTATATTTTTAATCGAGACACCACTGCACTCATTCAATTTTGTTTCTTTTGTGGAGAAAGTAAAAAGTGAAGGAACAGGTCTTATTATGCTATGGCCAAAATTTTTAGCTAATTTGTGTCCACTAGGATGGCCCCCAGTAGAGAGAATAATATTTTTTGCAATTATCGAATTTTTTTCACTATTAAAAATAGTAAAAAGGTTATCTGAAGTTTTTAAAATTTCTTTAACAAAAAATTCAGTTGATATCTTTACCCCTTTAGTTATTGCATTTTTTTTTAAGCAATTTATTACATCTAAAGATGAATTAGATACTGGAAATACTCTATTATCAGCTTCAATCTTTAAATTCAATCCTCTTTTCTCAAACCAATCGAATACATCTCCAGCGGCAAAACGATTAAATGATTCCAAAAGTTTAATCCCACCTCGAGGATAATTTTCTACCAACTCATTCGGTATCCATGATGCATTAGTTACATTGCATCTACCCCCTCCACTTATTCTTACTTTTTCCATAAGTTTTGAGGTACCTTCAAGAATTATTATTCTTTTGACTCCATTTTCAGCGGCTGTTACTGCCGTCATGAAACCTGCTGCTCCACCACCGACCACTACCAAATCAAAAGGGTTCAAAAATGTAGGCTCTCAATATTTCCTTAATCTGATAATAGCAATTCAATTTTATAAAAAAAAATGTTTTAAATAAAACATTCAAGGCTTAGACTAAATTATCTTGAAATATGGAGAATAATAATTTAAGACATTTTAAATTTTATGGTTTACATGAACACGCAACTATCTTTTATATATTATTTTAGTTAGATGGTTTATTTATTTTCCTACGTCAAATATTCTGAAGCTAGCTTTAAAATGACGGGCCAATATACGGCTCTTTTATTATTAACTTCAGTAATTTGGGTACTTCTTTGGATCGGTTATAGACAAAACAAAATAAACGATGAAATAAAGAAAAAAGAGAAGGAAGAGAGAATTAACGCAAAAACTGAACGGAGAAGAAAGTTAGAAAGTTTATATCCAAATAGAAAAAATTAATTTTTAATAAATTTTTAGAATAAAGCTTTTAGTAGGATTAATTAGAAATTACTTTAGTTTTAGTATCGAATTCGTTTCTAGTTTTAATAAGCTTTGAAATCTCTAGGTTAAGTTCTTCTTCGGATTTAAAGCCTAATATGTCTAGTGGCGCCAGACCTAGCGAAATATCATTTCTATTAATTAATTCCATTTTATTTATAATATATTTTTATATTAGATAATTATTAAATTAAAGTAATTGATTGGTGATTGATTCAACATAATACTTACTGCTTTAAGATATAAATATAAATTTTTTTGATGAACTTCTTATTAATTTTCCTTTTTATAAATCACCTTACTAATTTTTAGTATTAAACCTTATGTTAATTTCTTAAATTATCTGCTTCTAATGACTGTATGGAGACTTTATATTATTTGAATATAAATATCCAATTTAAATATCATGGAAACTAACAAATTAAAGTCTTTAATACAATATCTGCCGGGTTTTATTATTCTTCTATACGTGTTTTTTTTAGCAATAACACAATTTATAAAGTAAACAATTTTTAAAATTATTAGTTTTGATTGGAATTTTTTCTGCATTTGGAGCAGCAATATCTTGGACTTATGCATGCTTCATATGGCGTTCACAAACCGAAAAGTATAAATCCATAGACATTAATTTATTAAAAAATATAATCGCATTTTTAATTTTTCTACCTGCATTTATCAATATCAGTGTTTTAAATGATTTAAAATCTATTTTTACTCTGTTGTTTAGTGGAGTTATAGGAATAGGTTTTGGAGATACTTTTTATATAAAGTCATTGCAGTTAATTGGTACTAGAAAAACTTTATCTATCGAAACATTATCTCCACTATTAGCCGCATTATCTGGTGAAATTTTTATTAATGAAAACTTAGCATTTAGGTCTTATGTAGGTATTTTTACTATATCAATTTCACTTTTCATTCTACTTAGGCAGAGAAATAATCTTGTAGTTAATAATTTGACCAACATTACTGAACGAAATAATCTAAGCATTTATATATTTCCTTTTATATCAGTTTTATGTGCTGTGTCAGGGGGGCTTTTATCTCGAATAGTATTTTTAGAAAGCAATCTATCTCCTTACCAAACAACAGAGATCAGGTTACTTGGAGCAATAATATTTTTAATAACCATAAAAAAATTTAGAATTAATTTTTTCTTAAAGAAATTAGATCTTAATGATCGAAAAAGATTTTTACTCTCAATATTATTAGGAACAAATTTAGGTATATTGCTTCAACAAATTGTTTTCAAGAATCTTCCTTTAGGCATTGGTTGGACTTTACTTAGTACCTCCCCCTTAATTTCTCTTTTTTTGGCAAATGAAGAAGAAGGAAAGATAACAAAAAGTATAATATTTTTCACTACATTATTATTTTTAGGTTTATGCCTAATAATTTCATGAAAGATAAATCTATGTAATAAATACTCATGTTAATAAAAAAAACAATCAATAAAATAATTTTAGAAACGTTATTCAATATGAAAATTTTAAAGAAAAAGACACTTGGAATCTTTGAAGTATATTTAATTTTCTTATCATGCATATATGCGGGCTTTATCGGTTATAAGTCCTTATTAAATATATTATTTACCTAAATTAATTTATTTTTTGAGCCGACTTTACTAAGTGACCTCCATCTTGATCATCATCATCACTTGAAGCGAAAAATAAAAAATATATCCCAATTGAAGCTATTGATAGTGAAAGAGATAGGGCTGAAAGCTCGTCCATTAATAAAAGATTTTATTACATGTTAATAGAAAAATAAATAAAAATTTGTAAATTAATTAACATCGTTCAAATATAATTTAAATTGAAAAATTAATTATAATGACTCTACTAAGAAATTTTTTTTGTGAAAGTTCTTATCAAATCGCCATGCAGCGCCAGCATAATAATTCAGTACGGAATAAAGAAATGGCCTATTTGGGAGTGCAAACCATGTAATTTTTCTTGGAATTACAGGGAGAAAGAAATTTGTTTAATAATTGAAGGTGAAGCAAAAATTAAGACTGAAGCAGGAGAAAGTTACTTAATTAAAGCAGGAGACTTAGTTGAATTTGCTGAGGGACTCTCTTGCGAATGGCAAATAATTAAAAGTTTTAAAAAACACTTTAGATTAGAAGAATAGATTTGAAAAAATATTCCCATAAAACCACCAATTTTGGTCTATAAGCTAATATAAATTAGTAAATAAATTGTTAAAAAATATATTTTTTATGACTTTCACTGACAATGAATATTTCGAAGTTATCAAAAAAAACGAAATTGTTAAAGAAGCCTTCGAAACGATAAAACAAACATGTATTAATTTACAAAATCAAACTAATTGCCCAGAAGAAGACATTGAAAGTTTTCTGATATTTATTTCTAAACAATGGGATAATTAATGATTGATAAATCTTTCTAAAAGATATTGATAATTAAAATTATTTTTAATATTATTTATCAATTTTTAAACTTAAATATCTTTTTTAGCACTTGTATTAATACTTGAAGTTCCTTTAGCCGCTGATACGAAGAAAACAAACCCTACTAATCCTGCGATACCAAAAATTGCAGCTAAAGGGTCAAAAGTGAAAGAGAACATAAAAAACTATAAAATCAAAATAAATAATAGTTTTTGAATCCAAATTCCACAATTATTGTTAAGTAACATTTGTCACATTGATGTATCTCAAGGCGTCAATATTAATTAATTAGTAGAAAATATTTAAGTAAAAAACTTATATTTGGAAATCAAATAAGGAGATAATTTCTTTAAGAATTATTCTGTAAAACCACTTCTTTACTGGAATTATTTGAGTTGTTTATTTTGTATTTAATAAAATTTCTAGGCGTAAAACAGCTCAAAATATCCACAATTAATTTTTTTTTTGTTTAAAGTATTTATATGACAGAAATTTATTCAACGACCTCATCAATAAGTGCTTTTTCAGCAATCTTATGGTGCTTCTATCCTATAGCAATACTGGTTTTGGTTGAGTTATTCCTGGGTGGTGGATTTGACGATGATAATGATGATCAAGATGGTGGTATGATGATTCCTGCATATTCAAGTGCTAAGAACTAATCCCAATTCTTGAAATAATAATTTCAAAACCTAGAGAATTTAAGATTTTTACTATAACGCCAATTGACTATTTCACTAATACTTCTAGCTACTTTATTCCTCGTATTCTTTTATTGGTTAGTAACTAAAACGCTTATAGAAGGTAAGGAAGCTCTTAAAGAGATGGGTAAAAATACCAAATAAATATTTTTATTTTCCTTTATTCGTCATGTAAATTTATAAATCAGGAAAAATTGAACTATAAATCATATTTAAAATATATTTTAAGTTAAATAGAAATTTATCAATAATTGGATTAATATTTTGTTTTAATAAATTTATTCTGGCGAAAGCTTAAAATGCATCTTAATTCTCTACTTTATATTTTTTCTATTTCTTTATTTATTTATATCATGGCTCTATTTTGGAGAGACCTTCCAAATCAAAAAAAGAAGTAAAAGATAATTATTATTAATTTTGTTGCCTATACAAATAAATTTAGTTATTAATTAAATAATGTTTCTATTTATTTTATATAAATGCAAATTGAATCTTCAAATAATTCAAAAGATGATGCTTTTACCCAGTCATTAAAAATTGAAAAAGAAAATATCACTTGTAAGGATGGCTTTTGTACCTTACCAAATCAAAATCAAAACATAATTAAAA
The DNA here is from genome assembly GCA_003211135.1 of Prochlorococcus sp. AG-673-L20. Classification (GTDB taxonomy): domain Bacteria; phylum Cyanobacteriota; class Cyanobacteriia; order PCC-6307; family Cyanobiaceae; genus Prochlorococcus_A. Next base: position 952 of record QCTN01000015.1, on the reverse strand, counting down.
ACAACGTAAATTTATTCGATCCTATTTAAATTAAAGGCAGTAATAAATTAATTCTCTTAAGCAAATACTATTTGAATAATAATGTTTATTTAAAAAAAGATTAAATTTAGTGGATATTATGAAAATATTTGAATGCCTATCAAGAATTTTGTCTTAAAGATACAAATTTTAAAAGCTAAAATAAAGATATGGTTGGTAGCGAGTTCAATTAGTAAAAATTAATATATCTATTGAAATATCCTTATATTTTTAAGAACATTTGTTTTTAATATTTATGAAATAGTTGTATTAGTCCCTCAAATTGCTAATGATGTTCAAAGATTAAGGGACTTTGGAAGAATTGGGAGTGAATATTTATAAAATAAATACTAGTACTTGGATGGATAATATGGTTTATATGGCTTAAATTAAGAAAATCTGGAAATGGGAAGTCAAAATTTGTTTTAATTTTGATTATCAACCTAGAGAGTCTAAATCCCTCCTGTAATGAACTAAATTTTCTTTATTATTCAAACTATTTTCTTTTAAATTTTTATTCAAATTCTTTTTAAAATTAAGAACAGAGAAGGAAGTAATCAAGTTTTTCATAATATCTATTAATTATTTATAACCTAATAAAAAGATGGCCTCCATTGAGCCTAATTTTCATGGCTTAACCGAACAATGAAGTTCATAAAACCGTACTAAAATTTCAAGCGTTTTATAAAGCTTACTTTTTCGAATGTTTCTTTTTTACTTTTTTACTTCTCTTAAAATCTACAAAAGTTACTTTATTTCTAAACTCTAATTGTTTTTTAAGAATTCTGAATACATGCCATTCACATTCACTTAACTTTTGAAATTGATCAAGTGTATCTTTATCTTCTTCATCAAATTTATCAAAAATATCTGATATACCTAGACTATTAATTGTAACAAATTTCTCTGCAACATCTTCAGGATTTTGACCTGA
>QCTN01000014.1 GCA_003211135.1 Prochlorococcus sp. AG-673-L20 | reverse complement strand
TTAATATTTAATTCTCTGGTTTAGCTAGTGGAAGCAAACATTTATCTGAATCACAACCAGCTGGTCCTGCTTCAGAGAGCTCTCCAACATCATATTTATTAAGTGCATCAAAGAAATCGTTATTTACTTTCCTTTCAGTTACTTTTTTCTGGAAAGATATATATTCCTCTTTACTTATAGGTTCAAAAGGTAATCTGGGGAATGTTGCATTTGCACTGAATCTAGCTAATAATGCTGCTGATATATATCCTTCGTTATTTTCTATTGCGTTATGTATAGCTTTTGCTAAATCTTCAATTTCACTTTCCCTGAATTCAACAGTTGCAGAAGTATTATGTTCTGTATAAAATTTTTGAACTTGCATATAAAAATCGAATTGTGCAAGGGCAGAGAAATTATTTATATCTATTTGATCTGCTCCTTCTATATTTGCCCAACTTACCTCTGTTGGGATTTCAACTAGCCATTCAGTACATCTTGGGTCAAATGGATTATCAAGTAAGCACCCTTTTTCGTCTTTGTCAGATTGAGATGGAACAACAGAGTAACCATAATCCATGCAAGCTAATGCAATAGGATCATTCTTTCTGAAAGTTATTCTTCTTAAAAATCTTTGTGCTTTAGGTGGATGCCATCCAGGAGCAGCACCTGTTAAAAGACTTTTTGTTCCAGCAGGTTGAACTGTTGTGCATCTATTAGGTCTTCTGAGATTATGTTTGTCGCAGTATTCCCAAACAGTTTGTTTTACCGTTTGTCTCCAAGAATCTAAGAATTTAGCTTCTTGCTTTTTAAATTTCCTTCCTTCTTCGTTGTCAGGTCTCCCAGCTTCCCACCATTTCAACCAAGGGGTTCCAAAGGCATGTACACAGAAATCAAATAATCCTGTAAAACTAACTCCTACAATAGGATCATACTCCCTACTTTTTCTATATCTCTCTACTTCAAATTCATGATTTAGCAAACATGCCACTGAAAGTGCTGCAGCTTTAAAAGCTTTTTTTTGTTCTTCAATATTTTCAGGATCAATCTGATTTAGGTGAACTTCGGCCAAATTACAATGAAAATCGTTGCCTAATATTTCTCCGCAAGGATTAAGTCCATATCTACTCATTCTATGATCTAGTTCTTCTTCAGAAAAAGGTCCGTAATTAAGATTAATCCAGTTTCTTGCTTCTTCTTTACCTTGTTCTGAATATATTTCTATAAATTCATTTTTGAGATCTTCTTCGTTCAAAATATCTGCATTTGATCTTGCTATTGCTTCTGGTGCAAATTGAATTGCTCCTTCACCTGAATGGAATTGCTTGGTTACAGCATCCAGAATTGTTTGATAAGAGGGCTTTGTATGATAAACCCTTGTATGATTTGCCATTCTAAGAGCGTCCTTTTCTGGATCGATTCTCCAATTACCGTCTTCGTCTTGACTCCATAGATTCTCTTTAGCTGATGCTGCTTCTTTGTCATCAGATGCAAACTGCCTCATACCAGCGCTTCTTCTTATATTGCCTGCAACTATTGTTACAGCTGCCTCGTCGATTAGTAAGCAACACTCAACTGTATTTAGCTTTCTACCAATTGCTTTTCCTAAAAGAGATGCAACTCGTGCGTACAGATCCTTTAATTTAATAGGATTCGCCATGCCTCCAAAACCTTTTAATGATTCTCCTGCTGGCCTAATATCCTCTAAGTCAATATGAACATTAACTTCTTTCTCAAGACTTTCATTGCTTGATGCTTCAAGAAGATATTTATAACTATCTACCCAGCCTCTTCTGCTGTCCCCAACTTTTATAAAAATATCGTTGCCTTTAATTTCTAAAGAAGATTTTTCGTTCCTTTGGTCTTTGGGAGTTATTCCTACTTCGCTTACTGATTTAATAGTTATTTTATTTTTTACTGTTGGAAGCTTATTTATAAAATGGGGCTCTATTATTGCTCCTGTGCCGCAACCCATCATTGCTAAATCCATCATTAAGGCAAAAGCTTCCCAATCAATTAAATTTGTCGATGTACAATTATACGCTCCTGAAAAATTCTGGTTTTTATTAATCCATGGAGTCCCTCCAATCCATAACCATCTGCCAGATGGTTGAGCCTTTTGGTTGCTCTGCATTTCTTTCATTAACATCAATTCTTGATCAGAGAGTTTTCCTAAATCTTTTAATCCAGATAAATTTCTTTCTCCAACTTCACTCCAATTCTCTCTTTTACCGGAAACTGTCTTTCTGCTATATGACCTAAAGAAGACAGGATAAGCAGCAGGAGCTGTTTTTGGGAAGTCATCTTTTCTAAGATTATTAGAATTGCTCTCGGAGGAAGCTTTATTTGGTGCAATTGTCACGATAAAAAAAGTATGTAAATTTACCCGTAAAGGAAGAATAACTCTACCTGTGGCGTCTGCAACTATTCTTACCACTATTTAACGGTTTGTGTAAAAATATGTTTATTATGAAATCTTTGTTCACGGAAGTTTATGGAAAGAACTGTTGAACCTGAATTAATGGAAAGAGAAGACCAAGTTGATTCTTATGCTAAAGCTGACTTTTCAGAGGGTGAGAATAATCTTATTAGTCAAATAAATCATTACTTGATTAAAAATAATATTCATTTGAGTGAAAAAGAATTGATTGTTGACTTAGGATGCGGACCTGGCAATATTTCTGAAAAGTTATCAACTAAATGGCCTAATGCCAATGTTATTGGTATTGATGGCTCCAAAGAGATGATTCGAATAGCTGAGTTAAATAAAAAGAATTCCTTAAGTAGGAGTCGATTAAAAAATTTGAGTTACATTTGTGCAGATATAAAAAGCCTTAAATCAAGTGATATTTCTTTCGAAAATAATATAAGTTTATTAGTCAGCAACAGTTTAATTCACCATATTAATTATCTGGATGATTTTTTTAATTGCATAAAGAGATTATCAAGTGATTTGACTATAAATTTTCATAAAGATCTGAAAAGACCTATTGATAAACAATCAGCCTTATATTTGAAAGAAAAATGTGGGGAGAAATATAATGAAATTTTGACTAATGATTATTACGCATCATTAAAGGCTTCTTACACTTCAAAAGAATTAAAAGATTTTATTTTTGAGAATAAATTATCCTCTTTAGAAGTGTTCGAAGAAGGTGATCAATATTTAGTCATTTATGGTAAGGTTTAGACTTAGTAGGATTGTTAAAATAGAATGAAATGAGTTCAAGTACTAAAAACTTTAATAATAAAAATATCTTAGAAGCGGTAAATAAAAGAAGGAACTTTGCGATTATTTCACATCCTGATGCTGGTAAAACAACTCTCACTGAAAAACTTCTTTTGTATGGAGGCGCTATACAGCAAGCAGGGGCAGTAAAAGCAAGAGGTAATCAAAGGAAAGCAACTTCTGATTGGATGGAACTTGAAAAACAAAGAGGTATTTCAATTACTTCAACTGTTTTGCAGTTTGAATATGAAAGATCAGTAATAAATCTTTTGGATACTCCTGGCCACAAAGATTTTTCTGAAGATACATATAGAACTTTAGCTGCCGCAGATAATGCAGTAATGCTTGAAGATGCCGCTAAAGGATTAGAACCTCAAACAAGAAAATTATTTGAGGTATGCAGAATGAGAAAAATACCTATTTTTACTTTTATTAACAAGATGGATAGACCAGGCAGAGAACCTTTTTCTTTGCTTGATGAAATTGAATCAGAGCTTGGTTTAAATACTTTGCCGGTTAATTGGCCGATTGGTATAGGTGAGGAATTTAGAGGAGTTATTGATAGATTTACAAGAGAAGTCATTTTATTTGATAAAGCTGTTAGAGGGAAACAGTCAAATGAGAAAAGAATGAGTTTAGATGATAAAGAACTTTCAAAATATGTCGAGAAAGAATTACTTGATATCTCTCTTGAAGAGCTTGAGGTCCTTGATGAGGCAGGTTCGAAATTAGAAAAAGAAGAAATTTTTAATGGTTCACTTACTCCTGTTTTCTTTGGCTCGGCGATGACAAATTTTGGGGTAAGACCCTTTTTAGATAGTTTTTTAAAAATGGCTCAAAAACCAACTTCAAGAAATAGTAATAAAGGAGATATCGAGCCTGCAAGCGATGAATTTAGCGGTTTTGTATTTAAGTTGCAGGCAAATATGGATCCAAAGCATAGAGATAGAGTTGCTTTTATAAGAGTTTGCAGTGGAAAATTTGAAAAGGATATGTCAGTCAAACACTCTAGAACAGGAAGAACTATTAGATTATCTCGACCTCAAAAAATATTTGGTCAAGAAAGAGAAGTAGTTGATGATGCCTATCCTGGGGATGTAATTGGACTTAATAACCCTGGAATGTTTTCTATCGGAGATACTTTATATACAGGTACTCATCTTGAATATGAGGGTATACCCTCCTTTAGTCCTGAAATATTTAGTTGGCTTAGAAATCCAAACCCTTCAGCATTTAAAAACTTTAGGAAGGGAGTAAACGAACTTCGTGAGGAAGGTGCTGTTCAAATACTTTATGACTTTGATGAGAGCAAAAGAGATCCTATCCTCGCAGCTGTGGGACAATTACAGTTGGAAGTAGTTATTCATAGATTAAAAAATGAATATGGTGTGGATGCCAATCTTGAATCTATGCCATACCAATTGGCAAGATGGGTTTCAGATGGATGGTCAGCTATTGACGAATTAGGAAGGATATTTAATTGCAAAGTAGTAAAGGATTGCTGGAATAGGCCAGTGATTCTTTTTAAAAATCAGTGGAATCTTAATCAATTTATTGAAGATAATGAGAATTTAGATTTAAAAAAAGTAGCACCTGTTGTTAGTGGAGTGGAACCAATTGTTTTATAAAGTCCTATTGGATAATAAAATTAGTTAATCTATAGATATTGTAAAAAACAATTGGATTCAAATAAAAGCAAAAATAATCCCGATAAAACTCCCTATGAAATATTAGGTATTAACGAGGGTGCGGATTTTGAAGATATACAAAAAGCAAGAGATCTTAAAGTTAAGGAGGCTGGAGAAGATTTACTACTTAAGGCAAAAATAGAATCATCTTTTGATCAATTATTAATGGGTAGTTTGAAAGCAAGGCAGTCAGGTAGTGTTAGTTTCGAAGCTCAAAATGCCTCTAAGAAAGAGAAACAAATTAATAAAATCATTAATAATGATTTCCCGCTTTTATCAAAAATAAAAAATTTAAATAATAATGGTAACAAGTCAAAAGAATATAGCCTTCCCAAAATAACCCCTCCATCTTTCGATAATCTTTCAATCAAATTATCTGTTGGATTATTATTTTTGATAATACTTTTATTAAGTCCTGATTCTTACATCAGACTTCTGCTTTCTATTTCAACTTTAATCCTTACTTATATTCAAATTAAATCAGGTAAAAAGTTTATTAGTTCTCTTGGATGGAGTGTGACATTTCTTTCAATAGGATTAATATTTGGAGGTTTATTTGAAACTAACTCATTTATTCAGGAAATATCTAATAACTCTTTATCAATTCAAAAAATTCAAAGTTTACCAGCAATGATAATTTTGTGGATAGGAGTAATTTTTCTTTAAATTAATATTTAATCATTTCTTTAATCTCTTCAGAATTTATAAGATATTTATTCTTGCAGAATTCGCAAACTAATTCAGCTTTTCCTTCTTTAATTAAAATATCTTCTAACTCTTTTTTATCAAGCATTTTCATTGCATTTAAACTTCTCTGTCTAGAGCACCTACATTCAAATCTAACTTCTTGAGTTCGAGCTTTCTCGGAAATTGATTGATCATCAATATCTGGAAATATATTTTTTATTAGTGAAAGAAGATTATCTTTTGATTTAAATAAGTCTTCACTAAAAGAATTAATTTCTTTACATCTTTCTTCGAGCAGCGAAACTAATAAGGGATCAGTTTCTTTTTTTGGCAAAACTTGAGCTAACAATCCTCCGCTAGAAATAATATTTTTATTTTGAATCTTTTCCCCAATAAACACAGCAGAAGGAGTCTGCTCAGAATGATATAAATAAGATGCTAAATCTTCAGCAATATTTCCATTAACTAACTCAACAGTGCTGGTAAAAGGTTCTCCAAAACCATTATCCCGGATAACATTTAAATAGCCTGTCCCTAATGCTTTGGTGAAATCAAAAGAATATTGATTTGACTTGGTTTTGACTAAATCTAATTCCAAATTTGAATTTCCTACATAACCTCTAACTTTCCCATCTCTGCCCGCATCCACAAGTAATCCCTTTAAAGGTCCATCAGATCTTACTCTTAAAGTGACTCTCCCATGCATTACTTTCATCGAACTTGCTAATAGAAGAGAGGCACTGAAAGCTCTCCCCAGGATAGAGGTAGTTAGATAAGACAATCCATGCCTTTCTTTCGCTTCCATTGATGCATCTGTTGTTAATACCGCAACTAACCTTATTCCACCATTAGCCGCAGTTGCGCGTACAATTTTATCTCCCATAATTTTCTTTCGTTAACTCCTTAATCTTTCCTTGTTCAAGGACTAACATTTTAGACGGTATCCCCTCAAATAATGCGGGTTCATGAGTAACGATAATTATTGTATTTTTATTTTTGAGATTGAGAACTAAATTCTTAACATCATTTTTCATTGACCAATCAAGCCCAGCAGTTGGTTCGTCAAGTAAAAGAATAGTTGGATTTCTCAGTAGTTGAACTGCGACCGCTAATCTTCTCTGTTGACCACCACTTAATTTCTCAGGAGGTTGTGTAAGATTTATATCTGATAGCCCAACATTTTTTAAAACTTGTTCTATATTTTTTTCTCTCAATGATTTATAACCAATTTTTAATTCTTTCCCAATGGTTGTTCCTAAAAAGTATCTTTCTGGGAATTGGAATACTACTCCACTTATCCATCTTCTTTGCCTTGCATTTATATTTTTATTTTTCCAAGTAATCTTTCCTTTCTGAGGAGTAATTAGTCCACTTATTATTTCCAATAGAGTAGTTTTCCCTGAACCACTCTTACCGCAAATTAATATAATTTCATTTTCATAAAGATTGAAACTAATACCATCTATTATTTTTTTATTTCCTGTTTGAGGTTGATAAGTAATGTCTTTTAAATCAAGCATTATTAATTTAGTTGTAGGTATAAAATTTAAACTTTGAATTTTCAACTTATAATAACTATAGATCTAAAAAAAAATAACAGTAAAAATGAATATTGCATTTAGGGAAGTTGATCCTTTTAATTGTTGGATTTGGATAAAATTCTTTGAAATACCTACTGAAGCAGAAAAGAACTACTTAGATGGAGTTTTTGATAGTTGGTATGTTTTAGGTAGGTTAGGCGGTTTTAATTCTGAAAATTTACAAACTCATGAGGAGGGTTCTGATTTAAGTTGGATGTCATACGATAATGAACAAAAAGAATCTTCCCTTCCTGCCTTGATGCATAATTTAGGTGTTATGGAATATCAAAATTTGTGGTCAAGAAGTTGGGTTGATTTTGGGACTTCAGATTCACTTTCTATTGATATTTTAATAAATGCGTTAAATGAGATATCTAATAATTATGTAAAAATTGATGAATTAATAATCGGGGGAGAAAATAGTGATTGGTCGATTGAGGAACATGAAGATTTGGTTTTTAAAAATTGATTTTTATATATGGATGATTTAACAAGATTATTTATACAGAATGAAAGAATAATTAATAACAAGAACAATAATTTAAAACTTACAAATAATGAAGCGCGCTATATAAATAAAGTAATGCGAATAAAAATTGGTAAAGAAATAATTATCACTAATGGTCAAGGTTCATTATGGAAAGCTATAAACCTAGAGGACAATTTTATAAAGATAAAAAGTATTAATAATCCTTATTTATTTCAAGAAAAAGAAAAAATTTTATTAGGAATAGCTGTTGTTATTCCTAAAAATGGTTTTGAAGATATTCTAAAAATGTGTACTGAAATAGGAATTGATTTTATACAACCTTTGAATTCAGATAGACAGGTTAAGAAGTATAACAACTTCTCAAATAAACTCATAAGATGGAATTCTATTATCAATGAAGCTGTTGAACAATGTGAGAGATTATGGAGACCATATATTTTGAGTGATATTAATGTATTCGAATGGATAAATGCTATAGAAAATAAAGATATTATTTCAGTATCTGTTACAAGAGATGAGAGCTCTGATAATTTAAACCATTGGTTAAAAAAAAAACAAAGTCTTTTGGATAAAAAAGGAGGAGTTTTATGGAATGTAGTTGGACCGGAAGGAGGATGGTCCAAAGGTGAAATTGAATTTTTTATTAAAAATAAAATTGCTTTTGTTAAACTTTCAGAAACTATTTTAAGAACTTCAACAGCTACTGTTAATGCAACTTCAATTCTTAGTCAATGGCGTAATGATCTTAAATTAATTCTTTAAAAAAATGAATTTACTTTCTAATGATTTTTTACTTGGTTTTTTAATTAATTTTATTCTAATTTCTTTGTTTTTTAGAGTCCCATTGATGACAAAAGGGGGGTGGATAAGTGCTGGGGTATTAGGGTCTATTTTATGGGGATGTTTTTCATGGCAAGGTTGGTGCTCTGTTGTAATATATTTATTTCTTGGATCTCTTGTGACAAAAATTGGTTATAAATTTAAAAAAGAAAAAGGGATAGCTGAAAAAAGAGGTGGTAAAAGAGGTCCTGAAAATGTTTGGGGTTCGGCTGCTACAGGATTGTTTTTTGCAATAATGGTTAAATTGAATTTTACTAATTTAGTCTTTTACAAAATTGGTTTTGCTGCAAGTTTTGCTGCAAAGTTGGCAGATACTTTTGGTAGTGAAATAGGAAAAAGATTTGGTAGGAATACATATCTAATTACTTCGTTTAGAAAAGTTGAAAGAGGAACGGAAGGAGGAATTAGTTTAGAAGGCACAGCGGCAAGTGCCTTAGGGGCAATATTTATGTCATTTATAATGTTTATTTTAAATATTATCTCAACAAAATATCAATTTTTGATAGTTGCAATTTCTGGTTTTCTAGCAACAATTTCTGAAAGTTTTATTGGAGCTAAATTTCAAGACAAATATAAATTAAGTAATGAATTAGTAAATTCTATTCAAACAAGTATTTCTTCTATAATTGCTATTTTTGTTCTAATTTTTTATTTCAAAATTTCTAATTAAATTACCTTTTATCAAAATTAGGATTCCTTCCATTTCTTAAGAATATCCCAACTTTTAAGACGTTGATAAATCCAAAGATGTCCATGCGCATTCAAGTGTATACCATCTTCTGCGATCCAATTCTTACTTCTATTATCGGAGTACATTTCTCTAAAAGTTGGGAGAAAAGGGACATTTTGATTTATACAGACTTCTTCCATTCTCCTTTCATAAGAATGACAGAAATCATTCGAATACCATAAACATCCAGCAAATGGCATTTTGTTTTCATCAACTGGGGTTAGCCCAATTACAAATACTTGAGTTTGGCACTTCATTTCAAAAATTAATCTTTCTAATCCGTACTCGAATCCATTTATCTCTAATTGGTGCCGCCCATTTCTTTGTCCAATTGTTGGAGTATCATTAAGACCCACATTCAAAAGGATAGCTTTGGGTTTATTTCTTCTTGTTTCACCTCTTGAAGACCATTCTTTTTCCCAACGTAAAGAAACCTTTTCAATTCCATCTCCTCTTACCCCTAGTGGATAAATAATTGGAAAATTATGATATTTTGACCAATCTTTTCTAAGTCTCTCGCACCATCCTCCTCCTTCAGTATCCCCCCATCCATAGACTGAACTATCTCCAATTACAACCAATTGTTTTGGTAAAACAGGCACTAGATTCCTTTAAATTATTTCACTTGATTTAAGAAGATTTTTATTACTAATCAAGTTAGATTACTTTTGATTTTACCATTTATTAATTCTCCAATTATTGCAATTGAGCTATAAGCAAACAAAATAACTAAGACTTCTTCCAATGCAAATGAACTCAATGATTCTTGAAGTTGCCACCCTAAACCAACACTACCAATTACTCCAAGAATAGCTGTTTCTCTAATTATTATGTCAGATCTATAAGCACAATATGCCAAGTAACTATTTGCTTGTTTAACAAATAATCCGAAAAGCCAACTAGACCTATTTGCAACTCCTAATGATTTCATCGCAATATATTCTTTATTGTCTTGATTATATAAATTCGCCAAAAGCAATTTGCTTGTTATAGCTGCGTTATGTAATCCTAATGTTATTGCTGCTAAAGATATTGAAGGATCATTAAACATTAATAGCATTAGAATTAATACGGGCGGTGGTATTAAACGAAATAAAAATGAGATTATTCTTATAATTATAATTCCTATTTTATTATTTAAAATCAATATAAAAATGGGAGGAAAACTTATAGCTATTCCAGTAGATAAAAGACATAAAACTATTGTTTCTAATAATAGCTTTAAAAAATCATATGAAATAAAATTAAGGTTTAATATCAAAAGATCGTTGATTAAATTAAAAGGTATTGCATTTTTATTAAATATAAAATAAACAAAGAAAGATAAAGAAAATAAACTAATACAAAATAAAGCTATTACAAAAGAGGGTAAAAATTTCTTAGGAGTGTTAGAGAGGTTGAAGTTTTTTAATAGTTTTTGTGAAATAATTATTAAAAAAGCTAAGCCCCAAAGATAAGTCCATAGCTCTCGAAAATTCAATGTTTGAAAGCATAAAAATATACTTGTACCTATTCCGCCAACTCCAAACAACCCCAAAACTGCTGTACTTCTTATGGCACATTCTAAACGGTATAACCCAAAATTTTTGAAGGTTTCTATAACTGGAGCCCAAAGTAATGTTATTAAAGTGGAAGATTTAATACCATTGATTTGCTTAATTGATTCAATAGTTTTAGAATTAATATTTTCTATCTGCTCACTAAAAACTTTTGCATTTATCGCAACATAAGGAATGCAAATAGCTATTATCCCAATTGAAAAATTAATACCATATATTTGCATTAAAATAAGTCCCCAAATTATTTCATGAATGGATCTTATAAAAGTTAAAAATAAATTTAAAAATCTCTTTAAAAATATAGGTAAATTAAATATTTTATAAAAAATTTCTGAAGAAAATATTCCAAAAATAATCCCAAATATAATACTTACTACCCAACTAAAAAATGCAATAAAAATAGTTTCATTTAATCTTTTTACTAATGTGAAAATGATTTCATTATTAATTTTTGGATTTAAGGCAGAAATAATAAAATCTTTAAATAATTCAATTCCTCCAATATGAAAATTAATAAATAGTTCATAGGCTAAAGGTATACAAACTAGTATTGGTAGAAAAGTTATTGAAGAAGGATTTAATTTTAATTTATTCAATTATCTAATAAATCTTGTTTAAATGAAATTTTTTTAACTTGTTTTTTTCTAAATCAAATAATATTTCACCATTATTCATTCCAATAATTCTATTGAAACCATCTAATAAATCTAATCTATGCAAAGAAATTAAAGTAGTATTAGGAACTTTTATTTTATTTTTATTTTTAGTAATTAATAATAGATTTTTAATATTAGAAGTTAGTTTTGGATCTAAATTATTAAAAGGCTCATCAGCAAGTAGGATATCTGATTCTTGAATTAATGATCTTGCAATAGCAACTCTTTGTTTTTGGCCTCCAGATATTTTTCTAATATTTTTGGAAAAAATAGATTTCTTAAGATTACAAACTTGCATATATTGATGAGCTTTATTAAAAGAACTTATATTTAGTAAATTCTTAAAAGCAAATAGGAAACTTTTTTTTCCAAGAAGTCCACAATTAACATTTTGTTCTGCTGATAGATCTTCTATTAATCTTAAATCTTGCCAGATAGTTGTGATCTTACTCTTTTGGTATAAGTTTAATTTATCAAAATCTGTATTGAATAATTTGACGCTACCTTTGTTAGGCCTGAGTGTTCCATTAAGAATAGATATAAGAGTAGTTTTACCTGCGCCGCTTTTACCTAATAAGGCAATTCTTTCACCTGATTCAATTCGTAAACTTACCTTGTTTAAGGAGAAATTATTTTTATTTTTATAGCTTACCTCCTTTAATTCTAGAAGAGGATTAATCATCTGATTTTTTTTAATTTTTTCGCGATTGCTTCTATATTTTTATATTCACTAGCATCTGCTTCTATAAAATTTTTTGAATTGAACATATCTAATATCTTTTTATGTTCCTTATTTTTAATATCTAAATTAAGAATTGTAGATTTAAGTTCTTTAGTAAAACCTTTTCGAAATCTATAGTCAAGATTGCCTTGAGCAACCCAATGATAGTCAACATAATCAGGAGTTATCCAAAAAAGACTTATATTATTTGTTCTCTTAGGATTATTTTTAAGATTATTTTCCCATACTTGTTTATTTAGAGCTCCTGCATCAAAGGCTCCTGAATTAACTAAAGCGATAGTTGCATCATGACTGCCGCTAAAGCCTGCTCTTTTTCCTTTGAAGTCTTTTATTGTTATTCCAACCTCGTTAAGGAAATATTCTGGCATTAACCTTCCAGAAGTTGAATTTTCAGAACCAAAAGTAAATCTTAGATTCTTGAGCTTTTTAAGCTCATTTTTATTTGTAATTGAATCAAGTTTTAATTTCTTATTCACAATAAAAACGCTTTTAAATTCTTTATCTATATCTCGTTGAGCAATCACAATTGCATTAGGGGTTTGTAATCTTGCCTGAACTCCGGATAGACCACCAAACCATACTAAATCTAAATCATTTGTTCTAAATCCAGTAACCGCAGCAACATAATTAATCACGGGAATGTACTTTACTTTTACATCTAGACTTTTGGATAATTCTTTTGATAATAAATTAAATCTTTTATCTAACACCTCTTGATTTTGATCTGGAATTGCACCGATCTTTAAAACTTTTGAATTTGCATTTAATGGCGAGGAGAGAGTTGAAAGAAAGAAGGTGGAGATTAAAAGTGCCTTTTTGAAGTTAAAAAAAATATTAATCATTTAAAAGTAATAATTTAGGATGCCTTTCTCTAATCTTGATAAGCCATCAAGAATTTTTTCTTTTGAAGATGCACAAGAAATTCTAATACATTGATCATCCCCAAAAGGTTTTCCAGGCACCACCACTAAACCGTAATCATTAAGAATTCTTTTGCAAAAATCTACAGAAGTCATGGAATTATTAGGTAATCTAGGAAATGCATAAAAAGCTCCATTAGGTGGATATATAAATAGTCCTTCGATATTTTTTAGCCCTTTATAAAGGACTTCTCTTCTTAGATCATAATGGCTATTGATTTCTAAGAAGAATTCTCTGTTAACTTTTAAAGCCTCTAAAGCTCCTCTTTGAACAAAAGAACAAACATTACTTGTACTTTGGCTTTGTAATGCTGATGATGCTCTAATAACATCTTTTTGTCCTACTAAATAACCAACTCGCCACCCAGTCATTGCCCAACCCTTTGCAAAACCATTAATTATAAAAATTCTTTCTTTTAGGTCAGTTGCTAGTGAAGCTAAACTTAAATGGTTAAATTCCTTTTTATGAATTAATTCGTAAATCTCATCTGAAAGAATATTAATGTTTTTATTTTCTCTTACTACTTCTGCAATTTTTAACAATTCTTCTTTTGGCATTACTCTACCAGTTGGATTGTTGGGAGAATTAATAATTATAAATCTCGTTTTTGAAGATATCTTAGATTTTAAATCTTGTATATTTATTTTGAATCCATCTTCAGCATAAGAATTAAGGAAGACAGGCTTCCCTCCTGCCAATCTAACCATCTGAGGATAGCTTAGCCAATAAGGAGCAGGTATAATAACTTCGTCACCATCATTTAATAACACTTGGAAAAGATTATAAATCGCCTGTTTGGCTCCATTTGTTACCATTACATTTTCAAATTCAACATTTAAATTGTTTTGGGTTTGAAGTTTTTCAGCAATAGCTTTTCTAAGTTGTAAATCTCCTGAGACAGGACCATATTTTGTATATCCAGCAAATATAGCCTCACTTGTTGCTTTTAATATTTCATTGGGAGCATCAAAATCTGGTTCTCCAGCACTTAAATTACATATGTCTTTTCCCTCTTTTGCAAGTTGATTAGCTTTAGCACTTATCTGCAGAGTAAGTGAAGGCTCAATAGAGAGTGCTCTTTCTGATAAATTTACTTCACTCATTTGATCTAAAGTTCTTTAAATATAACTTTTGAAGAATTTATTTTATTAATAGATTAAGAATAAGTAAAAGTAACACAGATTGGTTTAATTTGGTTGATTTTCTTAATTTAATTTATTTTTGAATTATCATTCCTGAAAATTAAAATGTGGAGTGAAGAATTATATAGTTAATATTTTTCTTAATAATTTTTAGTTTTAATATTATATATAAGCTTTGGACTTAAATTTGCTTTGAAAAGATTAGTCATTAGTAGAGGTAATGTATTCGCAAATTTATTAATAATTGGGGAAGCACCTGGGGCTCAAGAAGACATGGAGGGAAAAACTTATGTTGGTAAATCAGGAAAATTGTTAGATCACCTATTAATAGAAGCAGGAATTGACTTTCAAAAGGATGTATATTTTTGCAATGTTATTAAATGTCGTCCTCCAAATAATAGAAAACCAACTAAAAAAGAAATAAATATTCATAAACCATGGTTAATGCAGCAAATTAAATTAGTAGATCCAAAATTTATTATTTTAACTGGCTCGACTGCTATGAGAACTATTTTGGAAATAAAGAATCCAATTTCTAAGATAAGAGGAAAATGGTTTAAGAAAGATGGGAGAGAAATTATTACTATTTTTCACCCTTCTTATTTGTTGAGATTCTCTTCAAAAGAGGTTGAAAAACCATATGATCTAACTTTAAAAGATCTTAAGAATGTTTGTAGTAAGCTATATGCTTTATAATTTGAATAAATCTTTTTGAATTTATAGAATTTAATGTCACTTACTCAATCAAAAGAGGTGAATAATCTCTCAAGGAGATATTCAACTCATATTGAGAGAAGGATAACTAGAACAGTAATGGTTGGGAATATCGCAATTGGTAGCGATTATCCAGTAAGAGTTCAATCAATGATAAATGAAGATACCATGGATGTGGATAATTCTTACTTAGCAATTAAAAGACTTCATGAAGTTGGATGCGAAATAGTAAGACTAACTGTTCCTTCTTTAGCACATGCAAAGGCTGTTGGGGATATTAAAGAAAAATTAATAAAAAATAATATAGATACCCCATTAGTTGCAGATGTTCATCACAATGGAATGAAAATTGCAATGGAGGTTGCAAAACATGTTGATAAAGTAAGAATTAATCCAGGATTATTTGTTTTTGAGAAATCAGATCCAACAAGGACTGAATATACTGACGCTGAGTTTGAGACTATTAAAAAAACAATTCTTAAAAGATTTACTCCACTTGTAGAAGTTTTAAAGTCCGAGAATAAAGCTTTAAGAATTGGAGTTAATCATGGATCTTTATCCGAGAGAATGCTTTTTACTTATGGAGATACACCTTTAGGGATGACTGAATCTGCAATGGAATTTGTCAAAATTTGTGATGAGCTTAATTTTCATAACATCATTATTTCTATGAAAGCCTCAAGAGCACCAGTGATGTTAGCTGCATATAGAATGATCGCTGATAGGTTAGATGCAGAAGGATATAACTACCCTCTGCATTTAGGTGTTACTGAAGCAGGAGATGGTGATTATGGAAGGATTAAGAGTACGGCCGGTATAGGAACACTTCTTGCCGAAGGTCTTGGAGATACCATCAGAGTTTCTCTAACTGAAGCTCCTGAAAAGGAGATTCCAGTATGCTATTCAATTTTGCAATCTTTAGGATTGCGGAAAACAATGGTTGAATATATAAGCTGTCCAAGCTGTGGAAGAACTCTTTTTAATTTAGAGGAGGTTGTAGATAAAGTCAGGAATGCCACTTCTCATTTGACTGGTTTAGACATAGCAATAATGGGATGTATAGTAAATGGTCCAGGAGAAATGGCGGATGCTGATTACGGTTATGTAGGCAAAGGTAAAGGTACAATTGCTCTTTACAGAAGAAAAGAAGAGATAAAAAGAGTACCTGAGGATGAAGGGGTTGATGCTTTAATTCGGCTTATTAAAGATGATGGAAAATGGATTGATCCCTAGACATATTTTTAATTTATAATTCAATTAATAGAAAATTAATGCCTGGTACCAAACCTTGAAGATAAAAAAATTATTTAAAAAGCAACTTGTCTTTTTAATTGCGACTACTTTTTCCGGAATATTGGTGAGTAATCATTCTAAGGCGACAATTTTAGAAAATAACTACAAAGAGGTAATTGATCACGTTTGGCAAATTGTATATAGAGACTTTCTTGATTCAAGTGGAAAATTTGAGAAATCTAATTGGATTAATTTAAGAAAGGAATTTTTAGCAAAAAATTATTCAGATAAAAATGAAGCCTATGATGCTATTAGAGATATGCTTTCAAATTTAGATGACCCATATACAAGATTTCTAGACCCTAAAGAATTTAGTCAAATGAGAATAGATACTTCAGGAGAATTAACTGGAGTTGGAATACAAATTGTTAAAGATAAAGAGTCTGATACTCTTATTATTATCTCTCCTATAGAAGGAACTCCTGCTTATGAGGCTGGAATTAAAGCTAGAGATGAGATTTTATCAATCGATAATGTATCTACTAAAGGAATGAATATTGAGGATGCAGTTAAATTAATAAGGGGCACAAGAGGTACAAAAGTTAAACTTGAAATCCTAAGAAATGGGAATTCTTTTTATAAGTCTTTATCTAGAGAAAGGATAGAAATAAAATCGGTGACAAGCAAAATTAATGAAACTAAAGATGGTTTATTAATAGGTTACGTGAGAATAAAACAATTTAATGCTAATGCATCAAGAGAGATGAAAGATACATTAAAAGATCTAGAAATAAAAAAAGTTTCCGGATATGTTCTTGATTTAAGAAATAATCCCGGAGGATTATTAGAATCTAGTATTGATATTTCTCGTCAATTTATTGATAAAGGCATAATCGTAAGCACTTTATCTAAAGATGGTTTGAGAGAAACATCAAGGGGAAATGGTCAGGCTTTAACAAAAAAACCTTTAATTATACTTGTTAATGAAGGTTCGGCGAGCGCAAGTGAAATAGTCTCCGGAGCAATAAGAGATAATAATAGAGGTAAATTAGTAGGGAAGAAAACTTTCGGTAAAGGCCTTGTTCAGTCTATGCGAACTTTGGTGGATGGTTCAGGGTTAACAGTTACAGTCGCCAAATACTTAACTCCTAATGGAACAGATATAAATAAGTTTGGAATTACTCCAGATATAGAAGTCAAAATGAATTCTAATCCAATTCTTCAAAGAGAAATTGGTACTAAAAGAGATAGACAATATAGAGCTGGTGAGAACGAACTTCTTGAAATTATTAAAAAAACTAAATTATTAAGTCAGTTTGAACCTAATTCTGCAAATGTATTAGCTGTTTTTAAAAACAATGATAATAATTTCGTTTATTCATTAAATTAGATGCTCATATCCAACATTCTTTTTATAGGGTTATAAGCTTTTTTAATTATTTCAGGGTCTAACTCAATTGAAGGGGAATTGTTTTTTAAACAATCTAAAATTTTTTCTAATGTATTCAATTTCATATATGGACATTCATTACATTTACACCCATCAATATCTGGTACTTCAATAAAATTTTTATTAGGTTCTTTTTTTTTCATTTGATGTATTATTCCAGGTTCAGTTAAAACCATATAAGTATCAGAATAATCATTACTAACGAAATCTAATAACTTACTGGTTGAACCAATAAAATCTGAAAGTACTAATAAATTTTGGCTGCACTCAGGATGGGCTATTATTTTTGCCTCTGGATGTTTGTACTTTAATTTTAATAAAGCCTCTTCACTAAATGTTTCATGAACTACACAGCTACCTGGCCAAAGTTTAAGTTTTCTCCCTGAGTTTTTTTGAACCCATCGACCAAGATTTTTATCTGGTGCAAATATAATGTTTTTATCTTTAGGAATTTTTTCTACTAATGAAACAGCATTGCTACTGGTGCATATTAAATCACTTTGAGCTTTAACTTCTGCAGTACAATTTATATAGCTTACAACATAATGATCTGGATTTTCCTCTCTAAATTTTTGGAACTCGTCTGCAGGACAATCATCAGCCAAAGAACAACCTGCATCAATATCAGGTAATAAAACTGTTTTGTTTGGGCTAAGTATTTTAGCGGTTTCTGCCATAAAATGGACACCACAAAAAATTATTATGTCTGCATCATTATTTGCAGCTTTCCTGGAGAGATCTAAAGAATCTCCAATAAAATCAGCAATATCTTGAATTTCTGGCGCTTGATAATAATGTGCAAGAATTATCGCATTAGCTTTTAAGCAAAGCTCCTTAATTTCAGAAATCAAATCTTTTTCGTTTTGAATAGATTTCTGTTTTGCAGTAGAAGTTATACTGGTCAGGATTTACAATGTCTCTTAATAGATTATATGCCTTTAAATAGAAAAAATTCTGACAAATTTAAAAATTGCTATTGTTGGTGACTGTCACGGTCAGTGGTCTGAGGCTGATATCGGGATTTTATCGCTTATAAAACCAGATATTGTTCTATTTATTGGAGATATTTCTGATGGTAGTATCAAAATAATAAAGAAGATTAATTTAATAAAAATCCCTACTTTTGTGATTTTGGGGAATCATGATCGAGGTAAAGACTCAACAGGAGAGACTCTTTTAAAACAGATTCGTGTTTTGCAAGAAAAATATTGCGCTTGGGATTTGAAAATATTTAATAATCAATTAAATATTTTAAGTGCTAGGCCTTGTAGTTCAGGAGGTGGGTATTATCTTTCTAATGAGGTTAAAGCTGTTTATGGGCCCATAAGCGAACAAGAGTCAGTTAATAAAATCCTTAAATGTTCAGAAAAAAATAATAGAGAATTACCTCTTGTTTTTATGTCACATGCAGGTCCTTCAGGCTTGGGATCAGACTCTACAAGTATTTGTGGTAAAGATTGGAAAGAGCCCTCTTGTGACTGGGGAGATAGAGATTTAGCTGTTGCAATTTCAGAAATACAAAAAAAAAGAAAAATTGACCTTGTCATTTTTGGGCATATGCATAATCGTCTAAAAAGAAATCAAGGTTTGAGAAATATGTTCAAAATTGATAAAGAAGGTACAGCTTATTTGAATTCTGCAATAGTTCCGAGATATAAAAATAATTTAGAGGGCGAATTATTAGTAAACTTTTCATGGGTTGAGTTTGTAGATAATAAAATATCACATATTTCTCACAGATGGTATTCAGAGTCAGGAGAGATATCTGAAGAAGAAATACTTTTTCGAAATGAAGATATTTAGCAGGAAACTTTTAACTTTTTTTCGGTTTCTCGTATCTTGAGAATACGGTTTGTGATAATAGGTATCCTGCTATTGCTGCGGCAGCAAAAGCAAGTCCATTTTTGAATAACGGTAATATTTCACTTGTTCTAGAAATTATTGGTGCTAAACCAAAAATGCCAAACAGCATTCCCCATAAAGGAGAAAGAAGAGCTAAAAATCCAATTGATATGATTTGGCCCTCTTTTCTAGGAGCGGCAGCAAATCCTGCCACTAATCCTCCTAAGATAGAAGTACACAAAGTCCATATATATTGTTCTTTTGGTAATCCAGGAACAACCTGGCACCCTCCTCTATCAAGACAAATTTTAACTGAATTAATTGCATCTAATACTGCCCCATCTTCTCCATGGTCTTTCACATAATATTGATTTCCGAATCTTGTTTGAAGCTCCACCCAAAATAATCTTGGCATGAAAGCAAAATATGCTTCACCAACATTAAAATTTAACAAATTTCCCCCTCTAGGATCTGCAATTACTAATAAGCTAGTTTCATCTAAATCCCAATAATCTCTAATAGCAATTCCAGGAACACTTTCGAATTGAGATAAATATTTAATCTTCCAACCACTTTCCTTTTCTAAGTTATTAAGATTTTCTTCTAGAGAACTTTTCTGATTGGGACTTAATGTTTTAGCTAAATCAATAACAGGTGTTTTTTCTTCAGGTAAAAGATTTGGATTATTAATAGCAAAAGAAGGTTCATTAAAAATTAAAATTACTATAGATAGAAATATTCCCAAGAAATAGTTAATCTTTGAATGCATAAAAGTATTTTTGTCTTTATATATTTTCGCCGATGAAAAGCCTACCCGTGAATAATCAAGAATGGTTAATAAAAAAAATTATAAAAAAGGGAGGAACTATAAGTTTTTATGACTATATGGATTTCGTTTTGAATGACCCAAATAATGGATACTATGGGAGTGGTAAAGCTGATTTGGGCTCTAAGGGTGATTTTGTTACTTCACCTTCAATGTCAGACGACTTTGCGTTTTTATTATCAAAACAAATTTACGAATGGTTGATGCAGGTAAAAAGTAAATTAATTTGCGATGATAAGTTATCAGTGATTGAGTTTGGAGCAGGTGAAGGCAGTCTTATGAGTGGTCTCCTTGAGTATTTTTTTATTAACGATAAAAAATTTTTAAAAAATGTTTGTTTTATTATTATTGAGCCAAATAAAGGAATGATAAAAAAACAGCAAAAAAAATTAGAAAAATATTTAAATTTGGGTTTTAATATTTTATGGACAAGTTTAGAGGACTTGAAAGATAGAAGTTTAAATGGGGTTGTATTAGCTAATGAGGTACTCGATGCTTTGCCAGTAGAAAGAATAACAAATTTAAAAGGTAAAATTCATCGGCAAGGAGTTTCTATAGATAAGAAATCAGGAACATTGTTTTTTGAAGAAATTAAAATTACACAAGAATTAGAAAAAAGTATAGCCTCTGCTGAGGAAAAATTAGATATTAATATACCCCCTAAATATGCTCCAGAAGGATGGACAACCGAATGGCATATAGATAATAAAAAATGGTTAAAAGCTATTTATACAAAAATCAATAATGGAATTTTATTAATAATCGACTATGCCAAAGAAGCTAAAAGATATTATTCATTGAGTAATAGTAATGGGACGTTAATTTCCTATAAAAACCAAAAAATTGTTGAAAATGTTTTTGAGTCTCCAGGTGATTGTGATTTAACTTCTCATATTTGTATTGAAAGTTTAATTTATGATTCGGAAACTTTAGGTTTTGAAACTATTGGAATAGTCAAACAAGGCGAGGCACTATTGTCACTTGGTTTAGCAGAACGACTTTTTGAAATTCAGAATGAACTAAAGGATGATATCTCAAAAGCTCTTTCTAGAAGAGAAGCCTTGTTGAGATTAGTTGATCCAATCTGTTTAGGAGATTTTAAATGGTTTATTTTTAGCAAATTTGATAATAATAAGAGATTTAAAATAAATTCAATCTGTATTCGCTAATCGAAATATTTTAGGAATTGCATTTCATTTATATCATTAAATATATCAACTTCTCCAAGCTCTATAGGTAAAATAAATCTCATTTTTCCATTACGTACTTTTTTATCACCCATAAGTATTTTAATTACTTCATTCTTTTTAATTTTAGGTATTTGTGTCGGTAGACCATAGCTTTCAATAAGTTGATCTTGCCTTAAAGAATGTTCTTTTGACCACAAATTTTTTTCTATCGCAATATCTCCTGCTATCTTCATTCCTATTGATATTGCTTCGCCATGTAGATACTCTCCATATCCACACAAATTTTCTATTACGTGGCCGAAGGAATGACCATAATTTAATATAGCTCGAATACCATTTTCTTTCTCGTCTTCTGAAACTATACAAGCCTTAGTTTTAATTGATTTATTGATTATTTTTATTAATGATTCGTTCTCGAGATTGAGAATTTTATCTCTATTATTTTTATTTTCTAAGTATTCAAAAAGTGATTTGTCTTTTATGACGCCATATTTGATTACTTCCGCCATGCCTGCTTTGAATTCCCTCGTTGGTAATGTTATTAAGGTTTCAGGGTCAATAAAAACTGCTTTTGGCTGATAAAAAGCTCCTATTAGATTTTTTCCTTTAGGATGATTAACGGCTGTTTTCCCACCTACAGATGAATCAACCATAGATAATAATGTTGTAGGGATTTGAATATATTCAATACCTCTTAACCATGTAGCGGCTGCAAAACCAGTGACATCCCCTACAATTCCGCCTCCGAGTGCAATCATTAGGGAATTTCTATCTAAACCAACCTCAAAAGCCGCATTAAATATCTCACTTAAACTTGCCAAGTTCTTATGAGATTCTCCAGCTTTAATATTGAATATTTCAGCATTAAAATTATACTTTTTTAAATTATTAAGAAGTTTACTCCCAAATAATGTTGATATTTCTTTGTTAGAAACTATTAGTATTTTTCTATTATTATTAATCCCAATTCGGGTTAGTTCTTCACCAATGCTATTTATTACACCTTGTTTTATAGTAACTTCGTATGAATTATTACTTAGAGGAACTAGTATTTTGTTCTTATCCACAATAAATGTTTTAGAGGAGTTTTTTATTAATTTTAAAAATTGATTTTATTTATTCTAACCTTATCTTGACTTAAAAATTAGATTAAAATAATCAGTTGTTAAGAATTAAAAATCATAATAAGATCATCATATGAATCTAAAAAGAAATATAGAGAATATAAAGAAGAATTATTCAATAGGAATAATTGGAGGTGGTCAATTAGCTTTAATGCTTGCTGAAGCTGCAAACGCTAGAGGAATAAAAGTATGTGTTCAAACTAAATCTTCCAATGATCCAGCAGGTTCAAAAGCAGACTATGTAATTGAAGCTGATCCTTTAAAGGTTAAAGGGAATAAGGACTTAATTAAAGAGTGCGAAAAAATTATTTTTGAAAATGAATGGATTAAAATTGAAAAATTGAATTTAATTGATTCTAAAAATATTTTTGTACCAAGCCTTGAATCAATTCAACCCTTGGTCGATAGAATCTCTCAAAAAATATTAATAGAAAGATTGAACCTTCCATCACCAAGGTGGAAACCAATAGAGAAATTTAAAAGTCTTAATGATGAAGAAATTGAGTCTTGGAATTTTCCCTTAATGGTTAAATCTTATAAAGGAGGATATGACGGTAAAGGAAATACAAAAATCAATAACAAAGAAGATTTAAATTCTTTTTTTGTTGGAACCAATTCAGAAGAATGGATAATTGAAGAATGGGTTGATTATCAAAATGAGTTTGCTTTAGTAGGATCCAGAGATTTTGATGGAACAATAAGATTCTTTCCAGTTGTCGAGACATTTCAAAAAAATAATATTTGTGATTGGGTTTTGTCTCCAGCTGAAATTGATTATGATTTGAAGACTTTTGCGAAAAATATTTTCTCATCAATAGTAAATGAACTTGATTATGTAGGAGTGATGGGAATTGAATTCTTTTATGGTGATAAAGGACTATTAATTAATGAAATAGCCCCTAGAACTCATAATTCCGCACACTTTTCTATTGAAGCTTGTTCTTCAAGTCAGTTCGATCAATATGTTTGTATATCTTCAGGCATCAAGCCTCCAGAAATAAAAATGAATTCTCAAGGATCTTTAATGATAAATTTACTAGGTTTAAATAAAAAATTTCCTTTGTCCATAAAAAAAAGATTAGAATTATTATCCCAAATTGGCGGCTCTAATCTCCATTGGTATGGCAAATCTAAAGAAAGTGTTGGACGGAAAATGGCTCATATAACTTTTTTACTTAACGAAGATAATCAGTCGAAAAGAGTTGAAAAATCAAAAGAAATCTTAAATAAGGTAAGAGAGATTTGGCCATCTCCAAATGACTAAAGAAATAAGTTAATATTTACTTACTGGATCTTTGGTCAAGTTCTTCTTTATGTGCTCTGATCTGACTCTTTTTCGACTTGAGGAGACTGTCGTGATGTGGACGTAAACCAATCCTGTAATTGGAAACGAAAGCCCACTTTGACTCCTCTTCTGGCTTTTCCAGGTCGATGCATCAGAGAACTGGCGGGGATTCGGTGTACCTCTTAAAAGCTTGTTTTTGCAAGGGTTTTAAGAGGTATTTTCTTTTCTTCTTCATGGGCTGCCTAACCAATTTGACTTACCAATGTGCCTTGCCAACCTAATAATCTGAAATGAAAAGATGCGATGTCTGCAATAAGTTAGATAAAGTCCAATACAGAGTTAAATCTGTTAACTATAAAACTTGGATATTTTCTTGTAAAGATTGTTGGGGTTTTATTTCTAAGCAAAAGAACTATTGTTATGGCGGAACAAGAAAGTCTTAATTGTATAAGGCAACAGATAGGAGAAGTTATAGATTTATAAAAATTGGTAGTTATTTGAAGACTTTTGAAATATTCTTATAACTTTTGCAAGAAGTAATAGCCAAGAGGTGCCTTGCCAGAAGTTTATTTTTAATTGTAGTTATACAAGCTATTAAGAGTCTTTCAGAAAAGCCCTTACGAAAGAAATAGATTAATCTTTAGCATGAAGATGCTTAACAAAAACTATTGTTAAATATAATTTATGCTTAAATATTTTTCAGTTCTTTTTACCTTTTAAATGCCTTATTCAGAAACTAAAGTAATTATTGGTGGCCTAGCCCATATCCCAGTCATAATTTTTATTTTTAATGAAATTAAAAATAAATTTGAAGCTAGGGCTCAATCAACTTCTATTAGTTAATATATTTGCCTCAGCTGTATTTTTAGTTATTTAGCTTTTTTTAAATAGAGATTCTTTTTATTAGCCTGATCTGATGTAAACAACATAACTAATATTGTTCCAACTAAAAATGAAAACATAGTTGTCACCTCCAGAACTGTCACCATTTCACTAGGCAGATAATTTGTAAACATAATAAACTCCATCTCTTATTTCAAACGTAGCAACTATTTAAAGTTTGACCATGGGTAAAAACTTTAATTATTCGAAGTTTTAACATTGAGTTTATAAAAATAGAAAATAACCTGGCTAAAGCAAATATATTTCTACTAAAAATTTATATGAAAAGTTCAGACAATTTAACTACTCAAGTCTTAAATCCAAAGACAACAAAAAGAAAATATCCAGAAGCAAGGATAATAGTTTTTGATGGTAATTTTAATACGTTTGAACATGTTATGAATTATCTTGTGAGTATTATCCCTGGAATAAGTGAAAAAAAATCATGGTTACTTGTGCTCGAAGTTGATAGGGAAGGGTCGGCGTATGTATGGAGAGGACCCTTTGAGCAGGCAGAACTATATCATCAGCAAATTATCACCAAAGGATTAACTATGGCACCAATTGAAAAAACATAAAAATCGTAAATACAGGGGTGAATTCATTTTCTCAGAGTATTAGCGATATATGAACTTTTTTCACACTCATTTCTAATCATTAAACGCGCTGATTGAAAACATTAGGGTTTTTTTATTGCAATTTAGATATAAGAGTTGTAACTATCATATATAACGAATAAGTAACAATACTCATATTTCTTCACGAAAAAGAAAAACATTGCTTAATATAATGGAGTGTGTAGGAGAGTTTTGACTGAAACAGTGGAAACAAGGAAACACTTGTTTTAGTAAAACTATCAAAAGATCTCTAGAAATAGAGATCTTTTTTTATTTTCTAGTTTTTAATTGCATAAAAGAAACTATTGTTAAGTAAATAAATTTCATCCAGCATTAACGAGTGATATCGCAAGCAGAAAAGTTTTCATAAAAATCTAATATTTCTTTTGGTGATACTCAACTTAAGAATGATATTAGGCTCTAATACAATTCTTAAACTCTAAGGTATCGTTTGATAAGGTTTAGATGAAATTAATTTTTATTTATATTCTCTAGGCTCCTTGAGGAGAATAATTAGAAACAGGAGTAATCAAACCGCCTCCATCATCATCATCATCATCATAATCCCAGGGCAAATCACTAAGCATTAAAGCACTAGCAATAAATACAGTTATGACTGGCGTGAACGGAAGAAGTATCGTATTGATCCAAGTGGTAAATACTGGTTCTAGCATTACGCTATTCCGGGAATAATTTGTCCTGTAGATATGTAAGCTCCAATTAAAGCAATAACTCCTAAAAGTGCGAATCTACCATTTAATTTTTCTGCACTTATTTTTTGAGGATCAATATTTCTTTGTTGATTATTTTTTTATTTTAAAAGTTAAATAAGCAAAGCTACAAATCAACAATAGACTTACGGCCCTATAAGTATTTGCTATGAAATACATATGAGTCATCTACGTATATTTTTGATATTTAAAATAAGTTTGTGTATTTAGCAATAACTAATAACAATAATAGAAATGTATTAATAGTCATAAAAAGAGTGTTTAAATACTCGCTAATGTAGACCCACTGTTAATCATAAATTTTATCTTGGTCTAAAATTTCTCTTTTGTATTTCTCACTAAGTTCATTATTGTATTGAAATTTCTGTACTATTTTTAAGATTTCATAGATAGCTTTTTCTTTTTCTTCTTTAGGTTTCATTATTTAATAAACGGTGAAAGTAGGCAGCGTCTGATTTTAAATTTCTGACTAAATTTATAGTTTTTATTATCTGTGCTTCCTAAATTTTAATTCAAAATAAGAAAGCAATAATACAAAAAGGCAACCAATAGCACTTCCAATCAAACCATACGTAATTGTAGTTAAACCATAATCATAGCTATAGTGTATTTGCGGTAAATGTTTAGGTATATCCATTATTTATTAGTTGAAGTTTCTATATCTTCATAAAGAGTTTTAGTTGATCTACTAAATCCATTAGCTCTTAAGTATGATTGAGACTCTCTAAATTTTTCTGCTAGTCTTTGCGCGTATGGAGTACTTATTGAAGACTGAGTCATAATATTTAATTTGCAATTACATCCATAATGCAAATTAATTGAATAACTGAAAAGTGATCAACCGTACAAAAATGAAAATTTAAGACTTTTTACTTAGTTGAAATAATTAGTGAAAATTAAGAAAAGATTTTGAAGACTGCATAATTAATTAGAATCATCTCTGAATTTAATTGAACGAATCCAAGAATAGTATCTAGATTTTCTATTTCGTTGCTCTTTAAAAATTAATCTATCTGCAGTCTGCGACGGTGATTCTCCCCTCTTGATATCGGTCGACATGGCAATACCAAATCCACTCGCCTCAATTTTAGGTGTTCCTCCTTCAAGATAAAAGAGAAAGGACCAACCTTTATTCCAACCAAGATAAAAGGGATTTTGAGGCATGTATTTATTTATAATTAATACGTCAATAATAATTTCTAAATAAAATCTTTTATTGTATTTACTAATACATCTGGAAATAGTTTCCATAAAAAAAAGGAGCTAATTACTCCTTTTTTGATCTCCTTAGAATCCCTTTTTTATGTTGGAATTTTTATTCTCCATAAAATGCTAAATTGTTTTTAGCCAGAACAAGAAAAGGCGCCTGCAAGAATATTCTTAAAAATCGGTGCTTTACCTAATGCATATAAGAAAAAGACTGATGATGCAAGAGTAAGGACTATTTTAGAAGCTTTGTTGACTTTTAGATTCGAGACTTTTGTAAGTGCTGAGTTCATTTTTTTCATTATTTATAGAATCATTTTAACCCCTTAAATAAAAGATTCAGCATCAAAATTTACCAAAAATTAATTTTATTGTTGAGGTGATTCGGTGGTATTTTTTATTTGTTCAAATTCATTTTTAGAAACGACTCTTATTTTGTAATCTGGATATCTTCTTTTCCACCAGTTGTTTATTGATATTGCAATTCCATCCAAGTCTTCAGTACAGATATGTACCCATATAATTTTATCTTGATCTTGCTTAAAAAATTCCCAGTTCGTAGGTGAATTCATTTAATAAAGTAAATAACTAAACCTATAAAAGAACTTCCTACTAGTAGCAGGACCATTAATAAAGCTATTAGCTTTGCTAGACCCATAAAGATAAATTCGAATCTCCTGTGGATCTCTGCATCCAATGAATTTTCCAAACATCACCCACTTTTTTGAAAATAGAAGTAACTGTTGGCAAATCATCATTAGGAGTCCCTTTATAAATGAATTTTGAACCAAGAGTAAAAATGCACATTGCGACATTATCATTTAGAAATTCGAATCGGTGTATTTTTGTTATTTCTGCTTTTTCTTGTACTACATCCCCAGAGTTCATCATTTCTTCAAATCCTTTTGCACTTATAGGATTACCACTTGGTCTGATAAATAAAAAATCGGGAGTTGCATTGTTCATGAAAAAAGAACCCATCTTTTCTGGGGATGCGAGCTCATCTAACAATGAAATAATTTTTTCTTTATCAGTCATTAGAAACGTAAGTTTTATCTATTTATTTTAGACAGACTGTCAATAATCTATTTAGTTTTAATCATTGTAAATATCTATCGTCAAATATACTAATTTTTTAAGTATTAACTTGCTGTATCTTCTTGGGCCCATTCTTTATGTTTTTGTTCTAGATCTGTAACTGAATCTCTTTGATAAGTTAACTTTAAATGATTATGAGCTAGTTGATCTTTAGCTACCGTCATATCATTTGAAAAGAAATTCAATGGCTCTACTTTAATGCCTTTTTTATTTTCCATAGTTTCTTCAATTCTTAAATACGATATATTTATAAAATGTTTTTATAAGAAACCCCAGAAATTTAATCTTTTATTTGGATTTGCTTTACAGATTTAGAAGAAATTACTTATTTAGAGGGGGTTAAGATTTGAGTTGGAAGCCAACTGGGTTTATCCATAATCCATTTCTCTCTATCTTCATATTTAACTGTCCATAAAAGAAATGAAGATATTTGTTTTAAAGATACTCCAACTATGAATCTTGTTCTTGGACTGATAGAAATAAATCCAACCATTAAAATTAATAAAATTAATCTAAAAATAGTTTTAAACATTTAAACATATTATGGATTAAATTAGGAAATTTTTCATTTAAGCCAAATACTAGAAACAGCAGTACTCATATCTGTGCCATTTTTTTTTTTTTTAAGATATGAAAATGTTTTTATTATTTAGCCTCCATTAAAAAAGAAAAAAAGATTGACTACTGACTTTAGTAATCAACCTCTTAACTTAGTTACGTGTAATAGAAAACAACTGGCTGCTTAAACCAATCTAATGAACTTCTCTGGTGGACTATCGATCATTTCTAATCCCTCCGTTTTAATAATTTAAAATTAGTATGAATAAATTTTTTTGTATATGCGCAAATATGCTGATTTATTTAAAATTTAGTATCA
Organism: Prochlorococcus sp. AG-673-L20; assembly: GCA_003211135.1. Taxonomy (GTDB): domain Bacteria; phylum Cyanobacteriota; class Cyanobacteriia; order PCC-6307; family Cyanobiaceae; genus Prochlorococcus_A. The sequence goes on along the minus strand of QCTN01000014.1, from coordinate 7,216 downwards.
AAATTAAAGTCATATTTTTAGTTCCGGAGTTATTTAAAGTTGTTACTTGATATTTTTTTTAGGTATTCATACGCTTGATTTTTATAAGTAGTACGTACTAGATAACACTCAAATCAAAGGAGGTTATCAAATGACCAACTTGGGATTAGAGCTACTCATATTGACTGTATTACTTATTTATTTTGGAGTTTTTATAACTCAAAATATTTATGAAAAATATGAAAAAGCCTATTTACGCAAAACTATTTTTTGCAGCAAATCAAAAAGTGACCCCTATTGCATTGCTGAATAACTATGGCTTAAAACATTTCTTAAAAAGGAGGCTAATCATGTCTTGCGGGAATCCATATAAACACATGTTCAAAAATGCAGTTAATTCTTTTATAAATATTTTTTCTGCTCTTGAGTCAAACTCAAGAGCTTTAAATGATGATCAAATGGAATGCATGCAATTTGGGATTTGTTCTTTTGTTCCAAAGACATCAGAAGAAATCCCCTATTTTCACTACTAATTAGGAGAAAAAGATGAAGCTTCAAACGCCTTTCACAGTTCTACCAAAGTACTTTAATGACTTCCACAACTACTTTAATAACGCTAACGAGGAATTAGTTTCATATACTTATATTCCTGAGAACCTAAAGAAAAATACTGAAAAAAATCCAGAAGCTTTAATTAAAAGTTATTGGGATAAGGAATGTTCAAATCATCCTACTAATCAACATTGTTTAGTCTATTGTGATTAACCTTTTTAATTCTTTTTATCCCAACTAGTTTATTGATTACAAGTGAATTTTACCAAATCTTATAGTATGTTAAGAAGAACATGCTAATGGATTTGAATAAATTAAGTTTTTAATTATTAATACACAATTTAGGTAAATTATAAAAAGTTAATCAGATCAATTTTAAATGCCTATTTTAAATTTCTATTATTGGAATTAAAGTTAAAAAATTAATTTTTAGTGTTTGAGGAATATATTAAAATACTTAATAAGTTTTATGCTTTATATAAACAATATTTGCAATCTTAACTATTTAAATAAAACCAGGAATTATCCATCCAAAAAAACCATAATTTACAACTAAGGCCAATAAACCAACCATGGCTAACCTTCCGTTGGTTATTTCAGCATTTTTCCAATAGCTTTTTTTTCTGTTATGCATTTTTGGAGACTTTTGGGTATCAAATAAATTAGGCTCTAAAGGCTCTTGTAATCTCTTTATGGTGTAAAGCGTGAATTGTAATGTTATAGCTATAACGACAATTATAAAACCAGTAAGTGGACTCATTAGATTAAACGAATCCAGGTATAATTTGACCAGTTGTTAAATAAGCTCCAACCGCCGCTAGAAACCCAATCATCGCAAATCTCCCATTAATTTTTTCAGCAACAATTTTTTCTTTTTCAATTGATTTAATTTTTAACATTTTTAAGGTAATAATTATTAATTAATGTAACATAAAATTTACGTATTGTAATAAAAAAGGTGAAATACAGCTCTTTATAGATAGTTAATTGCATTATTGTTACATAAGTGTGGATAAAAATATTAGATGCATGAATTCAAAAAAAGTTTTTTCTCTAAACTAGATTTATTTGTTAATTATTTTTGTTTACTTGAGGTAGGTAAAACTTGTTTCCAAAAGTGTAGCCAATTGACATTAATACTAAACCTATCAGTTGAGGTAGATGTGCATTAGCTAAAGAAATTTTATCCATTATTAAAACGAGTTAAAAAACTATAATAGTTAATAATTATTTATTCTGTAGTCTTTTATTAAATTTACTAAAATAGGTAAGTTTATTAATCTATTTCACCGGATTCTTTTAATGAATTAACAATTCTCTCTTTCTCAGTTTTTAAATTTTCTAATGCTGATTTAGTAAATTGCTCTTTAGCTTCAAATTTTGCTGAGCGGATTATTTTTTTATTAGGCCATTTCTTATTTTGCTCTTGCTTCATTTTAAATTTGTTTCTTATTGGATATTAAAAGAAAGAGTTTTTTATTAAAGTATGAATTTTTACAAAAAATTAGTTAATAATAATTATTCATTAACTTTTTTTAATTATTTAACTAACGATTTAAATCAAAAAATTTTAAGTTCAAAATATTATTAAAATTTCTCCTAGGTTCTTTTGGCATAATTTAAATTGCTCAATCTTTTGGAAGTCTCAACCAACCGCTAGTCCATTTTGATTTTAGAGTTAACCAAGAAATCCTTTTAATATCTTTTTTGTTTTTTGTCGGGAATAGATCTACCCATCTTTTGTCATTTTTACCTCCATAGGCCTTTACTTGATAATGACGATTCCCTTCGATTGTTTTTGGTGCTGTCCAGCAATTTGTGGGAGGCCATTTCATCTGTTAATTTTCTTATAAAAAAAAGAATTTTATAACGTGCTATTGCCTGTTAAAACTAAACCATAGTATGCAATAGTGCCAAGAATCAAAACTATACCCAATACTCGAATAATCATTTTTTAATAAGATTTAATTTTGAATAATATTAAAAATAAATCAATGAGTAAAATAATTGTATTATTTTTTAATCTTATGGATTATTAAAAAATTATTTTCTCATTTCTCATTCTTTTTGTGATTCCTAGCCAATGAGTGACATGATTCTGGATGCCACTCATGTTGGATTCTTGCAATGAAATCATAAATAAAAGAATCAGGACATTCCGTTATTTCTTGAAGCTCAGAAAGTTCCTCTTTAATAAATTCATAAACACTTGAAACTATTCCAATATTTTGTTCATGAGTAGGTTCCCAATTTTCAAATTCCTTTTTCATGTATGTTTTTTTCTATTTTCTTATCTTCTACAATATCGTAATAAACAATATCTCCATAATCAGCATCCGAACAACATATATCTCCATATATTTCATCTAATAAATCATAAGCATCTGCAAAGTTTGAAAAAGTTTGGGATGTGACATCATCTTCTTTTCCATCAATTCTTATGATTTTATAATTCATAAAAAAAATCTCTCAAACTAATTTAAATTTACTATGAAGCTTAAATTTTTTATTTTAGAGCTTTAGGGTATAGCTTCCGAATTTTGTCCTTTTGTTTTTCTAATTTCTTTTTCTTATAATTTTCTGACAAAATTCTTCTAATTAGTAATTGTGGGATTAGCCATATCAATGCTATAGCGAAAGCCATAAAAACAGGATTTCTCCAGGTAAGTCTAATTATTTCTTGAGTAAATTCTTGATTTAAGATCTCCATGAATTAATCTTCTGAAAGTAATTCATTGTTGGGAAATTTATCTTTAATTTTTAAAAGATATTCTTGTAAATTTTCTTTATTATCGGAACACATTTTTTCTAATGACCTTTCCATAAATTGGTTTAAACCTTTACCCTCCAATCCTAAAGACTTAGTTCCGGATGCATACATCATTACTAATAATACTTTTGCTTCGTTCTCAGTCATCCAAGCATGCGATGCTATTAATCTATAAATTCTGTCTAATGGACTTTTGCTTTCTGACATTTTTAAATTATAACTAAAATCCTTTCCATTACACTAAAAGAATTAGTAATTAATTTTTTATTTTATTGCTTCAGAAATTATAATATTTGAAATTATCTAAAAATATGTCTACTTACCTCATAACTGGCTCAAATAGAGGAATTGGATTGGAATTATGTAAACAAATTATTGAAAGAGGAGATGAGGTAATAGCTACCTGTAGAGAGGCTTCTTCAGATTTAAAAAACTTAGGTGTAAGAATTGAAGAAGATATCGATATTTCTTCAGAGGATTCAACCAATAATTTAAGGCAAGCATTATCAGGAGTCGAATTAGATTGTTTAATTCATAATGCAGGTATTTATGAATTTAATTCGATTGATAATTTTGATCATGAAAGTATTATTCGTCAATTTGTAGTAAATGCTTTAAGTCCTCTTTCTATGACTAGATCACTGAAAGGTCTTTTAAAAAAGAATTCAAAGATTGGTTTCATCACGAGCAGAATGGGATCCATTGGTGATAATTCATCAGGTAGTTCCTATGGTTATAGGATGTCTAAAGTGGCTTTATCCATGGCAGCGAAATCACTTTCAAGAGATTTGTTAAAAGAAGATATTTATGTTGCTATTTTGCATCCAGGCTTAGTAAGTACTCGGATGACTGGATTTACAAAAAATGGTATATCTACAAAAGAATCCGCAAATGGACTCTTAAAACGTATCGACTCTCTTAATAAAAAAAATACTGGGACATTTTGGCATACTAATGGAGAGATTTTGCCTTGGTAGATTTGACTTATTTACTTGAACTCTGGCTTATAAAAAATGATTTGTTAAAAAAGCTTTAAATTTTAATATATTTAGTTTCTTTATTTAATCATCTTGGTTATGTTAAAGAAAATATTAGTAAAGGAGGTGATTCATTGTCGTATCTACCGAAAATTACGGTTACAAAAGAGACCGTGAAATCAGTATCTACAACCTGTTCATTGGTCTCTTATTCTTTAATAAAGAAGAAAGGTTTTATTATTAATAGATTTATATAAAAACAACCAAAATAAATATTAAAAGCTCTGTTTCTCATGAAGTAACAGGGCTTTTTTATTTGCTTAGTAAATTAAAAAGTTTATTTATTAATTCCTTTCTTTTTAAGATTGTTTTTTCTCCATACTGTTTATCCTCCTCCCTTAGAATTGACTGACCGTTTTGACCTAATCCTTTGGTTATAAATAATTTATCCTCATTTATCCATCTTTCGGTCATTTCCTTATTTAACTCGACATGGAATTGTAAACCGTAAGCTAAATCCCCAATCTTAAAAAATTGCTCTTTACAACGCATACTACTGGCTATGAGTTCGGCATTTTTTGGTAATAAAATTCTATCGCCATGCCAATGCAGCACGTGAAAAGGAGTTTCACAAAATTTCTTTAAGTCATTATTTGATTGATTAAAAAAAACTTGAGACCATCCAATTTCTGGTAAAGGTTTAGGAGGAGATCCATGTTTTAAAATTTCGACATCTCCTCCTGCTGCGTTTGCTAATAACTGGGCTCCTAAGCAAACTCCGATAATACTTGTCTTTTTTTTTAATTCTGACTTTATAAAATCACTTTCTTTTTTGAGCCATGGATATTTTGTGCTCCCAATATCTTTGACTCCCATTGGTCCACCCATTATTAAAAGTAAATCGTCTTTAATAGTTTTAGGTAGGCCATCACCTTGGTCCAGACGGATGATTTCTATATTCATCTCCCTCTCCTTAGCTATCTGATAAAAAAGCCCTGGCCCTTCTATTTCTAAATGTTGTAAAACTATTAGCCTTTTCATTTCTAATTTTTAATCAGAAGTCAATTAACAAATTTTATTTATGACATAATTAAAAAATTAATTAATGCTGTTTATTTTGTTTTCCCAAAATATATCAAAGCTAAAAAAGAAATTGTACTTACGATTGCTATTAAATACCAACCTGATGATGAGTTGCTAGAAATTTCTGACATTTATTATGGGGATTTATCTGAAGACTTAAGTATTTGGGAAAAAATTAGTAATGAGGCTAATAAAAATATCAAAAGTATATATGTGATGTTCATTCATATAAATATACTTACGACGAGAAAAATAATTCCAATAACTACAGCAACGATGGCTCCGTCAACTAATAAGTCTTTCCATGTGTAACTATTGAGCATTTTTAATTTATCCTCCTCACTCATTAAATTCTTAAGCCATGTCCAGTCCAAAATTTGCGTTAAAGCTATAGCAAATACTAAATGCCCAACCAAAATACCAATTAAGTCAATACGAGATATTTCTTTTGTAAAGCTTGTGATACTAAAAATTTCCACTATTTTTTATCTTTATTAGAAAAAGCGCCGCCCTCCTCTTTATACTTGTCCCAAGCTTCACTTATTTTTGCTTTTGAAAAACTTTCTTTACTTTCTTTCAATTTGTTTTTTAGCCCATTAAAACTATTCGAAATCTCTTTTTTTGTTGGCTCATCAAGAAATTTTGAAGTGAGTTTCCAGAGATACCAGCTACTAGCGGCGAGTAAAATTAAACCTAAAGTTTGCATATGATTAGTTTTTTATAATCCTACAACTATTTACATGGAAAAGATATTCTCAATCTGAAAAAAATTAGAATTTATTTTCAAATGATAAAATTTTTCTTTAAAACTTTAACCAGTGAAAAAATATTCTTTCTAACAACCATATGGTTAATCCACCTTCAATAAAAGCTAGCCAATACATTCCATAATCTGAAAAACCCATCTGCTCTTTAACTGTACTTATTAACTTTTTATGAGCTTGAATGAGTTCTTTCATTTCTAATTAAATATATAACAAGTTAAAACCTTTGGATCTCTTCCATCAAAAAACCTTTTCCGTAACAGCAAAGACAAGTTCGGGCTTCGTCTAATGAGATTCTTAAGTAACCCACACCATTGCACTTGATGCAATTAGTCTTGGTTTTAGAATGGATCTTGGAGTTGAGTTTAGCAGCTCTATTCAAAAAAGAAACAGTTTCTTTTCTTCCATTGGCTTTATCTGCTTTATTTAAAAGCTTTTTGTATTTTACTTTTAATTCTTTTATGGTCATGGGTTCAAACGTGGATTGATTACATTAGGGGTTGATTGGATAGAAAATATTCAATATTCTCTAGAAAATTCACAATGTATATATATTTAATCTCAACATGAGATCTCTTTAATATAACTACTATTAATTACTACCGTTACTATTAAACCTAGATATTATTGGATTTAACAGAAAATTTATATTCTCAATTTTTAAGTTACTTAGATACCCCAAAAATAAATTTAATTTCGTTTGAATTTGCGTAAAGTTGTTTTTGGATTTTATTTAATAAAAGAATATTAATGGAATATCCTAAGTTTAAAAATAATTAAATTATTAAGTAGCTCTATAAGAACCACTTGGTCTTTTAAGACTCTTTAATAAGCGATCATTTTCTTCAGTAAGAATTTCAAGATTTGATTTTTTAAAATCTTTTTGCATCTCAGATGATTGTTTTTTAATTATTTTTTCAATCATTGAATTTAAAAATTAATAAAAATCATTTTTGATCTTATCGCTCCTAAAAAAATTCCGCGTGACATTTTTTACAAAAAAACCTTATATTTTATTTCGCACATAGAAAAGTGAATTAAATCTACAACTTGTGGAAAAACCTGTTGAAAAATGGTTAAAAAGTGGATAA
>QCTN01000013.1 GCA_003211135.1 Prochlorococcus sp. AG-673-L20 | reverse complement strand
CATATGTCTTCTCCAGAAGTAGGGAAAAAAATAATAGTAACAGTTCCCTCTACCACTGCTAATCTAGGTCCTGGATTCGACTGTCTAGGAGCAGCATTAGATTTATATAACGAATTTATTTTTACAAGAATAGAGGGAGGCGGAGATCGATTTGATTTAATAATGGAGAGTACCGATGGTAATCATTTAAGGGGAGGCCCAGAAAATTTAGTTTTTAGAGCTGCGCAGAAAGTATGGGAAAGTGCCAATATCAAACCTTTCGCCCTTGAAGCTAGAGTAAAATTAGCAGTCCCACCTGCTCGAGGACTAGGGAGTAGTGCCACAGCAATAGTTGCAGGACTAATCGGAGCAAATGCAATTATGAACTCCCCCTTACCAAAAGAAAAACTTTTAGAACTTGCAATTGATATTGAAGGTCATCCTGATAATGTAGTTCCTTCTCTTTTGGGAGGGCTATGTTTAACTGCCAGGTCATCTTCTCATAGATGGAGAATTATTAGATGTGACTGGCACGATTCCATTAAAGCTGTAGTAGCAATACCTGCTATACGTCTTAGTACAAATGAAGCAAGGAGAGTAATGCCGAAGAATGTACCTATCTCTGATGCAGTAACAAATATGGGGGCACTAACTTTATTACTAAACGGTTTAAAAACAGGTAATGATGAATTAATAAAAGAGGGAATGTTTGACAAATTGCATGAACCATACAGATGGAAGCTTATCAAAGGTGGATTGGAAGTTAAAGAGGCCGCACTACAAGCTGGTGCTTTAGGATGTGCAATTAGCGGGGCAGGACCCAGTATCTTAGCTTTGTGTAAAAAGGATAATGGCAGAGAAGTCAGCCAAGCTATGGTAAAAGCATGGGAAAACTCAGGAGTAGCAAGTAGAGCGCCATATTTGAATGTCCAAACAACGGGTAGTCAATACAGGGATATTTCAGGTAAGTAGTTTTACTTAGGCATTTTTAATGTTATAGTCTCAAGCTAGAACAACTTCAACTAGAATAAAAAAATTATTCATTATTCTATGAATTTAGAATCTTTTCCTTTACTATCATCTATTGTTTTATTACCTTTAATTGGGGCATTGATAATGCCTTTTTTAAGTTCTAAAGAAGGAGAAGATAATACACTCCCAAGAAATATTTCATTAAGTTTTTTATTTATAGATTTTTTACTAATAATTGGAGTCCTTTTCCAAAAATTTGATACGACTAATAGCTCACTACAACTTGTTGAAAGGTTAACTTGGCTACCATCAATAGGTTTAGAATGGTCTTTAGGCGTAGATGGATTATCTGCACCATTAGTAGCTTTGAGCGGATTAATTACATTTTTATCTGCTGCAGCTAGTTGGAAGATAAAGAAAAAATCTAATTTATATTTTGCTCTTTTATTAATTCAAGCCTCAGCTCAAGCGCTAGTTTTCCTTTCTCAAGATTTCTTATTATTTTTCTTAGCTTGGGAATTAGAATTGGTTCCTGTTTATCTTCTTATTGCTATTTGGGGAGGTAAGAAAAAATTATATGCCGCTACAAAATTTATTCTTTACACTGCTTTAGCATCCTTACTAATACTTATAAGTGGACTTGCACTTGCCTTGAGCGGCGATACATTTACTCTAAATCTTACCGAGTTAACAAATAAACATGTCACAGGTAGTCTCGCATTATTATCTTATCTAGGATTTTTAATAGGTTTTGGAGTTAAACTTCCTATTTTCCCGTTGCATACTTGGTTGCCTGATGCTCATGGGGAAGCTAATGCTCCAGTATCAATGTTACTAGCAGGAATCCTTTTAAAAATGGGGGGATATGCTCTCTTAAGATTTAATGTTCAAATATTACCTGAAGTGCATCTAAAACTTGCACCTGCATTAATTATTCTTGGGATTATCAATATAATTTATGGAGCCTTAAATGCATTTGCGCAAGATAACGTAAAAAGAAGAATCGCATGTAGTTCAGTAAGTCATATGGGTTTTGTTCTTCTGGGAATTGGAGCAGTTGATGCTTTAGGAATAAGCGGAGCAATGCTTCAAATGATAAGTCATGGACTTATAGCGGCAGCAATGTTCTTCGTCACCGGATCCTTCTATGAGAGAACAAATACATTATCAATTCCAAACATGGGTGGTTTAGCAAAAGTCTTACCAATAACATTTGCTTTTTTTCTTGCCAGCTCACTAGCTTCTCTGGCCTTACCTGGAATGAGTGGATTTATAAGCGAAATCACCGTATTTTTAGGGATCACAAGTCAAGAGGGGTTTAGCTCTCTTTTTAGATCAATCACAATTCTTATTGCAGCAATTGGTCTTGTTCTAACGCCCATATATCTTCTTTCAATGTGTAGAAGAGTGTTTTTCGGACCTAGAATTCCTGCGCTAGCAACCGTGAAAGAAATGAATGGTAGAGAATTGACAATTGGGTTCAGTTTATTATTACCTACTTTAGTAATAGGTTTTTGGCCAAAAATTGCCATAAATTTATATGAATCTTCAACAAACGCTCTCAGTCAACAACTAACTTTAGCTAAGTTAGTCGGGTTCATCTCAAACATCAGTCAATTTTGATCTTCGATAAAATGGAAAGTTCAATTTTTAATTACGGAGAATTACCAGAATTTAATAAATTCACTTCAGATAGAATTAATTATGAGTTTCCAAGTGTAATAGAGAAGATAAATCTAGATTTCAAAAAAATTGAAAAATTTTTATCTAATTACTTTGAACAAGATAATTTAGAATGGGATAAAGTAATTAATCCTTTAAATGAAGTTAATGAAATACTAAGGTGGAGTTGGGGAGTTATAAGTCATCTTAATGGAGTAAAAAATTCTGAAAGCTTAAGAGAAATTTACTCAAAGTTTCTACCTGAAATTATTAATTTAAGTAATAAGTTTGGACAAAGCAAAATAATTTATAATGCTCTGGTAAAGCTTAAAGAAACAAATGATTTTGATGAGATCAAAAATAGAATTCTAGATAAAGAAATTCTCGAAATGGAACATAGAGGTATTTCATTAAATATAGATGATCAGAAAGATTTCAATATTATATCTGAAAAGCTTGGAAAATTATCGACAAATTTTAGCAATAATGTCTTAGATGCCACTAATTCTTGGTCATTAATCCTAAATGATAAATCTCAAATAGATGGAGTTCCAGAAAGGGTTTTAGAATTAATGTCAATATCAGCTCATAAATTCTTAAAAAAAGAAGGAGAAGCTGATGTAAAAAACGGTCCATGGAAATTAAGTTTAGATATTCCGACTTATACCGCGTTTATGACATATGCCAATAATCGTAATCTCAGGGAAAAATTATATAAAGCTTTTGTAAGCAGAGCCTCTCATGGAGAAAAAAATAACTCTCAAATTATTGAAGAGATTCTATCTCTTAGGACCAAACAAGCGAAGCTTCTTGGTTATGAAAACTGGGCAGAATTAAGTCTTTCAACAAAAATGGCTAAGGAAATTAAAAATGTTGAAAAACTTTTAGAGGAGCTGAGAAAGCCTGCCTTTAAAACAGCCAAAAACGAATTAGATATTCTTAATAAGTTTTCAAAAGATAATGGATTCCCTATTTCTGAAAATCTTCAATCTTGGGACATTAGCTATTGGTCTGAGCTTCTCAGAAAGGAAAAACTTAATTTAGATCAAGAATCACTTAGGCCTTGGTTCCCTTTAAATGATGTTTTGAAAGGTCTTTTTAAACTTAGTGAAAAACTCTTCGACATTAAAGTAATTGAAGCCAGGAATGAAGCTCCTATTTGGAATGATGACGTTTTATTTTTTAATATTATAAATAAAGATGATAAGAAAATAGCTTCATTTTATCTGGACCCCTACTCTCGTCCCGAATCAAAGAGAGGAGGTGCATGGATGGATGAATGCCTTAACAAAAACAATGTTGGGAGAAAAACATTACCTGTTGCCTATTTAGTTTGTAATCAAACCCCACCATCTAAAGACAAACCAAGTTTAATGAGTTTTGATGAAGTTCAAACCCTGTTCCATGAATTTGGTCATGGTCTTCAACATATGCTTACCACAGTAAATCTTCCACAAGCAGCCGGTATTAACAATGTAGAATGGGATGCTGTAGAACTTCCAAGTCAATTTATGGAAAACTGGTGTTTTCACAAAAACACCTTATTAAATATTGCGAGACATTATGAAACAGGGGAGAGATTATCTGATGAAAATTTCGAAAAATTAGTAAAGAACAGAACTTTTAATTGCGGGATGGCTACGCTAAGACAACTACATTTTGCAATTACAGATATAAGATTGCATAGCAATATGTATAGTAATCAAGGCAAAAATTCTGATGAGATCAGAAAAGAAATTGCTAGAAATACCACGGTAATCGAACCTATCCAAGAAGATAAGTTCCTTTGTTGCTTTAGTCATATATTTGCAGGAGGTTATTCTGCTGGATATTATTCTTATAAATGGGCTGAGGTTTTAAGTGCAGATGCTTTTTCAATGTTTGAAGAGGCAGATTTAGAAAATAATCAAAATATAAAAGCCATAGGTAAAAAATTCAAAGATACAATTTTAAGTCTTGGAGGAAGTTTCTCTCCTTTAGAGGTATTTAAATTATTTAGAGGGAGAGAACCAAAAACTGATTCTTTGATAAGACACTTAGGTCTATCATCTATTAATTAAGAAGTCTTTCAATAATTTTATCGACAGCATCTGGATTTCTTACTAAATTTTTATGTTTATAGATCTTTAATGATATTTTCTCACCCGAATTCAAATAAGCTCTCCATCCAGGGAAAACCATAAGATCCCAATAAGTAAAAAAACTAATACAGTTTATATCACTAAGAAGATAATCGGATCTAGAAAGGTCTCTTAATAAAAGACTATTTATTTTCATCTCAGATATTCCTTTAAAAGGATATTTTGGAATTAGCTGGGATGCAAGAGTGCCTTTATGTGGCGACCCAATAGTTATAAATCTTCTAGTTCTTTTATAACCATTCAATTTTTTAATCCAATATCTACCTATTATTCCACCCATAGAGAATCCCAAAATATCAAGCTCTCTTTCATAACCATACTTCTCTAAAATTAAATTATTTAATAAATTAGTTAATTCTACAATAGATGTCATTCCATACTCATGCTTTAAAGTTGGTGCAAAATATTCAATCCCAATTTTATCAAGTATAGAAGTTATCGAAGAGAAGATATCTGCTGTATTCCAGAGACCATGAATTAAAATTATAGGATTTCTTTTTGACAATATCGTTAATTACTTTCAAAAACTCTTACTATTGAAACTTCTCCATCAAAACCAATAATTGGAGGTTGACATTTAGTTAGTATAATTTTAATTCGGCTAAGTTGAAACTCTTCATCAATAATTTTTAAAATTTCATTTGAATATTTCTCAATCGTAAAGCAACAAATTTTCTTGGATTGATATTTTAATATTTCAACTAATTTCGAGTAATCAACTGTACTTTTAATATCATCATTTTGAGTACAACTTTCAAAATCAGCCCATAAAAATACATCTAAACTAAAAAGTTGGCCTAGATCCCTTTCTTCTTCTAGGACTCCAACTCTTGCCCAAAGTTTAATATCCTTAATTTTTAAATATGTTTCCATATCTTGGATTTAAACATCTTTATGTGAGTAGATTAATTTTCCAGATGAAAAATCATCAACAATATGGCCTTCGCCTTTTAAAAAATACTTATAAGTCACTAGTCCCTCAAGCCCTACTGGACCTCTTGGGGGCAAAGTCTGCGTAGATATCCCAACTTCTGCTCCAAAGCCATATCTAAAACCATCTGCGAATCTTGTCGAGCAATTATGGAAAACGCCTGAGCTATCTATCTCACTCATAAATTTATTAGCATTACTGATATTTTCAGTAATTATTCCATCTGTATGTTTCGAACTAAATTTTTGTATATGAGCAATTGCTTCTTCTACATCATCAACAATTTTTACAGAAAGAATAAGATCTAAATATTCAGTTTGCCAGTCCTCATAACTAGCATTAAAAACAACACCTAGTTTAAAAGATTTTTTATCTCCAATCAATTTAACATTTTTAGAATTAAACATTGGAATCGCTTTATTCAAAAATTCAGAGGCAGTATCTTTATGTATTAAAAGAGTCTCAACAGCATTACATGCAGCTGGATATTGGATCTTACTATCTAAAGCAACTTTTAAAGCTATATCGAGATTTGCTTCATTATCTATATATAAATGACAAATTCCATCAGCATGACCTAAAACTGGAATTTCTGTATTCTCCTGTATAAATTTAACGAGTTCATTGCTTCCTCTTGGAATAATTAAATTTATATATTTTTCTAAATTCAACATTGCCATACTATCTTTTCTACTGGTAAGTAGACAAATTGCATTTTCATCAATATTTGAATCTCGCAAACCCTTCTTAAGTGCAGAAACTATTGCAAGATTAGTTAAATTTGATTCACTTCCCCCTTTAAGCATTACTCCATTCCCAGATCTAATTGCAAGAGAACTTATTTGCATTACAGCATCGGGCCTTGATTCAAAAATCACTCCTAATACTCCTATGGGTACTGTTTTCCTTTCAAGGATTAAACCTTTAGAAAGTTCCCTTTTTATTTGAATTTGACCAACTGGATCAATCAAATTTCCAACTTGCCTTACCCCTTCAATTCCTAAATTAAGTTTTTCTTTTGATAGCTTTAATCTAGAAAGCAAGGACTTTGAAATTCCTTTAATTTCTGCTTTTTTATAATCTTCAATATTAGCCTCAATTATTTCTTTAGAGTTTTTTTCTAAATAATCAGCCATTAAGTTCAAGGCTCTAATTCTGTCATCATTATTTGTTTGACTTGTTTTAATTGAAGCCAGACGAAGTTGCTTTGCTTTTTCTAAAAGTTTATTATCAGGATTGGGTACTTCAAATATATCAGTCATAATTTAATTTAATTGACCTAATAATAATTCAAAATAAGCATTCTTAAAACTTTTATTTTAGGAATTAATATCTGAAAAATAATTGAACTTGACTTTTCCACTCTCCCTCGGAATCTATAGAACCTAATAATTCCAAGTTTGGATTAGCTTGTAAAGTAAGTATTCCTAAAGGTGGTAAATCATCTCTATCTGGAGTAGCTTGAACAGCAAAGTTAACTCTATCAGTAATATCAAGACCTATTTCAGCAATCCAAGCTTGAGTAGACAACCCAACATTTGAAGATGATTCATCATTATCATCAATATCAAGGTTTTCACTAGAAAAAACATTATTAATTGGTTCATTATTTTCTATTAGGGCCGGATATAAAGACAATTGAAATTTCTCACTAAATGCATTTGCCGTATTTAGTTGAGAAATAAATGCTCTATTTATTAAATTTGCAGAGTTTCCTCCTATTAACCCTATAATTTGAGATCTGTTATAACTTGGAGTACTTCTTAATTGTATTTTTCTATTTACATCTTCAAATGATAATTGATCTAGAAACCCCTCATATGATGCTTCGATTTTTATAAGTCTTGTATTACCGATTCCAAAAGCTCCAAAACCACCTGAACTATCATTCGCATCTTGACCACTTGAAATATTGAGATCTTGATTATTTTCACTAATTGGTATTATTGAATCTGGAACTTTACTCGTGAGTGAAAAGTTAATAAAAGGAACAATACCACTTCTAGATGCAAATAAAATATAATTTTCTTTATTTTTATCTAATTTGAATGGTGTTGTATATAAATTTGCTGTACCTTTACTTAAATTAATAAGGCCTCTGGCATTTAAATCTTCTCCAAATTTTCCATTAAAATTTAAATCTAACTTGGTATCTAAATAAGCCTTTATTATGCCTGCATATTGAATTCTAAAATCTGGACCAAGTTTTAATTTTAGATTCTTAAAACTTAAATTTTCAAGATAATTAGGAAAATTTTCTCCTAAAAGAAAAGAATTTAATATGGTCTCATTAGAAATTATTTCAATATTATTATCTTTTTGCCAAAGTAGTTCTGGCCAATTTCTTTCAAAATCTCTTCCTTTAACATTATTTTTTATATTATTTTTTTCATTATCATTGTTTAAATTAATAAACCCATTATTTAGTGCTAAGTTTCCACTAAATATAGGTTCTTTAAATGATCCACTGATGTTAATTTTAGAATCAGTTATAAAATTCATATTATCAAATTTAATATTAAAACTATTGGTAAGTAAGCTAATATCTTCGGAATTCAAAGTACCTTTACTATAAAAAGGTAAAACTCCTTTAATAAATATATTTCCAGAAGCATCATCTGAAGCCTCAAAGCTTTTGATTTCTATTTGGTCAAAATCGAAAATTAATGTGCTATTTATATTTCTTATGACATTACTATAAATATCAATTTCAGAATCCTTGATAAAAACAAAACCATTAGCAATAGGTTTATTTAAAGTTCCATTTATTATCATTCTAAGAGTTACATCACCTTTCTTAAAAGTGAAATAATCACCAGCAAATATATCAACTAATTCAATAAACTTCCCATTACCATTTAATCTCAAGTCTAATTTATCCAATTTATTAAAAGGGATAGAACCCGAAATATTTATTGGGGTGCTTGAATTATTCAATAAAAAAGATAAATCTAAATCAAAAATTGAATCACTATATTGAACTTCTCCAATATCTAATTTGATCGGGCTATTGTTAATAGATGTATTATTCGAAGAAATATTAGTCGCAAAGAATTTTTTATCTAGATTATAAAGTAAATTAATATCCAGATTTCCTTCAAAATCTCTAGGTTTATTTAAAAAGATATTTATAGTTTCTAAAGGCAATTTATTAATCTTTAAAACACCCTCTCCTGTAAAAATTCCCCCTTCTAAATCTAGAGAAAAATAATCTTTAGAATTTTTTTTACCTTTAGTTTTAATATCAAGATATCCATTTAATTTAGTTTTCAATCTAAAGTTAGACTTGTTATTACCTTCTATCGATAGATTTGCATCATATCTACTTTTAAATTTACCTAAATATCTTTTTACATTTAATTTATCTTCTAAAGAATTATCATTATTTAAAAAATTATTTATAAAAAGTATTTTTTCCTTGAATGAGCTTTCAATATTATCAATTTCTATATCCTCCAAGGCTCTAGAATTACTATTCGGAAGAACTTGTTTATTATCAAACTTTAAAATATCAACAGCAGTTAGTAATGTCCAACTAGTACTAATATTATTAAAAGTTATATTAAAGCTATTATCTCTATTAGAATCATATTCAAGATCAATCATACCTCCATCAATTGGATATAATGATGAATTAATATAAAAAGATTTATCATCCAGAGTAAAATCAAATAACGAATTAGCAAACTTTATATTCCTATATTTGCCCAAACTCCAAGCTAAACGACCATTAGAATAAGTTTGATCTGTAGATATAAAACCGGTACCATTAACAATTCCACTAATTCTATCGAATTCATTATTATTAATAGCCAATTCAAGCTCATCTAGAGGGAAATTATTCGCATTCCAACGATACTTATCAACATCCTTAATTAGATTTAAGCTCCCTTTATTAGAATTAAAAATTCTACTAAAAGTTATGCTCTCTAACTGGATCTTTGAATCAAAATCAAAGGTAAGGAAAGAAGGTACCGGTGAATATCTATTCTTCATATTCACAGCATATTGATTATTTTTATTTTTGATCTCACCTTCCCATATTTCTCTAATTCTTATCCCTTTGTAATGAGGATAATCAACATTGAAATTGATTTGAATATCCGGTTTATTTATCTCACCATTTAATTCACCTTTTGCAGTAATAAAACCTCTTATCCTATTTTTGCGAAAAATATTTAAATTAGATAATTGGGTTCTATTAAGAATAAAACTTGAATTTATATTTCCAAAATTTATACCCCTCTTATCAAACCAATAGGGTAAATCTCCTGAAAATTGTATTTCAGGATTCAGACTATCTAGATATCCAACATTTCCTTTTAAACTAATAGTATTAATATTTTTATTTAAAGGAATATTTAGATTAAAATCTGAAATTAAAGTACCATAATTAAGATTTTTTGTATTGGCGATAATATTATTACCCTGGCATAAAAACCTAATCGAATCACTAGTTATATCCTCTTCTAAATTATTAGTGTTTAATATTAGGTTATTAAAAGAAAACCTACCTTTGCAAAAGGTTTGTTTAGAGGACTTATACAATTTAAAATTAGATTTAATTTTTCCTCTTCTTACAGCCAATTTCCTGTCACCATAACTATACTCAGATCCCTTCAAATTGATCCCATGAGAAAATATCTCGATATTCAAAAAGTCTTTATTTAATTTAGTATTTAATTTTAAATTTAAATTACCTTTACCTTTAGTATATGTTTTAAAATTGCCAACAAACTGATTAGATTTTGATTTGTATATTAATTTTCCTTTTACTTTAGTCTCTATTCCAATATCCTTTAATTTAAAATTTGCAGATTCCTTAAAATTGAAATTAAGATCATAATTTACTTTATTTTTAATAAATCTTTTTTTATTGTTATCAAATTCTGCTTTTTTGAAAAAATCTTTTTTTATTTCAATTTTAGTTTTTTTTGGTGTTACGTTAAAAATCCATCTTTGATTTAAAAATGATTGAATTGGCATAATGCCTATATAAATATTCTTCGCTACTATTTCAGAGTTTGCATTATTATTATCAATAATTTTTAGATTATTTAAAGATATCCCAAGAAATCTGATCCCAGAATAATCCCCCAAATCTACCTCTTTATTTAAAAATTTTTCTATCCTATTTTCAAGTATGGGTTTTCTCTGGGTATAGAAATCTTCAAGAAATTTATTTAATAAAAAAGTTCCTAAAAAGCTAATTGACAAAGTAGTCCCTAAGAAAAAAAGCTTTTTATTAAAATTTAGAGATCTAATTTTTTTCAAGTTAGAATCCCAAAATAGAGTAGGCTTACAAAATATAAGAAATTAATCAGGTTAAAGCCACTAAATGTCTTTTTTTGAACTATTAGCGAATACACCTCAGATATTTGGATTTTTAGGAATATTTCTTTTTCTAGTTACTTTGATTGCCTTTATTTTTAATTTTGGTTTTAAATTTAGAATTACAGGTGCGACAATATTTTCATTATTACTCTCTTTAAGCAGTTGGGCTTTTATACAGAGCTATACAGATAATTTAAAAATAGATGGAGCAAAATATGTTCCAATTGTTTATGATAATGGATTTGATTTGATTGTTACAAAAGCTGATAGTGAATTTCCAGAGGAAGCAATTGAACCAACTTTAAAACAGTTATCTGAAAATCTTAAAAAAGGTAGTAGATCAGGATCAAACGTAAAAATTAAAATCAGGAAACTTGAGAAGATATCAAATGACGTTAGTAAGCCTGTAATTATTGGAGAAATAGAAAAAAGCTTTAATATGAATTAGATGAATAAATGATAGAAGAAAATTTTTTAGAAATTTTACCCGAAAATTTTAGACATGAAAAATCTTTTTTAATTAAAAAGAAACTAGACAATTTTAAAAGATTAAGTCAACTTAGTGATTCTGAATTAAATATCATTCAAAAATCTCATTCATTATGTACATTAAATAATTTAAGAAAAATCAGAGCTATTGCTAATTTTAAAAATGAGCTTTCAATAACTCCATATGAATCTTATTTACTATTACATTGTGGGATAGGGTCTATTAAATCTCTTTCAGTTTTAAACCCATATGATCTCAAAGAGAGAATTGGAAGATTGGAGAGAAGTCTCAGAACTAAAACTCAAACATATATAACTTTATCCACTTTAAAAGATTGGATAAAGAGAGCTAATGAAATTTGTAAATCAATTTAAAATATTGGTTAAAAGATTTATTTAATGTAGAATTTAGAAAATATTATAAATAAATGAATAACTTTTTTTTATTATTATTTTTATCTCTAACCTATATAAATCCTGTTTTAAGTCAATCAAATCTTTTGGAAAGCGTCAAAAAGAATCCTTCTGATGCAATTAAGATGTGTAATAAATTTAAAGAATTAAACTCAAAAGGTATTTCAGCAAGTTCAGATAAAGCTATAGAGTTTGTCTCAAAAAAAAATAACTTGAATCCAATTAATGCTGAAATTCTATCAATTTATGTAATTGGTCTGCATTGTCCTCAGGTCATATAAAAACTTAAATGCGGGAAATAAAATGGGTTGATAAGTCTTTAAGATTAAATGATGGAGTTGAACTAGTATCAAGAATTTGGGCACCTCAAGATAAAGGTTCTTGGCCCGCTTTATTAATGAGACAACCATATGGAAGAGAAATAGCCTCAACAATTACTTATTCTCATCCTGAATGGTGGGCTTCAAAGGGATACCTAGTAGTAGTTCAAGACGTTAGAGGTCAGGGATCATCTGGTGGAGTATTCAAAGGGTTTTCTCAAGAACCTAGTGATACATCAGAAACGCACCAATGGGTTAGATCGCTAAAAGAATGCAATGGAAAACTTGGCTTATATGGTTTTTCATATCAAGGATTAACTCAACTTACAGGAACAATAGATTCACAGCCTCCTGATTGTCTATCGCCAGCGATGACGGGGATAGATTTTAAAAATCATTGGAGTTCAGATGGTGGGGCTTTTTGGTGGAATAATAATATTGCTTGGGGATTACAAATAGCCGCCTTAAAGATGAGGAGGGAAAATAATTCTTTAGGATGGGAAGAAATAATATCAGCTCTTGAAAATAAAAGTTATTTAAGAAAAGGACTAGATCTTTTAAAAAGATATGATCCCAATAACTTCGTACTTGAATGGCTTAACAATCTAAATCAAAATAAAGATTTTCTTGAAATAAAACTAATTTCATCATGGCTAAGAAAACCAATGTTAATTATTGGTGGTATTTGGGATCCGCATCTAGGAGGAGCATTTGACCTTTATCAAAAATCAAAAGCAGCAGGTGGAAATCCTGACATAATTATTGGGGATTCTACGCATCTGAATTGGTGGGAGGGATCACAAAAAACTTTGTTAGATTTTTTTGATAGCCACCTCAAAACAGATAAAAAAGTTAATAAAACAAGTCCTTCTAAACATAAAAAAATTTGGAATCTTTCATTAAAAAAATGGGATTTAATTGAAGAGAACAAGATCGATTATTGCAAGTTTGGTCTAAAAAGTAATGGGACAGCAAATGTCGAAATTATTGATGGGAGTCTTCTCTTTAATTCAATCGGATCGGGCTGTTTTTCAATTGTTCATGATCCGTGGAGGCCATGCAAAGGAGACGGAGGACACTTAGGTCCAAATCCTGGGTTGTTTAATAGATATATTTTTGACAAAAGATTAGATGTGGGTGTTTTTCAAACCAATTTCTTCGAGGAAGATCTTCAACTTTCAGGAATTCCTGTACTTGAAACCTCCGTAACGAGTGATAAGAAAAGCTTTGATATATGTCTGGCTTTGTCTTTAGTTAATGAACATGATAAAACTATTAATCAATTTTCAACTGGATTTTTAAGAGTTAAAAACTTACAAAGAGACGAAAAATATGATTGTAAAATCACCATGCATCCCACTAACATTACAATCCTAAAAGGGACAAAACTAAGGTTATCTATATCAGCTGCTGCATACCCGGCTATTGGTGTTAATTCAGGATATGGTGATGATATGCTCGGTGCCCCAACTATTAATCACAAAATAATTACTTTAAGTTTTGAACTTGATAAAACATTTATGAAAATGACTCCATTTTTCAATTAAATTTATTTTTATTTGGTGGATAATTTGATAAACTAATTCCTTAACAGCTACCAGTCATGAAAGAAACTATTCAAGCAGACTGGATTAAATCAGAAGCTTTCAACCTCGAAAATTGTTGCAATGATAATCCATTAAATATTTTAGGTCCCCATTTCGTTAATGGAATGTGGGTAACAAGAGTATGGATGCCTGAGGCAGATGAAGTAAATATTACTTTTAAAAATAAAACATATAAAACAACTACGTTAAATCATAAATGGCTGTTTGAAGTAACACTCCCCGAAGACCCCAAAAATAATTATCAAATAAATGTACAAAGAGGAGGAGTTTCTCATTCACAGCAAGATCCTTGGGCTTACAGGGAAGAATGGATGGGGGAATTAGACAGACACCTTTTTGCTGAAGGTAATCACCATCATATTTGGGAAAAAATGGGGGCTCACATCCATGAAGAGACAAATCAAAAAGGGGTAATGTTCTGTATTTGGGCACCAAATGCAAAATCAATCTCAATAATCGGAGATATAAATTCTTGGGATGGGAGACATCATCCTATGCAAAAAAGGCTGGGTGGTATTTGGGAATTATTTATGCCAACAATGAAAGAAGGGGATGCTTATAAATATGAAATCAGAACTCAACAAGGACATATTTATGAAAAAGCAGATCCATATGGTTTCCTTCATGAAATCAGACCCCAAAATGGCTCAATAGTATCTAAACTTAAAGATTTTAATTGGGAAGATAGTTCTTGGATAACTAATAGGGATTCATCTAGTCAAATTAATAAACCTATTTCAGTTTATGAGATGCATTTGGGAAGTTGGATGCACGATTCAATTGAGAATAAATATATTGAAAAAAATGGACAGTCAAGATCTCCCGTTCCTGCAGCAGATTTAAAACCTGGGACAAGGTTTTTAACTTATCCAGAGTTAACAGAAAAGCTTATCCCATACGTCAAAGAAAGAGGATTTACTCATATAGAATTAATGCCTATTTCGGAACATCCTTTTGATGGTTCCTGGGGCTATCAAGTCACAGGTTGGTACGCTCCGACAAGTAGATATGGCACTCCTAATGAATTCAAAGAGTTTATAAATAGATGTCATGCGGAGGGTATAGGTGTAATTCTCGACTGGGTTCCTGGCCATTTTCCAAAAGATAAGCATGGTTTAGCTTTCTTTGATGGTTGTCATCTTTATGAACATGGTGATCCTCGTATTGGAGAGCATAAAGAATGGGGTACTTTAATATTTAACTACAGTAGAAATGAAGTAAGGAATTTTTTAGTAGCAAACCTTATTTATTGGTTTGAAGAATTCCATATTGATGGGATAAGAGTAGATGCTGTAGCTTCAATGTTATATAGAGACTATTTACGTCCTGAGGGTGAATGGATTAAAAATGAAAATGGTGGGAATGAAAATTTAGAAGCTGTTAAATTTCTTCAGCAAGCAAATCATGTACTTTTTCAGCATTTTCCAGGTGCACTGTCTATTGCTGAAGAATCCACAACTTGGCCAATGGTTACCGAACCTACAAATGTAGGTGGACTAGGTTTCAATTTAAAATGGAATATGGGGTGGATGCACGATATGCTCGATTATTTTGAAATAGATCCTTGGTTTAGGCAATTTCATCAAAATAGTGTGACCTTTTCAATAACTTATAATTACACCGAGAATTTTATGCTTGCCCTTAGTCACGATGAAGTTGTTCATGGAAAAAGTCATCTTTTACACAAAATGCCAGGAGATGATTGGAAAAAATTCGCGAATACAAGGGCTTTATTAACTTACATGTGGACACATCCTGGTAAAAAGACAATTTTTATGGGAATGGAATTTGGGCAAAGGCAAGAATGGAATGTTTGGGATGATCTTCAATGGGAACTTTTAGAATTTGAACCCCATAAAGGTATTAGAAACTTGGTTGATGACTTAAATAAACTTTATAAAAATGAGCCTTCTTTATGGAAAAATGACTTTGATCCTTATGGATTCCAATGGATAGATTGCGATGACACCTCCAATTCAGTTATCAGTTTTATGAGAAGGGAAAATGAGAGTAATGAATGGCTTGTAGTTGTTGCAAACTTTACCCCTAACTTTCATGGGTCCTATAAAATAGGTGTTCCTTTAGAGGGCTTCTATAAAGAGATATTCAATTCAGACGGTTCTAAATATGGCGGCAGTAACAAAGGGAATATGGGAGGTAAGGAAACTTTAAAATATAATATTCATAATTATGAAAATGCTCTTGAAATTGTTTTGCCACCGCTAAGTGTAAGTATCTTTAAGCATCAATTAAAGTAATAATAAAGTTTTATTTATAAGTCAATTTCATTTAATTCTTCACATACTGATTTTAACCTGCTCCACGTTGTAAAATTTTTAGGTTAAAGATTTTTAATTTTTTAAAAAAATCATATTGAACTCAAAAAATGGGTGAGAATTTACCACTTTTACTATCTGCTGCCTTAGGAAAGAAAGTTAATAGGCCTCCTGTATGGATGATGAGACAAGCAGGCAGATATATGAAGATTTATAGAGATTTAAGAGAGCGCTACCCAAGCTTTAGGGAAAGATCTGAAAACCCAGAACTCTCTTATGAAATTTCAATGCAACCTTTTAAGGCATTCAAGCCAGATGGTGTAATTCTTTTTTCAGATATACTTACCCCTCTTCCTGGAATGGGAATCAACTTTGAAATAATAGAAAGTAAGGGTCCAATAATAGAGAATCCCATAAGAAATATTCACCAAATAGAAAATTTAAAAGAATTAATTCCGAACGAAAGTTTAAGTTTTGTGGGAGAAGTCCTTTCATCATTAAAAAAAGATGTAAAAAATGAAGCAACCGTTCTTGGCTTTGTTGGAGCACCTTGGACTTTGGCTGCATATGTCGTTGAAGGGAAAAGTAGTAAAAACTATTCTTTAATAAAGTCAATGGCTTTTAAAGAACCTGATTTACTTCACAAACTTCTTGATCACTTTGCAAAATCCATTGGAGAGTATTTAAAGTATCAAATAAAATCTGGCGCTCAAGTTGTACAAATTTTTGACTCTTGGGCAGGACAATTAAGTCCTCAAGACTATGATATTTTTGCTGGCCCTTATCAAAAAAAAGTTGTTGAGATCGTTAAAGAAGAATTCCCAAACACTCCGATTATATTGTATATATCGGGAAGTGCTGGGGTATTAGAAAGAATGGCTAAAACTGGTGTAGATATAATTTCACTAGACTGGACTGTAGATATTGAGGAGGCTTGCAAGAGAATCCCTACAGGAATTGGTATACAGGGGAATGTTGATCCAGGTATATTATTTGGGAATAAAGATTCAATAAAAGAGAGAATCGATAATACTTTCAATAAAGTACAAGAGAGAAAATATATTCTTAATTTAGGTCATGGAATTTTACCAGGCACACCAGAAGAAAATGCTCAAATATTTTTTGAACATGGCAAAAAACTAACTTATTAATTTATATTTTGGCAATTAAAAACTTATTAATAACAGGTTCTAATGGATGTGTTGGTCAATACTTGATTGATTGGTTTTTAAAAAACACTCGATTTAGGCTTTATCTCATGGTAAGAGATAAAAATAATCTACCGCTTGCTATACAGAAGAACAAGCGGATTAAATTGCTTATATGTGATATCAGAGAATGCAATAGATTTAGTAAAGAAATTAGTCAGGTAAATTTTCTGATCCACACTGCAACAGCTTGGGGTGATCCAAAAAGAGCCTATGATGTAAACATAAAAGCGTTCGAAGAGTTACTAGGAATGCTTGAAAAAGATAAGTTAGAGAAAATAATTTATTTTTCAACAGCCAGCATACTCAACAAACAATGTGAATTAATGAGGGAATCTTTAACTTATGGAACAGAATATATTCAAACAAAATATAAGTGTTTTGAAAGACTTAAGGAGAGCTCATTTGCAGAAAAAACATTCGCAGTTTTTCCTACATTAGTTTTTGGAGGGACTCTTAATAAAAAAAGTAAGTATCCCGTAAGCTATTTAACAAGCGGATTGAAAGAAATAAATAAATGGCTTTGGTTGGCAAGATTTCTAAAACTTGACTCAAAGTTTCACTTTATACATGCCAATGATATTGCACAAATTTGTGGGTTTCTAATTAAAAATCATAAACAAGAAAATTACAAAGGGTTCAAAAAATTTGTATTAGGTCAAAACTTTATTTCAATTAATGATGCGATAAATATCCTTTTAAAGAGAAACGGAATGAATAGATATTTTTCCATCCCCTTAACAAAAACAATAATGAAAATATTATTAAGAGTGCTTCCTATTCAAATGACTCCTTGGGATAACTTCAGCATAAAAAAATATGACTTTAACCATGTACCCATAACGAATCCTGAGAAATTAAATTTAAAAAGTTATGCTAGAAACCTGCAAGATGTTTTAAGGTTAGCAAAGTTACCAGGTTGTAATATCAATTAAACTTCTCGCGATTTAGTTCCAAAAACCTTGTAATATGTATAAATAGTATATTTAAATTATGTTACGTTCAATCTTTGCAGGTTTTTTTGCAATAGTTTTAACCCTGGGCCTAGGAATTTCTTCTGTTTCTGCTAAAACTGTTGAAGTTAAGCTTGGTACTGACGCTGGAATGTTAGCTTTTGAACCAAGTTCTGTAACTATCAGTACAGGTGATACTGTTAAATTCATCAATAATAAATTAGCTCCTCATAATGCTGTTTTTGATGGCCATGAGGAATTAAGTCATGCTGATCTAGCCTTCGCTCCTGGTGAATCTTGGGAAGAAACATTCGATACAGCAGGAACTTTTGACTACTATTGTGAGCCTCACAGAGGTGCAGGGATGGTAGGTAAAGTTATCGTTGAATAAATTTTTTAATTAATTGAAAAAATATTTACTAAATATTGAGATTATTTAATCAATTAAATTAATTACATCGGCTTCAATGAAATTTGTCCCAAGTGAATTCTCAAATTCTGCTTGGGATATTTTTATTTTATCAAAGGAAATTGCACATAATAATTTTCAGCAAAATGTCGATTCAGAAAATATATTGCTTGCACTAATAAAACAAGATATTTTCACCTCTAAAATACTAAAAAAAAATCGTGTAAATATTAGAAAGATAGAAACAAAGTTAACTTCTTTATTGAATGCAAAAGCAAAAATGAAGAATAAGCAAAAAACTTTATTTATTGGTGAAACCACAGAAAAAATTTTCATAAAAGCAAATAATTTTAGAGTTTCGCTTAATGATGTAGTGATATCAACAGAACATATACTTTACGGTTTATCTTATGATAAAAGTTGTGGTGAATTAGTTTTAAATACAAAAAAAATCCCAGAATTTTTAAAACTTTTAAATGAAATGAAATCTGAACCCAAAATAAATGATAATTTTGAAAGTTCAAATGAAACTTTAGATAAATGCGGTATTGATCTCACAAAATCAGCCAGGGACGGCATCCTTGACCCTGTTATTGGCAGAGATGAAGAAATCAGAAGAACGATCCAAATATTAAGCAGAAGAACAAAAAACAATCCTGTTCTAATAGGAGAACCTGGAGTAGGTAAAACTGCAATAGTAGAAGGTTTAGCGCAGCGAATCGTCAATGGAGATGTTCCGTCTTCATTAAATAATAGGCAATTAATATCAATTGATATGGGTTCATTAATAGCTGGAGCTAAATACCGTGGTGAATTTGAAGAAAGAATTAAAAATGTTTTAAAAAAAGTTAAAAGTTCTGAAGGTAAGATTATTCTTTTTATAGATGAAATTCATACAGTTGTTGGAGCAGGAGCAAGTGGAGGATCTTTAGATGCCAGTAACCTTTTAAAACCAATGCTTGCTAGGGGGGAATTAAGATGTATAGGTGCTACGACAATTAATGAGCATAAACAAAATATTGAAAAAGATCCTGCGCTTGAAAGGAGATTTCAGAAAATAAAAATTAACGCTCCTTCAGTAGATGATACGATTTCAATACTTAGAGGGCTAAGAGAAAAGTATGAGGTTCATCATAGTGTGAGAATTTCGGATAATGCTCTTGTTGCAGCTGCCAGCTTAAGTGAGAGATATATAAATGATAGATTTCTACCAGACAAAGCAATCGATTTAATTGATGAAGCTGCTTCAAGATTAAATATGGTAATAACATCCAAACCAGAAGAAATTGATGAGATTGATAGAAAAGTTTTACAACTAGAAATGGAGAATTTATCCTTAAAAAGGGAATCAGATGACTTTTCTTTAGAAAGGCTAAAAAGAATTAATAATGAGCTCCAAGATCTTAAGGTTAGGCAATCTGAATTAAATAATCAATGGAGAAAGGAGAAAGAGGAAATTGATGAGATTAGTAATTTAAAAGAAGAAATTGAATCTACTCAATTAAAAATTGAACAAGCCAAAAGAAGTTTTGATCTCAATAAAGCAGCAGAGTTAGAATTTGGAACCTTAACTTCTTTACAAAAAATATTAAAGATAAAAAGTGAACAGTTAGTAGATTCTTTTAAAAATGGTGAAAAGAATCTTTTAAGGCAAGAAGTTAATTTTGATGATATCGCGGAAGTCGTCTCGAAGTGGACCTCTATTCCAGTAAATAATTTAAACCAATCTGAAAAAGAAAAACTTTTGAAACTAGAATTAACTCTGAAAGAAAAAATTATTGGTCAGAATAATGCTATCTGTGCTGTTTCAGATTCAATTAAGAGATCAAGGACAGGACTAAATGATCCCAATAGGCCAATAGCTAGTTTCTTATTTTTAGGGCCCACAGGAGTAGGAAAGACTGAACTAAGCAAAGTAATAGCCAAAACAATATTTGACTCGAATTCATCAATCATTAGACTAGACATGTCTGAATATATGGAAAAGTATTCTGTAAGCAAAATTATTGGTGCCCCTCCAGGGTATCTAGGTTTTGAATCAGGAGGCCAATTAACCGAAGCCGTGAGGAAAAATCCTTACTCTCTTATACTCCTAGATGAAATAGAAAAAGCCCACAAAGATGTTTTAGATGTCTTATTACAAGTTCTTGATGATGGGATTATTACCGATGGGCAAGGAAGAACAATTAGTTTTAAAAATTCAATAATTGTTCTTACAAGTAATTTAGGAGGTCAATCTATAAATGATTTATCTATTAGAAACGAAGATAAAAATGAAATTAAAAATATTGTGAATTTTGAATTGAAGAAATTTTTTAAACCAGAATTCTTAAACCGACTAGATGAAATAATAATATTTCAAAATTTGGAATTAAATGAATTAAAAGATATAGCTAAAATACAACTTAAAAAACTAGAAAATAGGCTCATTAAAAAAGATTTAAACTTTCAAATTACAGATGAGGCCATTGACCATCTAGTCAGAAATAGTTTTGATAATAGTTATGGAGCTAGACCATTAAAAAGAATTATTCAAAAAGAAATTGAGACAAAAATTGCAAATAATATTCTCAATAATAATTACTTAAATAAAAAAGAGGTTTATATTTCTATTAAAGATGGATACATATTTGTAGATTGAAATTCTGATCAAAGTATTGTTTTTAAATTTGTTTATAAACTTTTAAATAAATCTTAAAACCATTCTGGGAATCTTTCATAACTAGCAGAATTTGATTTGTTTTCTTTTGATTCAGCTTTCCAGCAGCATGTTCTTCCTTTATCATTATCCTTCAAGTATTCATTAGCCCATTGCCAAATCATTTCAGAAGAAAATTCCATTCCAACATTATCCATAATCTTCAAATTTAAAGCATCTAAATCATGTAATTTCCTCCAGTAATTTAATAAAGGATCATCACTATTTACAAGAAATGTATGATCAAACTGTTCTTTAAGCCTTTTCTCAAGAGGTTTCAAACCAGAAAAATCAACAACAAATCCATTTTTATCCAATTCTTTCGCAGCGAACCAAAAGGTAAATGTCCTTGAATAACCATGAACAAATCTACAATGTCCATCATGGCGCCATTGCCTATGAGAGCAGGGAAAATCCTCATAACTTTTGCTGCAAGAAAATTGAGATGAATGAATATCCATTAATAAACTGATAAGATAAACTTTAGTAAAACAAAGAGTAAGAGGTCTAACACATTAAATATAATGGCTTATTTAACAAATTTTTCCATAGAAGAACTTCGTTTTGATAATAATGGACTAATCCCTGCAATAGCACAAGATTGGCTAGACGGATCCATTCTTATGTTGGCTTGGATGAATAAAGAATCTTTAAATAAAACACTCGAAACAAGAAATGTACATTACTGGAGTCGATCTAGATCCGAGATATGGAGAAAAGGAGCAACGAGCGGCAGTACCCAATTTCTTAAAGAAATTAGATTTGATTGCGATAATGATGCACTTGTGATTTTAATAGAACAGAATGGCTCAGGGGCATGCCATACTGGAGAAAAAAGTTGTTTTTTCAATGAAATCGATAATAATTCCATTAATAAAAAATCAAAGAAAATAAATCCTTTTTCTAATATTTGCTCAGAGTTATTTGATACTATTAATGAAAGATCAATTAATCCTCTAGAGAAAAGTTATACCAATCATTTGTTAACAAAAGGTAGTAATACTATCTTAAAAAAAATGGGAGAAGAAACTGCTGAATTTATTATGGCCTGCAAAGATAATGACAAAAATGAAATCGCAAATGAAGCTTCCGATATAATTTATCATCTTCAAGTTGCATTGCTGCATAAGGGAGTTCATTGGAGAGATGTACTTACTATTCTTGAATCAAGAAGAAAAAAAAATAATTAAATATATATATTTGGAAACTATAAAATTAATCAAATTATTAAATAATAATTATTAATCAAATATTAATTAATTATTACATGTATAGCTTATTAAGAAATTAACTATAAGTTAAATGTATTAAGCAAAAGGTGTAAATCGTGAGTTCATTGAGCGATTTTCTTGGAGAAATAGGTCGTCATCAACTTTTGACACCAGAGAAAGAACTCACTATGGGAAGAAAAGTCCAAGAAATGGTTGTACTTATCAATAGATGTCAAATAGCCGGTGGTAAAGGTCCCGATTGTGAATATTCCGAAGAGGAAAAAAAGAAAATAAAAATTGGGGAAAAAGCAAAGAACGAAATGATTACAGCTAATCTAAGATTAGTAGTTAATCTTTCAAAAAGATATCAGGGAAAAGGTTTAGAATTATTAGATTTAATTCAAGAAGGTACTCTTGGTCTTACTCGAGCTGTAGAGAAATATGATCCTTCAAGAGGGCATAGATTTTCTACATATGCCTATTGGTGGATAAGGCAGGGATTAAATAGAGCACTCTCAACGCAAAGTAGAACAATAAGAATACCAGTAAACATTAATGAAAAGCTTACTAAATTACGAGCAGCAAAATCAAAGCTAATGCAACTTAAAGGTTTTCCTCCAACTAGCATTGAGTTAGCTAATGAGCTGAAAATTACTAAAGAGGAGATAGATGAACTTCTATCTTGCGAGTTGAGAAGTATAACAGTTAGTCTTCAAGGTACTGTAAAATCTAAGTCCGACCCATCTGAACTTGTTGATATTCTGCCAAGTGATCAAACGCCTCCTATGGAATTAGCAGAACTAGCTGAGAGGACAGCCTCTGCCTGGACATTATTAGATAAGGCAAATCTTACTGAAAAAGAAAGAAAGATTGTAAGCCTTAGATTCGGTTTAGATGGTTCAAATGAATGGAGAACTTTAGCTGAAGTTGCAAGACATATGAGTTGTAGTAGAGAATATTGCAGACAAGTTGTACAAAGAGCCTTGAGAAAGCTTAGGAAAGCAGGAATCCAAAATGGACTAGTTGATAGTATTAGCTAAAAATCATTAATTAATTAAATTAAAAATTATGAATGATAGCTATTACAAAAACAAAGAAAAAATTTATGATGCAGAGGTTTTAGAAAGTTCATCATTAGATGAAAATATCATTATAAAAATTTTAATAAGAGCTGGTAGAACTATTGCAAAACCAGCTTTAGAAGTTCTAGAAATGGCACTCGATCCTTTTACTCCTACACAAGTAAGAGTTTCCTTAATGGCCGCATTAGCTTATTTAATAATGCCATTTGATCTATTCCCCGACTTTATGCCTTTAGTAGGGTACAGTGATGACCTTGTTGCTCTCACTGCAGTTTTAAGTATATGGAGTAGATATATGACTCCTGCAATAAGAGCAAGAGCAGAAAGGAAACTTAATAAATTGTTCCCTTTTATTAAATGAGCAAACTATCACAGGGAGAAGAAAAAGAACTTATATCTTTTATTAAAGATTGGTTAAAATCCCATGGATATACACAAAAAGATCTAGCTAATGAATTAAATCTCAAATCAAGCCGAACCTCCGAAATAACCCAAAAAGTTAAAGAATTTTATAAAAAAGGAGGAATTTTCAATATTGCTAAAAATTTCATAAAGATAGAACAAAATTGGCTAAACAATATTCCAACCAATTCTCAAGGAATAAACGAAACTCACCCATATAATCAATTAGATATCGACTCCTTAGTGAACCAAATAAAAAAAGACAGTAGTAAATAAAATATTTAAACTAAGCTAGTTTTTTTATTTAAAACTAACTTACATATCTATATATACCGAATATTTTAGAATAATTTTTATTAATAATTCAATTATTTATTTATTATTTTTTTTATAAATAAAAGCGTTATATTTACAATTTAAAAAATAATTACTGTTCTATAAAAATAAAATTAGCTAAAAGATTAACCTTTTTTATATATACTTTATTAAAATGCTTGGATCCATGGATAAATATCAAAATCAATCCATATACCTTCCTGCCAATAAATATCTTTCTCAATTAATTCTCTTAATTCATTTTCATTATTAGCATTAAAAATAGCAAATAAATATTTTGTACATTTAGTAGGTCCTAAAGTAATTAAAATATTTCTATTTTTTAAATCCCTAAGTCTATCAAGATGATTTTTACGAAATGGTTCTCTTTTGTTAATTGCATCATCACAATACTTCCCAAATACTATAAATTTTTCCATCATTATAAGTTAACTAATTGAATAAATGTATGTTTAATAATTGCACAAATTACACACTAATTGCTATGTTAATTAAGAATAACTTTTTATTAATTTATTATGCTAAGTGGTAGTGATCTCCTTGCTAAAGTTAAAGAACTTGGTGATGTTAGCAAGTCAGATCTTGTTCGTGCATGTGGATACGTTTCCACGAAAAAAAATGGAAGCGAACGTTTAAATTTCACTGCTTTTTATGAAGCACTTCTTGAAGCAAAAGGCGTTAACCTCGGAGATGCCGGAGTTGCAGGGATCGGTAAGGGTGGCAGAAAATTAAGTTACGTAGCGACAGTTCAAGGCAATGGCAATCTTTTGATTGGGAAAGCATATACAGCGCTTTTAGACTTAAAAGCAGGAGATGAGTTTGAAATAAAGCTTGGGAGAAAACAAATAAGATTATTACCCTCGGAATAATCCGCATAAAATATTATTATTCAAACTATAAAAATTAAAACCCCTTTTCTTCTAGGGGTTTTTTAATAGATAAACTTACAAATTTAGTTTTTTAATTACATTTATTGATCAGCAGCCTCACGCATTTCTTCACAAAATTTACCAATTTGATTAACAACTTCGTTTTCATTACTATTAGATATTCTTTTAACAAATGCACTTCCAATAATTACTCCATCTGCCCCCCATTTACGAACTTTATTAACATGTTCAGGGGAAGATATTCCGAAACCAACCGCTACAGGATTAATACTTATTTCTTGTAATTTAGTAATAAGATTCTCTACTCTATTTTCCATTTTGTTTCTCTCTCCTGTTACTCCTGTCACGCTTACTAAATATGTAAAACCTTTTGTATTGTTGGATATAATTTTCATTCTTTTAGAGGGAGTAGTAGGCGCAACTAATAATATCAAGTCTATAGAATAAGAACTTATTATTTCTGAAAATTTATATGCTTCTTCCAAAGGAAGATCGGGAATTATTAATCCTGAGACTCCTACTTTAGATGCCAATTCACAAAAATTCTCAAGTCCATAATTTAATATAGGATTAAAATAAGTGAAAAGTATTATTGGAATATGCAACTTATCCTTCAGTGACTCTAATAATTGAATAACCTTTTTTAATGTAGTTCCTGACTTTAATGCTCTAGAAGCTGATAATTGAATGATTGGTCCATCAGCTAGAGGGTCGCTATAAGGGATTCCCAATTCAATAAGATCAGCACCCTTTTCTTGCAACTTTAATAAAATCTCATATGTAGTCTCAATATTAGGATCACCTGCCATTATGAAAGGCATCAATGCTAATTTATCGCTTTTCTTTAGTTCCAAAAACTTCTTATTTATTTTTGATAAAGTTTCATTCTTAGGAATTTGTGTTTTCTTTTTTTCTTTCATAAATTTTTGAGATTTTTATTTGAAAATTCTTAGGGAGTTTATGGATTTTGTTCTAAATCTTCCATTAGTTTTTCCTGCTCTTCTTTTGGTAATAAGTTAAATTTGGTTTCTAGTTTATCATTCACAATTTTTTCATACTGTTTTCTATAACGTTTCCTTTGTTCCATAAAAGTCATTTTTCCGTTTAAAACTCTAAGAATATAAGATGAAACCCAAGTTATCACAATCACAATCAAGATAAAGTTTGAGATAGTGCTAGCTGTAAAGTTATCAATACCTAATTGTGGCGCTAATTTATAACTTAACAGTCCTAATAATGAGATTAATAAACCTATTTGTACAACCTTACCTTTAGTCAATTATTTAACTTTTGCTATCTCCTCTTAATCTGAGATTTAAAAAAGGAGAAAATAAAATTAAACCTGGAAAAAAAAGAAATACTAATCCATAAACTATTAATCTCTCAAATTTGCCCATTACATTCCATCTATTATTCATCCAGTAAAAAAGTATTAACGGAATAACAACTAAATAAATAGAAATAATTCCAACGTAGGCAACTAAAGTAGCAAATGAGTTATTAAAAATACTTTCCATTTAAATTTCTGGTTTATTTAGTTAAAACTTAACAACTATTGAAAGTTATCGTAAAAACTAAAAATAAATAGTTTAAGAATGGGAGTGGGGGGACTTGAACCCCCACGAGCTAAAGCGCTCGACGGATTTTAAGTCCGGCGCGTCTACCAATTCCGCCACACTCCCAAGGCTTTTCAACCTTTTTATTGTAACTTTTATTGTAAACCTGCACAGAAAATGATGTAAAAAGTGATGATATTGAGATCTATAGATGCATTGGATTACAAATTAAATCATGCAAAGAATAATTCCTGGCATCTAAAAATTGTTTAATAAAGTAATAGAGATTAAAAAAATAATTAATTATGAGGAGGATTTAGAAATTTTCCAAAAAAATTATAAGATTTAAAAATATTTTAATATCAATCAAAAATAAAGTATTCTCAGAGTATTTAAAGTTAATTAATACTAAAAATTATTTGCAAGTATAAATGAACGTAATATGTAATAATAATAAAAAAAAAATAAAAAAAAAGAATGGTAGAAGAAAATCCCAATCCCAAAAAGGAAGATTCCAAAAAAGAAGACTCTAAGAAAGGAGATAGTTTTGATAAACTTTTAAATAAAAAGACAAAAACTACTCCTAAAAAGAAAGATACAAGTGAGAATTTAGATTCAACTATTAGTTCACCCCCCAAAGTCAATTCATCTAGTAGTACCCAAAACGTAATAAATTTCACCTATCAGCCAACTATTAAAGTAGTAGCATTACTTTTTTTTACATGTGGTATCTACGGACTTTTTCTTCTTTACAAACATGTAGAGATTATACAAGCACAATCAGAAGATAATAATGACGGATTAATCAACCCAATCGTAGCTGTATTATTATCATTGTTTACCTGCGGATTAGGAGGATTATATTTTAATTATAAAGTTCCTGAAAGGGCTGCTTACATAACTAGAAAGACTGGAGGGAATACTAATCCAAATAGGGAAGGTATAAAACCGCCTATGAAAGAATTACCAGTTATTGCTCTATTTGGGGGGGTATTCTGGATATTCACCGATATAATTGGATTGTTTTTTACTGCATCAGTATTAATCTGGATATTATTACCTGTTGAATTGCTTTTCTGGTCTTGGATTTTCTTATCAATTCAGAGATCAGTAGAGTATATGGCTTGTATTCGTGAACCCGAACAATAAAATAATTAATAATAAAAAGCTAAAATAATAAATAAACCTTTAATATAAGATGATTGTAAATTAACCGAAACTGCATGATTGTTTAATACAAACCACCCTTGCAAACAAATCGAGTATAGTTTTCTTGTTTAAAGTAATTAGTTATGACCTTTTAGATGCTATTGATACATGATGAGCCATAAATAGAAATAGTAGCGAATTTATGTACATGCTCGTACAGTTAGATAATTTAGTAAGGGTCTAGCTTTTAAACTAAACCCTGTCCACTAAGTACTAGAATCTACTGAAGATTTTAAGTCCGGTGCGTCTACCGATTCCGCCACACTCCCAAAAGTAATTTGCACTTTTTAAGCGTAAGCGAAACCATATCAATTAAACAAGAAAAATGCGAAAATTTACATTTTCTGGGAAATTTAAATTTGAATTATATCTTTCTATCATTAAATTAATCATTTTTAAAAAATTTGTACTCATATTTTCCTTTAGTTAATAAAATTTCTTAATTTTTATTTAACTACTCCCTCTACTCGCCAATTTAAAGTTTCACCTCCATGAAATGGTTTTATTTGTCCAACAACCTTATTTTTCTCAATTATCTCAATAAACTCTGGAATTTCATTTTCCCTAGATACCAATCTTATTTTTTCTTTATTAATAGGTAAATTATAAAAAGCAGGTCCATTCAAGCTAGCAAACTTTTCGAATTGATTTAGTGCATTTTCCTCTTCAAAAACTTTTAAATAACTTTCTATTGCTACTGGAGAATTAAAAATGCCTGCACAACCACAAAAAGCTTTCCACTGTCTTAGGTGAGGAGCAGAATCTGTACCCAAGAAAAAACATTCTTTTCCACTAGTAGCAGCTTTCCTTAAAGCAATTCTATTATTTTCTCTCTTAGCGACTGGTAAGCAGTAAAAGTCACTATTAAGACCTCCAAAGAACATTGCATTCCTATTTATGTGTAAATGATGAGGAGTAATAGTAGCTCCTAAGTTGTTCCTCTGAACAAAATCAACTGCATGAGAGGTAGTTATATGTTCTAAAACAATCTTTAATTTTGGAAATTGTTGTATTAAAGGTGATAGTTCTTTATCGATAAAAACCTCTTCCCTATCAAAAATATCTACTTCAGGGTCAGTTACTTCTCCATGAATTAAAAGTGGCATTCCAAGTTCTTGCATAACTTCAAATATTTCATAAAGATTTTCTATTTTTTTAACTCCATGTCTGGAGTTTGTTGTTGCATTAGCAGGATACAACTTGGCAGCAAAGAAAACTTTATTATTAAAGCCTTCTACTAATTCATTTTTTATTGTCTCATCCGTTAGATATATCGTCATTAATGGCTCAAACGTGGAATCAACAGACAATGCTTCAGATATAGAATTCTTATACGAAATACATTTTTCGATAGATGTTATTGGGTTTTTGGTGTTTGGCATCACAATGGCCCTACCAAAAAATTCAGATGTAAACCTAATAATATTTTTTAAAACAATTCCTTCCCTTAAATGTAGATGCCAGTCATCTGGTTTTAATATGGTTAATTCTTTCAAGATTTTAATTATTTAATTAATATTAACAGCAAATAAAAATTGACAATGGTTTTAAGATAGTTGTTGAATAAATTAAAGATATAATCATCTAAATAAGTCTTTTAAGAATGAGTGAATTTATATTACCAATAATAGAAATTATTATTGGAATAATTTTACTTTTTGCAGGTGGAGAATTATTCATTCAAGGGGCAATTACTTTATCGTTAATTTTAGGGATACCTCAAATAGTAATAGGATTAACTGTTGTTTCCTTAGGCACAAGTTCTCCTGAATTATTAGTAAGTTTAAATTCAATCTTTAAGGGGAGTGACTCACTCGCAGCAAGTAATGTAATAGGAAGCAATATTTTTAATGTTCTTGTTGTTTTAGGAATAAGCTCATTAATAACGCCTTTAAAAGTAAAAAGTAGAATTGTCCGAAGAGATGTACCTCTTTTAATAGCTATATCATGTGCAGTCTGGGCAATGTCTTCAACTGGTCTTTTAACTTGGCAAGCAGGAATTTTTCTAATATTTTGCTTAACCTTAAATACAATTTGGGAAATAAATACTATTAAGGAAAATGAGGAGGATACTAAAAAAGCGGAGCCAGAGATAGAAGAATCTCCAGGTATTGAGAGAGGTAAATTTAATATTATATTGAAATTAATATCTGGAATTTTTCTTCTAAGCTTTGGTTCAAATATTTTAGTAAATGGTTCTCAATCCTTAGCGACTCTTTTAGGCGTAAATGAAATTATTATTGGTCTAACTATAGTTGCTACAGGAACCTCTCTGCCAGAACTTATTACTTCAATAATTGCAGCACTGAAAGGCAAAACAGATCTTGCGATTGGTAATGTTATAGGAAGCAATTTGCTTAATCAGCTTCTTATTCTTGGAAGTTGTAGTATTTTTTCTGGATTAAAAGGTTTTACAATTGATCAAAGTCTAATAAAAGTTGACTTGCCATTTATGGTTTTAACTACTTTTGCTTGCCTCCCAATCTTTTGGACCAAGGGTAAGATCACTAGAACAGAAGGCTTCATGCTTTTAAATATGTATATTTTCTATATCCTTGATAAGATATTGTTCTTAAACGAATTTAGCAATCTTTATGAATTGAGAGTTTGTATTTTTGTTTATTTTGCATTTTTCACAGTATTTCTTTTTGCCCAAGAAAGTCTAAAAATATCTAGAAGATAATTTAATTTACCCATACATAGTTACAAATTCCTCTGAAATAGTTGGATGCAAAGCCATGGTAGTATCAAAATCTTTTTTAGTAATACCTGCATTTAAAGAGACTGAAACCATTTGTATAATCTCAGAAGCTGCTTCTCCAAACATATGGCAACCTAGGACTTTATCATTTTTTTTGTTGACCACAAGTTTTAACATACATTTAGATTTATTTTTTTTAAATGTATTAGACATAGGAGTGAAATTACATTTGAAAACTTGTACATTTACTTCCGAATAAATTTCGTTTGCCTCTTCCTCACTAAGTCCAACTGTTGAAATTTCTGGGATAGTAAAGACTGCCTTAGGAATATTTTCATAATTAACTTTTCTTTTAAGATCAGCGAAATAATTATCTGCAAAAACTCTTCCTTGTTCAATAGCTACTGGCGTTAAATTTGGTTTATTAACTATATCTCCAATAGCAAATATATTAGAATTACTTGTCTGATTAAATTCATTAACTTCTAAATATATTCCATCCATTTTTAGATTTAAAATATCTAAATTTAATCTTCCAAGAGCAGGCTCTCGTCCAGTTGCAACAAGTATATTATTGGTTAATAATTTACTTCCTGATTCCAAAGTCAACTCTAAATCATCATTAATTTTTTTTATAGACTTTAACTGATTTTTAAATTTTAAATTTATACCCAAGGAAGTCATTGATTTTTCTAAACATTCTGACAAGTCTTTATCAAAGCCATTTAATAAGTTTTTACCTCTAATTAATTGTGTAACTTGAGTTCCTAAGTTTTTAAAAATGGAAGCAAATTCACAGGCAATATAACCTCCACCAACTATTAATAATTTCTTAGGAAAATCTTTTAATTCAAAAATATCATCGCTACTCCATGCTAGATCTGTTCCGGGAATATTCAATTTTTTTGGTTTGCCACCAACTGAAATAAGAATATTTTTAGCACTTACTTTTCTTAAAATATTTTTTGTTTTAGGACAAACTACTTCTATCGTATTTTGATTTAAAAATCTTCCAAGACCCTCAAAAACTTTAACGTTTAATTTTTTTAAAGAATTTGAATGTAAGACACTTAATCTAGAAACTTCTTCTCTAACATTATTTAGCAAGATATTAGATTTAAAAGTTATTTCTTTGCTTATTAATCCATATCCTTCAGAAGAAACCATATTTCTTCTATTATTAGCAGCATAAACCATCAGTTTTTTGGGCACACAACCTCTAATAACGCAGGTCCCACCAATTTTATTTACTTCTATTATTGCAACTTTTGCGCCATAACTCGCAGCTCGTTTTGCAGCAGCCAATCCTCCAGAACCAGCACCGACAACAATTAAGTCAAATTCAAATTCCAAAACCTTTTAAATCATTTATTATATCGTAAATATAAAGCTTAATTTCAATAAATGAATAACATCTTGAGTTGGGCTGATTTAGGTAAATTCAAAATTGATGATATTGATAGAGTTAATGGGATAAATAATTCTTATTCAAACTTAAGATTATTTGGTCATAGCGAAAAAGAAGTCGAGCTGATTTTATATAGAGATCGACATTCTTGGTGCCCTTACTGTCAAAAAATTTGGTTATGGCTTGAATTTAAAAGGATTCCTTACAAAGTGAAGAAAATAAATATGTTTTGTTATGGCCAAAAAGAAAATTGGTATCTCAACAAAGTGAGCTCAGGCAAATTACCTGCAATAGAATTAAATGGCAAGATAATAACTGAAAGTGATAATATTATTACTTTTTTAGAAAATGAATTTGGAATACTTGGTTCCTCTCTCTTATCAAAAGATATTCGAGAAGCTAGAAAGTTAGAAAGAGAAATTTTCAGCTCATGGTGTAATTGGCTTTGCAGAAAAAGTTTTAGTTATCTAGATGAAACTTTTCGAAAAAATAAATTTAGAGACTCTATTAATAAATTAGAAAAAATTTTAAGCTTATCCAAAACAGGATTTATTGATTCACCAAAATATGATTCAGAAAAATTAGAGCCAGGAACTGGAGACATAATTTTTATTCCCTATATGGAAAGAATGAACGCTTCTTTAGGATATTACAAGGGGTTTGACCTAAGAAATAATTATCCTTTTATTGATAGATGGCTAACCCTTTTTGAAAACTTGAGTGTGTATAGAGGTACTCAAGGTGATTTTCATACACATTCCCATGATCTTCCTCCTCAAATGGGTGGTTGCTTTAAGGAGGTTAACGATCAACAAATTTCCTTCTCTAATCTAATAGATGTTGGAGAAGGACTTGGGAACTTGGAATTTAATCAAGATCTAGACTTGGATTATTACGCTAAATTCGCACTTAAAAGAGTCCTAAAACATAAGGACAATATTATTAATGCTAATCCTTATGAAGAAGAATTATTTGAGGAATCATTAAGGGCTGCTCTTACTTGTATGATTACCTCTGAAATCAATGAATTTCAAAGCAAGGCAGTTGTATCTATCAACTACTTAAAAAATAGAATTTCTGTGCCAAGAGATATGCCTTTAATTTCTGCAAGGATATTAAGACAATCTCTAAATAAAATTGCATCTACTAGTGTTAATACCAAAATTGATAAGATTCCAGAAAGACATCGATATGATCAAGATCCTGCCAAATTTATATTGAATTAAAGATTATAAATTTTTTCTTGAATCGATTTGCAGTAAATCTTTTATTTTTTGAACTTGACTTGCAACATTTGGATCACTTGACAATTTTTTTTCCACTTGATCAATAGCATACATAACTGTTGTATGGTCTTTACCTCCAAATTCATCTCCAATTTTAGGTAGACTTAGATCAGTTCCTTGTCTCATGAGATACATGCCTATTTGCCTTGCCTGGCTAACTGGCTTTCTTCTGCTTGAACTTACTAATTCTTCAGCTGAAACTTCAAAGAAATCTGAAACTTTTTTAATTACCTGCTTAGGAGTCACTACTACTCCAACACTATTTGGATCAAGCATTGGAGCAATTGATTGAACTGTCATAGGTAATCCAGTTATTGAAGCAAAAGCCACTGCCCTAGTAAAGGCTCCCTCTAATTCTCGAATATTTGAGGAAAATCTTCCTGCAATAAATTGAATCAAATCTCTAGGGAGATTCATTCTTTCTTGTTCAGCTTTTTTCTGCAGAATAGCCATTCTTGTTTCTATATCAGGAGGTTGAATATCTGCTATTAACCCCATTGAAAATCTAGAGATTAGCCTTTCTTGTAATTTAGGTATTTGACTAGGAGGCCTATCACTTGCAATAACGATTTGTTTGCCCGCTTCATATAAAGCATTGAAAGTATTGAAAAATTCTTCTTGTGTATATTCCTTACCCTCCAAGAATTGAATATCGTCAATTAATAAAAGATCTACCGATCTATATTTATTTTTAAAAGCATGCATTCCGTCTTTTCTAATAGATTGAATTAAATCACTGCTGAAAGTTTCAGTTGAGACATATAAAACTTTCGCTTCTGGATCAATTTCTACTCGATAATGACCAACAGCTTGCATCAA
Organism: Prochlorococcus sp. AG-673-L20; assembly: GCA_003211135.1. GTDB lineage: Bacteria > Cyanobacteriota > Cyanobacteriia > PCC-6307 > Cyanobiaceae > Prochlorococcus_A. The sequence continues at coordinate 3,646 of QCTN01000013.1, read as the reverse complement.
GTGAGTCTTTCCGAGACCAACACCACCACAAATAAATAAGGGATTAAATTCTCTTCCTGGAGATTCTGCCACTGCTAAAGCTGCGGCATGGGCCATTCGACTGTTAGGACCTACAACAAATCTTTTAAAAACATAACGTGTATTTAAAGAATGAGATTTTTTTGATCTATTAATTAAATTATTACCCTGACTTATCGAAAATGATTTTGACTTAGAATTAATATTTTGAAGGTTAACAGAATCAGGAGCATTTGAATTGTTATTAATATTAATTTCAGACTTAAAAACTACTTTTACATTATGTCCACAAATTTCTTCTGCAGCTTTTTCAATAGTTTCACTATAATTTTTTCTTAGCCAATCACTTGTAAAGTTATTTGGAGTAATCAAAGTTAACAAGCCATTTTCAAAACAATTAAATTTAGCTGGCCTTATCCAAGTTTCGAAAGAAGGCTTGCTTAAATTCTTTTGAAGTAATAGTTGAACTTCTGCCCAAATAGGATTGGCTGCTTGCACTAAATTTATTAAATAGATATCTAATCTAGTAGGAATTTATTAATTGGTCATTCTCAAATCATAAGATCATGATAAATTTAAAATTTATTAACAATGCAGATTATAAATTTTATAAAAAAGGGAAATCTATGAATTTTCTAAACCTTATAATAATTAAAACTTGTTTATATTTCGTTGGATAAAGCACTACTCATAGTAATGGCTAAGTGGCATGCTTATGGTCGTTGTAAAAATAGATTATCAAAAGATATAGGTAAAATTAGTTCTGCAAAAGTGCAGAAAAAAATGACTGGGCATACTATTTCAGTTGCTAAATTTCTGGAGAAAAAAGGTTTGATTGATATTTCCCTAGCCATATCTGGACTAGGATTCAAAAATAGTAGAAGGTGGAGTAATGAATTAGGAATCAAAAACTTTAATTTACAGGGTAGAGGAAGTTTAGGAGAAAAGATGAGAAGGCAAATTCTCATAAATAAAAAAATTAGTTTAAAAAAAACAAAAAATATTATTTTTATAGGGACTGATCTTCCAGATTTTTGTCATATGGATTTATTAAATACTCTTTCAAAACTTAAAAAAAATGATCTGATTTTAGGTCCCTCAAATGATGGTGGATATTGGCTTATTGCTTTTTCTGAAAGATTATTATCGGCTGATTTATATTTACCCTTTATAAACATTAAATGGGGAAGAGAAGACGTCCTTGAACAAACTATAAAAAACTTTTCTTCAATGAACATAAAACATGACTTCCTTCACAGAAAAATAGACATTGATACAATAATAGATATCGAAAAAAGAAAATAATTAAGTTGCCTAAAATCTCAATTATTATTCCAACGTATAACGAATCTCAACACTTACCATTACTTCTCTCGGATTTATCAATTTCTAATGAGGATGCTGAAATTATAATTGTAGATTGTAATAGTAAGGATAAAACTACAGTAATAGGAAAGTTATATGGATCAAAGATATATAAATCAAAAAAAAAGAACAGAGGGTTGCAATTAAATATTGGGGCCAAAAAGGCTACAGGAAATTGGTTTATATTTATACATGCCGATTCTAGACTTAGACAAGATTGGTTAAAAAAAGTTAAGACAGTAATTAGGTACAGTGAAAATTCTGTTTGTTTTTTTAAATTCAAGATTAACAATAAAAAGATTATTTACAGATTTCTTGAAATAGTTGTAAATCTTAGAAGCTACATTTTCAAAGATCCATATGGTGATCAAGGACTCTTAATTCATAGGGAAACATATTTTAAAAATAAGGGTTATCGAAAAATGCCTTTGATGGAGGATTTAGATTTTATTAAAAGATTAAAGAATAATGTATCTTTAAAAATGTTAACTATTCCAATTTATACAAGTAGTAGGAAGTGGAAGAAAACTAATATTGTTTTTCAAGCATTCAAGAATTGGAGTTATAGGAAAAGATGGTTAAGAGGGGAGTCAACAAAATCTTTACATAATGATTATTATAAAAATTAAATTAATTTGCATACCAAAAAGCACATTTTGAACCTTTTGGTTCTAATACCCAACCCTGCCTTTTATAAAATGAAACCACCTCGGCATCAGCAAATAAAGTAACCCTTGATATTCCAATTTTTTTTAATTCTTGCAAAATGTATTTCATCAATTCTTTGCCTAAACCAAGTCCTTGATAAACAGGATTGACCGCAACATCCCAGATAGTCGCCTCTATAATCCCGTCCCCAGTACATCTAGCGAAACCTACAAGCCTAGGGAATTTCTCATCATGACGCCATAACCCTACTACTAATATACTAAATTCTAAAGCTCTTTTAACTCTCCTTATTGGCCTCCTACTCCATCCTACAGTCTGCAAAAGTTGATCTAACTCAATCAGATCAAAATCTTTTACCTTACTACAAACAAAAATCTCTTTTTTCTCTTGATGGGTGAATTCATGAGAATTTAAACCATAATTTTTTATCAGATCATCTTGAGAAAGAGTATTTGTTTTTTTAATTGATGACCCTTTGTTCCTAAAAATCATTAAAAGCTAACAAACCCTTTTTCTTGAAGCTCGGAAAGTTGGAAATATAATCCTTTTTTAAGTCTAAGTTCTCTATGATTTCCTTCTTCAATTAAAGCTCCCCCTTTTAAGACTAATATTTTATCAGATTTCTCAATAGTAGCTAATCTATGCGCGATCACTAATGCAGTTCTTTTATTTAATATCCTTTCAAGATCTTTTTGCAAGGTAGCTTCTGTAGAAGGATCCATAAATGCAGTAGCTTCATCCATTATCAAAATAATTGGATTTCTTATGGCGACCCTAGCTACTGAAAGAAGTTGTCTTTCTCCGGATGAAAGATTGCCTCCTCTCTCTCTAAGATAAGTATTCAAACCATGAGGCAACTTTTTTAATAAAGAATCTAAGCCAAGCTCTCTACAAATATTCTCTAGGTCTTGTTTATTAATATCGGTACTTAATTTTAAATTATCTGCAACATTACCACTGAAAATAAAAGTATCTTGTAGAACTACACCAAGCATATTTCTAAGTCTTGCTATTGGTATATCCTTAATGTCCACATCATCTATCAAAATCAAACCTTTTTGAGGCTCATATAGTCTACATAACAACCTTATTATGGTTGTTTTACCAGAACCAGTTGGTCCAACAAAAGCTACATGTTCTCCTGGATTAACTAAAAATGATAGATCTTTTATTACATGTTCACCCTCGTTATAGAAGAAGTTGACATTCCGAAATTCAATTTTTCCTTTAAATTTATAATCCTTACTTAAAATTCCCTCTGAAAATTTTTGAGTAGAAAAAGAGTCTTTAATCTCAATTTCTTGATCTAACAATTCATTTATTCTCTCTACTGCAGTTAGCCCCCCTTGAATCTGAGTGAATCTCTCTGCTAACTGTCTTAAAGGCTCGAAGAGTCTTTGGGAGTAAAGAATAAAGGTTGTTAATGTTCCTAAACCAATATTACCCGAAGTTACTAGATACCCTCCCACAGCCAATACTAATGATACTGCTGCAAGGGATATCCATTCTATAAAAGCAGATATACTACTATCGTAAAAAATGGTCCCATTAACAGCTTTCTTGTATGCAATACCCGTATTAGAAAATTTCCTAC
>QCTN01000012.1 GCA_003211135.1 Prochlorococcus sp. AG-673-L20 | reverse complement strand
ATTTCTCGATTAAAAGCAGTAGTTGCTGGGGATGATTATCTGGATGATGATTTTGATGAGTTGGATTATCCATCAGAGGATGAATTTAATAGCATTAATGACTTTAAAAAAAATCAAAAAAACTCTAATGCTCTTTCAAATTCAAATCCATTTGAATTTATGAATAATAATAGGTCATCAAATGTAGTTGGAATGCCTGGTATCCCTAATTCATCTTCTGAGGTAAGCCTAATGGAGCCTAGAAGTTTTGATGAAATGCCTCAAGCAATACAGGCATTAAGAGAGAGAAAGACTGTAATTTTGAATTTGACTATGATGGATCCTGATCAAGCACAAAGAGCTGTTGATTTTGTTGCAGGAGGCACATATGCAATAGATGGTCATCAAGAAAGAGTTGGGGAAAGTATTTTTCTTTTTGCTCCTAGTTGTGTAAACGTAACTAGTTCTTTCCCAGAGGAGGCTTCTCCCTCAAATGTTTCAAGCAAAAAGACATCTCAATATAATTTTGAAACTAATACAACTCCAGAACCAGCATGGGGAGAATCTAAATTATCTGCTTACTCTTAATTAATCTGTGATTAGTAAAATTGCAGTTATAGGGTTTGGAAATATTGCAAAAGCTATAATAACTCCTCTATTTGATAAAAAGTTACTAAATCCAAAAGATGTTTATTGCTTAGTAAATACAAAAAAAAGTTTAGAAAATATTAAAAAAAACTATAAATATGATATTAATATTTTTCAGGCAAACTCTAAAGATTCGGAAATTATATGGGATTGCAAAGTTAAACTTCTCTCTGTAAAGCCTCAGCAACTTAAAAATATAATTGAATTAGAAAATAATAATAATAATTTATTAGTGTCTATTTTAGCTGGTGTTTCTTTAGAAAAACTTAACAAAAGATTCCCAAATCATAAATGCGTTAGGGTTGTGACCAATATTCCAATAACAATTGGTAAAGGTCTAACTGGAATTTCATGGGGAGATGAAATAACTGAAGATCAGATGCAATTAATAAGAAAATTATTTGAAAATTCTAGTAAGATTTATGAATTTCCTGAAGATTTACTCGATATTTTTTTATCAGTGACATCTTCGGGACCAGCTATAATAGCCTTAATTATTGAAGCTTTAAGTGACGGAGGTTTAAGCGGCGGATTACAAAAAAAACTTTCTGAAGAACTTGTTATGGAGATGATATTAGGGACTGTTAATTTAATAAGAGACACTAATTTAACAACTGCTGAGCTAAAGAATATGGTAACTTCCCCTGGGGGCACCACGATCTCAGCACTAAGGGTCTTAGAAAATAGGAGTTTAAGGTCAGCTTTAATTGAAGCAGTAGTTTCTGCAAGTAATCGTAGTAAGGAATTTCGTTAAGGGTTAGATATTTTTATTGTGTCTAAGTAGAGTTTTTCTAGAGCTTCAATATTTCTTTTTATTGTATATCTTTCAATTACTCTTTCACGTCCTTTTTCTCCCAGAGCCGCTGTGAATGAGGGATGATCTACCAAAATTGGAATTATAGTTTTTAATTGAGTGACAACATTATCAGTAGAGATCACGATACCTGCTCCATTATCTAAAACTTCACCATCAGCTCCAGCATCAGTTGCTACACATGCCGTACCAGTGGACATTGCTTCTAAAAGTGATAAAGATAGTCCCTCTATTAAACTTGGTAAAAAAAACACCTCTGCGATTTGCATAATTGCTACTCTGATTTCTAAATCAGTTTCTGATCCCCACCAAATTAATTTATCTTTCCCTAGGTTAGAAAAACTATTTTCCAGTGTAGGCTTCATTGGACCGTCTCCAACAATTACTAGTTTGCAATTATTAGTTTTTGTTTGACGCCATGCTTTTAAAAGAGCCTCGATATTTTTTTCGTTGGCAATCCTTCCCATATATATAAAGATTCTGCCTTCTCCTAACTTACTTTTAACTAAATTATATTTTTTACTTTTAAATGTCATAGGTTTCCAAATATTTTCATCAACTCCATTTGGAATAATTATTTGCTTTTCTTTACTAACGCCGAGGTTTTCTAAAAGTATTTTTTGAGGTTCTGAAAAAATAATTATTTTATGAAATTTAGCGAGAGAGGGCGCATAAAGTTGATAAGTTAATTGTTGAGTACTTGCAGTTAAGTTTCTATTACTTTTATCAAATGCAGGATGAAATGTTCCTACAAGTGGGAGGTTTATTTGTTTGCAAAGTTCAGGCAATCTAAAGTCGAGTGGAGATAAAGTTAGACTTGCATGAACTATATCTGGCTTTAATCTCTCTAATGAATGTCTTAATTCTTTTTCTGCTCTTGGAGAAGGGATCGTGTAGACTTGTGATTTAATTAAGTAAGGAAGACTGACCTCAGGATCGTTGGCTAAAAATAAGGTTTTAGATTCGTTTGCATTAGAGGGATTATCAAAATGTATAAAACTTACTTTATGGCCTCTCACTTTTAATTGTTCGGTAGTTAAATTTCCATAACTTACATTTCCGCAAAAGGGAGATTTTTTACCTAACCAGGCAACATGAACCACATCAAATTAATCAACTATTTATAAAGTTAACAGTCTAAGTTACAATCATCGAGATCTTTTAATTTAATAACAATTTAACCCTTAATTATCTATAAAATTCTCTTAACATTTTTAGTGATGATAATTCTTTTTCTAATTGAGCAGAGATCCAACTTTCGACAATTGATAATATTTTAAGCCAAACGTTTTTAGGCCCTAATAATTCTCCATTTGATTTAATTGGTAATTCTGCGAAAAGAAGTCTTTGTAAAAGAGCAACTTCAGAAGCATTCACTTTTAAAACACTCTCTACATCTTCTACTGTAGAAAATCCCTCATTTGGTAAAAAGGAACATTGCCAATCCCAGTTACCTAAGGGCGGAATGATAGGCTCACCAGTTTTGCAGCAAAAATTTACAGGAATATTTATACCTCCAATTGCTAATAAATGAATTAAAGATTGAATACTCATTGAAAGCATTTTGAAGTCCTCTTCACTTTCAAGGTTATATTCGTAAATTCGATCTAAATGAATAAGTACGCTAGACAAGTAATCTTTTTGTTTGTCGTTGTTTCCAACTAATAAAAAGGTTAATTCAGTTATTGCTTGGGCTGCAGCAAGACATTCAATATTTTTCCCCAACCCGTTGTAGCTTTTGAGTATTTTAATTTGACGAACAGACTTAAGACTTCTTTTTCCAAAGATCTGAAAACTTAAATATGTTAACGGAGTAGCTGCGGCAAGACTACTTTTTGGGCGCCTAGCGCCTGGAGCTGCAAGCCTAATTATACCTTGTTCATCTGTTAAAACAGTTATTAATCTTCCACTCTCACCTAGTGGACTAGCTTTAATACAGAGACCTTTTATTCTAAATTCTCCAGACATTCAAATAAGTCTAATTTCTTTAAAAATCTCATTAAAATTTGAAGTTCCAATACAATCTATCCCTGAATCAAATAAATCAACAACTTGTGATAATGTTTTTATGCTTCCTACAACTTTTATAGAATTCTGGTTGCCAATGAATTTTAATATTTCAACTATATCAACTTTAGAAATAGCAGGTCCAAAACCATCGCCAAATTGAAAATTTGTTATTCCTAATTCAAGAGAAATTTCTATGGCTTTTTCCAAAAGTTCTTTATCTAATTTTGTTTTATTTACGATTATAGTTACTGGTAATTCTGAGGCATTAATACTCTCAATTTCGCTGGCAAAACTATTTAAATCATTTTTAGATAGTTTTAGAAAATTAGGTGTGTATTCTATTCCTCTTGCACCATTATCTTTTGCATAGCAAACAAATTCATCAATAAAATCAACTGGTAAATCAGCAAATGGGTAAGAAATCAGAGTATTTATATTTACTTTATGATTGTTTAATGCATCTTTTATGGGACTTAAAAAGTTAAGAGATGTAGAAACATTTCTAATATTATATTTTTGAATTAAATCGCAGTTCGCTTTTAATTCTTCCAAAGATAAATAAGGATTAATTATTATTGCATGTATCTTTTCATTTAATTCATAATCGATATTAAACATTTTTAGTATTATTTAGACTGGATTAATCCATAACCACCATGATTCCTTTTATAAATAACTTGCAGTTCATTATTTACTTTATTTTTAAATACATAAAAATCATGATCAATAAAATCCAATTGTTTTCTAGCCTCTTCCAAAGAGATAGGAATCATTTCAAAATATTTATTTTTAATTGATGGTTCAGGTAATCTTGCCTCTCTTCCCTGGTTGAATATATCTTTATCTATAGAATCTGATTCTTCAATTTCATTGGAAAAAGTATTTTTATTCTTTATAAGATTATTATGTAATTTTTTATTATGCCTCTCTTTATATTTCCGTAGTTTTCTACAAAGTTTATTTGAAACCAAATCAATACTTGAATATAGATTCTCTGTTTTTTCTTCAGCTCTGATAATAGTTCCATTAGCAAAAATTGTAACTTCAGCTGTTTGGAATGAAACTCTTGGATTTTTTTCGATTGAAAGGTGTATATCTACTTCTTTAACGATATCCTTATAGTGATGCGTTGCTTTTTCTATTTTTGCCTCAGTATATTCCTTTAATGCTCCTGTAAGTTCGAGATTCTTTCCATGGATTAAAATTTTCATAATAAATCTAAAAATATTTTCATACTTCCTAAATCTACATAACTATGATTAATAGAACATCAATAATTAAACAACCTGATAAAATTTCCTTTTTTGATGATGTATACAAATTACAAAAAAAATATCAAGACTCATTAATATCAGGTGAATCAAATATGAATTTCATTTGGTTAGGCGAGCATAAACTTTGTTATACCATGGGAAGAGGTTCGAATATGGGTAACTTGCTGTTCTCAGCAGATGAACAAGATGTATTTAAAATCGATAGAGGTGGGGAGGTTACATGCCATATGCCAGGACAGTTAGTTACTTATTTAGTTTTAGATCTGAGTAATTTTAAAAAAGATTTAAATTGGTATTTAAGAAGACTTGAAAAAATAATTATTAAAACTCTAAGAAGTTTTAATATTGATTGCTCTACTAAAGATGGATTTACAGGTGTGTGGATAGGAGAAAGGAAAATTGCTTCAATCGGTATTGGATGCAGAAGGTGGGTAACAATCCATGGCTTTTCAATAAACGTTAATTGTAAATTAGAAAATTTTAATAAGATTGTTCCTTGCGGTATTGAGGGTTGCCAAATGGTAAATATGTCTGATTACAGTAAAAATATAGATATAAAAGAAGTTAAGAAAATTGTTAAAAACATCATTCATGAAGAGTTTAAGTTTAATTTTGTATAAGAATAGAAACTAGAAAGATTTGGAAAGTTCATCAATATGAAAGAGTTAGCATATTGGCCCGCAGTAAAATCTCTTACAAAAAATGAAAAATTTATCAGTAAAAGAAAAGAAATAAACAATCTTGATCATGTTGATCAAATTTGGGAATACTTGAAATTAAAATGTGGAGATACTATAGCTATTAATGATTTAAGAGGAAAAAATAAAGAAAAATATTCCTATTCTGAGTTGGCTAATTTAATAACTAAAGTCTCTAATTCTTTTAAAAATTATGGTTTAGTTAAGGGTGATGTTGTCACATTAATATCTGAAAACTCACCAAGATGGTTAATAGCTGATCAAGGTTTGATGCGATTAGGAGCTATTAATGCTGTAAGAGGAATTAATTCACCTTCAGTAGAATTAGAGTACATAATTGAGCACTCTAATTCTGTTGGTCTAATTGTTCAATCAAAGGAAGTTTGGTTAAAATTAAATAAAAAAAATGAGTTAAAAAAAAGATTCAAATTTATAATTAATCTGGAAGATGAGCAATTTGAAGATTTAATAAATTGGCCTGAATTTATTAAAGCGGGAGAAAAATTGTTTTTAAAAAAAAATAGTTTTGAAAAAGATAATCATCAGATTAACGATATTGCCAGCATTCTCTATACATCAGGGACAACAGGCAAACCAAAAGGTGTGCCCCTAACACATGCAAACTTTTTACATCAAATAATAAATCTGGCCTATATCGCCGATCCAGAACCCGGAACTTCTGTCTTGAGTGTATTACCTATCTGGCATTCGTATGAAAGAAGTGCAGAATATTTCTTTTTTTCATGCGGGTGTACTCAATTTTATACAAATCCAAAATTCCTGAAAGATGATATTAAACAAGTTAAGCCAGTTGTTATGGCTACTGTTCCTAGGCTATGGGAGGCCATTCATGATGGCTTTTTCTTGGCTTTAAAAAAAATGCCTCCTAAAAAACAGAAAATCATAAAGATCTTGATAAAGAATAGTTCTATTTTTAAAAGAAATTTAAGAAAGATCAGAAATTTAGAAATTAATCAAGTAAGTTCCTTCGCAAAAATATCTTTAACAATATCTGTAATAGGAAGATTTTTTATACATAAGATATCTTCTACTTTTTTATGGCCAAGTATTTTGAAACAATTATGTGGAGAAAAACTTAAATTTCCGATCAATGGTGGTGGTGCTTTACCTGAGCATGTAGATTTGTTTTTTGAATCTTTAGGTATAGATGTTCTAGTCGGTTATGGATTAACAGAAACCAGTCCAGTATTAACTTGTAGAAGAAGAGAACTTAATGTAAGGGGATCTTCTGGACAGCCATTGGCATTTACTGAAATTAAAATAATGAATGAAGAAAAAGATAAGATTTTGAAATTTAAAGAGATAGGCAAGATTCTTGTTAAAGGACCACAAGTAATGAAAGGTTATTTGAATAATATTTCAGCTACTAAAGATGTTTTATCAAAAGATGGTTGGTTTGATACTGGAGATTTAGGTTTTCTTATTCCAAATGGATCTTTGGTTATAACAGGGCGAGCCAAGGATACGATAGTTCTTTCTAGTGGAGAAAATATAGAGCCAAATCCCCTTGAAACTGAGATTCTGAGTTCTGAATTTATTAATCAAGTTCAATTAGTTGGTCAAGATAAAAAATGTTTAACAGCACTTGTCGCTCCAAACATAGAATTAGTAGAAAATAAATTCTTTGAAAATGATATTTCCAAATTAAATTCGAATAAAAAAATTGGTTTGTTTTTTAAGTCGCAGATAAATAATTTGCTAAAAAATAGATTGGGAGCAAGATTTGAGGAACAGGTATTAGATTGCTATTTTGTTGATGCTTTTACTTTAGAAAATGGTTTATTGACTCAAACTCTTAAGCAGAAAAGAAGAGAAATAGTTGATTTATATTCATCACAAATAGAAGAAATGTATAAAAAATAAATTAAAAAAGAAAAATCTCTTTGATAACTCTATATTGAAAGGGTAAATTAATTTTTTATGGAAACTAAAAACTCTATATCCATCAAACGTTCAATAGCAATAAAAGCTATTGTTACCCCTACTTGGAAAGAAGATGCTGAGAAGGAATTAAGTAATGCGATTTCTGCAGTTGACCAACAATTATCACAACTTGAACAAGAAGGTCAACAAATAGTTAGTAATATAAGATCCCAGTCAGTAAATCCATTAGATCCTAGAGTTCAAGAGCAAGTTGGCCAAGTTCAGCAACAAGTTGGGGCGAAAAGAAGCGAACTTGAAGAGCAAAAAAGAAATCTATTGCAACAACAAAGCCAAGTGCGTGATTTAAAAATGGATGAAATTGTTGATCAAGGACAGGTTGATAGCTTTTGTGATGTTTCGGTTGGAGATAATCTTATTAAGAAGATGCAAGTTTCAATAACAGTTAAAGATGGGATAATTCAATCGATTAATAACAACGAATAAATTTAAAAGTTTAAATTCCTTTTTGAATGTAAATCATAGTTTCTTTGGGGCTATTTTTTTGTAAAATATAAACATAACGATCTTTAGGAGTTTTGTAAATTCTTAAAGCTAGTAAAATTTTAAAAAATTTATCTGATGTCTCACGAAATATTTATGCCTGCTCTTAGTTCTACTATGACTGAAGGCAAAATTGTTGAATGGTTAAAGAATCCTGGAGATAAAGTTGAAAGAGGAGAATCTGTTTTAGTTGTTGAATCAGATAAAGCTGATATGGATGTTGAATCTTTCCAAGATGGATATCTTGCAGCAGTACTAATGCCCGCTGGTAGCACTGCTCCAGTAGGTGAAACTATCGGACTTATTGTAGAGAATCAGGATGAGATAGCTTCTATACAAGAACAAAATAAAGTTAAACACGTTGAAGTATCCAGTGATGCCCAACTCGAATTGCCAAATAAAAAACCTGAAATAAAAGAAGAAAAGCAAAAAGAGGTGCTTCAAAATAATGAGCAGGAAGTCGAGATCAAAAGGGAAAAAGTAATAACTACCTCTAATGAGATTCAATTTAATGCTTCTACAAGTAATAATTCTTCAAGAGTAATAGCATCTCCAAGGGCAAAAAAACTTGCTTCTACAATGGGAGTTGAATTGGCAAAAGTACATGGATCAGGACCTCATGGAAGGATTCAGGCTGATGATGTATTGAAGGCAAATGGCCAACCTGTGTCTATTCCATGGATAGGAGAGGGGAGTTCTCCCGCTAGTATTGGCAGTCCTCATATTCAAGCCGAAAGTAAATCAGAGACATTAGGGAATAGTTTTGGAAACCCTGGGGAAACTGTTCAATTTAATACTCTTCAAAAAGCTGTCAATAAGAATATGGAATCCAGTTTAAATGTTCCATGTTTTAGAGTTGGTTATTCAATTAATACTGATAAATTGGATAATTTTTATAAGAAAGTAAAGCAAAATGGAGTTACTATGACTGCATTATTAGTCAAGGCAGTTGCAAAGACACTTAAAAAACATCCCCAAGTTAATTCAAGCTTTTCAGAAAACGGAATTTCATATCCAGAAAATATAAACATTGCGGTAGCTGTTGCTATGGAAGATGGAGGGTTGATAACTCCAGTATTAAAAGAACCTTGTAATACTGATTTATTTGAATTATCTAGAGAGTGGAAAGATCTTGTGAAAAGATCTAGAGCAAAACAATTAGAACCGGATGAATACTCAACAGGAACATTTACTTTGTCAAATTTAGGAATGTTTGGTGTTGATAGGTTTGATGCAATACTTCCACCAGGTACAGGTGCAATTTTAGCCATAGCATCATCGAAGCCAACAGTTGTTGCTAATAATGATGGCTCAATATCTGTAAAAAAAATAATGCAAGTAAATTTAACAGCTGATCATAGAGTAATTTATGGTGCTGATGGTGCATCATTCTTAAAAGACTTATCTTCGTTGATTGAAAACGAGCCAGAAACACTTGTAGCCTAATTTTAATTGAATTTTGAAATTCATAATGAAGAAATAGATCATAAGCTAGAAGCTTATGATTATATTCTTGATGAAACATTAATAGCTAATAAACCTTCTAAGGTAAGGCATGAATCTAGATTAATGATAGTTAGAGATAGTTCATTAGAAGAAGACTTTACAACAAATAAATATACAAAGAATCTCTTGGACGAACTTAGAAAGGGGGATTTGGTAGTTGTAAATGATACTAAGGTGATGAAAGCAAGGTTAAAGGTTGAATTAGAAAATGGGAGATTAGTCGAATTATTAGTTTTGGAGAAAGCAGATGAATCTACTTGGCTATGTTTAGCAAGGCCTGCTAAAAAGTTAAAAATAAACAGTCAATTAAATTTAAAATCATCCTTGGCAAAAGATATAAAATTGTATATTTCTGGGATTGATAAAGAAACTGGAGGAAGATTTATCACGTTTCCAGAAAATATAAATGATCTAATTTCCATGAATAATCTCCTTGATATATACGGAGAAATACCCCTACCTCCATATATAAAAAGCGCCGAAGAAGAATCTTTTCATGAAAATAGTTATCAAACTGAATATGCAAGTAATCCTGGAGCAGTTGCTGCGCCAACAGCAGGATTACATTTAAGTAAAAGTCTTATTTCAAATTTAAAAAAAAAAGGCATATTAGTTATGCCAATTACTTTGCATGTAGGTTATGGAACATTTAAGCCAATTGATCAAGAAGATTTATCTAATTTAAAACTTCATAAAGAGTGGGTCAGTGTTAGTAGGAAAGTGGTAGAAGAAATAAAAAGAGTAAAAAAAACCGATAGAAGAGTAATAGCTATTGGAACTACTAGCGTAAGAGCTCTTGAAAGTTGCTATTCGAATGAAATGGAAGACTTAATTCCTATAGCTAAGTATGTTGATTTAGTAATTAAGCCAGGCTACAAATTCAAGGTAGTTGATGGATTATTAACTAATTTTCATCTTCCAAAGAGTTCATTATTACTTCTAGTAAGCGCAATGATTGGTAGAGAAAGATTATTAAATCTATATAAAAATGCCATAAGAGAAAAATTTAGATTTTTCTCTTATGGCGATGCTATGTATATTTCTCCAGATTCATTTCTGGAAAAAAATAAATTTAAGCTTTAACTGGCTCCTGAATTATTCCACTTGGGACTTCAGTAAACATAATTGATGATAAATACCTTTCAGCTAAATCTGGCAAAACAACCACTATAGTTTTACCTGCATATTCATCTTGCTCAGCTAATCGGACAGCAGCAGCAGCAGCAGCCCCACAAGATATTCCTACAAGAAGCCCTTCTTCTTTTGCCAATCTAAGAGCCATTTCGATTGATTCATCATTCGTAACTTGTTCAACTTTATCAACAATTGATAAATCAAGGTTTTTAGGAATAAATCCTGCTCCTATGCCTTGAATTTTGTGTGGTCCAGATTTAACTTCTTCGCCATTCATTGTCTGAGTGATAACAGGACTATGTGATGGTTCTACTGCTACAGAAACAATATTCTTGCCCTTCTCTTGTTTAATATATCTAGATACTCCTGTAATTGTTCCACCTGTTCCAACCCCTGCAACAAAAACATCAATTTCACCATCGCAATCATCCCAAATTTCAGGCCCAGTTGTTTTGAAATGAATTTCTGGGTTTGCTGGATTATCAAACTGACCTGGCATGAAATATTGAGAGGGATTACTTTCTGCGATCTCTTTAGCTTTAGCAATTGCTCCTGGCATACCTTTAGAAGCCTCTGTTAAAACAATTTCGGCCCCTAATACTGCCATCACTCTTCTCCTTTCAATGGACATAGATTCTGGCATTGTAAGGATTAGTTTGTAACCTCTTGCTGAAGCTGTAAAAGCTAAGGCAATGCCAGTATTTCCAGATGTAGGTTCAACAATGGTTTTGTCTTTTGTAAGTTTTCCGCTTTTCTCCGCGTCCCATATCATATTTGCACCAATCCTGCATTTAACACTATAGGCAGGATTTCTACCTTCAATTTTTGCCAATACAGTAGCTTTAGCGTTTTTAGTAACTGATTTTAATTTTACTAATGGAGTGTTTCCAATAGCAAAACTGTTGTCCTCATAAATTTTTGCCATTTATACGTTATGAAAATATACATTAATTCTAACTATTATTTAGAAAAAAGAGTACATAGGTTTTTATACGGTAAATACTAGGAATTTAAAAATTATTTAATGCTTCAGAAAAGATTCTCCATAAGTGATCTTTATCTTCCAGTCCGACAGATACTCTAATAAGGTGCGAAGGAATGTTAAAACTTTCAACCCAATCTAATTCGTCATAATGAGCTAATAAAACATAAGGACATACAAGGGTAAATTTTGTACCTAAACTAGGTCCTTTTGATATTTGAAGAGAATCATAAAACTTTTTAGCTTTCTCAAGACCTCCTTTTAATTCAAAGGATAATAAGCAACCATATCCCCCATCAGAAGTCATTATGGCATTGAAATTAGGACAATTTTCGGGATGGAAAATATTTTTGATCTCTTTACGTGTTTCTAATCTTTTTTTTAATTCTAAACATGCTTTATTTTGCTCAAAAACTCTTTTTTTTACATCTCTACTAGCTTTTTCTAGTGAAACCATATCGCCATCTGAAAGCATTGGAAGGTTGATTTCATTTAAAGCATTTCTAAATTGATCAATCCATCTGCTTTTTGGATTTAGTATTAGTGACCCAGCAAGAATATCCCCGCTGCCTGAAAAGATTTTTGTTAGTGAGGTGAAAACGATATCTGCATGTTCTAGAGAATTTATATTTAAATTTGAACCAATAGTATCGTCAATTATCACAGGTATATTTAATTTATTAGCTATTTCTGAAATTTTTTTTATGTTCACACATTTGAGCATTGGATTACTTGGTAATTCAATAATCAAGGCTGCTGGATTTATTTTTATTATTTCTAATTCAATATCCTTGCAATTTTCTTCTGTTATTAACTTGGCTCCATGAAAAATATGCATTGGTAATTTAAGTACATCTACATATGGGAAACCAATTTGAAGTGTAGGTCTATCTGGAAATAATTTATATATTATTTCTAATGATGTGTATAACGCTGACATGCCAGATGAGGTCAAGTGAACATCATTAGAGCTTGTTTTTGTAAACTTAGAAATTCTATCTTTTATTCTTTGACAACTTTCTATGGCTAAAGATTTTGAAGGGCAATCCTCTAGGCCTAATTCAATTGCAGCCGCTCTTGAAGATATACCGAGACCGGTATGTTGCCAAAAAGATCTTGCATATTTGCTCGCTGATTCTCTAGTAATTAAAAAAGCTAAATTATGCCCTCTTTCAATATATGTAGATCCTTTAGAAGTGTTTTTATCACAGTATTTTTTTGCTTTTAAAGCTATTCTTTCATTTGGATAGGGCCAGATACTTAGATCATTTAAGTGACTTTCTTTTTTTACCTTTTCACATAATCTTTTTACTAAAGGATTAAGTCCAAAACGAGGATAGATTGACTTTAACAATTCCATGCATTTTGGATTTTTTTCCTCATAATTAATTACATCTTTCCACGTTGGTAAAGCTACAGAAACAGCATGTTCATTATCAGGAATCGAATATCCCAACTCTAAACTTCTCCATATTGGATGTTTTAGTAAATTTCTCACTTTTTAGAATTTATTTAAGGAAAATAAGATATCTGAAATTAAATCATTTGTATCTTCACAACCTACCGACAATCTTATAAGTGAATCATCAATACCTAGGAGGTTTTTTGTTTTGTCATCAACAGATGCATGAGTCATTGTTGCTGGGTGGCAAATTAAACTTTCAACGCCTCCAAGACTCTCTGCTAATGAGAAATATCTGAGTGATTTACAAAATTTAAAAGTGTCCGATTTGTTTAAATTCAATTTAAGAGTGATCATTGAACCACCAAATTTCATTTGTGATTTTGCTAAATTATATTGTGGATGTTTTTGATTAAAGGGATAAAAAACTTTACTAATTATTCTGTGATTTTCAATTTCCTTAGAAATTATCTCGGCACTTTTTGTTTGTTGTTCGATTCTTAGAGGGAGAGTTTTTACTCCTCTCGTAATTAACCATGTATCAAAAGGCGAGGGTTGAAGTCCTAAAGCTTTTTGAGAGAAAAGCATCTTACTATTCCATTCCTCATTATTTGTTAGGACTGCTCCACCAAGTGCATCACTATGGCCATTTATAAATTTTGTTGTACTTATAAGAGATAGTGTTGCGCCTAGTTCTAGAGGTTTTTGAATGAGAGCTGTAGAAAATGTGTTATCTAGAACAACAGGTATTTTGTACTTATTAGCTTCATCACAAATAAGTTTAATATCAAGTACTTTCAAAAGAGGATTTGTTGGACTTTCGAGCCAGATTAAAGTTGGCTGTAAGTCTTTAATTTCTTTAAAATTTTCTTTATTTGTAAAATCTGTATATAAAACTTCTATTCCAAATTTTTTGAAAATTTTATCGAACATTCTTACTGTACAACCATATAGATTTGACTCGCAGAGTATTTTATCGCCTGATTTTAATGAAGATGTAATTGCAGTTACTGCACTTATGCCAGATCCAAAAATTGTACAATATTTGGATTCTTCTATGGATTTAAGTATATTTTCTAGAATTTTAAAGTTTGGATTACCTGATCTGGTGTAATCGAAATTGCCCTTATTACCATGTTTAAATGTTGAGGTAGAAAAAATTGGTGGCATGATACATCCAGTCTCTTCAGAAAATGTTTCTCCATGATGAATTGATAAGGTTTTAACACCTGGCTTTTTGATAATATTTTTCTTATTTCCCATTGTTTTCAAAATAAGAATTAATTAAACCTCTCACCAATAAGGTGAGTGATTTAATAATTTGAAGAAAAGGATTTTTATACTTTTCTTGAATAGTATTCAACAACTAATAACTCGTTTATTTCAAGCGCGACCCATTCTCTATCACACTTTCCATTGATTTTGCCTGTTAACTTAGGTTTGTCTAACTCTATATGAGGTGGAACATTAGCTAAACCAGGAAATTCAATATTACCTTCAACAAGTTTTTTACTCGCTTTGTTTTCTTTAATGCTAATTACATCTCCTGGTTTACATTGGTAACCTGCAATATCAAGAACTTTTCCGTTAATGGTTACATGCCCATGATTTACTAATTGTCTTGAACCTGGGATTGTTCCACCAAAACCTAATCTAAAACAAACATTATCTAATCTGTTTTCTAAAAGTCTAAGGAGATTGGTTCCTGTAGAGCCTTCTTGAGCCCTAGCTTTTTTAACGTAACGAACTAGTTGCCTTTCAGAAACTCCATAGTTGAATCTAAGTTTCTGTTTTTCTTCTAGACGAATTGCGTATTCTGATCGCTTGCGACGGGCTTGGCCGTGCTGACCTGGAGGATTAGACTTCTTTGAAGCTTTCCTAGTGAGACCTGGTAGTTCTCCCAAGCGACGCGTAACCCTTAATCTTGGGCCGCGGTATCTTGACATAAGTTTAAATTAAAATTGAGATTTGCAATAAATTGGATAATTGATTAAATTCAACTAAACTAATTACTACTGAACTGTTATTTTACATCATTAAAGTGTTCAAAACTATTAATAAATCAATTACTTCTATACTTCTTTTTATGATTTCCTTCTATCAAAAGTGGTTTTCTCCTTTTTTCGGACCAAGATGCAGATTTATACCAAGCTGCAGCTCTTATGGATACGAGGCAATTACTAGACATGGTCCTTGGAAGGGAGGGTGGTTAACTTTAAGAAGATTAAGCAGATGTCATCCTTTAACTCCCTGTGGATGTGACCCTGTGCCTGATTGAATGAATGAAGATATTTATTTTTGTTAGGCAGGGATGTTGCCTTTGCGATTCATTAAAAAACAAACTGGCAAAAATAAATCTTAATGAGTTATTCCCTAATCTAGAGGAGCTTAAAGAAATTGATATTGATAGGGTCGATTTATATAAAAATAAATATAAAAAATATGATTATGAAGTACCTGTTATTGCTGTTGAAGGAATTAGGTCTGAGGAAATTATAGAATTACCTCGTATTTCTCCAAGATTAAAAGATGATCAATTAAAGAATTGGTTTCAAAAAAATATTAATACCATTCTGAAGAAATAATTTTTGTTATATGAGATCTATAAAATTACACAGACTTTTAGATTTGGTAGGAATTATCCCCTCATTAGATCTAATTGATAAAGAAATCAACAATATTTCTTTTAACTCTAAAGAAGTACAAAAAGGAACTTTATTTTTAGGTATGCCTGGTTTAAATGTTGATGGAGGAAAATATTGTATTGAGGCAATTGAAAATGGTGCAGAGGCTGCCATTATTGGATCTGCTGCAAAAAAGAAAATTGGATCTATTGATCGAGAAAGGATTTTGGTTATAGAGGATAATTTAGATTATATTTTTGGTCAAATAGTCGCTGAGTTTTGGAATAGGCCTTCAAGAAAACTAAAACTTATTGGTGTTACGGGTACAAATGGAAAAACGACAATTACTTTTTTACTGGAATATCTTTTAAAAAAATTAGGAAAAAAGACTGCATTATTTGGGACTTTATTTAATAGATGGCCTGGCTTCTCTGAGGTGGCTTCTCATACAACTGATTTCGCTGATAAACTTCAAAAAAAATTAAATGATGCTGTTGAGGCAGGATCTGAATTCGCGATATTAGAAGTAAGTTCTCATTCTATTGCTCAAAACAGGATATCTGGCTGCGAATTTGAAGCGGCTATTTTTACTAATTTAACTCAAGATCATCTTGATTATCACTCAGATATGGAATCTTATTTTCAAACAAAAAGAAAATTATTTTTCCCACCTTATTTAAAAGATATAGATGGAATTTCCGTATTAAATCATGATGACCTTTGGATATCTAAATTATCATCTGATCTTGAAAAGAGATCGTCATTAGTCTCTACAAAGATTACTAAGAGTGAATTTAAAAAGGATGATTTTTTTTACGTAACAGATAAACAATTTACTGAAAGTGGCTCCACCTGTATTTTTCATACACCTAAGGAAAAAATTAAACTTTTTGTTCCACTTGTTGGTGAATTTAATTTAATGAATGCGATTCAAGCAATAACAATTTTGTATAAACTTAATTTATCTTTAAAAGATTTATCAAAGTTAATACAATCTTTCCCTGGTGCTCCTGGGAGAATGGAGAAAATAGAAATTGATAATATTGACGTTTCAAGATCACTTCCAATAGTAATTATTGATTATGCCCACACTCCTGATGGATTAAAAAAAGTTTTGCAATCAATTAAAAAACTTTGTAAAGGGAAACTCATTACTGTTTTTGGCTGTGGAGGAGATCGAGATCGTAGTAAAAGGCCTTTAATGGGATCAATAGCTGAAGAATTTTCTGATCATGTGTTTATAACTTCAGATAATCCAAGATCAGAAGAACCGCAGCAGATAGTAAATGATATTTTAATGGGTATAGAAAAAAGAGAAAAAATAACATTTGATATTGATAGATTTAAAGCAATAAATGAATCTATCAAATTTGCTAATAAAGAAGATATTGTTTTAATAGCAGGAAAAGGACATGAAGACTATCAAATTCTCAATGATAAAGTGATTAATTTTGATGATAGAAAAATAGCTAAAAAATTATTACAAGAAAAAAGTAAATCTAAATAAAATTTGCTAACCAAATCAGAAAGATCTTTACGCAAATCACAAGAAAAGTGTCTTAAGATTGAGTAAGTAATTTTTAATAAGATGAAAGGGTTAGCCTTAATCGTAGGCGCAGGTGGAATTGGAACGCAAATAGCTAAAGATTTGAGTGAAAGTGAAAAAGACTTAGATGTTATTTTGTGTGGAAGGCAAAGTGAATTTAAATCTTTTTGGGAATTAGATATAGAGGATTCTCAATCTCTTTTGCAGTTGAAAAATAAAATATCAAACCATCCTTCAAATTTAAGACTAGTGATTAACGCTACAGGGAGGCTTCATAGTGATTCTCTTCAACCAGAAAAAAGATTACAACATCTTGATAAAGAAAATATGATGGAAAGTTTTTCAATAAATGCCTTTTCTCCTATTTTATTAGCTAAAGCTATTGAAGAATTTATACCAAAAGATAGTGATTTTAATTTTGCGAGTATAAGTGCAAGAGTTGGTAGCATTGGTGATAATCAAACTGGAGGTTGGTATTCATATCGGGCTGCAAAATCTGCGCAAAATCAGTTTTTTAAATCTTTAAGTATTGAGTGGGCTAGACGTTTTCCAAAAGCTACTATTACATTGCTTCATCCAGGGACAGTAGATACTGATTTATCTAGACCTTTTCATAAATTTGTTCCAGAACATAAATTATTTAGTAAAGAAAAATCATCCCAATTTTTGATCAATATCATTAAAAACCAATCACCAGCATATACCGGAAAATTCATTGCATGGGATAGCTCAGAAATTCCCTGGTAATTTTTTTATTTCTTCAGAAAGTAAATCAATTTCATCGTCTGTTGTCATCTGATGCACACATGCCCTAAACCATTTTGGGTCTTCTAAAACTCTAATCCAAATTTTCTTTTCTCCAAGTTTCTTCACAAATCTGTCTTTATCTTCAATATTTTCGATATTAAAACTAACTATCCCATTTAAGTATTTTTTTTCTAAAACCAATTCAATTTCGTCAAATTGATTTAAGTTATCCCAAAGCTTTTCACTTAATCTTTTGATAGTTTTGCTTTTTTCTTTTTCAGGGCAGTCTTTATCCAAAAGATCTAAAGAAGTACGAAGACCTGTAAGTAAAGGAATACAAGAGGTAGCTACTTCAAACTTCCTTGCATCTTCATGAAAAAGATTATCTGACGGCTCGTAAATTCCTTGTTCTTTTTTTAATGATTTCCAACCAATTATTGTTGGATCTGTTTCATGAATAAATCTATCTGAGACATAAATAGCTCCAAGTCCTTCAGGACCACATGCCCATTTATGAGAAGTTATGGAATATAAATCAGAATAAAAAACTTCATCTTCAATTTTTATATGACCAAAGGTTTGAGCACCATCAATAAGTAGATAAGAATTTTCTCGATTATTTTTTAATTCGATAGAAATTTGTTTTAGAGGAATTTTATATCCAAAGTTCCATAAAATATGAGAAATAATTAGGATCTTAGTCTTACTATTTAGGTTTTTTGAAATCTCTAAAATTATATTTTCGTCGTTTAGATTTTTAATTTTTTGGATTGGTAAAATTTTGAATATTAATTTATTTCTTCTGCAAAATTCTCTGCTTGCAGCTACTACTCCAGGGTGTTCACAGTCACTTATTAACAATTCTTCTCCCTCTTCTACTTTTATACCCCAAAAAGGCAAAATCATTCCAGAAGTGATATTCTCAGTTAAAGCTATATTTTTTGAATTAACACCTAATTTTTGCGCAATAATTCTTTTTGTGGTCAATATTTCTTTATAAATAAAAGGCCACATATCATTTGTAAATGGTCCTAAATCTTGAATGATTTCCCAAGTTTTAACTATTGCTTCTAGAGAAGATTTTGGTAATGGTCCTTGACCTCCATAATTGAAGTAATATTTGTTTTTTAATGCGGGTATTTGATCTCTTAAATTAATTGTCATTCAAATTTTAAAAATTAAAGTTCTTGAGAAGGGCTAAATATTTCCTACTAAAGTAACTGTTCTAAATTCAATATCTTCAATAACTTTCCAAGGTTCATTACTTCTCTCCGCAAATTCTAAGTTTTTAAAACCTAGATTTTTAAAATCATTTAGGAATTCTGGCTCATACCATGCTCCACTAATGCATCCTGTCCATAGATCATGATCATTTTGTAATCTTAAAGGAACTTTTTTACTTGAGACAATATCGCTAATGGCTATTCTTCCTTTATCTTTAAGAACTCTTTTTATATTTCTTAAAAGATTATTTCTAGATTCATGATTTACTAAATTTAAAACACAATTACTTAAAATAATATCAACTGATTTGTTTGCGATTAATGGATTTAAATCTTTATCTAATTCATCGAGATTTTCAATTGAACCTCCAAGAAATTCTGTATTGTTGAAACCTATCTTTTCTGAAAATTTTTTTGAAGCAGATCTTGATAATTTAAGCATATCAGAATTTTGATCAACCCCAATTACTTTCCCATCTTGTCCAACAATTTGAGAACAAATAAAGGCATTTTTGCCGCTCCCACTACCAAGATCTAAAACAATATCATTCTTCTTTACATATTTTGTTGGATCACCACATCCATAATCTCTTTCAATAACTTCTTCAGGAATTGCTTCAAGTAAAACAGGATTAAAACCAACAGGTGTACAAAGACAACTTTCTTTTTCTAATGCAGCAGAACCATACCTTTCTTGAATAGCATCTTTATGATCAAGACCTTTTAAATTTTTATTTAACTCGTCAGTATTGCAACAATCACTAGACATAAAAATAATTCTATTTCCTTATAAATATAGCCAAAAAAAAACCCCCTAAGAAGGGGTTTTATCTTTTGGAATTAAATTATTTAGTGTAGTTAGCACCCCTATAATTTAATTCTGCCTTTTCATTACTAGAAGAAGCGTCATCCATTCTGTTGGTGTATACGTTTCTTCTGTAGGTAAGTTCAACAGGTTGCTTATTGGCAGCCTTTTTGTTTTGAACGTAGTTTTTACCTCTGTAAGTTAAAGTAGTCATGTTTCGATGTGACAAAACGGCCATCCCCCGTTCCCTGGTATGACTCGAACTGCGCCTTCTAAAGAAGGTGAACGAAATGTAGCTATAGCTACCATTTAATTATAAACGTATTTTTGTGTTGCTGTCCAGATATTACGTATAGAAATAATTTTTTAATTTTTTTTTAATTATTATCTTTAGTAAATTTTGGTGTGATTTATATCTAAAAGGGATTAGGTTTATATTTAATTTCCGCTTTACTAATTAATTTAAATTTATGACAGGGTTTTTATATTTTTTGGGAAATACTTTGAGATGGCCCGCTTTAAAACCAAAAGAATTTTTCTCTTTACATGCATACTTTACTATCATTTATTTGATAACTTTTACTTTAAGTAAAAATGAAGTTAATCAGTCAAATTTGGTATTTACTTTAGGAATTCTAGCTCCTCTTTTGATAGCTATAGGTCAAGGTCTTCCTATAAATTGCTTAGATTTTAAATCATCATTGACTAAGGAATTAAGCAAAGAGTCGTAAAAAAGATCTTCAAAAAATAGCTTACAAAACTTGGACTACTTCACTTATTTCAGGAATCATTTCTTTTAGCTTTCTTTCTATTCCCATTTTTAATGTCATGGTACTGCTTGGGCAGCTTCCACATGCTCCTTGAAGTCTTACTTTAACAATGGGACCATCAATTTCTGCTATTTCTACATTTCCTCCATCTGATATTAAGAAAGGTCTTAGTTCATCTAAAACCGTTTCTACATTTGCATTTGTAAGTGGTAATGTTTCAGTACTCATAATTTTGAATTAACTTTATAATAAGCCTAGAAAGAAATGCGATTAATTGCAAAAAAAATAACTTTTCTGTTGTGACTTCTAAAAACATTTTAAATAAAAATAATAGTTATGATGCGATATTAGTAGGGGCAGGAATAATGAGCGGAACACTTGCGTTATTAATTACCGAGATCTTACCTGCAAAAAAAATATTAATCATAGAAAAGTTAAATAAACCAGGTAGTGAAAGTTCTGGTGCATTTAATAATGCAGGAACTGGTCATGCTGCAAATTGCGAATTAAATTACACCCCCTTAGATGAAAATGGAGATTTACAAATAGATAAAGCCCTTTCTATAAATCGGTCCTTTGAAAATTCAATGTCTTTATGGGCCACATTGTATGCAACTGGGAAGATAGATATTAAAAAATTTTTAAAATTTATTCCTCATATAAGTTTTGTCACAGGGACTGAAAATATTTCTTTTTTAAAAAAAAGATTTAAAGAAATGTCTAAATATCCAGAGTTTGCAGACATGGAATTTTCATCATCTTTTAATCAAATAAAATCATGGGCACCACTTATTACTAATAGTAGAAATCCATTAGATAAAGTTGCAGCTACTCGAATAAAAAGAGGAACAGATATTAATTTTGAGGCTTTAACAAAAGAATATCTAACTTATATTTCTAATAATAAAAATGTTGAAATTAGCTATAACACAGAATTAATAGATCTAAAGAAAACAGATAAAAAACAATGGAAATTAAAAGTTCGTTTAATAGGTAAAATACTTTCCCTGAGGACTTCATATGTTTTCCTTGGAGCTGGGGGCAAAACAATAAACTTTTTGCAAAAATCTAAAATTCCAGAAGCTAAAGTATATGGTGGGTTTCCTGTTAGTGGAAAATGGCTTATTTGTGAGGAAAAGTCTTTAACGAAAAAACATAATGCAAAAGTTTATGGGAAAGCAGATATAGGATCACCTCCAATGTCAGTGCCGCATTTAGATACAAGATGGATTGAAGGCAAAAAATTTCTTCTCTATGGCCCTTTTGCTGGTTTTACGACTAAATTCTTAAAAAAAGGCTCTTATTTTGATTTGTTTAGTTCAATTAAAAAAAATAATTTATTTTCTATGCTTGATGTTGGGATTAAGAATAACGAATTAATTAATTATCTTTTTTCACAATCTTTTAAGAGTCATAATTCTAGAGTTGAAAACTTGAGGAATATGATGCCATCAGCTGAGCCTTCGAATTGGTATTTAGAGAATGCTGGGCAAAGAGTTCAAATAATCAAAAAAACTAAAGATGGAGGTTCTTTGCAATTTGGCACGGAAATTGTCAACTCGGGAGATGGCTCACTTTCTGCTTTATTAGGGGCCTCTCCTGGAGCTAGTACAGCAGTTTCAATAATGATTGAGGTTTTAAAAAAATCTTGCCTTTTTAATTCTGATAAATTTGATCTTGAGAAGAAATTAAGTATTCTTCTTTATAACTCTGAATTAAAAAATGAAAGTGATAATAATTTTTTAGAAATTATTAAAAAAAGAAATAATTTTATTTTAGGTTTCCATCCATAATCTTAATTAGCTATTATGAATTAAGTGAAAAAATATAGGAATCGTTTTTAATTTATATGACTGATATATCTGTTCCAAAAATAAGAAATTTTTGTATTATTGCTCATATAGATCACGGTAAATCTACTCTCGCGGATAGGTTGCTTCAAGATACTGGTACTGTGAAGCAAAGGGATATGCAAGATCAGTTTTTGGATAGTATGGATCTTGAAAGAGAAAGGGGTATAACAATCAAATTACAGGCTGCAAGAATGAAATACAAAGCAGAAGACTCACAAGAATACATTTTAAATTTAATTGACACACCAGGACATGTTGATTTTTCTTATGAAGTAAGTAGATCTTTGCAGGCTTGTGAAGGTGCTTTATTAGTTGTTGATGCAAGTCAAGGTGTAGAAGCTCAAACTTTAGCCAATGTTTATCTTGCCCTTGAAAATAATTTAGAAATAATTCCTGTCTTAAATAAAGTTGATTTGCCTGGTGCTGATGCTGAAAGAATAAAGCAAGAAATTGAAGAGATTATTGGATTAGACACATCTAATGCAATAAATTGTTCTGCTAAAACTGGAGAAGGTATAGAAGATATATTAGAAGCAGTTGTGAATAGAATTCCTCATCCTAAAGATGAAGTAAAATCTCCTACTAAGGCGCTTATTTTTGACTCTTATTATGATCCCTATAGAGGGGTAATTGTTTACTTCAGAGTAATAGCTGGGTCAATCAATAAAAAGGACAAGATTTTACTTATGGCAAGTAAGAAGAACTATGAGTTAGACGAAATTGGAATAATGGCTCCTGATGAGAAGCAAGTTAATGAACTTCATGCGGGAGAAGTTGGTTATCTGGCTGCATCTATTAAGTCAGTTGCTGATGCAAGAGTGGGAGATACAATTACACTATTTAATTCTCCTGCTAAAGATCCTCTCCCTGGATATAAAACAGCCAATCCTATGGTGTTTTGTGGATTGTTCCCAACTGATGCCGATCAATATCCAGATTTAAGAGAGTCTTTAGAAAAACTACAATTATCTGATGCAGCGCTCAAATACGAACCCGAGACAAGTAGTGCTATGGGATTCGGCTTTAGATGTGGATTTTTAGGACTTCTTCATATGGAAATCGTTCAGGAAAGATTGGAGAGGGAATATGATTTGGATTTGATAGTAACAGCGCCTTCAGTAATATATAAGGTTAATTTGAACGATCAGGAAGAAATATTAATTGATAATCCTTCTACAATCCCAGATCCCCAATCAAGAGAATCAATAGAAGAACCCTATGTAAAAATGGAAATTTATTCTCCCAATGAATTTAACGGGACACTAATGGGTTTATGCCAAGAAAGAAGAGGTGTTTTTATTGATATGAAATATATCACTACAGATAGAGTGACTTTGATTTACGAAATACCATTAGCGGAAGTCGTTACTGACTTTTTTGATCAAATGAAAAGTCGAACTCAAGGATATGCATCAATGGAATACCATTTGATTGGGTATAGAAAAAATGATCTCGTTAGGTTAGATGTTCTAATAAATTCTGAAAGAGCTGATCCTTTAACTTCTATTGTTCATAAAGATAAGGCCTATGGGATTGGTAGGGGTTTAGTAGAAAAATTAAAGGAGCTAATACCAAAACAACAATTTAAAATACCAATTCAGGCTTCAATAGGTAGCCGAATTATTGCAAGCGAAAGTATAAGTGCATTAAGAAAAGATGTCCTTTCTAAATGCTATGGGGGAGATATTTCTAGAAAAAAGAAACTTTTGAAGAAGCAAGCTAAAGGGAAAAAGAGGATGAAGGCAATGGGTAAAGTTGATGTTCCTCAAGAAGCTTTTATGGCAGTTCTGAAATTAAATCAGTAATTAATTTCAAATTAAAAACTAAAAGCTATTTTATCTTTGCAACAAAAGGTATATTTTAGTTGATTCGAATAATCATAAATTTGTGAATTCAAACTCATCAAATCAAGTTGCTCAGAACATTAGAAGGACTGGATTTTTAATTGTACTTTCTTACCTTTTAATTGTATTAATTATGAAAGTATTAGAGGCTAATAACTTTTTTGGTTATTCTTTGTCATCTTTTAGTAATGATATTTTTGCACCACCTTCCTTAAAACATTTATGTGGTACAGATAGATTAGGAAGGGATGTTTGTTTGAGGACTTTACAAGGATCATCTATAGCTATTGAAGTTGTATTCCTTGCAATTTTCTTTGCTTTAATTTTAGGCCTTCCATTAGGTTTATTGAGTGGATATTTTGGAGGAATCCTTGATAAATGCTTATCACTTGTAATGGATACTATTTTTTCAATTCCTGTTATTTTGCTTTCAGTAGTAGTAGCTTTTGTACTTGGTAAAGGGATTATTAATGCCTCTGTAGCCTTATGTATAGTTTATTCTCCTCAATATTTTAGATTAATCAGAAATCAAACAATGTTAATAAAATCAGAGACATATGTTGAAGCTGCAAGAGTTTCGGGAGCTGATGTTAAAACAATAATTTTTAAATATATATTTCCGAATGTAATAACTCCTTTACCTATTTTACTTACTTTAAATGCTGCGGATGCTGTATTGGTATTAGGAAGTTTGGGCTTTTTAGGGTTAGGAGTACCTGCAAATGTTCCAGAATGGGGAAGTGATCTTAATCTTGCGCTTGCGGCTATACCTACTGGGATTTGGTGGACTGCTTTATTCCCTGGATTAGCAATGTTTTTTTTAGTCTTAGGTCTTTCTTTTATAGGAGAAGAACTAGAAAATATTTTTGAGAATTGAAAGTTAATTTTAGTATTTTTTAGTTATTGATAACTTCATTAATTTCTCCATACTGATTTAGCTTTGGATATTTATTTCCAGACTTTCTATATTTAGAAGCTAAATCAGGATAACTCCATTCAAATAATGTCTTTTCGTATACTTCTGCACTTAAACCTTCTCCACTAATAGGAAGTAAACTCTTACTTTCTCTTTGTCTAATAGCTTCAAAAAGTAAAATAGAAGCTGCTACTGAAACGTTCAAAGATTGGACCATTCCTGACATTGGAATGAAGATTGATTCATCAACTTTTGAAATTAGTTGATTACTTAACCCCCACTTTTCTGCTCCTAAAACAAAACAAGTATTTTCCGAATAGTCAAAATTCCTGTAATCAGATGATCTCTCATTTAGTGTTGTTCCATATAATTTAAAACCTTTCTTTTTTAGTTCAGATACTGCAGAAATTATTGTCTCATGATTATTTAATTTGACCCATTTTTGACTACCTTGAGCTGTACTGTTAAAAGTTTTAACTTTATCTTTTTCACAAATAAAATTCGCTTCAAAAACTCCTGCCGCATCACATGTTCTTAATATCGCAGATAAATTGTGTGGCTTATTTACTGCCTCTACTAGAACTGTTAAGTTTTTCATTCTGCAATTTAAAACATTTTTTATTCGCTCAAATCTTCTCGGCAAAATTGACATTATAAAAATGTTTAAAGTTAATTTAATTATATTCGTTCTAAAAAAATATAATTTAAAATATAAATTTTTTAAAGTTTTAAATGATTGCTTTTTTATTAACTTAAATTCAATCTATGGATTATTTAATCGGTTATTTAGTCTATAATATTTAGTAATTTAGATGAGATTAAATGGCTTACATTGAATGGGATTACACAATTATTACAAGTATGGTGGAAGCTCAAGGTTGGACGTTACCAGAACATGATTCAAAAGAATGGAAACAATTTAAAGATGAACTTGGAGAGAAGATGAGAGGAGTTGGAATTGTGTTTGAAAAATATTGTAAATTTGCTCCTGATATTGGAGAAGGAGTACATCTTTTAGACGATTAAAAAATTTAAACCATTGATGTATCCCTTAATCAATGGTTATTAATTTATACATTAAGAAAATTTTGATTGAATTAGAGAAAGAAATTATTAAGGCTTTATAAAGCTTCTTTTTCACAATCTATTGTCGTTCGTAAAAAACTTTAAAAATCTTTTAATTTTTAATTTTCCACAAAAAAGTTATTTAAATTTTATATTTAAATAAACAAGGTAAGATGCAAAATAAATTAATTTTTTTATATGATGGCGGTTGTCCATTATGTCTTAGAGAAACTAATTTTTTAAAAAGCAAAGACGAGTTAAGTAAAATTGACTTTGTTGATATAAATAATATTAATTATAATCCTATTCTCTTTAAGGACATCACTTATGCAGAAGCAATGTCAAATCTTCATGGAATCTTAGAAAATGGAGATATTATTAAAGGACTAGATGTATTAGCATATTCATATGAATTAATAGGGCTAGGGTGGGTTTACTATCCTTTAAAAATTAAATTCCTAGCGCCAGTTTTGAGATTATTTTACAAATATTGGGCAAAGTATAGACTTAAAATTACTGGTAGATCAAATATTGAAAAACTCTGTACTTCTGAATGTAAGCAATAAAAAAATGGAAATTATTGATATCGATAGACTAATCGAGATGTGTTGGGAAGATAGAACTCCTTTTGAAGCGATTGAGTATCAATTTGGTTTAAAAGAAGAAGAAGCTATCAAAATAATGAGGAATAATCTTAAGCCAAAATCATTTAAAGTATGGAGAAAAAGAGTTTCTGGAAGAAAAACAAAACATATGGAACTTAAGGATTCGACTAGATTTAAATCTACTCATAAAAGAAAATTATAAATTTTGAAAACCTTACCAAGCAAAATATGTCCTGTTTGCAATAGGCCATTTAATTGGCGCAAAAAATGGAAAGATTGTTGGAAGGAAGTTAAATACTGTTCTAATAGATGCAGAAATAGGAAGTCATTATTATGAATCAGATATCAATAATATTTCCAAATCAACTTTTTAGAGAAAGTCCACTCTTGAAATTAAGTTGTGAAATTTTGATGATAGAAGATACATTATTTTTTGGTAATGATAAATTTCAAAAATCAATTAATCACAAAAATAAATTAATTTTCCATAAAGCCTCAATGCTTTCATATAAAAATTATCTGGAAAATTCAGGTTATAAAGTTCTTTATATCGAGAACAAAAATAATCTTTCCATCGTTGATTATTTATCAAAATATTTGCAAGGAAAATATCAAAAGATAAATATTATTAATCCTCATGATTTTTTAATTATGAAGAGGATAAATAGATTTGTTGAGGCCAACAATCTTAAATTACAAGTTTTCAAATCCCCAATGTTTATTACTAATGAAGAATTACGAGAGTCTTTTAAATCTAATCCCAAAAAACCCTTGATGGGTAGATTTTATGAGAATCAAAGAAGAAGTCAAAATATATTATTGAATCTTGATGGCTCTCCTCAAGGAGGCAAATGGAGTTTTGATGAATTAAATAGAAAAAAATTACCAAAAAATATTAATATTCCTGAAATCTCAAAATTACCAAAAAATCAGTTTGTAATTAAGGCTGAAAAGATAATTTCTAATTTATCGATAGAGTTTATAGGTGAAAGTAATAATTTTATATATCCAACTTCTTTCGAAGAAGCCGATAGTTGGCTTAATGATTTTTTAGAAAATAGATTTTATTTGTTTGGTGATTATGAAGATGCAATTAGTAAGGAAAAAGTTTTTTTATGGCATAGTTTACTTTCTCCTCTTTTAAATAGCGGTTTATTGACGCCACAAGAAGTTATAAATAAGGCATTAACTTATTGTGAAAAAAATAAAGTTCCTATTAACTCTCTAGAAGGTTTTATTCGTCAAATAGTTGGATGGAGAGAATTTATTTGCTTAGTTTATGAAAAATATGGGACGAAAATGCGTAATACTAATTTTTGGAATTTTGATAAAAAGCCAATGCCTGAGTGTTTTTATAAGGGAACCACAGGAATAGATCCAGTAGATACCGTAATAAATAATGTTATTAATTACGGTTATTGCCATCATATTGAGAGACTTATGATAATAGGTAACTTTATGCTTTTATGTCGTATACATCCTGATCATGTTTATAAATGGTTTATGGAAATGTTTATAGATTCTTACGATTGGGTAATGGTCCCTAATGTTTATGGAATGAGTCAGTTTAGTGATGGAGGTATCTTTTCAACAAAGCCTTATATTTCTAGCTCAAATTATGTAAAAAAAATGTCTGATTATAAAAGTGGTCCTTGGTGTTCAATATGGGATGGTTTATTTTGGAAATTTATAAAAGATAATGAGACTTATTTTAGAAAACAATATAGATTAGCAATGTTAACGAGAAATTTAGATAAAATGAGTGACGAAAAGTTAAATGGTCATTTAAGAATAGCTGAGGGATTTATTAGTAATCTTTATTAAAATAAAAAATGAATTTATAACCATTTTTAAAACTTAAGAGAACCTTATGATATAGAGAAATATTAAAAACACCTGTTAGTTTTATAGTCTTATAGGTAATTAATTAATCTTAAGATAATTTTTAATTCTTTTCTTTACTTTTCAGAAGTTAGATTGGCTAATAAATTTCTATTTGATTCAATCCCTAAATGAATTAATTCCTTTCAAAACGAAAGAAATGATTGACTTAGTAACTATAAATAATGATTTATATTTAACCTTTTAAAAATTTTTTATTCACCTTGCAAATGAAAAACAATAAAAAAAATAATTTATTTTCAAGAGAAAAAGTTCATTCTCTTAATATCTATATATTTTTGGGATTCAATTTAACCTTAGTTAGTGTTCTTGGTTTTATTTGGTTTAATAACTCAATTAGTAGCTAACCTCAATACCTTTAATTAATAGTATATTTATCATATATTACTAATTAAAAAAATTATACATTGACAAAAGGATACCTACAAAGAAAAGCATCTTGGGAAATACTATTAAAAGTAAGTTCTGGAATTTATTCAGATCATGCTTTAGAAAAGGTCCAAAAAAATTATGAGTTCAATTCATTAGATATAGCTTTCATAACGGAATTATCTTTTGGATGTATTAGATATAGAAAATTTCTTGACCTTTGGATAGACCATATATCAAAACTTTCTCATACAAAGCAACCTCCAAAACTAAGATGGCTTTTACATGTAGGTTTATATCAATTATTAAAAATGGATAAAATACCATCTTCTGCAGCTATTTCTTCAACTGTAGAAGTTGCAAAGAGAACTGATTTAAAAGGTTTAGCTGGAACTGTAAACGCAATATTAAGAAACACCGTTAGACATATAGAAAAAGAAAATTTCCCAAATATATCCTCAGATGAAATAGAGAAATTATCTTGTATTGAGTCATTACCAATATGGCTTGTAAATGAAATTGTTAATTGGGTTGGAATAAAAGAAGCCAAAAATATCGCTAAGGCATTTAATAAAAAACCTTCAATTGATTTACGAATTAATTCTCTGAAAACTGATTCAAATACTTTTTTGAGTGAACTTACCGAATGTAATATTAATGCTACTGGAATCAGTAAATTAAGAAATGGAATTGCTTTAAATTCTAATCCAAGGTCTATTAAAAAACTCCCAGGTTACAGCGATGGGCTCTGGGTAGTTCAAGATAGATCTTCTCAATGGGTCGCTCCTCTTTTAAATCCATTGAAAGGGGAAAAGATTTTAGATGCTTGCTCAGCCCCTGGAAGTAAAACAACTCATTTAGCCGAGCTTGCTAAGGACGATGCTGAAATCCTAGCTGTGGATAGATCAGAAAAGAGATTGAAAATACTTAAATCAAATTTAGAAAGATTAAATATAAAAAGTGTTAAAACCTTAAAAGCTGATGCTACATGTTTAGTTGATATTAAGCCCAATCTTATTTCTTATTTTGATAAGATTTTAATTGATGCTCCATGTTCAGGTATTGGAACCTTAGCAAGAAATCCTGATTCAAGATGGTCTTTAAGTAAGGATAAAATAAATCAATTAATTCTTTTACAGGAAAAATTATTAGAAACTATTTTACCTCTTTTAAAAAGAAATGGAACTTTAGTTTATTCAACTTGTACTATATGTCCTGATGAAAATAACTTTCTAATAAAAAGATTTTTGTCAAAAAATAAGGAAATAAAATTAGATAGTGAAAGACAAATATTCCCGAAATTTGATGAACCAGGAGATGGATTTTATGCAGCAAAAATTTCGTATAGATAAAATAAAGTATTTTATTATTAAATCTTAAAATCATATATTTTACTTATGAATTTTTTCCAAAAATAAGCTGCATTACCACTAGATAACTTAGAGTCTTTGTTTTCATCAAAACCTATCCAAACTCCGGTAGTAAGATTATTAATCGAACCAATAAACCAAAGATCCCTGTTCCCGTCTGAAGTTCCTGTCTTGCCATACACTCTTTCTCCTTTAATAGAGGCTGCTATAGAAGTGCCTTCCGAGACTGATTTTTCAAGTAGATTGTTTAGTTTTTTGTTTACTTTGGAATCTAAGATCTTCTCATGAATAAATTTATTTTCCCAAATTAATCCATAATTATTTGATTCTATTTTTTCAAGAATGCTTGGCTTATATAGATTCCCATTGCTATTCAAAACTGCATAGGCATTTGTAATATTTAGGAGGCTATCTCCATAAGATCCGATAGCTAGTGGTAGAAATTCTTCAAGTTGTTGTTCATACCCTAAGCCAAATAAATTAGCTAGATTTATAATATTTTTAAGGCCTATATTATTTGAAATTTTTAGAGGAACTATATTAGATGAAGTTTTAAAAGAATCTATTAAAGTTATTTTACCTCCATAGATTTCAGAAAAATTTTTGGGACAATAATCTTTCCAGCACGTAGGTATATCTTCGAATTTATCGCTTAATTGTATACCTTCTTTTAATGCTGCAGTATAAGGAATAATTTTAAAAGTTGAACCTAAAGGCCTTATGGCTGAAGTAACTCTATTAAATTCGTTTAGTGTTGGATTCTTACTAGTTATCATTGTTCTAATTAAACCGCTATTGGATTCAATTGATACCAATGCTGTTTCAATATTATTAGGCCCTATAGACTTAGAAATTTTTTGTCCTATTTCCTGCCAATCTTTATTGATACTAGATTTAATCCTTAAAAAATTATACTTTTTATGATTTTTGATTTTGCTATTTGTTTCCTTTAGTATAAAATTTATTAATAAATTATCTTTATTATCAATTGAATAATTTAAGTTAACTTTTTCCTTAAGAGCTTTATTCCTCTCGTCTAGAGTAATATAGCCATCAATATACATATCTGTTAATATTATATTTCTTTTTTTAATAGCTAAATCGATATTCTCATAGGGCGAATAAATTGAGGGAGCAGGTGCTAATCCAGCTAATAAGGCAACCTCAGATAATGATAATTCCGTTATAAGTTTTCCAAAATAAACTTGTGAGGCCTCATTAATGCCATAAGCTCCTGAGCCCAAGTAAATATTATTTAAATATAATTTTAAAATTTGATTTTTACTAAATTTTAATTCTAATATCAGGGAAATTATTATTTCTTTAATTTTTCGTTGAAAACTTAAATCATTATTTAAGAAAATTAATCTTGCTACTTGCTGAGTAATAGTGCTTCCACCCTCTTTAAAGTATCCGCTCTGAATATTACTGACAAACGCTCTTGATAAACCTATTACGTCAATTCCATTATGGTTAAGAAATCTTTTGTCCTCACTTGTGATAAAAGAATATTTTAGAAAAAATGGTATCTTATTAGTATTATCAAGAATATCAAATTTTCTACTTAATTTCCTTAATATTTTATTATCAGAAGAAAATATTTCATAAGAATATGGTATTGATTTTGAATTATTAATTTTAACTGGGTCAAAATTTAAAGTAATCCTAATTAAATTAAATATGGGTAAAAATATGATAAAGAAAATAAATATTGAGGAGCTAAAAATAAAGTATTTATATTTTTTTCCAATCACTTTAAGCTACTAAAAAACTATGTCCTATCGCTAAAGCAGTGACTAACATTCCAGTTATTAGAAATGGCTGCGCACTTGCCTGGTACTTGACGTCAAATTTTAACGGGTCTCTTAGTAACCACATATCTTGAAATGTAATTTGAGGAATTATCAGTAGAACTAAAATTACTGATGCTAAATGTTGACCAATAATAATTAATACGATAACCATTGCTAATTGAAAAATATCAATGAGACCTGCACTTATTCGACTAGCTTTTTTAATTCCAAATATTACAGGTAAAGAATTTAATCCTAGTTTTGAATCCCCTTCAACACTTTTGAAATCATTTATAACTGCTATTCCAAGTCCAGAAAGACTATAAGCAAGAGTTAGGAATGCTGTAACAATAGTTAATTTCCCAAACAAAGCTTGTCCCGCCCACCATGGGAGAGCTATATATGAAGCTCCTAAAGCATAATTTCCTAGCCAGCCATTTTGCTTCAATTTTAATGGAGGAGCAGAATAGATATAACTAACTAAAGAGCCACCTAAAGCTAGAAGAAAGACAGAAGGGAAACTATGTTTTGCATATAAATCTAATAAAAAAGAAACTACTAAACCTGCAATAAGTAACACCCAAATTTGTATTTTTACTTCCTTAATCGAAATCTTTCCAGAAGGGATTGGTCTATTAGGTTCATTAATTGCGTCAATTTCTCTATCAAAAAAATCATTAATTGTTTGGGTATAACCTGCTAGGAGTGGTCCGCTCATGAGCATGCATGCTAGTGAGGCTAAAACATTACTTATTGTCCATTGAAAGTTTCCGCTTGCAGCGGCTCCACAGATTACACCCCATATCAAAGGGATCCATGTGATTGGCTTCATTAGTTGTATACGTAGTTTCCAAATACTTGAAGTCTCTGAAGCCCCTTTAATTCCTAATAATTGTTTTGGATCATTCACTTTAAATATTTAACCTTTCTCAATTTCTTCGGGAAAAAACCAATTTTCTTCTCCATTTTGTAATCTAACAGTAATGCCAATACTTCTACCATCGGTCATTTTATATCCAGTTGTTATAACTCTTGGGTTTGATGATATTTCATCAATTAGCTTTGATGGTAATCTATCTTTAACCATGTTGATGTTAATTTTAACTTTACTACCAATTTTGGGTAATAATTTTGTTTCAGCCATAAGAGGTAAAATGAAAGCTATTATGCAAGATTAACAGCCTTTGGACAACTTTTTTTAAAATGGTAGCTCTTCGTTTAATTCCTTGTTTAGATGTAGCTAATGGAAGGGTAGTTAAAGGTATTAATTTTTTAAACCTTAGAGACTCTGGTGACCCAGTCGAATTAGCCTGTAAATACTCAGAAGCAGGAGCTGATGAATTAGTATTTTTAGATATAAGAGCTAGTGTGGAAAATAGAAAAACATTAGTTGATCTTGTCTCTAGAACTGCGAAATCAGTTAAAATTCCTTTTACAGTTGGTGGTGGAATAAATTCTATTATCTCAATTAATGATCTTTTAAGAGCAGGAGCAGATAAAGTAAGTTTGAATTCTTCTGCAGTTAAAAATCCAGACATAATTTCCAAAAGCTCTACAAATTTCGGAACACAATGTATTGTTATTGCTATTGATGCAAGAAAAAAAATTAGTAAATCTAATGAATGGGAAGTATATGTTAAGGGTGGACGTGAGAATACTGGCTTAGATGTAATAGATTGGGCAAGAAAAGTTGAGGAATTAGGGGCTGGAGAAATTTTATTAACTTCAATGGATGGTGACGGTACACAAAATGGATATGACATATTATTGACTCAAACGGTTGCAAATGCAGTTAATATTCCTGTGATCGCGTCTGGGGGTGCAGGCTGTGTAGAAGATATTTATGATGTTTTTACTGAAGGTAAAGCTTCTGCAGCACTTTTAGCATCTTTACTTCATGACAAAAAACTTACTATAGATGAAATAAAATCTTTTCTTATTAAAAAGAAACTTCCAATTAGACCTAATTAAAAAAATAATTTATCATTAACTAAAAATATTTAAATATGCGATATAAAAAAACTAATGAAGTTAAAACTATTTTTAATAAAATTTCTTGTAGTTATGACTTTTTAAATAGTTTACTCAGTTTTGGATTACACAAATGTTGGAAAAAGAAATTAGTTGATTTGTTAAAACCAATTGATGGAGAAAATTGGGCTGATTTATGTTGTGGGACGGGAGATTTATCTTTTTTAATTTTTAAAAAAGTTAGTCCCAATGGAAGTGTTACAGGAATAGATAGTGCAAAAGAAATTTTAAATATTGCAATGGAAAGATCTAAATTGATTGGAAATAAAATTATCTGTTGGGAGATGCAAGATATCTTAGAAATAGATGAAAATTTAAAAAATTATGATGGAATTTGTATGTCTTATGGTTTAAGAAATTTGGTCAATGTAGAAGGAGGACTAAAAAAAGTGTTTAATCTTTTAAGTGATACTGGTAGAGCTGGGTTTCTAGACTTTAATCATTCTAAATTTAATTCTATAGCTGATTTGTTTCAAAAAATATATTTAAGATTTGTTGTGGTCCCAATTTCAAAAATATTTAAATTGAGTAAGGAATATTCTTATATTGAAAAAAGTATAAAAAATTTTCCAGAGGGAAACAAACTTATGCTAATTGCAAAGGGAGTAGGTTTTAAGAAAGTTGAATATAGGACTATTTTTTTTAATCAAATGGGAATATTAATACTAGAAAAATAAATTCATCTTAACTATTTTTTCTCCAGCAAAAAGTACATTTACCCCATCTTGATATCTCACCTTCTGGTGTAGGACTATTACATATTTTACAAGTAACCATATTATTATTCTTTATTCTACTTGGATGATTTTCCCAGACTGTTTTTGTATTCATCTCTTTTATATCTAAGGTTTTGACTTCATAATTTTGTATTATCTTTATTTCTTTTAGATTTATTCCAAATCTGCAAATACTCTCCTTTAATCTATGTTTGTTATAAATTAGTGCCTGCCTCCATTGTGGATGATTTACAGCAATAAAAAGAGTTTTTTGCTCAATTTTTAATGGCTTACATTCTTTAGATAATTCTAAACCGATTAAATTTTTCCAGTTTTCATTTAGTTTGGATAGTTTATCTAAGTCTTCCCATGATTTTTTGAAATCATCAAGACAATTTCGCATTGAAGATGGATATCTTTTATTCAATATTGGTAAATATTTTTTATTCAATTTGTGTAATTAAAGTTATAAGATTTAGGATAATTTAATCTTTTAAAGATAGCTTGTTTTTTATGTTGAGGATTTGTGAAAGTTTTAGGATCTGTAGCTAAGACTGCATATTACTACAAAAATATCCAAGGATTTTGTCCTCATTGGAATCTTCAATACAAATTAAAATGTAAAAGTACTGAATACGAACTAACAAATTGGCTCAAAGATTCCCCAATCAAAAGATATAAACCAAGAGCAATAGTAGCCAAAGAACAATTTTTAGGAATAGGTCAGAATTCAAGACCATGGGTCTCTCGTAAAGGAGGAATTTGGCTAAGTGCGGCTTATCCAATTTTCACCTCAAAATTCTCAAGTGAGATATTTAGTCTGTCATTTGCAATTAAGTTATGTGAAATGTTTAATAAGGAATCTATAAAAGTAGATTTAAAATGGCCAAATGATATTTTTTTTAATTCAAAGAAATTAATTGGATTTTTACCTAGGGTGATAACAAGAGGTAAAGAAATTATTTATGTAAGGATAGGTATCGGCATGAATTTTTTAAATAAAACTCCAGTTGAGGGCATTAGTCTATCTGAAATACTTAATACTAAAAATATATGCGAATATTATTGGGCTGCAAAAATCCTTAAAACTATTTATGAGTCAGTCGAATGTAATGATAGAAAAGAATATATTATTAATAATGCAAATAAATATCTTACAAAAAAACATTTGCCTAGGGGTTACAACTCAAACGATTGGGCAATAAAAGACGTAGACAATAATGGGAATTTGAGAATTTATAATGAAATCCAAGAAAAAATACTAACGAGGTTTTAAATTTATTTAATTTTTAATTCAATTATTTTTCCATCCTTAAACCTTGCTATTTTTTTTGCCCGACTTGCAACTTCATCTTCGTGAGTAACTAAAACTATAGTTATACCTGATTCATGAAGTTTATCAAAAAGGTCTAATACATCTTCTGTTGTCTTTGAATCTAAGGCCCCAGTGGGTTCGTCAGCTAATAAAATTGAAGGATTATTGATTATTGCTCTTGCGATTGCCACACGTTG
The DNA here is from genome assembly GCA_003211135.1 of Prochlorococcus sp. AG-673-L20. GTDB lineage: Bacteria > Cyanobacteriota > Cyanobacteriia > PCC-6307 > Cyanobiaceae > Prochlorococcus_A. The sequence goes on along the minus strand of QCTN01000012.1, from coordinate 1,442 downwards.
TTGTTGACCTCCTGACAATTGATTAGGACGATTATTGACTCTCTCGGAAAGTCCAACTTTGTCTAATGCATTTTTTGCTCTTTTTTCTCTTTCAATAGGATCTACCCCTGCATAAATCATCGGTAAAAGAACATTTTCTAGTGCTGTAGCGTCTGAGAGAAGGTGGAATTGTTGGAAAACGAATCCTAATTTTTGGTTTCTTAACTCAGCTAATTCATCATCAGATAAATTTTTAATAGGAGTTCCATTTAATTCATAAATACCTTGAGATGGTCTGTCTAGACAGCCAATAATGTTCATTGCAGTACTTTTACCTGAGCCACTTGCGCCCATAACAGCCAAATAGTCACCTTCATAAATTTCTAAATTCACATTATCCAAGGCTTTTACGATTAGTTCATCTTTGCCATACATTTTTGATACTTTTTCCAAAGTCGCAACTTTTTTAGTCATTTATGAAAACTCTTTTAAAGTACATTATTTGTTATGGCTAATATATCCTGTAAAAAGGGAGTTTCTGATACTGCTGAATTGGCTAATTTGAAAAGAGGGTTAGAAAGTATTCCTCCTAGAGCTGTGACAGCGATGCAAGTATATAATGCAATTCTTAAAGGAGGTAATCCGATGATATTCCAATTGATCTCAGGATAAGATTTAACTATTTCAGAAGCTTCTTGGGGTTCTTTTACTACCATCATTTTTATAACCGAGATGTAGTAATAAATTGAAATTACTGAAGTGACTAATCCAACTACTACCAAAAGGTATTGATGGTTAGCCCACCCAGCAAAAAATAAATATATTTTTCCGAAAAAACCTAACATCGGCGGTAGCCCACCAAGAGAAAGAAGACATAGGCTCAGGCCTAAAGTAATTAAAGGATCTTTTTGATAAAGGCCTGAATAATCTGCAATTCTATCTGATCCAGTTCGGAGTGAAAAAAGTATTACACATGAAAAAGCTCCTAGATTCATAAACAAATATGCAGCTAAATATAAAACAGCTGATGATAGACCATCTTGAGTTCCAGATACTATGCCAATCATTACAAATCCAGCTTGACCAATAGAACTATAGGCTAACATTCTTTTCATTGAGGTTTGGGCCAATGCAACAATATTTCCTAGAGCCATACTTAAAATGGCTAATATAGTAAATAACAGTTTCCATTGTTCATCGAAAGAGGAAAAAGAGGTGCTTAAAATTCTTATTGCAAAAGCAAATCCTGCAGTCTTAGATCCTACAGATAAAAAAGCTACTACTGGAGTGGGTGACCCTTCATAAACATCAGGTGTCCACTGATGGAAAGGTACTGCAGCAATCTTAAAAGCAACAGTTGATAAGACAAATACTAGTGATAAGGATGTAATAAATGATGGTTTATTTATTATTTCTACCCCAATTGTTGATAAGTTTGTGGAACCACTAAGACCATAAAGGAA
>QCTN01000011.1 GCA_003211135.1 Prochlorococcus sp. AG-673-L20 | reverse complement strand
TTTCGCAACCAACATCCCTTCTTCAATGACAGTACCTGGAGTAATTATTCTTGTTATTCCTCTTTTTAGTGGTGTGCCATAATTTCCAGTACTTTTTTCTAACTGATCACATATAACTACTGAATGGTTTTTTTTAATTAATGCAGCGCAGTATCTTTCCATTGCATGATGAGGTACTCCTGCCATAGGGATTTTACCAATTTCTTTACCTGCGTCTTTGCTGGTTAAGGTTATTTCTAATAGGTTAGATATGAAAACTGCATCTTCAAAAAAACATTCAAAAAAGTCACCTAATCTATATAACAACAATCTATTGCTGTTTTCTTCTTTTAATGTCACATAATGTTTGAGAATTGGAGTTAATTTTTGTTTTTCAACTGTTTTATAACTGTAAGATTTTTCATTAATGCAATCATTCTTTCTTTCAGGATTTGAATTATTTTTGAATTTGTTTATTAAATTAGTAGAGTTGTTTCTTTGCCTGGGCCTTTTCTGTGACTCTTTTTTTAATTCTTCAGTAGATAAATCTTCAGGAATTTGACTTGAGTTATTTGGGAGTTTAGGTTCATGATTAATTGCAAATAAATCCCTCTGAATTATTGTATCTTCTTGCATCTTTTTATTATTTCTAAATAGATATTAGGAACTAATTTCAGTTTTGCATTTTAAAACTGACTAAACGTATGTAAATTTTCTCCAAAAATATTCATTTTCATGAGATTATATTATCTATAATCATTTCAAAATAATTTGAATCATGCAGGCAGTTAATTTTTTCTTTGTAAATGCTCTTTTATTTGCTTCTCTTATCGCGGTAGTAGGAGTTCCTGTTTTATATGTAACTCAACCCTCAACTGAAGAAGGACAAAAAGAAAGTAGAAGAAAAATATATTCTATTGCTGCAGTTTGGCTCGTTTTAGTTTTTGCTACAGGGATTGTTTCAGCCTTAGTTTGAACTTAGTACCTTTTCATGAGAGTGTAGATATATAAGAAAGAAAATTTAATGACTATCTTTGAGGGATCTTTTACCAATGCTTCTACTTTAAAAGTAGGAATAGTTGTAGCAAGATTTAATGATTTAATTACTAATAAAATATTATCTGGGTGTCTTGATTGCCTCAAAAGGCACGGTTTAGATACTTCAGAAACAAGTAAAGAACTTGATATTGTTTGGGTTCCTGGTTCATTTGAATTGCCAATAGCAGCTAAAGCTCTCTTGAAAAAATCTAACTATGACGTTGTAATTGCTTTAGGGGCTGTTATTCGAGGAGAAACCTCTCATTATGACGTAGTTATTTCTGAGGCTAGTAAGGGAATTTCACAAGTTTCATATGAAAATAATGTTCCAATTATTTTTGGTGTTTTAACTACTGATAGTATGCAACAGGCTTTAGAAAGAGCTGGGATAAAAAACAACCTTGGTTGGAACTATGCTTTACAAGCAATTGAGATGGGTTCTCTAATCAAAAATTTAAATTAGTTTCAAAAAAAGTAAGATTTTGTTCATTTCATTCCTTTTTTAAGATAAAATAGATTTGCTACGCGGATGTAGCTCAGTGGTAGAGCATCTCCTTGCCAAGGAGAATGTCGAGAGTTCGAATCTCTTCATCCGCTTATTAATCTATTTAATCGGTTAGCTATCATTCTTCTAGATCAGAATATTTGAATGATTTCTTTTTTAAAATATAAAATTTGAAATATAATTAATAGATAAAATATCAATTTTTTAAATGCCACTTACTATTTCTATTGAGGATTTAAGAGGATTATTTACTAAACCTTATGGGGAAGATGCCCCAACAAAAGCAAAGTGGGCAGAGTTTTATAATGAGAATGTTACCTTCATTGATCCAACACAGGAAACAAAAGGATTAGATTCTTACGTAGAGGCCCAAGAAAAGCTGGTTAAAAGATGCGATGATGTTTATTTGGAAACTCATGCAATATCAATTAGTGGCAACTATGGATTTGTAGAATGGACTATGGGTTTAAAAATCATGGGTAAAGAATTTATATATCCCGGTACAACACGTTTGATATTTTCTGAAAATGGCTTAATCCAAGAACATAGAGACTATTTTGACTTTTGCGGTCCTACCTTTGCGCCAGTTCCTATCTTGGGCCCTTTCATTAGATGGCTTTATGCAAGATTTATATCTTAAAAGTCCAAAAATTAATTATATTTCAAAATTTTGGATACCTTTTTTCAATCAAATAAATATCAAATATTCAGATTTATTATCTTTGGATTAATTGCAACATTTATAAATTTTATAGTATTTAATTTATTTAATTTAATTTCTAAGAACATAATACTAGCTTCTTTATTTGGCTATTTGACAGGTCTTTTATCATCGTTTATTTTTTCAAAGATTTGGGTTTTTAGAGATAATTCTCAAAAAAAAATAATTAAATCTTTTTTTATTTTTTCTTTAATTTATTTTTTAGGAGGTTTAGAGATGTCTTTAATAATTATTTTTCTGAGTCGATTAGTTGATAATAATGTTGCTTGGTTGGTTGGAGCATTTACTGGAGCCTTAAACAATTATTTGGGTTCAAAATATTTTTTGTTCAAGAAGTAATTTATATTTCGTATACTAAGAGATTTTGTGAAGTAACTTCTTTGAAATCAACTTGCGAATAAAATAATTTTTTGCTTGTAGTCATTAAATATATTTTCTTGGTATTCTTTATTTTATTGGACTCTAAAAGATTTTTCACAATCATCTTGCCGTAACCTTTACCTTGATGATCTTTGTCAATAACTATGTCCCATAAAACGCCTCTATAAATTCCATCGGACAGAGCTCTTCCAAAACCTACTGGTTCATTTTTAGACCAGATACTTACAATAACATCACTATTTGCAAGACATTTTCTGAGATCTTTAATTTTTCTATTCTTAGCCCAAAATGCATTACGATTTAAAAATTTTTGCAGTTTTAATAATCCTTTAGTGGGTATGAGATTAGGACCTAATCCAAATAATCTTAATCCAAGAGCACCTTTTGAATGTTTAATTAAAAATACTGGTTTCATAAGTTTGGAAATTTTAAAATTTTGAGAGCAATGTAATAACCTTTTTTGACTTTGATTTAACACTTTAATCGATTATTTTTTAAAAAATAAAGAGATATATGATTTACTCATTTAGTTGTAACGCACTAATTTATAATGATTGTAATAGGATTAAATTTTTAGAGGAAAAAAATTATGCTAAAACTTTTGTTGGGAGACCCGAATACACGAAAGTTAAAGCGATATCAACCAATAGTTGAAGAAATAAACTTATTAGAAGAAGAAGTATCCATATTAACTGATGATCAATTACGGAATGAGACTCATAATCTTAAATCAAACATTTCATCAGAGTTAAATATTAAAAAACAAAAGGAACTATTAGAAGAAATATTACCAAAAGCGTTTGCAATCGTAAGAGAAGCAAGTAAAAGAGTTTTAGAAATGCGTCATTTTGATGTCCAATTAATTGGTGGGATGGTTCTCCATGAAGGGCAAATTGCTGAGATGAAAACTGGTGAAGGTAAAACTCTCGTTGCAACGCTGCCTTGTTATTTAAATGCTTTAACTGGTAAAGGTGTGCATGTTGTTACTGTGAACGATTATTTGGCTCGAAGAGATGCTGAGTGGATGGGACAAGTTCATCGTTTTTTGGGCTTATCAGTTGGCTTAATTCAGCAAGATATGAGTCCTTCTGAAAGGAAAAAAAACTATGCATGTGACATAACCTATGCAACTAATTCTGAATTAGGCTTTGATTATTTGAGAGATAACATGGCTACTGAAATAGATGAAGTAGTTCAAAGAAAATTTAATTATTGTGTTATAGATGAAGTAGATTCAATTTTAATTGATGAGGCAAGAACTCCTCTAATAATTTCTGGCCAAATTGAAAGGCCACAAGAAAAATATCAAAAAGCTGCAGAATTAGCATTGTCTCTCATCAAGGCAAAGGAGTTAAGTAAAGATGGAGTTGATCCAGAGGGTGATTTTGAAGTAGATGAAAAACAACGAAGTTGTATATTAACTGATCAAGGATTTGCCAAATGTGAAGAGTACTTGAAGGTTAATGATTTATATGATCCTAAAGATCCGTGGGCCCACTACATCACTAATGCTTTAAAAGCTAAAGAATTATTCGTTAAGGATGTGAATTACATCATTAAAAAAGATGAAGCAGTAATAGTTGATGAATTTACAGGAAGGGTTATGCCTGGGAGAAGATGGAGTGATGGACAACATCAAGCAATCGAAGCAAAAGAAGGTCTTAAAATTCAGCCTGAGACCCAAACATTAGCATCCATAACGTATCAGAACTTCTTCCTTTTATATCCAGGATTGGCTGGCATGACAGGAACGGCTAAGACCGAAGAGGTCGAATTTGAAAAAACTTATAAATTAGAGTCAACAGTTGTTCCCACTAACCAGATAAGGAAGAGACAAGATTGGGCTGATCAGGTTTTTAAAACAGAACTAGGAAAATGGAAAGCGGTCGCTAATGAGACAGCAGAAATACATAGGAACGGTAGACCTGTTCTAGTAGGTACAACAAGTGTTGAAAAAAGTGAGTTATTAAGTAAGCTTCTTTTCGAGCAGCAAATCCCACATAATTTACTAAATGCAAAACCAGAGAATGTAGAACGCGAGGCAGAAATCGTAGCTCAGGCTGGAAGATCAGGTGCGGTCACTATTGCAACAAATATGGCTGGAAGAGGGACTGATATCATTCTTGGTGGTAATAGCGACTATATGGCAAGGTTAAAATTAAAAGAGACTTTAATGCCCTTACTTGTTAAGCCAGATAATGAGCACAAGCCGCCAATACCTCAACAAAGAAATTCAAAAGCTGGGGGAGGCTTTTCTTCAAAGGTTGACTCACTTTCAAATAAGAATATTAAAAATGGTGTAGATAGTCTTTACCCTTGTCAGTTAGGTGAAGATATCACAAGAAAACTATCTTTATTATCCAAAGAACTTGTAAAGAATTGGGGAGATAGAAGCTTAACTATTCTGGAATTAGACGATAAAATTGCTACTGCTGCTGAAAAAGCTCCAACTGAAGACAACCTAATACAATCATTGAGACAATCATTATCAGAGGTGAAAAATGAATATGAAAAGGTATTAATCCATGAAGAAGAAAATGTTAGAAATGCTGGAGGTCTTCATGTCATTGGAACTGAAAGGCATGAGTCAAGAAGAGTTGATAATCAACTTAGAGGAAGAGCAGGTAGACAAGGAGATCTTGGAAGTACCAGATTCTTTTTATCTTTGGAAGATAATTTATTAAGGATATTTGGAGGAGATAGGGTAGCAAACTTAATGAATGCTTTTAGGGTAGATGAAGATATGCCTATTGAGTCAGGAATGCTTACTAGGTCCTTAGAAAGTGCTCAGAAGAAAGTCGAGACTTATTATTATGACATCAGAAAACAAGTTTTTGAATATGATGAGGTAATGAATAATCAAAGAAAAGCAGTTTATAATGAGAGATTAAGAGTTCTAAAAGGGAACGATTTGAAGAAACAAGTCATAGGTTACGGAGAAAGAACAATGGAAGAAATTGTAGAAGCTTATATCAATCCAGATTTACCTCCAGAAGAATGGGATATTGATCAATTGATTTCTAAAGTAAAAGAATTTATTTATTTATTAAATGATCTTAAATCAACAGATGTTAGTGTTTTATCTCTTGAAGAATTAAAAAATTATCTTCAAGAGCAATTACGTATTGCATATGATTTGAAGGAGGCTCAAATAGAGAAATTTCGACCAGGTTTAATGAGGGAAGCTGAAAGGTTTTTTATACTTCAACAAATTGATAATTTATGGAGAGAACATCTTCAATCGATGGATTCTTTAAGAGAATCTGTAGGATTAAGAGGGTATGGTCAAAAGGACCCCTTGATTGAATATAAAAATGAAGGTTATGATATGTTTCTTGAAATGATGACTAATATGAGAAGAAATGTCATTTATTCAATGTTTATGTTTCAACCTAAAAGTGAAAAAGAAACTAATAATTAAATCGAAATTAATCATTTCCTAAGAATTCTATTATTTCCTTGTCTTTAAGATTTTGTGCATTGCCAACTTTAGAAGTATCAATAGATTCTGAATTTGCCAAACATTGAAGTGTTTTTTGTAATTTAAGAATTTGGTTTTCAAGATGATCTATTCTATCCATTAAATTTTTAATTACATTAGCTTCAGCATCTGGTAAAGCAGAGTGTGCTAGAGGATTTACTTTTACACCACTTTGATGAACTACTCTTCCTGGTATTCCGACGACAGTACTATTTTTTTCGACATTGCGAACAACTACTGATCCTGCTCCAATTCTAGTATTTGTTCCTATTGTTATTGAACCTAGAACTTTTGCTCCTGCCCCTACTACGACATTTTCCATTAATGTTGGATGCCTCTTGCCATGATTTTTACCAGTACCTCCTAAAGTTACCCCTTGATAAAGTAAGCAGTTATTTCCAATTTCAGCTGTTTCGCCGATGACAACACCCATGCCATGATCTATAAATACTTTTTTTCCGATTTTGGCACCTGGATGTATTTCTATTCCTGTGAATAATCTATTTAAATGACTTAATAGTCTAGGAATTAAAGGTAATTTTAATAGCCATAATTTATGGGTAAATCTATGAACGATAATTGATTGGAAACCCGGATAGCAAAGAAAAATTTCTAAGATTCCTCTTGCTGCAGGATCTCTCTCCCTTATTATCTCAATATCTGACATTAAAGTTCGTAGCATGATGAATTAATTAATAACTCCTATCTCTGTTTTTAAATGATTTATAGTTTTGATGCTTAAATAATTTTTTGCGCATATAATTTGTGGTACTCTCATCAATTGCGAACGATTTTTTAATAGAGTATTTTCAATAACGGATAAACTAGGTCCATCGCATACTATATGATTGGAAGCTTTTAAAAGCGCTAATAACCTACTACTGTTATCAGAGATTGTAGTCATAAGTACTATATCACTACCTCTCATGCTATGTATGATAATTTCTGCGGCTCTTAATAGGCCAGGACTGATGCTTACGATACCTACACAACCCCCAGATTTTAATTCTTTGATTATTTTTAATTCTTTCTGAAAGTCGCTCAAATCAACTGCAATAGCTCTAACTCTATATTTTTTTGCTAATTTTTCTAAGGGTTGTAAAAAATATCTACTTGTGACAATTGTCCCATTATTGGAGTTGCAAAGAACTTTTTCTAATTCTTCCATAGGAACAACCTCTACTGGGACCTTGATATTTGGAGAGAGGTCTTCTGCAATTAGCATAGAAGCACCTATATCTTCCCGTGGGGTACTAACTATTATTCTTGATCCACATTTAATACGCCAATCAATTTCGTTAGTCAAAAGATTTCTTGTTTCTTGAAGACTGCATCCAAGTTTGATTAATTTATCTATTGCTTTTTTTTGCCTCTAGATCAGGAGTTGTATTTGTATTATTTTTTGAATTAAAGGATTTTTTGAAATCTTCTTTTTTAAGATTATCTCTTACATAAATACCTGATCCTGCTATCGCTTCAACAACTCCATCGGTTTCGAGTTGTCTATAAACTTTACTTATAGTATTGCGATGCAATCCTGTTTGCATCGCTAATTGCCTAGTACTCGGCAATCGATGCCCAGGAGGATAATATCTAGCTGCAATCGCAAAGCAAATTTGATTATATAACTGTGTAGAAGCCGGAATATCAATTTCTTGTTGAATATGAAATCTCACTTTAGAAAAAACCTAATTAATTTCTTGTATGTATTTAAGTGATACTTTAACATCCGTCAAAAATTTTGAATGATTTTCGTATTGTTAAATTGCCTTAATTTACCCTTCTTCCTTTTTTATTAAAGGTGTTTTTCTAGGACTTAAAAACATGATCATATTTCTCCCTTCTCTTTTCGGCCTTTGTTGAACTTCTGACTGTTCTTCTAAATCATGAGCCATTTTTAAAAGTAGTGTTTCTGCTAAATTTGAGTGCTGAATTTCTCTACCTCTAAAAAAAACTGTGCATTTAACTTTATCGCCTGATTTTAAAAATCTAATAGCTTGACCAACTCTTACATCATAATCATGCTTGTCTATCTTATATCTCATTTTTACTTCTTTAACTTCAGTTTGGTGAGATTTTTTCTTTGTTTCTTTTGCTTTTTTTTCTTGCTCAAATTTATATTTTCCGTAATCCATAATCCTGCAAACAGGTGGATTAGCTTTCTCGCTTACTAAAACTAAGTCAAGCCCTCTTTGATCAGCAATTTCTAGTGCTTTTATTCTATCAATAACTCCTAGTTGCTTCCCATCTGAATCAACAACTCTTAGTTGAGGGTATTTAATTCTTTCGTTAATATTTGGGAGCTCTCTGACAGGAGCGCGGCGATCAAAGCGTGGACGTGGTGGCATTCAGTTTCTTTAAATGATTGTTTTGATAATGAAAAGATCTACTTACTTTATAAAGTTAGCTTAAAGCATACTTTATATTGATTATTGCATCTTTTAGTAGGTTTTTGTTATTAAGCCATATTGGATTGTTTTTATTACGGAACCATGTTTTTTGTCTCTTAGCAAATTGGATTGTTTTTGTTGTTGTTAAGTCAATAGCTTCTTCAATTTTTAAATTTTTTCTTAATACATCTTTGGCTTCCTTATATCCAATCGTTTCTAGTAAAGGTAAATTTGATCCATACTGATTAATAATATCTTTGGTCTCATCTATAATTCCAAATTCAAACATATTTTTTGTTCTTTTGAAAATTCGTTCTTTTAAATCTTCTCTATCTAGACCTAATTCTAATATTTTCCATGGGGGAGGGTTTTGGAATTTTTGAGATGATATTGGTTTACCCGTTACATAAAAGACTTCTAAAGCTCTGATTGTTCTAACTTGATCAGCATAATTAATTTTTTTTGTTGAGACAGGATCACAAATTTCTAAAAGTTCCCTACATTTTTCTTGACCTATTTTTTCGAATTGTGATCTTAAAGCTTTTTGAGGGGGTATATCCGGAGCAAAGAATCCCTTTATTATTGAGTTTATATATAGTCCGCTTCCCCCTACTAGAAACGGAATTCTTTTTTGATTTAGTTCTCGATTTATTGATTTTGTAGCAATTTCTTGAAATTGTTTTGCATTTACTTGGCTAGACGGTTCTTCAAGATCTATTAAAAAATGTTTTATTGTTTTTTGTTGTTCTTTAGTTGGCTTTGCTGTACCTATGTCCATAAATCGATAAAGTTGCCTCGAGTCGACATTATGTATATTGATATTAAAATATTTAGCAATCTCGATTCCTAGCTCAGTTTTGCCACTCGCTGTAGGCCCGATTAGGACTATTACTAATGGTTTTGATGGGAACATATGTGATTTTTTGGAAGAAATATTCGATTCATATGATTAAAGTGATTAAATTTTGCATTTACTTCAAGCCTTTCTCTTATACCGATGGTAAATTTAATGAAAGGCCTTTTAAAAATAACATTTTAAAAGTATTATTTTTATTTTTATATTAAATGAGTGAGGAAAAAAGATCTAATAAAATCTCCAATGACTATGGTGCTGATCAGATACAGGTTTTAGAGGGTTTAGAACCTGTTCGTAAACGACCAGGTATGTATATTGGCTCGACTGGTCCAAGAGGATTGCATCATTTAGTGTATGAAGTCGTAGATAATTCTGTAGATGAAGCACTAGCTGGTCATTGTAATCATATTGAGATAATTCTTAAAGAAGATGGATCAGCTTCAATTTCAGATAATGGGAGGGGTATTCCTACAGATATACATCCAAGAACAGGCAAAAGCGCTCTGGAGACTGTTCTTACTGTTCTCCATGCAGGGGGGAAATTTGGAAGTGGTGGATATAAGGTTTCTGGTGGATTACATGGTGTCGGAATATCTGTTGTAAATGCTTTAAGTGAGTGGGTTAATGTTACTGTTTTAAGAGATGGGAGTGAGTATAATCAAAGATTTGAAAAAGGAATTGCAAAAGGTGAATTAAAATCCCAAAAACAGCAAAATAAACCAATAAGAAAAGGTACAATAATTTGTTTTAAGCCAGATACAACGATATTTACTGATGGTATTGAATTTGATTATGCTCTTTTATCCTCAAGATTAAGAGAATTGGCTTATCTTAATGGAGGCGTCAAAATTATATTTAGAGATGAAAGGCAAAAATTATCGGATGGTACTTTCAAAGAAGAAATTTACTTATACGATGGTGGAATTAAAGAATATGTTGAGTACATAAATAAAGAAAAGGAAACTATTCATTCTGAGGTTATTTATGTTGATTCACAAAAAGATAATGTTTACGTAGAAGCAGCTTTACAATGGTGCTCCGATGTTTATACAGACAATATTTTAGGATTTGCAAATAATATCAGAACAATAGATGGAGGTACGCACATAGATGGCTTAAAAACAGTACTTACAAGAACTTTTAATGCTATCGCGAAAAAAAGAGGTAAAAGAAAAGAAGTTGATAAAAATTTGTCAGGAGAAAATATTAGAGAAGGTTTGACGGTCGTATTATCTGTAAAAGTTCCAGAGCCAGAATTTGAAGGTCAAACTAAGACAAAATTAGGAAATACCGAAGTAAGAGGCATCGTTGATTCGCTCATAGGAGAATCCTTAATAAAGTATATGGAATTTAATCCTAATGTTTTTGATTTAATTCTAGAAAAAGCAATCCAATCTTTTAATGCGGCAGAGGCTGCGAAACGAGCGAGGGATTTAGTAAGGAGAAAAAGTGTTCTTGAGAGTTCAACTTTGCCTGGTAAATTGGCAGATTGTAGCTCAAGAGATCCCTCAGGTGCAGAGATTTATATAGTTGAGGGTGATTCAGCTGGAGGTTCAGCTAAACAAGGAAGAGACAGGAGATTTCAGGCAATTTTACCTTTGAGAGGAAAAATATTAAATATTGAAAAAACAGATGATGCAAAAATATATAAAAATACGGAAATTCAATCACTAATTACTGCTTTGGGTTTGGGTATAAAGGGTGAAGAATTTAATGTTAATTCTCTAAGGTATCATCGCGTTGTAATTATGACTGATGCAGACGTAGATGGGGCACATATTAGAACATTACTTTTAACATTTTTTTTATAGGTATCAAAGAGATCTTGTTGAAAAGGGTTTTATATACATTGCATGTCCCCCTCTATATAAAGTTGAGAGAGGAAAAAATCATAAATATTGCTATAACGAAAATCAATTGAAAAAAACTATAGAAGATTTTGGAGAAAAAGCTAACTATAATATTCAAAGATTTAAGGGTTTAGGTGAAATGATGCCTAAACAATTATGGGATACAACAATGAATCCTCAGACCAGAATGATGAAAAGAGTAGAAATTGAGGATGCTTTAGAAGCAGATAGAATATTCAATATTTTGATGGGAGATAAAGTAGCACCAAGAAGAGAGTTTATTGAAACTCATAGTGCGAATTTAGATATGGCGACATTAGATATATGATGAAAAATGTGATAAAAAACATTTGTTTAATCGGATTCGCTTTAATTGGTCCAATTACTTTACCTGCAGGAGGAATACAAAGGAATTTAAATGAATATAATATTCTTAATAATTCCAAGGAAATTATATTAAATGCAAATTGTTCACTTTATACTTTTCCTAAAATTAACGCTAAAAAGTTGTTAGTTCTAGATAGTGGTTCATCATTATCAGTTTTACAAAAATGGGTAGTCAACGAAGATGATACTTGGGCAAGAGTAGAATTGCTAACAAATCGATTTATTGAAGATCCTGAGAGAACTAAAAGGGGTTGGATTAAAATATAGAATTTGGAATTAGATGGTATTATTCATATTTTAGCAGGAAGTACTTTCGGGTTGATTGTAAGAAGGTTTATAAAATATATTTCTGGAAAAGAGAAAGTATTTTCTTCTAATAACATTCTAATAGCAAATGTTTTATCCTCGTTATTTTTAGGTATTTTCGTAGGTTTAAATATGACAAATAAGAATTTAATATTATTCTTTTATGTTGGTTTTTTGGGTTGTTTAAGTACATTTTCATCTTTTATATATCAATTATTTAATTTGATTCAAGAAAGAAAATATTTAAGCCTATTGTTTTATTATGCAGAAGTTTTAGTATTATCTTTTTTATTTTTTTGTTTTGGATATTTTATTACTTTAATCTGCATAAATTGAATAAAAAATATTTATTAACTTTATTTTTAACCGCATATCTGGCAACATTTTTAAGGTTTTATTTTAATAATATTTTAGTTGTTTCTATTTTAGGTTCTTTTCTACATGGTTTTTTTGTTTCAAGGACACTTAGTAAGTCAAAAAAAGAAATTTTATTAATTGGGTTCTGTTCTTGCTTCACATCTTTTAGTGGTTTTTTTCATTTTTTATATCAATTTATTATCCAAGGTTACTATTTAAAGTTATTTATTTATTTGAATGTAATTGTTATTTTGAATTTAATAATAATGTATATTGGTTTTCAATTAAGTAGAAAAATTACTTAATTTTTATATAATATTAGTGTCACTTCGATTAAGAGCAATATCATGGAAGAGAATAATAATATTGAGGTAATAACCTCTTTATCTTCGGATTTAACTACTCGTGGAAAGATTACAATTCAGCTTGAGGAATTACTAGTTGCAGGAAATTATGATGAAGCAAAATTATTACTTGAGCCTTCCCAGCCCGTTGATATCGCTGATGCAATTGGTAGTCTTCCCTTAATATTACAGGCTCTCGCATTTAGGTTATTAAAAAAAAATGAGGCAATCGAGGTTTATGAGTATTTAGATCCAATAGTGCAGCAAACATTACTAGATAGACTTCGTTCCGGAGAGGTTTTGGAAATAGTTGAAAAAATGTCTCCTGATGATAGGGTTCAACTTTTTGATGAATTACCAGCAAAAGTTGTACGAAAATTTCTATCAGCACTAAGTCCAGGTGAAAGAAAAGTAACAGCTGAATTGTTAGGTTATGAGCCAGAAACAGCGGGTAGATTAATGACTACTGAATTTATAGATTTAAAAGAAATGCAAACTGCTGAGGAAGCCTTGTCAATAGTAAGAAAAAGGGCTGCATTTACAGAGACAATTTATAGTTTATATGTCACAGATAAAGAAAGGCATCTTACTGGAATATTATCCTTAAGAGATCTTGTTACGGCAGATCCTGGTAGGCCAATTGGTGAGGTTATGACAAAGGATGTTGTTAATATTTCAACGAATACTAATCAAGAGGATGTAGCTAGAGCAATTCAAAGATATGATTTTTTAGCTCTTCCAGTTGTAGATAAAGAAAAAAGATTAGTTGGAATTGTTACTGTTGATGATTTGATTGATGTTATTGAACAAGAAGCCACTCGAGATATTTATGCTGCGGGCGCTGTTCAACTTGGTGATGAAGATGATTATTTTCAAAGTGGTTTATTTACAATTGCTCGACGTAGAATTTTATGGCTATTAATTTTAGTTTTAGCTAATGGATTAACTACAAAAGTTATTGCAATGAACGATCAGATTTTAAAAGAAATAGTTTTACTAGCTGCTTTTATCCCTTTGCTTATCGGTACCGGAGGAAATGTTGGAGCTCAAAGCTCAACAGTCGTTATAAGGGGTTTAAGTACTCAGAAATTAAAATCATTGGGAGCATTTAAAGCAGTGGTTAAAGAGTCAATAACTGGTGCTATATTGGGAATTTTAATGATGTTAGTGGTTTTCCCCTTTGCATGGTGGCAAGGTGAGGGACCATTAATCGCATCTGCAGTTGGAATTAGCTTAATTTCGATAACAACGCTTGCTGCAACCGCCGGAGCTATTCTTCCCTTGCTTTTCGACAGGATGGGTTTAGATCCTGCTTTGATGTCTTCCCCCTTCATAACAACTGTGACAGATATAGCTGGGGTGTTTATTTATCTTAGTACTGCAAATTGGTTACTTAATTCTTCAATTTTATAGATTTCACTAGGTATTTATTCTCATTTTTGTAAAATTGTGGATTTTTTTGTTTAACTTTACATTTCTTAATGGTATTGTTTACAAAACAACATTAACTTTTATGTCACCCGAAACATTAGTTGAGAATAAATTAGCTACTATTTCATCTTTAAAATCTAGCAATGATGTGGATTTGGTAAGGTCTTATTTGAGAGATATAGGAAGAGTTCCATTACTATCACATGAGCAAGAAATAACTTTAGGTAGGCAAGTTCAAGAATATATGCAAGTTGAAAGAGCTGAAATTGAAATAACAGAATTGACTGATAATAAACCTTCTGCTGAAGAATTAGCTGAAAAATTAAATTTATCTACTTCACAAATCAAAAAAAGACTCAGAGCTGGTCAGCGAGCGAAAGAAAGAATGGTTGCTGCAAATTTAAGACTAGTCGTTAGTGTTGCAAAAAAATATACAAAAAGAAACATGGAACTTCTTGATTTGATCCAAGAAGGAACAATTGGACTAGTAAGAGGTGTAGAAAAATTTGATCCTGCTAGAGGTTACAAGTTTTCAACATATGCATATTGGTGGATTAGACAGGGCATTACAAGAGCAATCGCGGAAAAAAGCAGAGCCATTAGATTGCCAATCCACATCACAGAAATGCTTAATAAGCTTAAAAAAGGTCAAAGAGAGTTGAGTCAAGAAATGTCAAGAACACCTACAATAAGTGAACTTGCTAAATATGTTGAGTTACCAGAAGATGACGTAAAAGATTTAATGTGCAAAGCAGGTCAACCAGTTAGTTTAGAAACAAAAGTAGGAGATGGTGAAGATACAGTTTTACTAGATTTGTTAGCTGGGGGAGAAGATTTACCAGATGAGCAAATCGAAATGGATTGTATGAGGGGTGATTTACATTCACTTCTTCATCAGTTACCTGATTTGCAATGTAGGGTTTTAAGAATGAGATATGGTATGGATGGAGATGAACCAATGTCACTAACAGGTATTGGACGTGTTTTGGGCATTAGTAGAGATAGAGTAAGAAATTTAGAAAGAGATGGTCTAAGAGGTTTAAGAAGACTAAGCGAAAGCGTAGAAGCTTATTTCGTATCTTGAATAAATTGACAAATTAAATTATTAGTCTCTTCTGGATTTTCATCGTGAGGACAATGTCCAGACTCTTTAATAACATCTAGTCTTTTTATGTTTTTATAATTATCTTTCCAAGATTTTGCCTCGACCAGAGACTCCCAGGGATCTTTTTCCCCCCAAATTAATTGAATTGGGGCATAAACTTTATCAAAAAGGTCTGTTGCAAGATAATCATCAAATAAATTAATAAAACCACGAAAAGCCTCTTTTGAGTTTTTGCGTTGAGATGGCTGATGTAAAATTTCTATTAATTCTTCATCAATATTTTTTCCTGATGGATATGCTTTTTTAAGAATTTGTTTAATAACTGATGGATTGGCAGCTCTTTCAAAAAGGGTGTTACTAATAATTCTTTTACTTACTAATGTTTTTATTACCGGACGCAATAAATTCATTAATACATCGCTTCTTTTAAGTCTCTTATCATCCATTGTTCTTTGGGCACAATCAATTAAAACAAGACCATTGCAATTTTCTTTAAGAATTTCAGCAGCTTTTAAAGACGCCACGCCACCGATTGAGTTACCTACAAGATAAACAGGAGATTTAATTACCTCATTACAAAAAGTAGCGATCTGACTCCCCCACAAGTCAAAGGAATATTTAACATGATTTGCTTTGTAAGATTCATAGTCTAATAAAGCCCCAGGTTGGCTACTTTCTCCAAAGCCTAGTAGGTCAATTGAATAACAATTATAAATATTTCCGAGAAAATCTTGATTATGTCTCCAATGACGTTTTGATGCTCCGAAACCATGGACTAATAAAATATTTAAATCAATATTATTAGATAATTGTTTTGATGAAGACCATGATATATCCCAGTCTTTCCATTTCCATTTTTTGGATTTTTTAAAAGGCATTAGAAGAATAATGTTAATTAAACTTTAATTCAAAAAAATAATATTCGTTTCTGATTAATTATTCTTAATTTAGAAAAAATTTTTAGTATATGAAAAAAAACAAAAGTTGTTTGTATCGGAGAGGCTTTAATAGATAGAATCAAGAACAAATCGAATCAAGAATTTACAGACTTTTTGGGAGGAGCTCCTGCAAATGTAGCTTGTGCATTGAGAAAATTGCAAATAGATACAGCATTTATTGGACGTATAGGAAATGATGAATTTGGTAAGAAATTTATTAAACAATTTAAAGAATTAGAGGTAAATATAAATTTTTTGCAACTGGATGATTGTCTTCCTACTCGTATCGTTAAAGTAAATAGAGATAATGCTGGAGATCGATATTTTTCTGGTTTTGATAAAGGCTTTAATACAGTTTTTGCTGATGAAGCTTTTGATATGAATGAAATTAAAAAAGATTTGAAAAGTTTGGAAAAACTTTTTTTAAAAACGAAATATTTTGTTTGTGGAACAATTATATTATCTTCTAAAGCGTCAGCAGATACTATTAACTTTCTATTGATTTTGGCTAATAAATTTGATGTAAAGATAATAATTGATTTGAACTGGAGAGAGGTTTTTTGGGATTTTGCAACTTCTTCATTAGTAACTAGTAAAAATGAGAGAGTGGGTTTAATTAGGAATTTATTGAACTATGCGCATATTTTAAAGTTGGCTAAAGAGGAAGCAATTTTATTTTTTGAAAATGAAAACCCTTTGGAAATATCTGAAACATTGTCAAACCGTCCTGATGTAATAATTAC
This sequence comes from Prochlorococcus sp. AG-673-L20, assembly GCA_003211135.1. Classification (GTDB taxonomy): domain Bacteria; phylum Cyanobacteriota; class Cyanobacteriia; order PCC-6307; family Cyanobiaceae; genus Prochlorococcus_A. Next base: position 23,209 of record QCTN01000011.1, on the reverse strand, counting down.
AGATGGTGCAAATCCCATTTTGTGGTTTATAAATGGAGTGCAGGGAATGACTAAAGTATTAAATTCGCCAAAAATTATTGATACTACTGGTGCAGGTGATGCTTTTTTAGCTGGATTAATTTCACAATTACTTTCGTGTGATTATCCTTCAAATGAATCGGAAATACAAAATTGTGTAAGGTTCGCAAGTGTTTGCGGTTTACTCACTTGTCTTGGAGAAGGTGCGATTGAACAACAACCAGATTATTCAAAGGTTAATGAATTTTTTGGATCCCAGATCTTATAATTTCTCCCAAAATTTGTAGCGTAACTTATTTCTATTTTCCAGAAATTATTCAAAACTGGCTTTATTAATTCCGGCCATTCAATAACCAGAATAGCTTCATTTTGTATAGCCTCTTCTTCTTCAGAAATAAAGAATTCTTTTGCCATCAAGCTATTTTCTAGCCTGTATAAATCCATGTGAATAAGTGGAATTGTTCCAGAATTGTAATGATGTGATAAAGCAAATGTTGGACTTGTAATATCTTCTGAAATAGATAGGCCTATTGCAATTCCCTGGACGAATGAAGTTTTTCCAGCTCCAATAGGACCTTGAAGCAAAACAACCGATTTTGGATTTAAACCTCGAGCAAAATCACTTCCTAATTGAATTGTTTCTTTTAAATTTCCAACAAACACAAAATTATATAAAAATCACTTATAGTTAGAGTATAAGATACTTTTAGAGATGGTTATTGCTAACTCGATTAAAACCTCCATACCAAATAACGTAATTACTGATATTTCTTTATCAGATTTTGGACGTAAAGAAATTAAAATTGCCGAAACTGAAATGCCTGGATTAATGGCACTAAGAAAGAAGCATCATTCTGATAAACCTCTAAAAGGTGCAAAAATAGCTGGTAGTTTGCATATGACTATCCAAACTGCTGTTTTGATTGAAACTCTTGTTGATCTTGGTGCACAAGTAAAATGGGCTTCATGCAATATTTTCTCAACTCAGGATCATGCGGCGGCTGCTATTGCAGAACAAGGAATTTCTGTTTATGCAAAAAAAGGTGAGAGTTTAGATGAGTATTGGCAATATACTCATTACATTTTAGATTGGGGTACAGATTCTCCAAACATGATTCTTGATGACGGGGGGGATGCAACAGGTTTATTAATACTTGGTAGTAAGGCAGAAAAGGATTTGTCAGTTTTAAACAATCCTAGTAATGAAGAGGAAATAGCATTATTCAAATCAATTAGGTCCAAATTGCAAGAAGATAGCAGCTTCTACTCTCGTATTAAGGGAAATATTATTGGCGTTACTGAAGAAACAACAACAGGAGTTGCAAGACTATATCAATTGCAAAAACAAAATGCACTACCATTTCCTGCTATCAACGTAAATGATTCAGTTACTAAGAGTAAATTTGATAACCTATATGGTTGTAGAGAATCTCTAGTTGACAGTATCAAACGTGCGACTGATGTAATGATTGCAGGAAAGGTTGCCTTAGTAATAGGTTTTGGAGATGTTGGTAAAGGATCTGCTCAATCATTAAGAGGACTTGGAGCAATAGTCAAAGTTGCTGAAGTTGATCCTATATGTGCTCTTCAAGCAGCCATGGAAGGATTCAGTGTTGTCACTTTGAATGATGTTGTTGAAGATATAGATATATTTGTTACTGCTACTGGTAATTATCAAGTTATAACTAACGATAACCTTATTAAAATGAAGGATGAGGCGATAGTATGTAATATTGGACATTTTGATAACGAGATTGATGTTGCTTCGTTGAAAGATTATCCATGGGAAAATATTAAGCCTCAAGTTGATCATATTACTTTGCCTAGTGGAAATAAAATTATTCTTTTAGCAGAGGGAAGACTTGTTAATTTAGGTTGTGCAACAGGTCATCCAAGTTTTGTAATGAGTAATTCTTTTACTAACCAGGTATTAGCCCAAATTGAACTTTTCAATAAGTCAGATGAATACTCTAAAGAGGTCTATGTTTTACCCAAACATTTAGATGAAATGGTAGCCAGATTACATTTGGATAAAATTGGGGCTAAGTTAACAAAACTTACTAAAGATCAAGCAGACTATATTAATGTCTCTGTTGAAGGACCTTATAAACCAGAGCAGTATAGATACTAAATTTGAGTTTAATTTTTATTAATTTACTCACTTCGATTCCAGAATATATCACTAAGGCTGTTGAAACAAATTCAACAATCGCTTACCTAACGATATGTTTGGCGATGTTTTTAGAGAATATCATCCCACCAATTCCATCAGAAATAATAATGCCTTTAGGAGGGTTTTTTGTTTATCAACAAAAATTAAATTTCTATATTTTGGTTTTTTGGGGTTTATTAGGAACGATAGCAGGTTCTATTCCTTGGTATTATTTGGGTAAATTAGTAAATGAAAAGAGACTTTCAAACTTTTTAGATAGAAGGGGCAAATTTATAGGAATAACTTCTAATGATCTTATTAAAAGCAAAAGATGGTTTGATAAATATGGGGTTTCATTAGTTTTTTGGGGTAGATTAGTTCCTGGTATAAGAACATTAATTTCAGTCCCTGCTGGAATGGAACTGATGCCACTTGGGAAATTTTTAATTTGGACTAGTTTAGGAAGTTTCATATGGGTCGCATTATTAACTTATTCAGGATTTGTATTTGGTGAAAATTATCAAATAATCGAAACTTATCTAGATCAAATAAAATACATTATCAAACCTATACTAATTTTTATATTAATTTATTTTTTAATAAAGATTTTTATGAGACTTTATAAAAAAAATATATCTTAAAAAGGAATATCTCCAGAGCTATTATTATTTGAAAATTGACTATTATCCATTTCTTTCTTTGAGCTTAGTAAATTTAATCTATCAACTCTAACAACTGGTTTAAATCTATCTTCTCCTGTATTTTTGTCTTTCCAGCTATCAATTTTAAAGCTTCCTGTAATACCAATTAAAGAACCTTTTTTGACATAGTCAGCAGCTATTTGTGCTTGTTTTCCCCATATTTCTAAATTAAACCAGTCAGGTTCGTCACCTCGACTTATTCTATTTACAGCAAGAGTAAAGTTGGCCACTGTACTTCCAGATTCGAAATATCTCACATCAGGTTCTCTTCCAGCTCTACCAACCAAATTAATAGTGTTAATTTCCATAAGTTTTTTTTACATATTACTCATATTTTTTTTTTTTGCTTAAAGTTTTGCAAGCTATTCATAACTAAATGAAAGATTTTTGAGAGGTATTGAGAAAATAGATATATTATTTGTTTAATAGATTTCTTATTGTGATTTTTAACAGATTTAAATTTTCTAGGGATATTGGTATTGATTTGGGTACTGCTAATACTCTTATTCATGTATCAGGTAAAGGTGTAGTTTTGCAAGAACCTTCAGTTGTAGCAATGAATCTTGAAGAGGGAGTTCCTTTAGCAGTAGGTGAAGAAGCAAAATTAATGCTTGGAAGAACCCCAGGAAATATAAGAGCCGTGAGACCTCTGAGAGATGGAGTTATTGCCGATTTTGATGCTGCAGAACAAATGATAAAAACTTTTATTCAAAAATGTAATGAAGGGAGGGGAATTTTAGCTCCAAGAATAGTTATTGGTATTCCGAGTGGCGTTACCAGTGTTGAACGAAGAGCAGTTAGAGAAGCTGGATTGGCTGGAGCTAGAGAGGTTCATTTGATTGATGAACCTGTAGCTGCCGCAATAGGAGCTTCTTTGCCTGTAACGGAACCAATTGGAACTATGATCGTTGATATTGGCGGTGGAACAACTGAAGTAGCAGTTTTAAGTCTGGGCGGAACTGTCTTAAGTGAATCTGTAAGGGTAGCAGGTGATGAACTTAATGAGTCGATAGCAATTTATCTTAAAAAAGTACATAATTTAGTCGTCGGTGAGAGAACTGCAGAAGATATTAAAATAAAAATTGGATCGGCATTTCCAGATGATGAATTTGATACTACTTCTATGGAAGTTAGAGGGTTACACCTTTTATCTGGCTTACCAAGATCTATTGCTTTAACTTCTGGAGAAATTAGAGAGGCTATGGCTGATCCTCTGAGTAAAATAATTGAAGCTGTAAAAAGAACCTTGGAGCGAACTCCTCCTGAATTAGCGGCAGATATAGTTGATAGAGGCATTATGCTGGCAGGAGGTGGAGCTCTTGTAAGGGGGATTAGTGATTTACTTAGCCATGAAACTGGAATTTTTACGCACATAGCAGAGAATCCATTATTATGCGTAGTCAACGGTTGTGGAGTGGTATTGGATGATTTTAAAAAACTTAAGAGAGTTGTTGATACTCCTGATTTTGTAAGGAATGCGATTAGAGATTAAATGAATGGTAGATATTCGACGAATATCAACTAATCGTTGGTGGAATAAAAAGAATAATTGGGGTTTATTTATATTTTTATTATTCTTGTTTTTTGTGAGAATATCTAAAGGATCTTTGTATAAAGATTTTTATTTTTTAGTTTCAAGACCTTTTTGGCCAGGACAATTTCAAAGGGAAGTTTTAACTAAAAGTGTTGAACAAGAATTCTTGATCAGGTTAAAACAGCTAGAGAAAGATAATAAAAGATTACGTGAAATTTTATCTCTACAAAGATTGTCTGATTCTGAAAGTATTTCAGCGAATGTAATTTCAAGAAAAACCGGCAGTTTTTGGAGGCACATTATTTTAAATAAAGGTGTGAAAGACGGTGTAGAAATTGGGAGTTTTGTTGTTGGTCCAGGCGGCTTATTAGGAAGAGTAGATAATACTTCTTTATTTACTTCGACAGTAAAACTATTAACTTCTCCTGAAAGTAAAGTGGGGGTTTGGGTTGAAAGGATTCAGATGCATGGATTATTAGTGGGTTCAGGCAATGATTATCCAAAAGTGATTTTTTATAATAAAGATGTTGATATTAAAGTGGGTGATTTTGTTTTATCTTCCCCAGCAAGTACTTTATTACCTCCTAATATTCCTATAGGTATTATTCAATCTGTTGATGAAGAATTCAAAGCAAAAAAAACAGCGAATATTTTGCTTTTAGGAAAACCTCAAGCAATTGATTGGGTACAAATCTTAAAAGTTGAAATTTAAATGGGAAACTACTTTAAAAAAAAATTATCTTTTATTTCCTTTTTATTTATACCAATAGTTTATTTTTGGGATCCTAATTGGTTGGAATTCTTAGGAGTTCAGCCTTATTGGCCTTTATTCTGGTTATTGCCTTGGTCTATGATCTATGGATCATTTGACGGTTTAATAATTGGTTTATCTTTAGGACTTATTTTAGATTCGTTGAGTCATGATAGTAGTTTCACACAAATTCCCGGTCTGGTTTTATGTGGTTTATGGTTTGGAAAGTTAAGTATTTCAAAAAATAGTTTTGTAGGGCATTTTAGATTTGGTTTAATTTGTGCTTTTGCAAGTGTTTTTTGCGGTTCGCTATATTTTTTTCAAATCTTGATCAAATATTGGTCTGCTGATACTTATTTTTTGTATTTACCTAGTATTAAAAATATTTTTGCTCAAGTTTTTATTACTGGTTTATTAGCTCCATTACTATGTTCATTACTTTTTAGGCTCTTCCAAAGATCAAAAGGAAGAGACAAATTAATTAGCTTTATAAATAAATAAAAGATTTCCAAAAATAATAATGTAGTTTTTCAATAATAAAATAATTTTGTAAATTTAAGGAATTTATCTTTTAGGGTACATAATGTTATATTTTTAATTGTTAGATTATATGAACAAGGTGTTCATTGCAAAATAAATTTGCTTTGAAATATCTGCAAAAAAATTTTCCCGATGTCTAAAGCAAGTATTTTAATTGTTGATGATGAACCAGCTGTTTTGAAAGTATTAGTTACTAGACTTCAATTAGCAGGATATCAAGTACACCAAGCTACTAATGGTGAAGAGGCTCTTGAGGCTTTTCACAGAGAATCTCCAGATTTAATAGTTCTTGATGTGATGCTTCCAAAAATGGATGGATTTGCAGTTTGTAGAAGAATCAGAGCCGAATCAGTTGTACCTATAATATTTTTAACTGCCTTAGAGGCTATCTCTGAAAGAGTAGCAGGTTTAGATTTAGGCGCTGATGACTATTTGTCAAAACCATTTAGCCCTAAAGAATTAGAAGCCAGAATAGCCACAATCCTGAGACGTATGGGTCCTAGTATTACAGTTACTGAGACTAAAGAGGTTCCTTCTGGTAAAGGAGTAATGAAATTTGGAAATCTGGTAGTTGATACTAATAGAAGACAAGTTTCTAGGGCTGGAGAAAGAATTAGTTTAACTTATACAGAATTTAGTCTTCTTGAACTATTATTTGATGAGCCAGGTAAGGTAGTACCTAGAGCTGAAATACTAGAGCAGCTTTGGGGATATCCTCCAAGAAGAGCAGCTGATTTGAGAGTTGTAGATGTTTATGTAGCTAGGCTAAGAGGTAAGTTGGAACCAGATCCAAGAAATCCAGAGTTAATACTAACTGTTAGAGGTATAGGCTATGCTTCTCAAAGAGTTGGAGAAACAGCAACATCTTTGGCAAGTTGATCCTAATTCTGATAGCTTGATTAAATAAAACATAAATATTAAATTTTGTCTGATATAAGAGAATCTCGTTTATTAAAAGCTAATTCACTAGTCAATAAAGGATTTGAACCCTATGCAGAATCCTTTAAAACATCTCATTCCACTAAATTTCTTACTGCGAAATTCGGATATTTAGAGAATGGTCAAGATTTTAACTTAAATGTTTCTCTCGCTGGAAGAGTTTTAGCAAAAAGAGTAATGGGGAAAATTGCTTTTTTTACTATTACTGATCAAGAAGGTAAGATTCAGCTTTATCTAGAAAAAAAAATTATTGATGATTTTGAAATTAATGCAAAACTACTTTCTTTTGATGATCTCAAAGAAATTGTAGATATTGGAGACTGGATTGGAGTTTATGGAACTATTAAGAAAACTAATAAAGGTGAACTTTCAATAAAAGTATCCAGGTGGGAAATGTTGTCTAAATCATTACAACCATTGCCTGACAAATGGCATGGTTTAACAGATATAGAAAAAAGGTATCGGCAAAGATATCTGGATTTAATTGTTAATCCTTTGTCAAAAAATGTTTTTAAAACAAGAGCAAAGTGTATCAGTTTAATAAGAAGATGGTTGGATGAAAAAAATTTTTTAGAAATAGAAACACCAATACTTCAATCTGAGGCTGGAGGGGCTGAAGCTAGGCCATTTATTACTCATCACAATACCTTAGATATACCATTATATTTAAGAATAGCCACGGAATTACATCTAAAAAGAATGGTGGTGGGAGGGTTTGAAAAAGTATACGAGTTAGGAAGAATTTTTCGCAATGAAGGAATAAGTACAAAGCATAATCCTGAATTCACCTCAGTGGAAATATATCAGGCTTTCTCTAATTACATTGATATGATGGATTTAACTGAAGATCTGATCAGAAACATCGTATCAAGTTGTTGTGATTCCTTAATTATAAATTATCAAGAAAAGGTAATTGATTTTTCAAAACCTTGGAAAAGAATATCAATGAAAAAGGTTGTTATGGAATATACAGGTATTGATTTTGACTCTTTTAACGGTGACTTGAATAAAGCTATGAAGGATTTAGAAGGAATCAATATTGAAATTTCTCCTAAAATAAATACCTTAGGAAGACTTTTAAATGAAGTTTTTGAGCAAAAAGTTGAATCTCAACTCTTAGAACCAACTTTTGTAATTGATTATCCAATTGAAATTTCTCCTCTTGCAAGACCCCATCCTGAAAATAAAGAGATGGTTCAGAGATTTGAGTTGTTTATTGCAGGCCGCGAACTTGCTAACGCATTCAGTGAATTAATAGATCCAGTTGATCAAAGACAAAGAATGCAATTACAGCAATCTTTACGAGATGCAGGTGATCTTGAAGCACATTGTATTGATGAAGATTTTTTACAAGCCTTGGAAATAGGTATGCCACCCACAGGAGGCTTAGGAATAGGAATTGACAGACTTATTATGTTACTTACAAATAGTCCTTCAATTAGAGATGTCATACCCTTTCCATTGTTAAAACCAGAAATAACTTCTACTAAATCTGAAAAATTAACCTCGAATGAAGTAAAATAAATAATGATCCAATACGAAATATTTTAAATGAGTGGTGAACGTGTTGGTTTCCGTTTCAAGCACGCAGATGCAGTAGTGAAAAGAAATCCTCAAGGCCGATCAAGAAGAGGCTGGGTTATGGAACCAGTTGAACAAACTACGAGTAGAGGTACTAAGATGCCTGCTTATAAAATTCGCTGGAGAGATAGCGAAAGGCCAGAAACTGTTTTGCAGCATATGCTAATTGCTGATCCAGATCCTTCTCCCCCTCCCAATTCTGTAAGTTTACACTCTGATTGAATTAACTTAAAGAAATATCTCCTTTATTATCTCTTAAGAGCAGTTTTTATTTCTCTTTTAATATCTTTTTGTTTATCGGCTTGTCTTTTGTCATGCAATTTTTTACCTTTACCAATACCAATGGTTAATTTTATCCAGGACCCTTTTAAATAAATAGATAAGGGAATAATAGTTAACCCTTTTTTTTCAGTATTGTATTTGAGCTTTATTATTTCTTTTTTATGTAAAAGAAGTTTTTTATTACGTAATGGGTCGTGGTTAAAAAATGATCCCACATTTTTATGTGGTGATATGTGAACATTTAGTAAAAGTATTTCACCATCTCTGAAAGAACAATACCCATCTCTTAGATTTACATTCCCGTTTCTTATAGATTTTACCTCAGTTCCTAAAAGTTCAATTCCAGCTTCGATTGTTTCAAGTATTTCATACTGAAACTTGGCATATCGATTTTCTGAAAGACGTTTAAAAACCGCTTCTTTCTTTATGCTTTTATTTACTTTGTTTGAAACTTTTGCCATTGCAGTTGTAAAAAATCTTTCCCCAAAGAACAATTGCCATTAATCTTTAATTATGGCAATAATTTCTTCAAGTTTAGATGAATCTAATATTCCTCGCTCAAGAAAAGAGCTGAGGTTAGTTGATTCAAAGATTATTGCTGAAGAAAAACTAAATAAAAATATAAATTTAGCGCGGCCAAATTCCTTTAAAGAATTTATTGGACAAGAGCAAATTAAATCTTCATTAAAAATAGCTATAGATGCCTCTAAACATAGGAAAGAAGCATTAGAACATACACTCTTATATGGCCAACCTGGTTTAGGCAAAACCACCTTAGCGTTATTGATTTCTTATGAAATGAATACAAAATGTAGAGTAGCAAGTGCACCTTCAATTGAAAGGCCAAGGGATATTGTGGGATTACTTCTTGGATTAAAAGAAGGAGAGATTTTATTTATTGATGAAATACATCGTTTAAATAAATTAACTGAAGAGCTTTTATATTCTGCCATGGAGGATTTTAGGTTGGATTTAACCATGGGAGCTAATAGAGGGGCTCGCTGCAGAACAATTAATCTACCGAAATTTACTTTAATTGGAGCCACAACTAAACTTGCATCAATAAGTTCCCCATTAAGGGATAGATTTGGACTATGTCAGAAAATTGAATTTTATTCAAATCATGAATTGCAACAAATAATTTTAAATTTTTCTAAATTGATAAATCTTCAATTGAAAAATGATGCTTGCTGCTCATTAGCCAAGATTTCTAGAGGGACTCCAAGAATTGCTTTGCGATTATTAAAAAGAGTAAGAGATTATGCTCAAGTTATAAAAAAAACTAATAAAATTTCTTTAGAAATAGTTGAAAAAGCTTTAAATTCCCAAAAAATAGATTCTAAAGGATTAGATAATTTAGATAGAAAATTCTTATCTTTTTTAAACCTTAATAATAATAATCCTATTGGCTTAGATTCCATCGCTGCAGGCATGGGAGAGGATTCTTCAATGTTAGAGTTTTTAGTTGAGCCATATTTAATTCAAATTGGGTTTATTATGAGAACTCCTCGAGGAAGAAAACTTACATCTTTAGGAAAAAAATACATTGGTTCTAAAAATGAAAAAGATTAAGCTTTATGTGCTATTAATTTGTTTCTTGATAAATATTTTATATGTTTCTCCTAGTTACTCATTAAGCTCACGCGAAAATTTATTTAAAAATGCTTTAAATTTAAGCTCTAGCGGAGATTTTAATCTTGCATTAAAGCAATGGAACAAGTATTTGGAATTATTTCCTGATGATGCAGCTGCTTTTAGTAATAGAGGAAATATAAAACTTGTTATGGGTGATCCTGAAGGAGCAATAAATGATCAAGATAAAGCGATTGATTTAGATCCTGATGAGGTAGATCCTTATATTAATAGAGGTATAGCTGAAGAATCTTTAGGAATATGGTTAAAGGCTAAAAAAGATTATTTATATGTAATCTCGAAAGATAAAGATAATTTTTCTGCTTTATATAATTTCGCTAATGTTGAAGGATCTTTGTCAGATTGGCAGAGTGCAAGGAATTTGTTTTCTAAAGCTTCAGAATTAAATCCTGGTTTTGCAATGGCACGATCAAGCATGGCTTTGTCAGATTACCAATTAGGCAATATGGAAGAGTGTGAAAAAGAATTGAAAAAACTGATCAGACGTTATCCAACTTTTGCCGATGCAAGAGCTGCTTTAACAGCTTTATATTGGTCAAAAGGCATCTCTGGTGAAGCTGAAAGTAACTGGATTGCAGTTACGGAATTAGACTCTAGATATGCTGATGAGGAATGGTTAATAAAAGTTCGAAGATGGCCTCAAAAACCAACTAAAGATTTAATGAAGTTTATAGCTCTGAAATAATAAATGGATAGAGATAAATTGTTAAAGAAAATTGATTTATTCAATAATGAACTTATTAATATTAGGAGGCATATTCATGCTCATCCAGAATTAAGCGGCTTAGAAAATCAAACGGCTATTTTAATAAGTGGCTATCTAAAAAATCTTGGTGGGAGAGTTACAGAATCTGTTGGAAGAACAGGTGTTGTGGCTGATTTTGGCCCAAAAGATAAAGGTTTTATTGGTTTGAGAGTTGATATGGATGCCCTTCCAATATACGAGAATACTAATTTAAGTTTTTCTTCGAAAATTGATGGTGTAATGCATGCTTGTGGACATGATTTACATACATGTATTGGTTTGGGTGTGGCGAAAATTATTAACGATTTAAACCTTAAATTTGGGACAAGAATAATTTTTCAACCTGCTGAAGAAATTGCTAGCGGTGCTAGGTGGATGATTGATGATGGTGTAGCTATTGGGTTAAAACAAATTTTGGGAGTTCATGTTTTTCCTGACTTGTTGGTAGGGACTATTGGAATTAAAGAAGGAAGTCTAACAGCAGCGGCTGGGGAAATTTCAATTGAGATCTTAGGAAAATCGGGACATGGTGCGAGACCTCATGAAGGTGTAGATGCTATATGGGCAGCATCAAAAGTTATTTCTGGAATTCAAGAAGCAATAACAAGAAAATTAGATCCTCTAGATCCTGTCGTCATTACATTTGGGAAAATAAATGGGGGTAATGCATATAATATTTTGTCTGAAAAGGTTTATTTAACTGGAACAATAAGATGTACAAATTTGCAATTATTCAGGGATATGGGTGATTGGCTTAACTTTAATATTTCTTCTATTGCAAATAGTTGCGGAGCTGAAGCTAAAGTAAAATTTAGAGAGATAGTCCCACCTGTAAATAATGATTTTGAAATAAATAAAGTTATAAGGGATTCTTCAATTGCTATATTAGGACGCCAAAATGTAATCGAATTGCAAAAACCTTCTCTAGGAGCTGAAGATTTTGCTGAGTTTTTAAATAAAGTACCTGGAGCAATGTTTAGGCTTGGTGTTTCTAGTAAGAAAGGTTGTGCGCCGCTTCATAGTTCAGAATTTGATCCAGATGAAAGAGCTATCAGTATAGGAATAAAAGTAATAACCGAATCCATAGTAAAGTTAAATAATTAACTTGATAAATTTATATATATGAAATTTGAAAAAGCTTATATCTTTTCACTCGTTGCACCTTTAATGATTTTGTTATCAATAATAGGATTGATTTCAAGGAAAGATAGTAAGAAGATCTTTTATGTTCCAATTGGTTTGATGGGGATTTTTATAATTACGGAGAAAGAATTTAGTAGAGGAATAAATAGAAAAAAAATCTTAAATAAAATAAAATCATATAAACAAACCAAATAAAAATATTTTCTATATTTTTAAGTAATATAAGATGACTATTTTTTCAAAAAGAGCTATTTTTTAATTAATGCTAGGGGAGCTAAGAAATTAACTTAGCCGAGATTATACCCTTCGAACCAGAGATAGTTAAAACTGACGAAGGAAAGTTTTACTTTGATCGAACTCTAGTAATAAAAACTTTAAATTTAAAAGTCATGAGAAATTCCTGGATAAAGCCACGCCTTGGACAAAAAAACATTACTCAGATGAATTTCGCTAAAAATGGAAATATAACTGAAGAAATGAACTATGTTGCTCAAAAAGAAAATCTTCCACCTTCATTAATCATGGAAGAAGTTGCGAGGGGTAGGTTAATAATTCCAGCTAATATAAATCATGTAAATCTTGAACCAATGGCAATTGGTATTGCCTCTAAATGTAAAGTCAATGCAAATATTGGTGCTTCTCCTAATGCAAGTGATATTAATGAAGAAGTTGAAAAGCTTAAGTTGGCAGTGAAATATGGTGCTGATACAGTTATGGATTTATCTACCGGAGGAGTAAACCTCGATGAAGTTAGAGAATCAATTATCAAAGAATCCACAGTCCCTATTGGAACTGTTCCAGTTTATCAAGCTTTAGAAAGTGTTCATGGATCTATAGAAAGATTAACAGAAGACGATTTCTTACACATTATTGAAAAACATTGTAAGCAGGGGGTTGATTATCAAACTATTCATGCTGGTTTATTAATAGAACATTTACCTAAAGTAAAAGGAAGAATTACGGGCATCGTAAGTCGAGGTGGAGGAATTTTAGCTCAATGGATGTTGCATCATTTTAAGCAAAATCCACTATATACAAGGTTTGATGATATTTGTGAAATTTTTAAAAAATATGATTGTACTTTTTCTCTAGGAGATTCACTTAGGCCTGGATGTTTACATGATGCATCAGATGATGCTCAATTAGCTGAATTAAAAACATTGGGTGAACTTACAAGAAGAGCTTGGACTCATAATGTACAAGTTATGGTTGAAGGACCAGGGCATGTACCCATGGATCAGATTGAGTTCAATGTTAGAAAACAAATGGAAGAATGCTCGGAAGCTCCTTTTTATGTTCTTGGTCCATTAGTAACAGATATATCTCCAGGCTATGATCATATTTCAAGTGCTATTGGTGCAGCCATGGCTGGATGGTATGGAACTGCGATGTTATGTTATGTCACTCCTAAGGAACATTTGGGGCTTCCGAATGCTGAGGATGTTAGAGAAGGCTTGATAGCTTATAAAATTGCTGCACATGCAGCCGACATAGCCAGGCATCGAGCAGGTGCCCGTGATAGAGATGATGCGCTAAGTCATGCAAGATATACTTTTGACTGGAACAAACAGTTTGAGCTCTCTTTGGATCCAGAGAGGGCTAAACAATACCATGATGAAACCTTACCAGAGGAAATATTTAAAAAAGCTGAGTTTTGCTCAATGTGTGGACCCAAGCATTGCCCCATGAATTCCAAAATTTCTGATGAAACTCTTGATGAATTGAATAATAAACTTACAAAATGTGATACCGCAGTTTAGATTAAGTTTATAAAATTTCTTTAGTCCTGTTTACAACATTTTCAACTGTAAATCCAAAACTAGTCATACATTTTCCACCAGGAGCTGATGCACCAAATCTATCCATAGTAATACAAATCCCATCAAGCCCAGTGTATTTGTGCCATCCGAATGAATGTGCAGCTTCAACTACTACTCTTTTTTTGATACTACTAGGCAAAATACTCTCTTTGTAAGAAGCTTCTTGCTCTTCAAATAGCTCTACGCAAGGCATAGAGATAACTCTAGCCTTTTTACCTAAATTTGAGATTTCTTTACTCGCTTCAATGCAAAGGTTTAATTCACTACCAGTGCCGATAAATATTACATCAGGAGTTCCCTCACAATCGGAAACTATATATCCACCTAATGCAACTTTTTCAATAGAGGTATTCTCTTGATTTGGCATGGCTTGCCTACTTAAGCAAAGAGCAGAAGGTCTTGTTCTGTTTTTAATAGCGAGCTTATAAGCACCACTTGTTTCATTACCATCTCCAGGCCTAAATACGAGCATATTTGGCATTGCTCTTAGTGAGGGGATCGTTTCAACAGGTTGATGTGTTGGACCATCTTCGCCCACTCCAATTGAATCATGAGTAAGTACATAAATAACTCCCAGCTCACTTAGAGCAGATAGTCTCATTGAACCTCTCATGTAGTCTGCGAAAACAAGAAAAGTTCCTCCATAAGGTATCAAGCCACTGTCGTGATAAGCAATTCCATTTAGTATTGCTGCCATTGCATGTTCTCTTACACCAAAATGCAAATATCTCTTTTCTGGAGAATATGCCTGAAATGATCCTGTTTCCCCTTTGATATCTGTGTAATTAGAGTGAGTTAAATCCGCAGATCCTCCAATTAATTCAGGAAGATTAGGCCCAAGAGCTCCAAGGCATATTTGAGAATGTTTTCTCGTTGCTAAACCTTTATCATCTGTAGTATATGAAGGTAGGTCTGAATCCCAGTTCTCTGGTAATTCACCTTGGATCATTCTTTTTAATTCTGCTCCTTCAGAAGGATATGTGTTTTGGTATCCTTGGAATTTTAAATTCCATTCTTTTTCAGATTCTTCACCTTTAGTAATAGCTTGTCTAAATTGTGAATATACTGCTTCTGGTATTTCAAAAGGAGGATATTCCCAATTTAAAAACTCTCTTGTTAAGGAAGCTTCTTCTTCTCCTACTGCAGCTCCATGAATTCCTGCTGTATCTGACTTGTTTGGTGACCCATAACCGATTATTGTAGAAATTTTGATTAGAGAAGGTTTATCTTTCACAGATTTTGCATTCTCAATTGCTTTGGTAATTCCTTTTACATCATGATTTCCATCTTCAACATGTTGGACATGCCATCCGTAAGCTTCATATCTTTTTAATACATCTTCTGTAAATGAAACATCTGTGCGTCCATCAATTGTGATTTGATTATCATCATATAGAGCTATTAATTTCCCAAGCTTAAGATGACCAGCAAGCGAACAAGCTTCAGATGCAATCCCCTCTTGATTACAACCATCTCCCATTATTACGTAGGTATAATGATCAACGATTTCGCAACCTTTTTTATTGAATTTAGCTGCTAAGTGTGCTTCTGCAATTGCTAAACCAACGGCGTTAGAAATACCTGCCCCTAATGGCCCTGCTGTTACTTCAACCCCCTCAGTCTCAAATGTTTCTGGGTGTCCAGGTGTCTTAGACCCCCATTGTCTAAATTCTTTAATATCTTCAATAGAAACTGATTTATATCCAGTCAGATGCAAAAGGGAATATAACAACATACACCCATGCCCCGCTGATAATACAAAGCGATCTCTATTAAACCACTTAGGATTATTGGGATTGTGATTGAGAATATTGTGCCACAATGCATAACCCATAGGAGCACAACCCATAGGTAAGCCAGGATGCCCGCTATTAGATTTATTTACTGCATCTACAGCTAGCATTCTTATACTATTTACACATAATGATTCTAATGAAACAGATGCAGCGACCATTGTTTTAAATAAGATAATTTGGGAATACAGAGTTGGTTTTAGTCAATCAAATTTGCTAAAAGCTAGACAAACATTGTGACCACCAAAGCCGAATGAATTAGAAAGAGCAACTCTTATTTGAGTATCTCTAGCTTTATTTGGTACATAATCAAGATCACAATCTGGATCGGGATTAACGTAGTTTATTGTAGGAGGGACAAAATTATGTGTTAAAGAAAGAATACAAGCCACAGCTTCTATACCTCCTGACCCCCCTAAGAGATGACCAGTCATCGACTTAGTAGAGCTTACAGGAATGAGGTAAGATCTGTCTTTAAATATGGATTTAATTGCAGAAGTTTCATTTTTGTCATTTGCTGCAGTGCTAGTTCCATGAGCATTTATGTAATCAACTTGATCAAGGTTAATTGAACCATCATCTATGGCCAGTTTGATTGCTGCTGCCCCTCCAGTCCCTCCTGGGGAAGGTGAGGTAATGTGATGAGCATCACATGTTGATCCATAGCCAATAATTTCAGCATAAATTTTTGCGCCTCTTTTTTTTGCATTTTCAAGAGTTTCTAGAACAAGAATCCCGGATCCTTCTCCAATCACAAAGCCATCTCTCTCAGCATCAAAAGGTCTACTTGCAGTTTGTGGGCTATTATTTCTAAAAGAAAGTGCTTTAGCGCTTGCAAAACCTGCTACTCCAAGAGGAGTAATACTTGCTTCTGCCCCTCCACAAAGCATCGCATCTGCTTTACCTAGTTGTAATAATCTAAAAGAGTCTCCAATAGCATTTGATCCGGCAGCGCAGGCGGTGGATACAGCAGAGCTTGGACCTTTTAATCCCAAAGCAATAGCAGCTAGTCCTGTTGCCATATTTGGGATCATCATTGGAACTGTAAATGGGCTTACTCTTTTTGGGCCTTTATGACTCAACACTTGAGCTTGGCTTTCCATTGTAAGTAGGCCTCCAACACCAGATCCAATAATTACTCCAATTCTTGATTCATTGGCTTCAGTTATTTCAAGTCCAGAATCATTGAAAGCTTGCTTTGCAGCTATTACACCAAATTGAGAAAATCGATCCCATCTTTTAGATTCTTTAGGCTCAATAAAATTTTCGAATTGAAGATCTTTAACTTCTGCTGCAAACTTGCAGGGATGTTTTTCAGGATTAAAGAGAGTAATATCTGAAACTCCATTTGCCCCCTTTTGTAGACCGAGTAAATATTCATCAATGTTGTTACCAATTGGAGTTACTGCCCCTATACCGGTAATAACTACTCGATGGAAATTTGGCATCCTTAATTAACCCTTTTTTTCTTCGATGAATTTAACAGCATCTCCTACTGTTGCGATACCTTCAGCCGCTTCATCAGGTATCTCGATATCAAATGCTTCTTCAAGTGCCATTACTAGCTCTACGGTGTCAAGCGAGTCTGCACCTAAATCATTTTGAAAGTTTGAATCAGATTTTACTTCGGCTGATTCAACACTTAGTTGCTCAGAAACAATAGAGCAAACTTGTTGAAGGATTTCTTCTTGTGACATAGTTTATGGAATTTACTAATTATCTATATGATTTTATGCCCTAGAGTTAACAAGAGTGAAGCATATCTTAATTTTTTTAATTTCTTTGTAAGACAATAGTATTATATTACGAGGTTCTCTAAGACAATTTTTACATGTCACACGCAGTTAAAATTTATGATACGTGCATTGGATGTACCCAATGTGTAAGAGCATGCCCTCTCGATGTTTTGGAGATGGTTCCATGGGATGGTTGCAAAGCCGGCCAAATAGCTTCATCTCCTAGGACAGAAGATTGTGTAGGCTGTAAAAGGTGTGAAACAGCATGCCCAACAGATTTTTTAAGTATCAGGGTTTATTTAGGTGATGAAACATCAAGAAGTATGGGCTTAGCTTATTAATTTTTATAGTGCAGTTTAAAGAGAGTCCATGTTTTATTAAATATTTAATTTTGTTCAATATAATTGAAGAAAATTATTTATATGTGTGGAATTGTTGCCGTTACCGGTTATAAAAAAGCATTACCATTACTTATTAATGGTTTAGAGAAACTTGAATATAGAGGATATGATTCCGCAGGTATCGCCATAATAAACTCTGAAACAAAAAAAATAGTTTGTAATAAAGCAGAAGGAAAGCTTAATAATTTAAAAAATAATTTAAAAAATAAAGTAATACCTGGAGCGGTAGGAATAGGTCATACACGTTGGGCCACTCACGGAAAGCCAGAGGTTAAAAATGCACATCCCCATATTGATAGTTCAGGAGAAGTTGCAGTTGTTCAAAATGGGATTATTGAAAATTATCAGGAATTAAAAATTAAATTACAAAAAGAAGGAATTGTTTTTAATTCTGATACCGATACAGAAGTCTTACCACACTTGATACAAAAAGAATTATTTGCTTTAAGTCAACTAAAGCTTGAAAACAATGGTTCAACTTTATTGGTAGCAGTAAGAAATGTAATATCTGATTTAGAAGGATCATATGCATTAGCAGTACTTTGGTCTGGTGCTCCTGAGGCATTAGTTGTTGCCAGGAAGCAGGCACCTTTAATAATTGGTTTAGGGGAGGGAGAATTTATATGTGCAAGTGATACGCCAGCAATAGCGAATTTTACAAAAATTATTTTACCTTTGGAGGATGAGGAAATAGCACTTCTAACGCCTTTAGGAATAGAAATTTATGATTCTAATAACGAGAGACAATATCGAAATCCAATTTCTTTACAAACTTCAGACCAAGTAAGTGACAAAAAAAATTTTAAACACTATATGTTAAAGGAAATCTATGATCAGCCTGAGATTGCTAAATATTGGTTAGAAAAACATTTAATTAAAGATTTCAAGACGGATCAATTTCAAGTTAATTACTCTTTTGAGACAGACTTTTTAAACTCTATTGAAAGAATAGAAATCGTTGCTTGTGGTACAAGCAAGCATGCTGCAATGGTGGGTAAATTTTTATTAGAACAATTCTCGGGTATACCAACAAATGTCTTTTATGCGAGTGAGTTTAGATACTCACCACCTCCATTACTTCCTAATACCTTAACAATTGGAGTTACTCAGTCAGGAGAAACTGCGGATACTATCGCGGCTATAAATATGGAAATTAAAAGGAGATCTTCAATGGGGGATAGAAACTTCAAACCAAATTTAATTGCTATTACGAACAGAATTGAAAGCTCAATTGGTAGACAAATACCAAATATTATTGATATAAGTGCTGGAATAGAAATTGGTGTTGCTGCTACTAAAACTTTTTTTGCTCAACTTCTTTCTTTTTATGGATTAGCTATAAAATTTGCTCAAATCAAGGGAAGTCAAAGTAATGAAAATATTAGTCAATTAGTTTCAGAATTAACTCAATTACCAGCATTAGTTGAAGAACTTTTAGAAAAACATAATGAATCTTCTGAAAAACTTGCACATGATTTTTTTAATATTAAAGACGTTATTTTTTTGGGTAGAGGCATAAATTATCCTATTGCTCTTGAGGGGGCTCTTAAGTTGAAGGAAATTAGTTATATACATGCTGCAGGTTATCCTGCTGGGGAAATGAAGCATGGACCTATAGCTTTATTAGACAAAAAAGTACCTGTAATTTCAATAGCTACTCCAGGAGAAGTATTTGATAAGGTAATTAGTAATGCTCAAGAAGCAAAAGCGAGAGATGCTTATTTAATTGGTGTTGCTCCTCAATGTAATGGGACTGAAATATTTGATTATTTAATGACCATACCTTCAACAAATGAATGGATTGCTCCTTTACTTGCTATTGTCCCTCTTCAATTATTGAGTTATCACATTGCTGCTCATAGAGGACTTGATGTTGATCAACCAAGGAATCTAGCTAAAAGCGTAACAGTAGAGTAAAAATTTTTAAAAAGAGAATTTATAGCTCCAATAGACCTGAAGGAGGAGTAATCAGTATAAATTGTTGTTTAATATCTACTACTGGAACAATTTCCTTAACAAAAGGTATAAGAACCTCTTTATTATTTTTCAAAAGTTTAATCACAAGTAAATTATTTTTCTCGTTCGTTAAGTTAATAACTTTTCCAATTATTTGTAATTGATTATTTTCTGAAATTTTGACTTTTAAATTAACTAATTCGGTTAAATGAAATTCTCCCTTACTCAATTTTGGAATTTCATCTAATTTGACGAGGATTTTATGTCCCTTTAAGTTTTCTGCTTGATTCCTATTGTTTATCCCTTTAAACGTAATTATGAATAATTCTT
This sequence comes from Prochlorococcus sp. AG-673-L20, assembly GCA_003211135.1. Taxonomy (GTDB): domain Bacteria; phylum Cyanobacteriota; class Cyanobacteriia; order PCC-6307; family Cyanobiaceae; genus Prochlorococcus_A. The sequence continues at coordinate 3,134 of QCTN01000011.1, read as the reverse complement.
TTCCTGGTTTTTTAAAACCATGAGTAAGCTCGAATTCTTTAGGCGACTCGTCTTCTTTTTGTATCCATCTTTTACCAGGATTTATAAATCTTTCTTCAAAATCACTAAGAGATTTAACCTTGATTTTCCCATTAATGCCTTGGGGAGATGTTATTATTCCAACAATCAACCATTTATCATGCTCTATCATAATCTATATGTAAATTTTTTCTATGGAATTTTTGAATAAGCCAATACTCCCAGGTTCTATAGTAGTTGTTAAAGATGTTAATTCTATTTATAGAGGTTACAAGGGATTTGTACAAAGAGTAACTAATAAAACAGCAGCTGTTCTTTTTGAAGGGGGCAATTGGGATAAGTTAGTAACATTTCAATTAATTAATTTGGAACTTGTTTGAAGAATTAATTTTCATTTCTCTGGAAAATCTTTTGTATCAGAATACTTGCAGCATTTTTTTCGGCTTTTTTATGAGAATTCCCAAAGCTGTAAGCTTTTTTAGATCCATTTATGTATATTTCACAAGAGAATCTTTTTGGATCTCCGTGAATTTTTGATACTTCATATATTTTATAAATAGGTAAATCAAATCCTTGACTTTGACACCATTCTTGTAATGCTGACTTGGCATTATATTTATGTGGTGCTTGTAAATATACTTCGGCATCTTTTTTCCAAAAAGTATCTAACCATATGTTGACTTCATATATTGAATTAAAACACTTATATATTGCGCCAATTAATGCTTCACTAGTTTCGGCAATTATAGTGTCTTTTGAATTCTCATCACCCATTGCTTTGGGTCCTTTTATTATTACTTTTTCTATAAATATTTTTTTACCTAATTCAGTTAACCATTCATCACTTACTATTTGAGATCTAAGTTCTGATCTATTACCAACGCTCATATTATCATATGTTCTCTCTATAAAATCTGATGCTGATAATCTGAGAACAGCATCCCCGAAGAATTCTAATTTTTCATAATTAACTATCTTGTTTGCGGAGGAGTGTGTTAATGCTTCATTGAAAGTATGAAGTATTAATTTATCTTTTTGGTTTATGATTTCAATAAATCTTTTTGAATTTATTTCAAGCGAATTTAAAAACTTAATAATTTGTTCAAGCCTTTTTTCATCAATTAAGGTGTCCATATAGATTAAGTGTTTTCATTAAGTAGAAAGCAGGTCATAAGCCGGGTTCTGTTCATCTTAATAAGATGGGCAATCATCTATCTAGGACTGGAATTACTTCACAGCCTCAAGCGGCGCTTAAAAGTAGATTTTTTAATGGTCATAAATCTACTTAGCCTTGCACCCAGCCGGGGTTTACCTAGCCAACACTTCTCAATGTTGCTGGTGCGCTCTTACCGCACCCTTGCACCCTTGCCATACATAAAGTATTAGGCGGTATGTTTCTGTGGCACTATCCTCACGGTTACCCGCACTGGGAATTACCCAGCAAGCCTGACCATATGGGAGCCCGGACTTTCCTCAAAAAGGTTTATTTTCAAAACAAAATAAAACATTTTTGCGATTGCCTCTCCTGCTCTCATCTAGCATAATGCTTATTAACCCAAAAATCATCTCTTGGGGCTGTAGCTCAGTAGGATAGAGCGACGGTTTCCTAAACCGTAGGTCGTGGGTTCGATTCCCTCCAGTCCCGTTTCAGTTAATAAACTATATGTAGTATACGTGCATATTTGCAACTCTCTAGCTAGTGTGTAATTAGTAATTAAGCTCTTATGGCTAAGCTGCACGATATGCGTTTAAAACTCTTAATTCAACAAGAGCATGAACGTATTTCTAAATCTCAACCAAATGATATAGATCTTTCTATAGTTCAAGCAAGATGCCTTTGTTGGCTTTCTTTATTGGCTGAAGCTCACGAAGACCAAGCAAATGATGCGGAAAAGAGAGGAGATGCTGAACAAGCAATGGGTTGGTTTGCAGACTCAATGAGATTAAGAGATGTTATTACTTTGGTGACTAGTATTGAAATTCCTTTGCCTGATAGTCCAGATTCTGTTGATGAAAATGACGAATTATTTGACGGGCCTACAATTGTGCCTAAATAATACAATGATATGATTTAGAGCTATTTATTTTTTTGAAAGAAGAACCGTTTCAATGTCATGATTCACTAAATATTGATAGATTATTTCATAAATCAGAAAGTTTACTTGATACGGATAACTTTAAGTAGTTACTTCTTCAATATCACAGGTAATTTCAACTGGCATAGGTGAAACTTTCCAAATAGATTCGCAATATTCTCTGATTGATCTGTCTGAAGAAAAATAGCCTGATCTTGCAGTATTTAGTAGAGCCATTTTATTCCACGCTTTTTTATTATTCCAGAAGTTACTAACTTCATCTTGTTTATTTAAATAGTCTTCGAAGTCAGCCATCACGAAAAACGGATCATTTCCAGTCAAACTATTTAATAAAGGTTTGAATAATTCTTTATCTCCATTACTAAAATGGCCAATTTCGATTAAACGAATTACTTCTTTTAACTCAGGACATTTATTAATAAAAGTCTTGGGAGAATAACCATTATTTTTTAAATGCATTATTTCACTTTCCGTCTTTCCGAAAAGAAAGAAATTTTCTTTTTTAACAAGGTCTCTCAATTCTACATTTGCTCCGTCAAGAGTACCTATAGTTAAAGCTCCATTCATTGCAAATTTCATATTTCCTGTTCCTGATGCTTCTTTACCAGCAGTTGAAATTTGCTCTGAAAGGTCTGTTGCTGGATAAACTATTTCTCCAAGTTTTACATTATAGTCAGGTAAGAAAACTACTCTTAAAAGTCCATCCATATCAGGATCTGAATTAACAACATCTGCAATACCATTAATAAATCTGATAATTAATTTAGCCATAAAGTAACCTGGAGCAGCCTTCCCTCCAAAAATAACTGTCCTCGGAGCCTCATAATTACTTGTACCATTTTTGATTCTTAAATACTGAGCAATAATTTGCAGAGCATTTAAATGTTGTCTTTTATATTGATGGATCCTTTTAACTTGTACGTCAAAGAGGCTTGATGGATCTACAAGTATTCCTGTTTTTGTATGAATAAAATTTGCCAGCTTTCGTTTACCGAGCAGTTTAGTTTCCTCAAATTCTTG
>QCTN01000010.1 GCA_003211135.1 Prochlorococcus sp. AG-673-L20 | reverse complement strand
CAAATGCAGATAAGAATATTGATAATCCTGCAAAAAATTTAAGAACCCTATTAATAAATCAAATCTTTATGAGAATTATAATTTTATTTAAATAATTTAAATAAAGGTAAAAAATGTTGGGGGAAATGTGGGGGTGGATTGAACGATTTGCAAATATATCAGTGTTAGTAAGTATCTGAGAGTGTCTAATGAATTCATCTCAACTAAGACCCTCTCCGTTTTTACACTAATATGGATAAGTAGAACTTTCTTCCTTATTCTTTTAGTTAAATAAAAAAACTATTTAATTTAAAATGATTAAAGGTAAAAACCTCTTTATGAATAGGTTTGTAAACTTTTTTCTTCTAAACTTCTTAGTATTCTTTTGAATAATTTAGTTTCCCCAGTAGGGGTCTGTAGTAAAAGAAACCCTTAAAGTGCATCCTTTTTTTGTACTTTTAATATTGCTTATACAAGCTCTAACAGTTTCTCCATTAACATCTATTTCGCAGGCTCCACAACTCCCCGTTAAACATCCAGTTGGAATTTCAAAACCTACAGTCTCAGCAATTGAGAACCAATCGTCTCCTTCTGAGGCATATGTCTCGATATTATTTGGCCATTTAATTTTAATTTTTGATTGTTTCAATTTAACAAGGATGAAATATTAAAATGTTTTTTAAATTCATTAGCGAGATTATCAATAATGTTTTCTCTTTTAATTTTATAAGATCTTGTTCTCTTGTCTAACAAAGGGGAGTTTTTCCCTTTTCTAATTAAATTTAAATAGTGATCTCTCCATTCATCATTTTCAAAGATTCCATGAATGTATGTGCCAGCAATAGTCCCTCCTTGAATATTTTCTTTGTACCACCCAAGATCTAAATCTTTAAAAATTGGTTTTATTTTTAAATTATCTTGACTGCGATCTAATTCAGATACTCCGTTATGTATCTCAAATCCTTTGATTTCTGCTAGGTCCGGCCAAATTGACTCAGAATTTATCTGCCTTGTTATCTTTTTTTGAAGGAAAGTTGTTTTTAAAGGGAGTAATCCAATTCCGTTAATTGATTGCTCTAAGTTGACTTTTGATCCTTCTTTAAAAAATGGGTCTTCAAGAATTGTTCCTAACATTTGAAAACCTCCACAAATTCCAAAAATATTGCCATTATTTGTTGAATAATTTTTGATATCTTTTGATAAACCAGAATCTCTAAGAAATTGTTGATCTTTAATAGTCTGTTTACTTCCAGGAATAATAAGAAAATCAAATTGATTCAAATTTTGAGATTCCCTTACCCATTTAATTAATATTGATTCTTCATTTTCTAATGGATCAAAATCTGAGAAGTTGCTTATAGATGGTAATTTTATTATCCCAACCTTTATTTCAGGGTTAATTGCCTTTGATTTTCTCTCTAGTAAATCTAAGGAATCTTCTGGAGGGAATTTGTCATCCAACCAAGGAATTATTCCTAAAACAGGAATTTGAGCTTTATTTTCTATCCATTTTTTCCCTTCTTCAAATAATGAAAGGTCTCCTCTAAATCTATTGATTAATATTCCTTTAATAAGCTTTCTTTCATCTGGTTTCATTAATTCAAGAGTTCCTATTATTTGAGCAAATACACCTCCCCTTTCGATATCAGTTACTAGAATGCAATTCGCATCTAAATACTTAGCCACTTTTAGGTTAGTAAGATCCCTATGAATTAAATTCATCTCTACAGGACTTCCAGCTCCTTCAATAATTAAACGACAATTTGGGTGACGTTCATATATTGAATTCAAACTCTTTTTTATTACTTCCCATCCAGGGATAAACCAATCCTTGTAATAATCTTTTGCTGTTGTGATACCTATACTTTTCCCAAAATGAATGACTTCACTCGTTGAATTACCTTGTGGCTTTAATAGAATAGGATTCATTTCTGAAGAAGGAATTATCCCGCAAGCAAATGCTTGTAAGGCTTGGGAATATGCCATCTCTCCTCCATTCCAATCAACCCACGCATTGTTACTCATATTTTGCCCCTTAAAAGGTATTGGCTCTTCTCCCTGATTTTTGAGTAGTCTGCATATTGCGGTAACTGTTAATGATTTACCTGCTCCACTAGATGTACCTAGAACCATTAAGGGTTTTTTAATAGGTTGTAGTTGTTCTATTAATTCCATTAGTAATTTATATTAATTTTGAAATTTATTAATAAGTAAATTGAATTATAATTCGATAAAAAATTTGTGTTAATTCTAGCCTCTGCTTCTCAATCTAGAAAAAAATTACTCGAAAATTCTCAAATTGAATTTATTCAAATATCAAGTAATTTTGATGAAGATTCAATAAAAGAGAAAGAAATATCTAATTTGGCTCTGGAATTATCTTTTCAAAAAGCCAATAGTTTAGTTCTTAATATCAAAGAAATAGAATTACCATCAAAATTTAATTATAGTTCAGTGGAAATCTTGGGTTGTGATTCAATATTTGAATTTAAAGGGGAAGCTTTTGGAAAACCGGTAGATAAAGAAGAGGCATTTATTAGATGGAAAAAAATGTCTGGGCAGTTTGGTTTTCTCCATACGGGACATACATTACTAATTAGTTCTTTTGATTCAACCTCGAAAGTACTCAAAGTGACTAAGAAAATTCAAAAAATAGTAAGTTCTAAAGTATATTTTTCTAAATTGCAAGATGAAGAGATAAAAAGTTATGTTGACTCTCTTGAACCTTTATATTCTGCTGGAGGATTTACTTTAGAAGGCAAGGGAGGTAAATATATCGAAAAGATAGATGGTTGTTTTAGTAATGTAATGGGTTTAAGTTTGCCATGGTTTAGAAAGAGTCTAATTAAGGAGGGAATTTTGCCATAAAAAAAAGACCCTTTAAAAGGGTCTTTTGAAAATTGATTAGAGTTAATCAATATCTGGCATTTCTAGAGCTGGCTCACTCTTTCTGTCGATTCCTTTTTCGAAACCGGCAGCGGCTGCTCTAGCACGACCTGCATGCCAAAGGTGACCGATAAATGTAAACCATCCTAGGAAGAATTGAGCTGCAGCTAGCCATTGTCTTAGATTAACAAAGTTAACAGCGTTAGGCTCGGTAATGATACCACCAACAGAGTTGATAGAAGCATTAGGTGCATGAGTCATATATTCAGCTGCTCTTCTTACTTGCCAAGGCTGAATATCATTTTGGATCTTCTCTAGACTTAATCCGTTAGGTCCTCTTAAAGGTTCTAACCATGGTCCTCTGAAGTCCCAAAATCTCATTGTTTCACCACCAAATATAATTTCACCTGTAGGAGATCTCATGAGATACTTACCTAATCCTGTTGGTCCCATTGTTGAACCTACATTAGCTCCAATTCTTTGATCTCTCACTAGGAAAGTAAAGCTTTGGGCCTGTGAAGCTTCAGCATTTGTTGGGCCGTAGAATTCTGAAGGATAAGCAGTGTTGTTAAACCAGATAAATGTTGATGCAATAAAACTTGCAACACAAATTCCACCAAGTGCATAACTTAGAAGTCCTTCTCCATTCCAAATGAATGCTCTTCTAGCCCATCCAAAAGGTTTTGTGAAGATATGGAATAAACCACCAATAATAGCTGTTATACCAACGTAAACATGGCCTCCAACAATGTCTTCAATTGAGTTAACACCAATAATTGAACCGGCACCTCCCCATGGAGACCTAAATAGATAACCAAGAATTACTCTTGGATCTAAGGTTGGACTAACCAATCTAACTTCTCCACCACCGGGGGCCCATGTGTCATAAGCACCACCGATAAACATCCAATCAGCTACGAAAAATAAAGCACCAACTCCTAAAACTACTAGGTGATAACCCAATATATTAGTCATTTGGTTCTTATCTCTCCAATCAGTTGAAAAGAAAGGAAAATCTTGCTCGAGCTTTTCTGGACCAGCTAAAGAGTGATAAATCCCTCCAAAACCTAAAACTGCTGAAGAAATTAAATGTATAACACCTGCAACGAAGAAGGGATATACAGAAGTAACTTCACCACCAGGGCCAATTCCAAACCCGAACATTGCAACATGAGGCATACAAATTAAGCCTTGTTCCCACATTGGTTTATCAAATGTGAAATGGCTTACTTCGAATAACATCATTGCTCCAGCCCAAAATACTATTAGGCCAGAGTGTGCAATGTGTGCTCCAAGTAAACGTCCAGATAAATTAATTAATCTGGCGTTACCTACGTACCAAGCGTAACCAGTTTCTTCAATACTCTGGTTAGGAGCTCTTAGTAAATTATTAAAGGGCGTTTCCACGCGGAAGAACCTCCTCAGGGAATACAAAGTTTTCGTGTGGTTGATCCACAGAAGACATCCATGCTCGCATACCTTCGTTCAGAAGTATATTCTTTGTGTAGAATGTTTCAAATTCTGGATCTTCTGCAGCTCTTATCTCTTGACTAACAAAATCGTAAGCTCTTAAGTTAAGTGCTAAACCAACAATACCAATTGAAGATGTCCACATACCCATGACAGGTACAAAAAGCATCAAGAAGTGAAGGAATCTCTTATTAGAGAAAGCAATACCAAAAATTTGGCTCCAAAATCTATTCGCTGTAATCATTGAATAAGTTTCTTCTTCTTGTGTTGGATCGAAAGCTCTAAAAGTTGAACTTTGAACTTTACCATCTGTGTAAACACTTGTGTCTTCATATAATGTGTTTTGAACTGTTGCTCCATGGATAGCGCAAAGAAGTGCACCACCAAGAATTCCAGCAACACCCATCATATGAAAAGGGTTAAGAGTGATATTGTGAAAACCTTGAATGAACAAGATATAACGGAAGATTGCAGCAACACCAAATGAAGGTGCAAAGAACCAACTATGCTGTCCTAATGGGTAGATAAGGAAAATACTTGTAAAAACTGCAATTACAGCTGAAAAAGCGAGTGCGTTGTAAGGTCTAATACCTACAAGACCGGCAATTTCAAATTGACGAAGCATGAAACCGATAAGGCCAAATACTCCATGTAATGCAACAAAGTTCCAAAGACCACCAAGTTGTAGCCATCTTACGAAACTACCTTGGGCTTCAGGACCCCATAAAAATAGAAGACTGTGACCCATGGCATCTCCAGGGGTACTTACAGCTGCTGTCAAAAAGTTTGCTCCTTCAAGATATGAAGATGCAATACCGTGTGTGTACCATGAGGTAACAAATGTTGTTCCGACGAACCATCCACCAATAGCAAGATATGCACAAGGTAGAAGAAGAAGACCGGACCAACCAATAAATACAAACCTGTCGCGCTTTAACCAATCATCAAGGACATCAAACCATCCTCTCTGTGGGGCGCTTCCAACGGCGATCGTCATGAGAAATCGTTTTTAGCTTCGGGATACGCTGAGACTGTAACAAAGATTGAGAGTAAAGTGGGGAAATATTTGTATATATGAAATGCCTTGTAAAGCTTTCCTGACTTTCTTGCTCAAAAATAAGTAATAATACTCTATATTATTATCTAAATTAAGTGGAATAGGCCTCTAAGATAAATATATTATGGAATCAAATCTTTCTTCTTTCAATAAAATTGAACAAAAAATTAATGGAGCTAGAAAAATATCAAATTACCTTATTGGAGGAATGTTAACCATTGGTGGTGTTGGTTTTATATTGGCTGCAATCTCTAGTTATACAGGAAGAGATTTACTCCCATTAGGTAATCCTTCATCCTTACTTTTTATCCCTCAGGGAATAATAATGGGGGCATATGGAGTAATAGCCAATTTGCTTAATATATATTTGTGGTATTTGGTTTTTGTAAATTTTGGTTCTGGTTATAACTCTTTTGATAAAAACTCAAAATCTGTTGAAATTAAAAGGAAAGGATTATTCAAGGATATCGAAGTTAAATTTAACTTTGATGAAATAAAGTCTGTAAAATTAGATATAAGCGAAGGATTTAATCCAAGAAGAAGAATTGCACTTGTTCTTAAAGGTAGAAAAAAAGCACTTCCTCTAAGTGGAGCGGGTGAACTTAAACCATTGCTCCAAGTGGAAGAAGAAGGAGCAAAATTAGCTAAATTTTTAAATGTAAATTTGGAGGGTTTGAAATAGGAAGATTTCATTTATTAAACTCAGTTTTGCTTTTTCAAATATTTTTGTTGTTAATCACAGGTTGCAGCTATAAGAGAACTTTTGATTCAAATTATTATTGTGAGAAGCTTGATCTTATTTGTATGAAAAAGAATCAAATAGTTGAATTCAAGACTTCAAAAGGTAATTTTAAAGTACAACTATACGGTGGGGAAAACCCAGTTACAGTAAATAATTTTATTGAAAATTTAAAGAAAAATATTTATAAAAATAAAAGGTTTTATAATATAATTAATTATCCTCAAGTTAAAGTAATACATTCAGGTATTAACCCCGAAAACAATTTTTACAAAGATGAAAGTCAAAATTTTAACAAATTTATAAGAAATATACCCTTAGAAATAAAATTAAAAAAAGAAATCGAACCAGTATATAATTATCCAATTGTAGATCCTTCTGAAATTATTAATCTCACTAATATTTTTGAAAAGGGATCACTAGCCATGGTAAAAAGTGGAGAAAGGAATTCATCTTCTACTGAGTTTTTTTTCGTAACTAATAAATTTCCTGAATTAGATGGAAGGTATTCAATTTTTGGGAAAGTTGTAAAAGGAATCGAAATATTAAACAAAATAGATAAAGAAGATTTGATTTATGAAATCATAATTTCTAATTAAATTTCTAAAGAGTATTTATTTATTTTTAACATTTCAGTATTAACTCCCGAAGAACGTTTAAGGGCAACTTTACCTGTTCTCGCGATCTCAAGAATTCCGTATGGTTCAAGTAGTTTTTCCAAAGCAACTAATTTCCCTGGATCTCCTACTACTTCAAGAGTTAAAGCAATATCTGACACATCTACTACTTTTGCTCTAAATATTTGAACAATATCCAAAATATTACTTCTTGTATCTTCTTTTGACGATACTTTAAGAAGCATTAATTCCCTTTCAACGGCGGCAAGGTTAGTAAAATCTACGACTCCCAGAACATTAAATAATTTATTAAGTTGTTTAGTCATTTGTTGAAGGGTTTCATTATCGCCTTCTACAACCATTGTTAATCTAGAAATCCCCTTTGTTTCGGCAGGCCCAACTGCAAGACTATCGATATTGAAACCTCTTCTGGCAAAAAGACCTGAAATTCTACTTAATGCCCCTGATTCGTCTTCAACAAGTACTGATAATGTATGTTTCATATTTTATTGAGTTTTTAAGTCTATAATCCATTCATAAGAAATTTTATTAAATAATGAAGGATCTTCATCATGAACACAATGACCTGAATTGGGTATTATTTTTAATTCTACCCATCTATGGAACTTTGCAATCTTTTTGCCAAGAAATAAAGGTATGAAATTATCTTTTTCTCCCCATAACAATAAAAAAGGAATTTTCTTTGAAAGACTAAGTTGTTCTAAAAGGTAAGAGGCCTTTAACTTATCTCCCCTTGTTGCCATACCAATACACATAGCTCTTAGTGCTCTTGCAGAAGTCTTTCTTAAAACTGGTTTTCTCACAATATTTATTAATTCTTTATCAACTTTATCTTTTTTGAAATATGCAGAATTAAGTCCTACTTTTATTATTCCTAATTTATTTATAAAAAATAAGACTATTTCTAAAGGAAATATACTAAAAAATATTTTTATAAGTTTAGTTTTAAATTTTTCCAATTTCGAATTAAGTTTTGATTCTCTTTTCCGAATTACTAGAGGATCTGGGAGAGGTGATGCAATAACAGATAATATTTCATTCTTTAAATAAACTGCACATGTTAAAGCTACTAAAGAACCTAAAGAATTTCCTATTAAAATAATCTTTTTAGAAGTCTTTGGCCTTATTACTTGTTTAATAAAATCACTGACTTGATTACACCAAACTCCATTATCTAATTTTTCGATCTCTTTTAATCCTGGTTGAGCTGAATTGCCAAATCCAATTAAATCTATTGAGTAAACAGAATATCCTTTTTGTGCAAAGTAGTAAGAATTATTTCTCCAATGTTTACTGCTTGCTCCGAACCCATGAAGCAAGATCATAGGATGTATATTTTCTTTCCCTTTAACACTCCAAAATATTTTGAATCCATTCCAATTCCAGTAATTAGATTCGTCTCCTTCTACTGATTTATCGATAGATTTCATATAAATATCCCTTTACCCCTTTCTAAAATAATTTAAAGATATTTGCATTAGTTATTTTTTTTACAAAAAAATGCAGATTAACGTTAAATTATAATAATTGATTAAGTTTCCTATGGCTAAAGAAATTTTTAGTATTGCTGCTGTTTTTTGGATATTGATACCAATTGGATTGGTTGGTGGTGCATTACTATTAAAGTTTCAAGGAGATTGATTCTCACGAATACCATAGAAAGTGAGTTAATCTCTACAAGTTAAGAACATCCTTAAGTATGAAGATTCTTTTAGTAGGGGCAACTGGAACTCTTGGAAGGCAGATAGCAAAACAAGCTATTCAGGAGGGCCATGAAGTAAGATGCTTCGTTAGAAATCCTAGGAAAGCTTCTTTTCTGCAAGAATGGGGTTGTGAACTTACAAAGGGGAATTTACTTAATTCTGGAGATATAGATTATGCTTTACAAGACATTGAAGTAGTTATTGATAGCGCTACGGGTAGACCCGAAGATTCTAAAAGTATATATGAGACTGACTGGGATGGGAAACTAAATCTTTTTAATGCCTGTGAATCAAAAAAAATAAAAAGGGTTATTTTTCTCTCAATCTTATTAACAGAAAAGTTTAGAAATGTACCATTAATGGATGTTAAGTACTGTACTGAAAAACTACTAGAGAAGTCTAATTTCGACTATACAATTTTCAAATGCGCTGCTTTTATGCAAGGTGTTATAAGTCAATTCGCTATTCCTGTTTTGGATAGTCAAGCCGTTTGGATGAGCGGTACTCCAACTAAAATTGCATACATGAATACGCAAGACATGGCTAAAATTATTGTCTCTTCAATAAATAATTCTAAATCTTACAAGCTTTCACTTCCTTTAGTTGGACCTAAGGCTTGGGATTCTGATGAAGTAATTTCTTTATGCGAAAAATATAGTAGTAAGAAGGCAAAGATTTTTAGAGTTTCGCCTTTTCTAATAAAAGTAACTCAGAACGTGGTTTCATTTTTCCAAGATGCATTAAATGTTTCTGAGAGATTGGCCTTCGCAGAAGTCACTAGTAGTGGAATAGCATTAGATTCTGATATGAGCAATACTTATGAGGTTTTAGATCTCAATAAAGAAGATATTACTTCTCTAGAGAATTACATCAAAGAATATTACCAGCAGATTTTAAAAAGACTTAAAGAAATGGAGGCTGATCTAAACATCGAAGAAAAAAAGAGACTTCCCTTCTAAGGTTGCATTAAATAAATTTTATAGTATATTTGTACTATAACCAATTATTCTAATGTCGATTTCTAAATCTAAAAACCTGGAACGCAGGTTAAATAATATTGCTCAAGAAGCAACTAATGAATTAAACAATGTTTGCGGATCATCTTTATGGGAAAGCTTAGGCTTCACATTTTTCGATCAAATAGAGGACCCTAAAAAAGTTGCAAAAGCAAATTTTTATTATGGTCAACTTCAAATAATTAATGAAATCAAATTTTTTATATAAATTTAAAATCTTTGAAATTAATTTAATTCATTTGATGTAATTATCTTGAGATTAATTTTGTTTATTCTTTTCTGATAATATGAATCTAGAAAATAAATTATTTTATGATCGAAACATCTGGTGTCATAGAAAAAGAACAAGGTAATGGTTTTTATTTGGTTACTTTAGAGCAACCTGAAGGTCACCAGTGTTTATGCAGAGCAGCAGGTAAGTTAACTAAATTTAGAATTAAATTGTTAGCTGGAGATAAAGTATTGGTAGAAATAAGCCCTTATGATCTAACAAGAGGAAGGATTACTTATCGTGAGAGAAATGCAGGCGGTGGTGGCCCCAGATCTGGAAATTCTAAAAATAATGTAAGAAGGAAATAAATAATAGAAAATTTACTTAGAGGATATTTTGTATCGCTTCTTTGAATTCACTACGTTGTTTAACACCTTGCCACTGTTTTTTAAGTAATTTTTCTTTAAATAGTTGTATTGTAGGGGTTCCATTTATTCCTGCTTGTTTGGCGATTTCTTGATCTTTATCAATATCAATTTCTATACCTTGTACAGCTCCATCAAATTCCTTAATCACTCTTTTAAGTTGTGGTTTTAATACATGACATGGTCCACAGCTTGGAGAGCTAAAAATAACTAATATTGGTCTATTACTCTCATGATAAAGCTTCCTAAGAGCATAACTACCTTTTTGCCATTCAGAGTTTAAATCGAAAGTATCTTCATTTGTCTCCTCTTCATTAAAACTTGATGAAGATAATGTTTTCTCTGGTTCAGTTGTTTCTCTAACGATTATGTTTGATAAATTTTTCTCTGCTAACCATCTCTCAGCAGCTAATGCTGCCATGCATCCTGTCCCAGCAGCTGTAACCCCTTGTCTCCACTCAGAATCTACAACATCTCCAGCAGCAAATATACCTTCTATTGAAGTTTCAGGTCTTCCTGAATTGCAAGCAATATATCCTTTTTTATCTAATTTAATTTTATTATTTAAAAACTTTGTATTGGGAGTGTGTCCAATAGCGTAGAAAAGACCTTTAACTTTAATTTCGACGTTACCTTTTTGAGAATTCATTGTTTCAACATTTTCAAGCCAATCAGTACCATTCGCTTTCTCTACTTTTGTATTCCAGTGTATTTCAATCTTTGAATTGGCTTTCACTCTATCAATCATTGCGGCACTAGCTCTTAGTTTTTCCGATCTAACTAATAAATGAACTTTGCTGCCATATTTTGTAAGATATGCCGCTTCTTCACATGCAGAATCTCCTCCTCCAATGACTGCTAATTCTTCATCTCTAAACTGTGGTGTTGCACCATCACAAATTGCACAAGCGCTTATCCCTTTGCTCCAAAATTTATCTTCATTTATTACACCTAATCTATTAGCACTTGCGCCAGTTGCAATAATAATTGAATTTGATTTAATACTCCCTTCTAAGGTCTTTAGCTCAAAAGGTCTTTTGCTGGTATCAATTGAAATAACATCACTCTCATATAAATTTGTGCCCCATCTTTCCGCTTGAGCTTTCATTAAGTCCATTAATTCAGGTCCTAATACTCCATCTGGAAAACCTGGATAGTTTTCAACGAAAGTAGTAGTCATTAATTGCCCCCCTGGAATTCCACCGGAATTAAATCCCGTTACTAAAAGAGGTTGAAGGTTTGCCCGCGCTGCATAAATTGCCGCTGTGTAGCCTGCTGGACCAGAACCTATAATTACTAAATTTTCAATGTTGTCATCTATTCCTTTTGTATCCATTTAGATATTCATTTATTTATTTTTAATATTAATCAATAAGCCTTACTTCTGAAGGTCGGATTTCACTCGATTAATTTCTCATTTAACTTTTGATTTAATAATTCTTTTAATTCACTAGGGAAATTTAAAACTGAATTTTTTAGGTTTTCATTTTCTTCACCAATATGCAATATCCATTCTCTGAATTCCTCTGCGATTGCGTAGCTATCCTCATATTTTTCAAGAGTATCCATTACGGATATTCTATTGGTCGCCCAACAAGTTGCTACATCAATTCTTTTTCTTATAAAATTAGACATTTCCTATTTGGAATTGACTATAGGTAAGCATATTAATAGCTTTAAGCATTGTCTAATAAGTTACAACTTTGTACTTTCAAACAATAATTTAATAATTAGTTAATGTTTGACTCTGTATTTATAGTAAATCTAATAAGAATATAAAGAAAACATAAAGAATTAGGTCTAAACTGCCTCTGTATGATTTACGAGTAACCTTTCCACTTCATCAAATCCTTCTTTTGCTGAATTTATTGCAAGCTCCTCGCTAACTTTTTCTTCAGAAACTAATTTTGAAGATATTTTTCTTAAAAGAGTATCTTTTTTTTCTCTTAATGAAAGAACTATTTCCTCTTCAATAATAGACTTTATAGCTTTAGAAATTATTTTCTTATCATTCGCTTCTTCAAACGTACCCTGTACTAGTTCTTGTATGAATAATCTATGAACCTCACTGCTTCTAAGGAAACTTTCAGTAGCATTTATGATTCCTTCAACAAGAGCTTCATCAGGTTCGGAATCATTTTCGGCTAATTTAAATTCCCAATCTAGATGTCTTCTTTGCCACCCTGAAGAATGAAGGCTGGGCATTACTGTTTGAGAATAAGTGTCAACTGACATTTCATAAATTCTTTCAGCTAGTTTTTCACACCAGTCTTTACCATGCTTTTCTAAGTTTCTCTGCATGGTTTGTCTTGGAACAGCATGGCCACCATGATGACTATGACAAACTCCATCTGGGCATTCGATAGCTTTCAAGCTCATTAGATTATTAATACTTATATATTTTTAATAGCCATAATTTAAAAAAAAGAAAATATATTTTTAACAAAACTCAAACTCCAAGACTTTTGACTTTATTCAAATTATCTTTAGTATGTTTAAAAATACTATAAATTGACAAAGATACTCATTCCTATTGAAACAGCCTCTGGTGAGAGAAGAGTTTCAGCTACTCCAGCAGCTGTGAAAAAATTAAAAGGTCTTGGATGTGAAGTTTTTGTAGAAAGTTCAGCAGGAGAACTATCAGGGTTTAATGACACTTTATACAAAGAATCTGGAGGTGAAATTGTTAGTGAATCTAATGTAAATATTTGGGAGAATGCTGATGTTGTTTTTTGTGTTCAAACTCCTGCTGAATCTAATTTAGGCAAATTAAAAAAAGGAGCTATACTGCTAGGGCTTTTAAATCCCTATTCTAATAAAAAACTTCAAAACACTATTATTAGTAAAAAAATCTCAGCTTTATCAATGGAATTACTTCCAAGGATTAGTAGAGCTCAATCTTCGGATGTACTTTCTTCTCAAGCCAATATCGCAGGATATAAAGCAGTTCTTTTAGCAGCAAGTGAACTCGATAGATATTTTCCTATGCTGATGACTGCAGCAGGAACTGTACAGCCTGCAAAAGTCGTTGTTCTTGGTGGTGGAGTCGCAGGATTGCAGGCAGTAGCCACAGCAAAAAGACTTGGAGCTATTGTTTTTGTCTCAGATATTAGGCCAGCTGTAAAAGAACAAGTTGAGTCTTTGGGAGCAAGATTTATTGAACTTCCAGAAATTGACGAAAAACCTGGTGAATCAGGCGGCTATGCAAAAGCAGTTACACCTGAATTCCTTTCTAAACAAAAGGCTACGTTAACTAAATATTTATCCGAAGCTGATGTTGCTGTTTGTACAGCACAAGTTTTAGGTAAAAAGGCGCCTGTTTTAATAGATTCTCATATGATTAAAAAGATGAGATCAGGAGCAGTAGTAATTGATTTGGCCGTATCTCAAGGTGGTAATTGTGAAGGAACAAAATCTAATGAAACTATTATTAGTAATGGTGTAAAGCTTATAGGGGCTGGAGAGTTGCCATCATCTGTTCCATATGATGCAAGTACACTTTATGCTAAGAACCTAACATCCTTGATTACACCTTTCATAAAAGATGGTGTAATTAATTTAGACATAGAAGATGAATTAATCTCTGGCTGTTTATTAAGTGATGAAGGAGTTATCCTTCAAAATAAAGTTTTTGAAAAATGAGGTCTTAATTAAATTATGAATTTTGATAGCTTGCTCTGGGTTTTATTGCTTGGAAGTTTATTAGGTCTGGAGTTAATAGGAAAAGTACCTCCAACACTTCATACACCTTTAATGAGTGGAGCAAATGCCATCTCAGGAATAACGATGTTAGCAGCATTAACTGCAATTATAAAAGCAGAGCCAAATAGTCCATTACTAATAATAGGATCAATATCTCTTGGATTTGCTCTTTTCAACGTTGTAGGTGGTTTTTTTGTTACAGACAGAATGCTCGCCATGTTTAGTCGTAAACCTATAAAAAAAAATAAATAATTAATCAATCAATCAATCAATCAATTAATAAAAATGAATCTTCCTGATATTATTAAATTCGTAATAGATCTTCTAGCAGTTCTGTTATTAGCACTTGGAATAAAGGGTTTATCAAAAGTTAGGTCAGCGAGAGAAGCAAATATATTAGCAGCATTTGCAATGCTGCTTTCTGTCATTGGGTTGCTCTTTTATTATTTGAGAACCGAGGGAATACGTACTCAATCATGGGCATGGATCATTGTTGGAACTTTAGTGGGAAGTTTATTTGGAACTCTGCTCGCCAAAAAAGTTCCAATGACCTCAATGCCTGAGACTGTCGCTTTGTTCAATGGTTTTGGTGGAATGTCTTCACTATTAGTGGCTATGGGTGCCTTTATATATCCTTTTAATGAGGGGGTAAAAGCAGGATCTCTAGAATCTTTTATAAATGATGTTTCAATTTCAATCTCGATATTTGTTGGAGCAATTACTTTCTCTGGATCAATTGTGGCTATGGCCAAGCTTCAGGGTTGGTTGTCTACTCCAGGGTGGACGCAGCTTAAAGCCAGACATTTTGTAAATATAGTTTTTGGTATAACTTCTTTAATAGCTTTTATTTACCTTATAAGTGGAAATAATGGCAGTCCTCTTTGGCTTTTGGTTTTAGCTTCTACTCTTTTAGGAATAGGGGTAACGTTACCAATTGGTGGAGCAGACATGCCTGTTGTTATCTCTCTCTTAAATAGCTATTCGGGCATTGCAGCTGCAGCTGCAGGTTTTGTAGTGAAGAGTCAATTATTAATTGTCGCCGGTGCGATGGTGGGAGCAGCGGGCTTGATATTAACCCAGGTCATGTGCAAAGGAATGAACAGGTCTTTGATTTCTGTCCTTTTTGGAGGGTCATTATCTGCACAAACTACTTCATCTTCTGGATCAGGGGAATATACAAATATAACTTCCTGTAGTGTTGAAGAATGTGCTTTAACATTAGAGGCAGCAAATAGAGTAATAGTTGTTCCTGGATATGGTCTTGCCGTAGCTCAAGCTCAACACACTTTGAGAGAAGTAACAAAAAAACTAGAACAAAATGGTATTGAAGTTGTATATGCGATTCATCCTGTGGCAGGAAGAATGCCGGGACATATGAATGTTTTATTGGCAGAAGCAGATGTTCCTTATGAACAACTTAAAGAAATGGATGTTGTTAATCCTGAATTCCCTGCAACAGATGTTGTTTTGGTCTTAGGAGCAAATGATGTTGTTAATCCGCAAGCAAAAAATGATAAGAGTTCTCCTTTATATGGAATGCCTGTTCTTGATGTACAAGAAGCAAGAACAGTATTCGTAATAAAAAGAGGAATGAGCGCTGGTTATTCGGGGATAAAAAATGATTTGTTTGACTTGCCAAATACTTCTATGGTTTTTGGAGATGCCAAGAAAGTTTTAAGTGAGTTAATTGGAGAATTAAAGGATCTAGGAGTTGGCGATAAGTAGGAATATCTCATTTAAGTTCTCAAATTATATAAACGAAAGACCTTTTAATCAGGCTTTTCCATGGATTGGAGGGGACCTTCAAACTTTAAGAGATACATTTATTTTTGATCTCCTCCAAGCTAAAACAAATAAAAAAATACTTTTACCAATAAATAATATTCTCTCAGAAAAATTTGAGGGCGATTATCTCTTAGGGTTCTTAGAGTTGCCAGAAAACTTTGATTGTTTAAAAGGTATTGTGATCATTACTCATGGATTAGGAGGCTCTACTAAGCGTTTTGGTTTGAAACGAATAGCTAGAAAATTAGTAAATAATGGATTTGGAGTTCTTAAATTAAATCTTCGAGGAGCTGGATCAGCAAGATCTCTGGCAAAAGGAAATTATTCCGCAAGATGTTCGAATGATATTATTTTGGCGCTCAAAAATTTTAGACAACTTCTTAATTCTGAATTTAAAGATTCTTTAAAAAATAAAGAGGATATACCTATATTTGGAGTTGGATTATCCCTAGGAGGAACTATTCTTCTTAATGCCTGTTTAGACTTCAGCTCAAAAAATAGTAGAAAATTATTTGATGGATTGGCTTGCGTTAGTAGCCCTTTAGATTTACTATCTTGCAGCAATTGTATAGAAAGACCTCGAAATTTTTTATATCAAAAGTGGTTAATGCAACGTTTGAAAAGGCAATTATGGGATGGATATAAAAACGAAGGGATTTTATTTCCTAAAAGTAGCTTAAGTAAAAAAATTAAAGGTTTAAGAACGATAGGAGAATTTGATGCAAATTTCACAGCACCTAGTTGGGGGTTCAAATCTTTAGAGGATTATTATTATCAATCTTCACCTATATTTAGAATTCGAAATTTAATTAAGAATCTTCCCCCTACTCTTTTAATCCACGCTAAGGATGATCCTTGGGTTCCATATCAATCTACTTTAAATTTGAAAAATTTTTTGAATGAATCATTTAATAAATTAACTATTCTAATAACTAATAAAGGGGGGCATAATGGTTTTCATTCAAATAATGGTTGTTGGTCTGATGAAGCAGTTAAGAATTGGCTTTTAAGTCTTTAAATAATATATATTTTTAAAATTATTTTTCAAAAGGAGTTTTTTTGAAAATCCACTTTTCGATTGGGTACCCATTAATAATATGAGAGGTGAAAATTTCTGATACTTTTTCTGGAGAAACTTTTTCATACCAAATACCATCAGGCCAAATAAGAAGAATTGGTCCGTTTTTACATATTCTTAAACAATCAACTTTAGATCTCAATATTTGAATATTTTTTGAAGAAGGATCCTTTTCATAATTTTTTAAAGTCTTTTTAAGACATTCCCAAGTCTTATTGCCTTCATCTCCTTTAAAACATTTTTGTTTTGTAGGAGTTGCACAAAGTAATAAGTGCTTGTGAACGTTCACTTTTTTAAACTACGTTGATATATTGTTTCCCTTTTTTTATCTCTTCTTGAACAAAAATTCTGGCCCAATTATCGACTTCTAGAATATCTTCTAATGTTGGACTTAAGTTGAGTTTATTCAAATGTGATTCACAAGTTTTATTTATAAAGATAGGAATTTCTTGAAAAGAAATTTTTTCTTTTAGAAATTGATCTACCGCCATTTCATTTGCAGCATTTAGTACTGCAGGCATTGTTCCTGAACATTTTCCTGCTGAGTATGCAAGTCCCATACATGGATATTTTACTTCGTCCGGTTTTTTAAATGTAAGTTGACCAATCTCCGTTAAATTAAATCTTTTCCAATTAGTTTTGAATCTTTCTGGCCAACTCATTGCATATAAAATTGGGAGCTTCATATCAGGCCATCCTAATTGAGCTAAGACAGAAGAATCTTCCATCTCAATCATCGAATGAATAATACTTTGAGGATGAATAACAATTTCAATATTTTCGTAGGAAGTCCCAAATAGATAATGTGCTTCAATAACCTCTAATCCTTTGTTCATAAGAGTTGCAGAATCTACAGTTATTTTTCTCCCCATACTCCAATTTGGGTGGGAAGTCGCATCTTCTACTGTGACATTTTTTAAATCCTCTACTGCCCAATCTCTAAAAGCACCTCCTGAGGCAGTTAAATGGATAGCTTTTAAACCATTTGGGATTTGACCTGTTGAAAAATCGGCATTTTCATAATTAGGTAATCCTTGTATGCATTGAAAGATAGCTGAATGCTCAGAGTCTGCAGGTAAAAGTCTACTTTTGTTTTCCTTTAAAGCAGGTATAACAACGGACCCCGCGGCAATTAAGGTCTCTTTATTGGCAAGCGCAATATTTTTACCAGACTTAATTGCTGACATCGTCGGAATAAGTCCAGCACATCCTACTATCCCAGTAATTACAGTATCGGCAGAATCCCATGCTGCCACTGAATTAATTGCCTCTCGACCACCTAAAACTATTGGAGGATTACTTATTCCTAAATTGTTAATATTGTTTTTTAAATCTGTTAAAAGATTTTCATCCTCTATAGCAATAACTTCTGGTGTATGTTGACTAACTTGCTCCGTCAATAAGTCTATATTTCTCCCTGCTGAAAGAGCCATAACTTTGAATTTATCAGGAAGTTCACTTACTATTTCGAGAGTTTGAGTTCCAATTGAACCTGTTGAACCCAGCACAGTGATGTATTTCAATTTTCTCTAATATTTATAATATTTTCCCACTTAAAGGTGAATTTAAAAAATAAAAATTTTAAATTGGGTTTTTTCTTAAAATTTAGATCCTAACCCATGTTGTAAGTTCAGGGGATTGATCTATGAGTTCTACGCCTTTTTCCTTTAATGAATTTCTTATTTTATCGGCTTCTGCATAATCTTTTTCCTTTTTTGCTAACAATCTTTTATTAATAAGGGATTGTATTTGATCTTCGTTGATTTTGTTTTCGATTATTATTGCTTCTTTTTTTAATCCAAGAACATCAGTCAGTTCTTCAAGTGTTTTTAAAGTTTCTCTAAGATGAAATTTTTCATTAGTATTTATTTCAAGGTTTTTAATTCTTTGGAATTGATTTATAAAGTTTTTTAGTGGTTTAGCTAATTCATAAATGATTGCAATTGCTCCTGCTGTATTAAGGTCGTTATTTAAAGCATTAGTAAACTTTATCTTTTTTTGAGATATTTCATAATTGATCATATCTTTATATGTTTCTTCAACAAATTCATTAGTTTCATTTACCTCAATAGATAGATTTTCTTTTTTAGTAAAATCAAAAAAAGAAAGAGCAACATTAATATTTTTCCATGCTTCGGAGGCGCTTTTCAAAGCCTCATCTGTAAAGTCAAGTGGTTTTCTGTAGTTTACAGTTAAAACAAAATATCTTAAAGCCATTGGGCTTGTTCCTGATTCTAATAAGTCTCTTATTGTGGTGAAGTTTTTCAATGATTTACTCATCTTTTGTCCGTTTACATTGACCATTCCGTTATGTAGCCAATAATTTGCCAGTTTTTTATTATTTGCAGATTCAGATTGTGCAATCTCATTTTCATGGTGAGGAAAGATAAGATCAGATCCACCTAAATGGATATCAATTGTTTCTCCTAATTCATCTTTTACCATTGCTGAACATTCAATATGCCATCCAGGCCTGCCTTGACCCCATGGAGAATTAAAAGATGGTTCATTCGCTTTTGCATTTTTCCATAGAGCGAAATCTTGAGGAGCCTCTTTTTTGCTTTTTTCCGTCACAGAAATTCTTCCCTGTTGATTGACATTTTGTTCTTGAATATTTTGATTACTTAGTTGCCCATAATTTTTATTTTTAAGTACTGAATAATAAACATCTCCGTCAACAGAATATGCATATCCTTTACTCTCTAAAATTTTAATTAACTCAACGATGCTTAAAATAGAGTTGGTCGCAGTAGGCATGCTGTCTGGTCTCATAATCCCTAATGAATCCATATCTTTATGAAATTCAATGATGTTTTTTTGAGAAACTTCCTGCATTGAACAATTTTCTTCTCTTGCTCTTTTTAAAATCTTATCGTCGATATCAGTAAAATTCTGGACAAACTTTACTTTATAATTCTTGTAAATTAAAAACCTTCTAAGAACATCCCAAGATATATAACTTCTTGCATGCCCAAGATGACATAAATCATAAACAGTTACGCCACAACAATATATTTTTACTACTTCATCTATTGGTTTAAAGACTTCAACGTTTTTACTTAAAGTATTAAATAATTTGATCATATTAAAAAAGTTTTTATTGGAAGATTATTTGGTTTCCATCCAGTTATTTCCAACTCCGATATCGATTAGAAGCGGTACCTTTAATTTCACACAATCTTCCATAGTTTCTTTCACTAGTTGCTTTGTGATTTCTAAGAAATCTGGTTGGACCTCGAACAATAATTCATCATGAACTTGTAAAAGCATTTTAACTGGAATATTCATCTCTAATAATTTTTTGTTCAATTGAACCATAGCTATTTTGATAATGTCAGCACTAGAACCCTGTATAGGAGCATTTGCGGCGGCTCTTAATGACTGAGCCTCCATTCCTGCTTTCCTGGCAGTTTGCAAATCTATTTCATACGGATCTTTTCCTAATAATCTACCAAGTCCATTTTTATCAAATTTAAATTCTCTCTTTCTTCCAAAAATTGTCTCTACATAACCTTTCGAGAGAGCAAGCCTTTCTTGAAGTTCTAGAAATTTAAAAATTTTGGCATACCTTTCTTTATATTTAATCAAAAATTCTTTTGCTTCAGTCGTACTTACCCCTGTAGAGCGTGCAAACTTTTTTATTCCCATTCCATAAATAACTCCAAAATTAATGGTTTTACCAACTCTTCGTTCGTCAGGATTTATATCTTCCTTTTCAAAAATCAATCGTGCTGTTAAAGAGTGAATATCATCATTTTTGTGGAATGCATTTATAAGAATTTCTTCGTTAGCTAAGTGAGCAAGTATTCTTAATTCAATTTGAGAATAATCTGCCGATAGTAATTTCCAACCTTTTTCTGGCAAGAAGGCTTTTCTTATTCTTCTACTGAATTCTGTTCTGACAGGGATATTCTGAAGATTAGGATTACTACTGCTTAATCTCCCAGTGGCGGTAGCTGCTTGATTAAAATTAGTATGAACTCTTCCAGTTTTTTCACTAATAAGATTGGGAAGAGCATCAATATATGTACTTAAAAGTTTACTAAGAGTTCTATGTTTTATTAGATAGGGAATTATCTCATGTTCTTCTACTAATCTTTCAAGAACAACTGCATCAGTACTCCAACCTGTTTTTGTTTTCCTTGATTTTTTTTTATCAAGATTTAACTTCTCAAACAATATTTCACCAAGTTGTTTTGGAGAGGATAAATTAAATTCTTGCTTTGCTATTTCAAAAACATTTTCCTCAATATTTTCTAATTTACTTTTTAATTCTCCAGAAAGTTCATTTAAATAAGTGGTATCTATTCTGATACCATTCATCTCCATTTCAGATAAAACTGACTCTAAAGGTAATTCGATTTCTTGAAATAATTCTGTTAAATCCTTATTTTCATTATTAAATCTTTCTTTAAAAATTTTCGAAATCTTGTAAGTAAGATAGACATCAAAACCACAGTAAATACTTGCATTATTAATGTCGACAAATGAAAAATCTTTATTTTTTCCAACTGTTTCTTTAAAAGTTGGCGGCTTAAATCCAAATTCTCTAAAACTAATTTCACTTAATCCATGTTTTTCCTGATTATTGAGAATGTAGTCTGCTAGAAGGGTATCAAAAGTAACTCCTTTAAGATTTAGCCCATGGTTATAAAATATTTGTCTATCAAACTTACAGTTTTGAAGAGTTTTTTCTTTTTTAGGATTTTCTATCCAAGACCTTAATTTAGAAAATATATCTTCAATTGATAATTGATTTAACTCATTTTTTTGTGATTGATGAGCAATGGGTATATAAAATAAATCATTAATATCTTCACCAAGACAAAAACCTATACCTACAAGTTCTGCATCTAAAGGATTTAAACTATTTGTCTCAGTATCTAACGCAACTATCTCCTTGGTAATCTCTAATTTTTTAACTAGTTTATCTAGTAATTCAGAATCATTAACTATATTAACTTTGATTTTTGGGATTTTATTTTCTGTTTCTTCTAATTCTATTGATGCTGTAAGTTTTGAGTCTTCTTCCTTTTGTCTCCTCTCATTATTTTTAATGAATCCTCCTCTACTAAATGTTGAATTAAAAATATCAACTTGCCTTAGTAAAGTTGATAATTCAAGTTTTTGCAGAGATTCCGATAGAGCGTCTTGATTTATTTGATTTAGTTCATATCCATTACTTAATACCAGGGGAACTTCAACATCTATCTTTGCTAAATCTCTTGAAAGATAAGCATTTAATTTATCATTTTTTAACTTTTCCCTAACGGCTCCTTTTATAAATCCCTGATATTTTTTATCTTCATCTTTTTGAATAATATCCAAGGCTTTGTAAATCCCGTCTAACGTATCATTCTCTTTTAATAAATTAATTGCTGTTTTTGGCCCTACACCTTTTATTCCTGGAATATTATCAGAACTATCACCAGTTAAGGCCTTTAAATCTACGACTCTTTCTGGATAAACTCCTAGTTTTTCTTTGACTCCATTTTCATTCATTAAAGTAGGATTACCACTTTTAGCGTAAGGACCCCCGCCCATATAGAGAACATAAATATCTTTTTGATCGTCAACTAATTGAAATAAATCTCGATCCCCAGAAAGAATATTTACACACCAACCTTTTGAGGATGCATCATTAGCAATTGTTCCTAATAAATCATCAGCTTCAAATCCTGGGGATTTGAAAATAGGTAAATTAAGACTTTCTTTCAAGATAATTTCTAGTTGTTCAATATCTTGAAAAAAAACATCTGGAGCCACATCTCTATTAGCTTTGTAATTTGGATCTAATTCATGTCTAAAAGTTGGTTTTTCTGTATCAAAAGTAATACAAACTCCTTCAGCATTGATATTTTTGCAATTATCTAAAAGACTTTTTAAAAATCCATATGTGACACTAGTTGGTAAACCTTCTTTAGTTGTTAATCCCCCATCAATCCCTTTGCTAAATGCATAGAAGCTTCTAAAGGCTAGAGAATGGCCATCAACTAATAGTAAAATTGGCTTTTTTGAGTCTTTGGATTTCAAACTCATTTTCTCTTATTCGCCCAAGGTGGAATATCAATAAAGATTTGTTCTCCCGGTCTTAAACCATCAATTATTGAAGTTTTATTACCACTACTTATACCTATTTCTATCTTTTCAAATTTAGGAGCATTATTTTTATCTACTTTTAAGACCCCTTTCTCACCTTTTTCCGTGACAATCGAAACTGTTGGTACTAAAATTTTTTCTTCACTACTTTTAACTTTAAATTCGAGATCAGCGGTCATGCCAATTTTTATTTCTTCAGAAGTTTCTTTAAAGTTCAACGTTACTTCGAATGAAGTGACATTGTTATCTTTCACAGCCCTTTCAGCTATTTTTTTAACTATGGCACTGTATTTATTTGAAGGATAAGCTTCTATCCTTACAGAGGCTTCTTGACCTGTTTTTATCCTTCCTATATCGCTTTCTGGAACTTTAGCAATAATTTCAAGACCTTCTGATAATTCAAAAATAAAGTTTTTAGCTTTAGAGTCCGAACTTAAATTTGAACTAGGGGTAACGTATGAACCTATCTCTGCATATTTAGCTGTTATTTTTCCTGGGTATGGAGCTTTTACATAATAAAAATTTTTTTCAGCTTTCGCATCACTAAATTTCGCTTCGCTTGTGTTGTATTTATTTTTATAGCTTTCGTAATCTTCTTTACTAACAGCTCCCTCTTTAAATAAAAATTCTCTTCTTAAATATTCAGATTTTTGTTTTTTTAAATTTAATTTAAGCTCTTCAAGCTTATAGATGAAATCTTCATTATCAAGAGTAGCCAAAATCTGCCCTTTTTCTACATAGTCACCTTCTTCAACTTTAATTTCTTCTATTATTCCTTGTTTCCTTGGGCCAATATTGCTTGTTCTAGTAGCCTTTACTTCTCCACTGGTGTTAATTGATTCAGAAAGAATTCCCTTTTCAACAGAAACTAGAAAGTTAGATATGTCTTTTGATTTGTTTTTCTTAAAAGAATTACTTAAAAAGATAAAAAAGGTTGCTAGTACAATTAATGCAACTCCACTTTTTATATTTAAATTCTTTTTTATATAATTAAGCATATTTTTTAGTAAGCAAGCAATTAAGGATATTTAGAAACTATAGTGAATAATGGAAACGATTATGTTTAACTTATCCAGTATTGGCTAAGTAAATTCTATATTACAAGAGGATGATTCTATGACTAATTTATCTATAAAAATTTTCAAATGTTAAAAGCCGGTATTATTGGATTGCCAAATGTTGGGAAATCAACTTTATTTAATGCACTTGTTGAAAATGCAAAAGCGCAAGCAGCAAACTTTCCCTTTTGTACCATTGAGCCAAATAAAGGTATTGTTTCAGTCCCTGATCAAAGGCTTCAAGACTTAAGTAATTTAAGTTCTAGTCAAAATATTATCCCCACTAAAATCGAATTTGTCGATATTGCAGGTCTTGTAAAAGGTGCAAGTAAAGGCGAGGGTTTAGGCAATAAATTCCTTTCCAACATAAGAGAAGTTGATGCAATAGTTCACGTCGTGAGATGTTTTGAAGATAGTGAGGTAATTCATGTCTCGGGGAAGATTGATCCTTTGGATGATATTGAAATTATTAATTTGGAGCTAAATTTAGCTGATTTATCTCAACTTCAAAAAAGAAGAGAAAGAATCAAGAAACAAGTTAAAACAAGTAAAGAGGCAGTACAAGAAGATTCTTTATTAGAAAAAATTGAAGATAATTTGCAAAAAGGTATTTCAGTTAGGTCAATATCTTTAAGCGATGAAGAAAATTTAATGATTAAACAATTGGGGTTTCTTACTGCAAAACCAATTGTTTATGCGACTAATTTAAATGAGAATGATTTAGCTGAAGGTAATGATTTCTCCTTAAAAGTGCAGAGTTTTGCAAACTCTGAAGATACAGAATGTATAAAAATTTCAGCCCAAGTTGAATCAGAATTAATAGAGTTAGAACCTGAGGATAAAAAAGATTACTTAATGGGTTTAGGTGTAGAGGAAGGCGGATTAAAATCTTTAATAAAATCTACTTACAAATTATTAGGGTTAAAAACTTATTTTACAACGGGAGAAAAAGAGACTAAGGCTTGGACTATAAAAGATGGAATGACTGCTCCACAAGCTGCAGGAGTAATACATACTGATTTTGAAAAAGGGTTTATTAGAGCTCAGACAATTTCATATCAAAACCTAATAGATTCAGGATCAATAGTTAACGCTAAAAATAAAGGTTTACTAAGAAGTGAGGGTAAGGAATATATTGTAAATGAAGGAGATGTTATGGAGTTTTTGTTTAATGTTTAAGTTTAGAAAATCAGTTTAAATTTAAGGCTTAGTATTCTGCTTTTTAAATTTAAATTCAAAATAAGAAAGTAATACTGTAAAAAGGCAACAAATACAACTTTCAATAAAACAAAAGATATTAGTTATAAAACCATCATTATAGCCATAGTAAATCCCAGGCAAAAATCGAGTTATTGGAATTATCTTTCAACAGTATTCTCAATCTCTTCTAAAAGATGGTTTGTTGATCTACTAAAACCATTAGTTTTTAAATAATTTTGAGCTTCTTTAAATTTCTCAGCTACTCTTTTTGCATAAGGAGTGTTCATTGAAGTTTGAGTCATAATAAATTTGCTATTAAATAAATATTCAGGTTTAAAGGTATATTTTGTAAGTATTCAAAAATACAAGAATTTAAAAATAAGAAATAATACTTATTGATTTAAATAATTAGTGTATTCTTAAAACAATTAATAATTAGCAGAATTCTTTATTAGTTAATAATGTCAAATTTATTTGTAGTTATTCTTTTTGTTTTTTTAATTCTTATATTTCTCTTATTGCTTTATAAGAAACCTATCAAGCGATCAACAAAAAAAATTAGTTATGGACCTTTAATACCTACTGAACAAGAAGAAGATAATAATCCTGATATAAATACGAAGAATTGGGATTTACATAAAATTAGATTAATTAAATTTGGTAGATCTCAATATAAAGGTTTAACTTTTTTTGTTAGTTCAGAGGATAGAATTTATTATCTTTCTAAAGAAGGAAATAAAGTTTATTGCTAATATTAGAAAATAAATATATACATATTTTAGACTGAAGAATTATTAGTGAATATTTATATTTCTTTAAATCCAATAGCCTAGAAAAGTTATTAAAAAGATATAAATTAACATCAAAAGGAAAGCATGAGATTATAAAAGCAGCTAAGTAAAGATATTTAACTTGGTCTAGTTTGAATAGACTTGCTAGAAAAATTGTGTTTAAGGATTCAAATATTAATAAAAATAATTAATTATGAAATATTTATTTCTATATTCTGAAAATTTTTATAAATTAATCGAATGGGAGTGGCATTTCCTAAAACTTTTAAGAAGATAAAGAAGAAAGGATATTTTTCTAAGATGCTTTTTTGCTCTTTTGAGTTTATTTTCAATTGTAATAATATTCATTATTCCCACCTTATATTTTTGGAATTCTATTAGCAGGGGGGGATTAAATTGAGTATTTTTTTTATTTGGTTATGGATTTTAAATTTGAATTTTTTTTGAAAAATAATTCTTTTATTTTCTAAGTTAATCTAAAATTAGGATTATATCTTTTTTAGTATGCCAAAAATATTTAAGCAAAATAAATTTGCTTTATTAGGAGCAAATATTATAATTATTTTAATTTGGGTATTATTAGCGTCAGCTTTCCTAGATTTATTTAGCGAAGATAATGCTCACTTTTATATTTATGAGATTGGATCTTTAATAAAGTTTCTTCCTCCCATCTGGGTAACTTGGTTTCTATGGATTAAGAGAGGTGGATTAAAAAGATAAAATTAAATCAGCACATTTGCGGATTTACACTTATTTAAAATAATTTAAAATATAAAAGCTTACTTGAAATTATTCTTGTGAGAATTAGGTAATAAGAGGTCGTTTTCAGCTAAAAAACGATCTCTTTTTTTATTAATTAGTTTTACTGAAAAAAGAATTATAGGCCGGTTTTGATATAGAAGTTATCTTATAAATATTTTATATTTGATACTTTATTTAATTATTTTTTAAAGCATTGTATTTGTTTATCATTGCTTAAGAAAATTGTCACAGTGAAAGTGATTCCTAAAAAATTAAATTTACCTGCTGTTCTTATATGCTCTAACAAGTTTTTGATAAAGATCAGGGGAAATTGGTTCCATTTTAGAAAATCCCAGGAATGATTTGACCTGTTGTTACGTATGCACCTAGTAATGCTACAAAGCCAATCATCGCCCAACGACCGTTAACTTTCTCTGCATTTTGAGGGTAACCGTCATAAGAAACTGACTCATCTATGTAAGGACGAGTTTCTGATGGAAACATATTCTGTCTTCCGCCTGATTCTGTTGTTACTTGAGAGTTAGCCATTGCTTGTTATGTAATTGTTAAATAATGTAACATAAGTATTAAGCAATGTAAAGTATAGGGTTGATAATAATTGACATCATTTTGATACTGTACCGGAACCGATACATAATTGATATGAAATAAGCCTCTTTTATGGCTTTGCTCTGATAATAAAAAATTATTTAGATATATTTTGAGAAGTTTTTTGACTTAGTACTTGAATTTTTGCTCGATAAAGCTTTAGTTTTCAAATTTGCCTGGTGGATTAAGGGACTAGGGTAGTTAATCAACTTTTAAAAATTAATTTATTTGTTTTTAGGTTTATCCTGTCTAACCAAAATTGTGTGATACTTCTGTCCAGCCAAGTTCTTGAAGTTCATTCCATTCTTTCCAAGCCTCTTCTGCCCTGATTTTGCTTGTAGATTTAAACCCTGCTGGCTCTCCTAGATGATTTGTGTAAAACGTATGTGTAAAGATTTTGATATTGTTCTTTGGTGATTTTTTGCATCTTTCAAAGAAAATTAGCCTGCTTCCTTCGGCATTAAGAAGACAGCCTTTGGGAGTGTCTGTGCGACTGCCGTAGGAAAAAATAGACCAAATACTAGAGTCTCTAAGTGTCATTAGTTGCATAGTACATTTATACTATTAGTTATATATTTTGATAGGCTTGATGTCAACAGTTTGATTGGGTTAAGTACTTATTTACTAATCAAAAATTTCTATTTTAATTAGTGAAAGAATTATATTAATCAATGAACTATAGAGAAGACTTAGAGTTTCAACTTCAGAAAGTTACTTTAGCGATACAAGAGGTTATTGAGGATGTAACGATATCTGATGAGATAAGGCAAGAACGAATAAGAAAACTAATTAATTTCAAAGAAGCAATAATTTATAAGGGAAGGGAACTTCGTATTGACTTAGAAGCGGCATAGAATTATCAAGTCTATTTTAAATAGTTAAAAGTAATAAAGTATTGCTATTATTAACTAAAATTAAACCACAATCGATATTAATGTCGCCTGGAACTTCTGATTTAATTCTTTTAATTTTGGTTTTTGTTGGTCTACAAGCTTGGTGGATAATTCCAATAATTAGAAAAAATAATAAATTGAATGATAAAGGCAGAGAATTAAGGAATGAAATTAACCAGTTAGAGAAAATATATAAAAAATAAATTATGATTTTAAGAAGAGCAGCTATAGTGTGTTATTCCTCCTTTATTAAAGAATACTCTTGGCCTTAGACGATTATATTTTTGTTCTGATTCCAAAGACTGCTCTTCATAGGGATTTTTGAAGATAGTTTGTAATTCTTTTATTTTGCTGTAATTACCCTCTTCAGCTTCTTCATAAGCAGGAACTATCATCCATTCACGCCAAGTAAACTTAGGATTAACTTGTTTCATTGATTTGGAGATTTTCATAAAATTACCTTGTTTCTTAATACACTCTTGCCATCTCTTTAACCAAATAGACCATTTTTTTTGAAGTTCTTCGGTTAAAGGTAAATAAAAACTATCTTTTAAAAAAGATATATTGTCAGGAATATGAGAAAGCTTTCTAAAGAAAATACTGAAGTCAGCCTTAGAGTTAACCATAAGATTGAAAAGCTCGTTGGTAAGAGTGTTGTCGTATTTTTCAAGGCCAAGCTTTTTTGCCCACATTAATTGGATTTCTTTACTCATGAATTTATTAAAATCACTTTTAATTTTCTCTAATTTTTCTATGTATTTTTTATTTTCTAAAAATAATGGTAGGAGAGATGAACAAAACATCTTAAAATTGATTTCGGCAGCAAAAGGCTGATTGAAAAATGAAAAATGCTCTCCACCTCCAGTCCAAGGCTGAAATCTTGGATCAAATAATTCACAAAAACCAAAAGGACCGTAGTCAAGAGTAAAACCTCCAGCAGCACAATTATCACTATTAAAATTACCTTGGCAGTAACCGACTCGCATCCAGTTAGCTACAAGTGATATGAGTCTTTCTCGATATAAATAAGCCAACATAATCACCTTTTCATTAAATGAAAGATTAGGATCAATGTCATCTTTATAGTTCCTATCTATAAGATGTTGCACAATAATTTTTAGCTCATTAAAAGCGTCATCATGAGAATTGTTTCTAACTCTGCGAGCAAAGAGTTCGAGCTGACCTACACGTAAAAAAGATGGTGCAACACGTGTAGTAATTGCGGCATGATTATCAACCATGACATCAGGCTCAAAATACATAGAGCCTTCTGAATACCAAGGCCTTCTAACTATTTCTGTACCTGAGACAAAAATAGTTAAAGATCTCGAAGTAGGAATTCCTAATGCATGCATTAACTCCTGTGCCAGAAATTCACGAACACTTGATCTTAGTACAGCTCGGCCATCTGCACCACGACAATAAGGTGTAGGGCCTCCTCCTTTAAGTTGCATTTCCATCCTTTTACCATTAAATAAACCTTCGAATACAGAAATTGCTCGACCATCTCCGTAGCCATTCCCAGTTCCAAAAGGACATTGTTGTGTATATTCAGTGCCATAGATAGACAACGCATATCCAGTCGACCAGCCAAAGGGGCTCATTGGATACTCTGCAACTTCGATATCACCAGAAAAAAAACGACAAAACTTTTTATCTTTTGTAAGGTTAGAATTTAATCCTAATTCTTCAAATAATATGTTGCTGTGTGATACATATATTGGTTCTGGAATTGGTGTTGGAGTGACGGGAACATAATGACCTGAATAAACTGACCTAGCTCTGTGATCTTTACCATCTTTTGTCGACTGAGGATCAGCTTTGAGAGAATTTAATAAAGAAAAATCTGCTAATTGTGAAAACTCAGAAAAATCTTTAGTTTCTTTCACTTTTAATGATTCAGATTTTCGTGACATTAATTTTTGTTTCTTCCCAATATATCTTCATTATATTGCAGTAAATAATCTTTAATGATTATTAGTATTGTAGGACCCCTTATTATTAATTTATCCAACCTTTGAGTAATTCAAAGATACTAATAAGAAGTCCAAAAGCAATAATTGGAGGTGCAACCCATCTCATCATAAATTTTAAATATCTTACTGTCTTCGTTCCAACTTTCGAGTCGTCAAGCTCAGAATCTAACCTACGAGGAACAACCCATCCCATAAAGAAAGTAACTAAAAATCCACCAAAAATAAGTAGAACATCAGTTAAAGAAATTAATGTTTCTAGAACCCCACCATTTAATGCTGGTGGAATACCTAATATGAATATTAATAGTGTGATTATCCAAACAGATTTAATTCTTTGATATCCAAATTTATCCATTAATGATGAAACTGGTACTTCTAATAATGAAACAGAAGAGGTTATGGCCGCAATAAAAACTAATCCAAAAAAAACTATTGCTACTATTCTTCCCGCTAACCCAGAGGAGGCTAAACCTGAAGGAATTGATATGAATAATGTCCCAATTGTACTTTCTGATATAACATCACTTAAACCAAAAGTTAGGACTATTGGGAAAGTAATTAGCCCAGCAATCAATCCAACTAGAGTATCTAATGTGGCAACTCCAAAACTAAGTTTAGGTAGATTACTTTTTTTACTCAGGTATGAAGCATAAGCTACCATTATCCCAATACCTAAACTTAATGAAAAGAAAGCTTGGCCAAATGCATTTCTTATAGTTTGAGGATTTTTTAATTCGGCAAAGTCAAATTTTAGTAAAAAAGTTTTATATCCTTCCCATGCTCCAGAAAGTGTGGAGGCCCAAATTGCTAGACCCAAAAGAATTATGAAAAGTATAGGCATAAAGTATCTAGTAACTTTTTCTATACCTTTTTTTATTCCAGATGAAACTATCATCGCTGTCAGAACAAGACTCAATAAATGTCCTAATAGAACACTACTGCCTCCGCTTATTGACTTAAAAACATTCTCTGCTTCACTAATATCTTTAGGTAGTCCAAAGAAAAATATATGAAAAAAGGTATCTGCTGTCCAACTCATTATCACGGAGTAAAATGAAAGAATCCCAATAGGAGCTATAAAGAAAAGTATTCCTAAGGGGTACCAATTTGTCCCCCCCAACTCAACTGGTGCAAACAATGGACTTTTCATTGAATTTCTTCCTAAGGCCATTTCAGCAACAAAAACTGGAAGGCAAACAATCAATACAATAAATATATATAAAAGTACAAAAGCAGCTCCTCCTCCTTGAGAGGCTCTATATGAGAATCCCCAAAGATTACCAAGGCCTATAGCACTCCCAGCCGCTGCTAGAATGAACCCAAGCTTACTTGTCCATTGTTCTCTTTGAGAAATCTTTGATTCCAAAATACAAAATTATTTTTAATAGTTGATTTATAACTTATATATAAAAATAATTAATAGTTATTTTGAATAAAAACTTATTTTTTAATAATTAATTATTTCCTAAATAATTGAACTTTTTCCCAACCTGCTTCTTTGTTATGTTTTTTTGTTGTCATAAGATCTAAAATTATAGAAAGTTACTAAATAAATTTTATGGCTATTGAAACAACAGTTCTAGATTTTAAACTGAGCAATACTTTTGAAGAATATGAGGCTCATATGAAGGCATCTGAACAACAAGCAATGTTCAATGAGATGGGTGTTAATACTTTTTATCTTGGGAAATCTTTAGATGATCCAACAAGAGCAACAGTAATGTTTCAAGGTCCTGAAAATGTTTTATATGATATTTTCAAGAATCCCGAAATAAAATCAATTGTTGAAGCTTCTGGACATATTTATGAAGGGACAAAAATAACTCGTTGGCTCTGTTAATTAAATTAAATGCTTAAATAATTTTGCTCCCCGAGTGTCTTTTACTTTTAATGAACTATCAATTATTAATAGAATCCTATTCTTTTGGAACTACCCTTTCAAATCAAGAAATAGAACTTTTAAGCCTAGAACTTGAGACCCAGATTATGAATATGAACATATCCACAGATTTTGGTTGTTTAAAGTCGGCACCTTCCCATATTTGTAAAGGTCTTAATTTAAGAGAAGGAACTTCCTGGATAATGTGTCTTGCCGAAATTTTAGATATCCATAATCCTATAAAAATTGGAAAAACAAAAAGTGTAAAAATATATGAGTTACTCCTTGAGAAAGGACTTGTAATTGGTTAAAAAATGAAAATAATGAAAAATATATTTTCATTATCATTTGATAGATTTATTATGTGCTGATTCAAAAGTCAAAAAAATGCTTAATTCAGATAAATTATGTATTGAGAATATTGTTAATAAGACAAGATCTAGCGAAAGAAAATTTAAGGAGGGAAATTATAAAGGGGCAATAGAAGATAAAAGGGAAGTAAGGTACCTCTTGAATTCTGAATTTTGTGATAAGGATATTTTAAAAAAATTCAAAAAAGAATTATCAAATTTATATTCATCAAAATTTGACTTAATAAATGATCATAAATTAAGAATTGATGAATTAAAAATAAATAAGATTGTTCAGTTTTTAGAAGAAAAAAGTGAAGAGAAATATAATAAAGGAGATTTCAAAGGCGCTGTAAAAGCATTAAGGAGATCAGAGAAATATTTAGCAAATAAAAACATTATTGTTTGATTTGTTAGGTAAAGTTCGTTTTCATGGATACATAGTAATTTTTCTCCTACTAATTTATGATTATGCCTCAATCTACTTTGGAAAGTTTAATATTTTTTTTGGTGCTTTCTTTATTAGCATCTTATCTAGTTAAAAAAAAATATGGAACAAATTTAAAAGTACAAAAATAGTGGAATTGTTTATTTAAGAATTTAACGAGTATAAATTGTTAATTATCTGAACCTAAACTTATTTTTTTCTTCGGCTTCCCACAACTTAGCTATTTCTCTTAAAAGAGTTTTAACTTCAAAATTTGATGATCCGGAATCCTCTTGAAATTTTTTACAAATTTCTATTATATCTTTTGATGTTTGCTCAATTAATATAGTTTTTTGGTCTGGATTAGCCATATAGATCCTAGTTAACTCCATTACAATTGAAGCCGCTGCAATTTATAACTCTGAAAATATTAACTATTAAACTATGGAACTTATAATCAAAAAAGAAAGCCCAAGTTGTAAAAATAGCAAAAGCTGAAAAGGCAAAAGCAGCATATTGAAGCCAATGTGTTCCTGTGCTATCAACTCCATTTTTATCGAAATCTGAGTTACTCAATTTTCAAATTTTACTTAATTTTAAAAAATTTTTTCTACTAATGTTGAATTAGGTTTAAAACTGAATATGTTCTTACAAATCAGCAGCTTTCATTTATTAATAATTATTGATTAGTATTCCATGAATCTTGATAAAGCCAGCTTAAGAATACAAGAGTTAGAACGTTACTAAAAGCATAAGTAAAACCCCATAAAGGATTATAAATGTTGGCAATAATTGTAGACATTATAAAAATTATTAAACCAGAAATAATTAGATCTTTTATAGGTAAATGTTCAGTATCAATAGAATTAATCATTTAGATCTTAAAAAATATTTGAATCTCTTAAATATAAGATAATTTAAAGAGATTTTTATTATATCAATGGAATGAAACTGATTAATTTTTTTAGAAAGTGCTGAAAGTTTAATATCTTTTAGATATAACATTAAGAGAAGCTTCCAAGTTATTGGAGGAAGATCCATATAAATTTATTGATATTTGAGAAAATTTACTCTTCTCCTCAAATGAATATCTGCAAGCTTTTTTGATAGAAATCTTCTTTGGATTTTCTCTTTTTTACTTTCTAGTAAGGGCAAAGATATTTAGTGTATTATTTAAGGAATAGAAGGCACTAGGAGGTAAAAAGCATCTATACCTATCGATTATTTCTTTTTTAAGATTAAATCTATTATCTCTAAACTACTGGTATAAATGAATAGTGCTACAGGATTTGAACTTGCGACCTAGTACTCCCAAAGAACTTAACAGTCCATGTGCCACATAAGAATTTCAATTTATATCTTATTTTGCTCAGTTTCGCGGAGTTCGTTATGACGAATTAAGGAATATTTGTTCTTTTAGGAATTAAAAATAAGAAGTCAAGTTTTAGAGTAATCCTTAGATTAAGAAACTATTCTGCAATCTTTATAGTTCCAGGTATTGGAAAATAAATACACTTATGTATTATTTTTTCCCCTCCCTCGATAAATGTATTAGTTAGCTTTTTTAAGCTAATGTCATCTTCCCAGGAATCTACTTTTAAATTATTTTTATATTCAGTTGTCCATACTTTTATTGAATTCCCTTTTCTCTCAGTTTTATAAATATAGGAAACGTTGTCATCATATCTTTCTTGATATAAGGGTTTTAATGCTGTAAATAATTTATTAGAAGAAGATTCGTCTGATACATATAATTTGCCATTTTTAATATTAAAGATATATCTATAAAAATATTCATCTTCTTTATTGTTAAATTCATCATATATTTTATCTTCTGCCTCGTATGAAAAGATTGATTCTCTTGGGAAATTGTCTATTAAAACATTCATATACAAATCAGTTCCGCAAATAATTCCTTTAATTTTTGATTCCTTAGACTTTTGAAATACATTGGTAAAGCCCATATTTAAAAATGAAACTGCGAATAAGAGCGCAACAAGTGATAAACGTCGCATTATTGAATTGAGTATTTTACAAGCTATTTTACAAGATATATAAATATTAAATCAATCAATCAATTGTTTACTATTTATTCTCTCTCTCTTAGGACAAATTTAAGCAATATCTGATCACTGGGATTAATGAACGGGGTAACAGAATTCGAACCTGCGACTTAGTGCTCCCAAAGCAATAGTGTATTTTTAGTGAGATTAAGACTTCAAGACTTAATATCTAACTTGTTTGACCTTTTAAAAAATAAGTTTGTTTTTGTTGTTTAATGGATTGGGTTTATTAGGAGGATCGATTTACTTGTGAAATAAAAAAACTCACTCACAAGATCAAAATTAAGAGTACCATCAATTATTTCAAAGATAGAACCAATAATAGTTAATATCAGTGGTGAAAAAATCGTTAGCAAACTAAAAAAATTATATTATTATTAGCTTTAGATATTTAATTTAAATAATGAGTAAGATGCTTTTTAATCTTTTGAGGAGAAAATATTTTCTTCCCGCTGGATTAGTATCATATTTATATTTAAAAAATTACTATTCTTTGCCTGGGATATCTTGCCCACTTAGGCAAATTACAGGGGTGCCATGCCCTACTTGTTTCTTAACTAGGTCGACATGTTTGGCTCTCCAGGGGGACTTAGAAGATTCTTTTAAAATGCATATATTTGGTCCATTTATAGCTCTCTTTTTAATCATTTGGTCAGTTAGATCTATTAAGACAAAAAAAGTTTTTCCTTTTTTAATTACTGAAAAATTTTTAATAATTGGTTCTTTATCATTGCTGTGTTATTGGATAATTAGAATGTATACTGGTTTCCCAGTTAGTTAAATCAATTTTTAATTTAGAATACCTTTGTTATAAGCCAAATGTTGAACATAAATAGCTACCATCGGCAGGGTAACAATCCCTCCTATGCATGTACATACACCTACGACTCCACCAATAATAAATGCTAGAAGCTGTAAACCTAAAAATGAGAATTTATCCTTTGAACTAAAAACAGATTGAAAAGAACTTTTAAATGATTCAATTATAGTCATCTTAGAACAAGTTATTTTGTTTACATAAACTGGCGTTATAAATGAAATTACTATCCCAGGAATAATACAAAATGCGAAACCTAAAGTTAAAGCCACTGTGAATAAAAGGCCAGCTAAAATATAACGGCCAAGATTTTTAGTTAGAACTCCATATGGGGTGCTCCATTTAACTATTTCGTTTCTAGAAAAATACAATGATGGAATAACCATATATAACATTGTTAGTAAAGAAGAAACTAATAGATACACAACATAGATAGGAAATCTAGCCAGCCATGAAGCTGCTAACATACCTGCTCCATAGCTGTAGTTATCGACACTGAATAAAGGCGCTACTCCTAACAAACTAAGAAGAAAATCTATTAAAAAATAGATTGCAGCGGCTAAAAAAGCAAAACCTGTTAAGGCAAGGAAAGTCTTCCATTGGGATTTGTAAATCTTCCAAGTTGATTTCAAACTAGCCTTTGATTCTTTTGAGATTATTAGTTGAGAATCCAATTTAATTTTTTAATAATTAGGATTATCTTCTCATATAAATATCAAAATTGATATATTTTGGTTTAAAAGTAAGAATTTGAAAATTTTTAATAATTAATATTAAATATCAAAAAAATACTTATTTGTTTATTTATGCCCAGAAAATAATAATATATATTAAATAATTTATGTAATGTCAGATTCAAATCAAATATCAAAATTAGATTCAAATATTATTTCTGAATCTCAATTAAAATATGCTGGTTCACTCGTTCTTGCAAAGAGGCTTCCTAAGGATGAACGAGCAGCCTTTTTGATTGCATGCGATCAAGATGCAAAAAATCCAACAACCATATTAATAATTTCTCTATTTTTAGGTGGGTTAGGGATTGACCGTTTTGTGCTTGGACAAACAGTCTTAGGCTTATTAAAGCTGTTTACATTAGCAGGTTGCGGATTATGGTGGTTTATCGATTTATTCCTTGTCATGGGTGCAACAAAAGATATTAATGCTGAATCTGCATATAGAATTTACTGCCAATTAAGAGATTAAAAATACTTCTTTAGAATTAAATCAATATATTAGTTGATTAAAAATATCAATAAAATAGTTATGCAAGGTATAACTATAATTTAGCTCAGTTTTATCTTCCAAAAAAGTAAGAAATAAAAAATAGAGATTGGGAGCCCTCTATCTGACTTGGATTATTAGAGTCTGGATAAAGGATTCCAAAATTCAATCTAAGGCTCCAAAAGCACTTAACAAACCTAGTAGACCATTTTCTACAAGCTATGAATAAATAATTTCAAGGTATTGCATAATTTGACATGACAAGCCTATTTATATTTATTGGCGATTTGTTGACTATTTCTTGTATATTTCTTGGCGGTATTAAATATTAGAAGTTTTTTAGTCAAGATTTTAAATAAATTATGTATCCCTTTTGCTTTGCAATAATTTGATGAGATCGCGCAGGAATGCAAAAGCTGATTCAGAAAGGTACAAAAAAACTAAACCAAGCATTGATAATTGCAGAATTGGATCTAACCTCCATCCCTGAAAAAATAGTATTCCACCCATTAACAAAGATCCAATAACTCTTAGGGGAGTTACTAACAATATATAAATTAATTTGAGAATACTATTACTATCTTTATTTCTTTTTTGTAAAAAAATCACTATTTGAGCGATTGCTAAAGGCGTTGCAATTAATCCCCAAATTGCAAGTATAAATCCACATATTGAGGCCAAATTTAATGATGCATTTACCATAAATAATTATCTTGATAGGATATTCAGAAAAGCTTTATTGTCAGAATAAAACTATTTTAGATTGTTTTTTGATACTTCAAATAACTTAATTTATATAATATTGTTTTACGAATTAAAATTATTAAGATTTATGGCAGAAGATAATTCGAAATCCCAAAAAAAGAGGATGGTTCAAAATCCGATCGAAAAAACGAAATAGGAGATAACAATAAAACTAGTGAGTTTGATAAGCTAATTAAAGGTTTTTCAAAATCATATAAGAAAAGCAAAATAGTCAATTCAAATAAAGCTTCTGATGATCAATTAGAAGCAAATACTCTAACTAATAAAGCTTCTGTTGATAAATTAGAAGTAAATACTCTAACTAATGAAGCTTCTATTAAAAATTAGAAGTAAATACTATAACTAATGAATATTCTGAGGACTTATCAGACAGAATTTCAAAAATTAAAAGTAGATATGCTTCTACAATTGAAATAGTTTGTTTTAGCGTTCTATCATGTGGAATTTACTCGTATTATTTGACATATAAACAAACAGAGGCTTTTAGAAAAGTTGATAAGAACAACAGTGGATTATTTGAACCTATTTTAGTCATATTATCAATTATATTTACATGCGGACTATCCCAACTTTATATCTTTTATAAAATACCTTAAAGGCCTGTTTACATATCAAGAAAATCGGGAGGGGACAAAAATCCTTTGAGGGCTAACCTTAATATTCCTTTGAAAAAATTAGCAATGATATCTTTAATTGGAAATATTTTTTGGTTTGTATTTTTCTTAATAATTACAGTAGAATCTTTTGGGATACTTACTTTGTTGTTTTATCCAATTTGGATTGCCTATTATGTATGGCTCACATATTCCATACAAAGATCAGTGGAGTATATGCTTTGCATAAGTAAACCTTTAGAAGGGTAGAAATCTAAATTTTAGGAATATCCCAATTTTATATTTTGAGTCAAATTTTAAACATAAGTTGTTTTCCTCTTATATTGAATGCATTTTTAATTGAGATGGGGAAAACCAAAAACTAAAATAATTTTTTAATTGAAAATTACATTAGTTTTGTAATATACTTTCTGTAAAAATTATTTTTATTATTTTCATCAAATGACTAGCTGGGAATACAAACATATTAGACTTGATTATAAAGGCAGAGGCATAACCCAAGAAATTAATATCCTCGATATTGATGGAGAACGTATTCAAGGTTGGATGGAAGATCATGACGTACCAACTTTGCCTGAAATGTTTGCTGCATTAGGTAAAGATGGATGGGAATTGGTAACTCATGTAGTTAATCAAGATAATCAAACTAATGGCGTTACTTTTCACTATTACAATTTTAAAAGGCCTTTATAAATATGAGTGAATTTGAAAAGATTATAAGGAGTGGTTCAAAACGTAAAGATGTTATTGATCGACAAATAAAAAGGGAAAAAAGAAGAAGAGCTATTCTTTGGACATTATTAATTTCATTTATTTTTACAATTGTACCTCCGTTTATTGGTGTAATTGTTTTTATTCCTACTTTAATATTTGCAGTATTTTATGCGGGTAGAGAATGGATGGGCTGAATATGTGCCAAAAGATTTTTTGAATTAGAAATTAATCCTCATGGTGGAAAAAGATTGATATCTTAAATCTTATTTTTGCTATAGCGGGAGATACAACCTACGAAGGTATTGAAAACGATACAAATACTAGTATGTTCTTCTCTCAAAGAAATTTAAAAAAAAATGAAAAAAAAAACAGGTTAGAAAA
Organism: Prochlorococcus sp. AG-673-L20; assembly: GCA_003211135.1. Taxonomy (GTDB): domain Bacteria; phylum Cyanobacteriota; class Cyanobacteriia; order PCC-6307; family Cyanobiaceae; genus Prochlorococcus_A. Next base: position 8,951 of record QCTN01000010.1, on the reverse strand, counting down.
TTTCTCCATAACTTGGATTATAAGATTAGGAGAGAAAGGATTTGAACCCGCGCTCAAGTAATCTCAAATTACTTGAAAGGTTTAGTGAAGTACTAGTTTTCAAGATATTACTTATTTATTTCTTAGTATTGCCTACCTTTTATGGAAAGACTTAGAGATATTTGATAACTATTTGTCCTCTTTTTAATGATTGCCAGAGATAGATGGGGAAGGCTTTGATTCATCTACTAACGGCTCAAATAATTTTATTTTGATCTATCTATATTTTTTTAAGGTGAATTTCTCGATTTCCTTTTTTTTAATCTGATATAGATACTTCTTAAAAATAAAGCTATTAAAACTACTATAAATATTCCAAAAAGGGGAAAGAGAATTATGGAGATAGAAATCCCTAATGAAATAAAATCTTCGATAAGTGAAATTATTGGATTAATTAATCCTCCAGTAAATATTGAAGAAACCCCCCTTAAACTGACAGTTGTTAATTGAAATCCGCCGGTTATCAAGACTCCACTCATGACGGATAAGATCCATTTCAATCCAGGATCTATTTCACTGAGGGCAATCGCAGATAAAGTAGTACCTGCTCCAATAGCGATTGGAGTAGCTAATACATCTAATAAATTATCAAGCCATGGAACTAAATTTCCTATTATTTCAAATAGTGCTGCGAGTGCTAGGACGGCTATAACCCAGTCGCTACCAATCCAATCCCAACCCTCTGCCAATTGAACTAAATCCGCCTTGTATAGCAAACCATATGTTAATGGCGGTATGAAAATTCTAAAACCACAAGCCGCACTTAAACCAAAAGCAAGGAAAATAGAAGTTATTAATGAATAAGCTTCCAAAATATTTACCCAAATTAATTAAATAATATCCTATTTAAATTTTAATGATTATAAAAATTTAAAAATTTTTACTTAACTAAGTTCTCTAGGATTTTACAACTATTCAATAGCTATTCCTAGCTATGGTTTGAGATACACCCTCCAAAGTTATACAAAGTTATCATTAGATATACAAATAATCGCAAAATAATCGCTAATTACAGATGTAGTTTTATAAATCTAAAAATCTTTTGGTAGAAATCTGATTTTAAATAAACGTAATATAATATTTTTTGGCTTAACTCAATAAATTCTGTTTTAAAATTTAGGATTGAAACCAGGTTAATAACCAATTCAAATTTGCAAAAAATAATGCCGAGGAAATTGCTAGTAAAACAAATTTTTGAGTTATTGTTGATTTTTTATCAGTAAAGCAATTCATCAAAGAAAAAAATAATTGCAAGTAATGGAAAGAAAACTTGTAAGCTTGAAATTGTTATATATAAGTAATTTGGGAAATAAGAAGTTATAGAATTACTAATTAAATAACTGATACCATGAATAATTTCTATTATGAGAGCTATTAAAAGAAAAATAAAGGAAGTAAATCCCATATTTTTAATTATATTTTTTATCTAATTTGGAATATTTTATAAATTCAAATACTTTCAATTATGTAATTTTGCTTTTCTAAAATGTTGTTAATTTTTAAATATATTAGAGATGTTTGGTTAAATTTAATTTAATTTATTAATTTATATTTAATAATATGAAAAAACTTTCTTTAGCATTGATCTTGTCAACGGCACTTTCTAGTTGTGGTGATCCAAATTCACAATTAAAATTTGAAGCGACCATAGATCAACAAACTGCAAAAAATTTGATATTGACAACTAAAGTAACAAATTACTCAAACTCAGATAAAACATTAAATGAGATTGATATTGATAAGTCACTGCACGAAAAACTTAACCTTTCAAGAATGGATGGCTCAAGAGGAGAATTTATCCCATTTGATAATACATATTCATATGAAGTAAATAGAAAAATACCCTCAGGTGAATCTTTCTCTACTAACTTTAAAGGAAGTACCAGCAAGGATTTTATTTCTGGTGATGTCGATTTTATAATAGATAATAATCTACTCAATTTCAGATCAATTTCTGTTGATTGTTGTAAGTAAAAGCTTTTATTAATTAAAAAAAATGAAACGCTTATTACTTGTAGTGTTAGTTGGCTTATCTTTACCTTCTGGAATTAAGGCAGAAGAACCTTTTTATTTAAACACTTGGATGGGAATAGACTATGAGCTTTTTATTTATGATAAGAAACCTTTAGAAAATGGATATATTTATAAATTTAGAACAAGATTTAAAAGTGATTCAAGAACAACAATATCCGATTGGAGAATAGCTGATTGTTTGAAATCAACAATAGATGGGAAATTAGTACCTGCTATTGCAAGGTACGGATATGAAAGAGGAATGCCCACTTTATTTAATGAAATATGCGGTGAAAGATACTAAATATGATTGACAGTAGATCTATACTGTGATGAATAAAATCCACTTTATAAATGTCTGAAGACAAGAAAGATAAAGATTCTAGTCAAGATAAAATCAATGCTCTCAAGGCAGAACTTGAAGAGCTAAAGGCTCAAGAAGAAATTCAAAAATTAAATGCTGAAATAGGTTCCTTAAAAAAAAATATTTCAATAAAAAATAAAGAAAAAGTAGAAAATTTTATTCCAAGTAAAGAAAATAAAGAAACACTACAGACTTTTAGTAAAAGTGGAGAAATAAAAAAGAAAAGATATATAGGACTAATAATTAGTATCTTTTATGTTCTTCTCTATAACTTTATTTTTTTCATTGCAACTTTTATAAAAGATGGTATGAAAATTCCTGGCTCTTTTTGGTTTGCTATTGGATGTACAATATTACCTTTTTTTATTATGCTCCTTCCTACTATTTTCGTGAAAAAAGTTCTATGGAGAAATATTTCACTTCTTTTCTTAACCGCATTTTGGTCTCTTATCTTATATTCAATTTTATACTACACCTAAAGAATTTAAATAACTCATTTATGGGATGGAAACTACTAATATCGATTACTATTTGCACCGCTAATAGTTAGTATTAAGAGTCGATCTAAATTGGAGGAATAAAACTCTTTTTTTCATGGAAAAGTTTTTTATATTTTGCACCTTTGATTGCTCTTTTCAATGTTATAAAGAGACTGTTGAGCAATGTTTAAAATAATAAGGAGATGGAATCATGCTTAATTATGACTTGGTAAAAATTAATGATTACAAGTCTCTTTCTTTTTATAAAGTTTCAAGTTTAGAAGAGTTTGCAAAGATGTTAAATACAGAATGGACTAGAGAATTGGATAAAGCTAATAACTGCATAGATATAGTTTATAAACTTGAACTAGTTAAATGACTAATAAATGGAATGACAAATCTTGGCAAAAAGATTTCTTGAACATGAAGTCACATTCACCTTCAGATGCAAAACTCCTAATGGGAGGAGTAAAAGGATTGAAAGATGCTTGGCGTTTAGGTGTTCTGCACGTTGAATACGAAAGACTAAAGAAAAAACAAATGCAACAAGATCAACAGTCTTAGCGTACGTAGAAGTTCCTGATGGATATAAGATAGAGCTAATAGATAGTCTAATAAAGGAATTAGAAGAAAATACTATTGAACAAATATGAACTCTTTTTAATTATTTGGAGCAAACAGATCTATTAAAAAAAGATATTCTTAGGTATTTAGATGTAATAGCAAGAGAGTATTGAGGAAAGGTAGTGGATGAGAATTAAATATATATTGATTGACATTCGATCTAACATAAAGTGATAAAAACCCTCTTTTAATTCGAGATAATTTCCGAGCTAACGTAAGAATGACAAAAATATTCTTTTAGTAATTGGTACTTTTTAATTGCTTTTAATCTTGCTCCGATCGCTAAAAATGCAAAGTTAGATAGTTTATGTTTTGAGTATCTATTCACTATCTGTCGACTTTTTATACCCTTTTTTTTTTTTTGACAATATTAATAACCATTTTTATAAATACTTTAATTTCTTTTTTCAAGTTAATTTATTAGAAAGAAATTTAGTATTTAGATGATTAAAAATTTAAAAAACAGACATCCATTAAAAATTTTTACTGGAATTTTTATCGTAACTTTTTCTTTTTTCTATTTAACTAATCATTTGAGAAATAATTCAACTTATTTTATGCCAAAAGAATATAAAAAAATAAAAAAAATAGTTGATAAAATAGCATCAAAAAATGATCTAGGTGATAAAGAGATTCCATTTTCTATAGCGGGCGGAATTTATATGGAATATAGAGCAGAGGAATTAGGATTATGTGAAAAAGATGGATGTTGGTATTACAGGAATTTAGATCCATATAAGAACCATAAAAAAGTCAATGGGGTAAATATTAATGAGCTTCTAAATCAATCATATTTATACAGCGGTATAGAGGCTTATGCCTGGAATGATGTGGTCTGGCTTAGTAAATCATCTTTTCTTATGTATAAAGGAAAAACAGATTACTTAGGTTGCATAGTTGGACATGAATTATCCCATATAGTTTTTAATGATCACATTAAACAATCAATCAAGTTATCAGAAAAACTCAAAAAACTAAAAGATAATAATAAAGCTGAAATACTAATTGATTCTGATAAAACAAATAAGAATGATGAAAAAGTTCAAGATAAAAAAGATGAGATTAAAGAAGTTTTGCAAAAAGAGTTGGGTAGAGAGTCTGAAATGATTGCTGATAATAATGCTGCAAAGATGATGATAAATGCTGGTTTCGCAAAGGAGACATGTCTTAATGAGATCACTTTTATTGCAGAAAAGTCCCAATGGGATGTTGATACAGATAAAGAAAGTACACATCCAGGATATTTGGAACGTTCCAAATCTTTGCAGAACTTCATAACAAAATATGATAAGTCAAAGGAATTGAAAGACTTTGAGTCATACAAGTGGAATTGGATTTATGACAGAAAACTGAATATCCTAATTTTCTCTCCTCAAAAGTAATAATCACTCAGTATTTTCACTATCTAACCACTTTATGTGTTAACTAATTTTACCAAATAAAAAGTAAGCCTGGTAAAACATTTTATGACTTGGATTATTAGAGTAGGGTTGAAAGGATTCAAACCTGCGACCTAGTGCTTCCAAAGTACCCGCCCTCCAATTTGAGACAGTAACCTAAATAAACAAGTCAGGCTATGGCAAGTAAGTTGCAATATCATAGAAGTTGTGAGTCTCAAAAACATGTCAAAGGTATACAAAATTATCCTTAAATATACAAATCCTCGGCCGTTTGTCGCCCGCCTGCAACCTAGTGCTCTATGAACACTAGATCGTAGATTTCTGATAAACATTATTGACAGTGGATCTAACATAGAGGGATAAAACCCTCTTTTTTATTTATAGGAAAAAATTATTATTGATTCCTTTGTTATTAAATGTCATTTCTTGAATATCCTTCATGCATCCTCCAGCTGGGTAGCTAATAACCTTTTTTGATATTGCACCTATACCGATAGCAACTATCCCAATACCTAATATTGCTTTTGATCTTTTGCTTGAAAGTAGAGATTTCATCGAGATTTTGTATTTACTAAATAATAGTAATATTGACTTTTATTATGTGGATTACATATAGCTTCCTGCTCAAATATTTAAAAATAGTCTTTTAACCTATTTATACTTTTACAATTTAAAATAATTAAAGTTCAAATTTCTAATAAAATGATTGAAAAAAAAGAAGACAATATTAGAAGCGAAAGCTATTACCCAGATAGTAATTATTATCTTGATCAGGACAATACTCTTAAAGAGAAGCCACTTTCAGAAGATCAAATATCCAATACGTCTAAATTTGAATGGCCAAATAGTTATTGGTTTATTGCTGAAAGAACTAATGGCAGACTTGCAATGATTGGATTTATGGCTGTGATTATTAACTACAGTTTATTTGGTTGGATAGCATATCCAATCCTTTAAATGAGTAAATCTAATTTTGACAAAAATGGTGTAGATAAGTCTGGAACGCATTGGCTTCAATATGCTGCGTTTGTTGTTTCTGCATTTGCTATTTATTTTGGTTGGGCATTTTTTAATGATGCTAATTTCCATCACTTTTCTGTAAAAATATTCAAGTTTTGGAATTGCAATGGATATAACCCTCTTAGTTATTGCGTAATGCGTTGGAAAGTGGACTTTTATCCTTGAAAATCAGCATATTTACCGATATACAGAAAAAATATTTGTAGTAATTTCACAAAAAAAGAGGTTTTTATTCCTCTATGTTAGATCGACTTTCAATATTGAACCTCATTTCTTTCTTGTAACTAAAAATATAATAAAGAATATACCAGTAATAAATAAGAGAATTAATAAGATTGAGACTATAGTTATTTAAAGAAAACATAAAAATATTTAATTAATATGGAAATTTAAAGAGTCATCATAAATCCTAACTTCTCGAGCCGCTCTCCATATTAGATCGACTGTCAATCAAAAACTACTTGCTATGAAACTTGAGACGATAAGACAAATAGTAGCTATCCAACTAGATGCTTTCTGTTCCAAGCTAAATGCGATAACAGGTCCAAAAACGAAACCAGCAATTGCTCCAAGAATAATTCCTACAATGCATTCTGAGGAACCTTCGCTAATACCTAATAAGCTTGAAAAAATTGGTGCAAATATAGCATCGGCAACAGCCCAGATCCCGCTAAAAATTATAAAAAAAAGTATTGATTCCATTACCCTAAAAATAATTTAATTTTAAATCGACTGTCAATCGTAATTAATATAGCGGTTCAACTAGTAAGCGTTTCATCAGAGATACCCAAACTCACAAATTAATGCTGCAAGTGTGCGATTACCTTTCTTAGTGCCTTCAGGAGGTAACTTCTCATACTTAGCGAGAATAATCATTTCATTAAGTCTGTTAGATTCCCATTTGCCATCACCTATATTGCATAACTCACTTAGAAGTTGGTCTTTATCTTGACCCTCTATTGGACATGAGTAGAGAGGTGTCATGAAAGCGAGGGCTGCTAGTAGTGAAAGTAGTAAGCGTTTCATTTAATTTCTAGATATACATCAGGTAACCACATTGCTTTTATTGTTTTATTGCAAATATCAATAGTAAAAGTTTCCATGTTTGCTGTATGAGTTGGCATATCTTCCTTGGCATAAACTCTAAAAATACATTCTCTTTGTTTGTAGATGAAATACCAAGGATGTGAATAATGGGTGTTATTAATAAGTTTGTTTTCTAACTGTTTACCATAGTTTTCATTTACTAATCGCAATGCAGTTAGCTCGTTTTCAGTACAAGGATGATCATCACAAGTGGCTTTATATCTTGATGCTGGTCCTGTATTAACAGCAATAGGCAAGGCGAGGATTGCTATTAGTGGGATTAATAAGTGTTTCATTTGAAAAAGTAATTCAAAAATTCTTTAAATGGATTACCTTTTTTAATACTTGTTGGTGTAACTGCTATATCAACATTATTTTCAGTGAGAATTTTTAAAAGATCTTTATCTGGTGCAAGATTAACTTCATAACGTACTCCATCTTCTCCTATAACTTGTGCTGTTCCATTGTCTGGGGAGATAAGAACTCGACTTATTTCTTTTTCTTGAACCGCATCTATAAAATCACTATATCTTAAAGTTTTTGTGTAATCCTGAGACTGATTCATCATAGATAAATAGCCACATCCAGAGATCGTTAATAATAGCGGTGCAAGTAGTAAGCGTTTCATTTAATTATCAACTATTTGCAATTTAATAGAGGATATAAACAAGAGATAAAGTTTCCTACATTGAAAATTAATTTAGGTTAATATCCCCTTGTTATAAGCCATATGAAATATATATATTTGCATCATTGGATGAGTAATAATAGATCCCAAATTACAAGTAAAGCAATTAGGTATAGCAACAATGATATGAGCCAATACTACAAGGGCAATGTATTCAACGACTTTCTCTGATTTGTAAACTGACTGAAATGAGCTAGTAAATCCTTCGATTATTGGCATCTCAGTGCAAGCAATTTTATTTACATATACTGGAGTTACAAAAGAAATGATTATTCCAGGAATAATACAAAAAAAATAACCTAAGGTCGAAGCCATTACAAAGAAAATCCCTGAGAGAGAGAACCTAATCCATTTTTTGGATAACAATTTATAAGGTACTTCCCAAGTTATTCTTTGACCTCTGTCGAAATACAAAGCTGGTACAACCATAAATAAGGAGCCTAATAAATTGTAGAGAAAGTAATAAAAAAACAAGTTAGGTATTTGTGTTCCAAAAGAAAATAAAGCACTTAGAGTACCAGACTGATCAATTGTTAGGGGTACTAGACTAATTAAAGAAAGTATAGTATTGACGATGATATATACTATATAAATTAAAATGAACATCCCAAAAATAAATAGAAATGTGGACCACTGGGATTTATAAATTATCCAAGTTTTTTCAAGACTAGCTTTATCTTTTTTTGAGATGATTGATGCAGATGTCAAAATCTAAGATAAAATATTTAATTTAATAATATTGCAATTACCTTTAAAGGAAACCTCCTACTTAATATTGAGGGACAAATTAAAAGACGTGAAAGTAGTAAGCGTTTCATTCAACCAATTAAAGAAATAATTAGGGTCATTATCTTTTTAGCGATAAATCTTTTATCCATAAAAAAAGAGTAGTTTATCCATCCAGCTTAGATCAACTGTTAATCAATAATTATAGGTTCGAGCTTAAAAAACATTATTTGAGCGACCTACTTAATAAGAGACACTAAGTATTAGGTTTAAATCCTGTCGCCCCGACTCAATTAAATCCAAGTTAAATTAGCGAGTTACCCAGACTCGATTTTATTCGCTTTTACTTGTTGGCTCATACCTGCCAACGAATCGTCAACAAATATACTTTTAATGGTTACTAAATCATTTTCAAACTAAATTTAAAGAAAGTTTCTTAAAAACATATGGAAAATAAAAAAAATAATTTTCTAATTGGATTATTTATTGGAGTTCTAGTTTCACTACCAATA
>QCTN01000009.1 GCA_003211135.1 Prochlorococcus sp. AG-673-L20 | reverse complement strand
ATCAATCGAATAGATTAATTTGATATTCAAAATAATTAAAATGACAGAAGAAAAAAAAGATTCGAAGAAATGCGGTGGAAAGAAAAAAATCATGTTTGCTTATGGTTTTATTCAACTTGGTTCTAGTTTTGTATCTGCAGTAGCTTTAGCGGCAATTGCTTTTGGATTTTGCTCTATAAAAAAAGAATCTAAAGTATTTAATAATTGTGTAACTGAAATTGTAAAAAATGGTAGTAATAATGCAGAAGCAGTTAGATATTGCAACGGTGGCAATTAAATCAGTTTAATTAAATGAACTCTACTCATGGTTTTCTACTTGACTCTTTAAAAGAGGAACCAATAGGTGAAACAGTTCATTTTGTTTGGTATATTACGGATATTGGTATTGCTGCTCTTTTTAAGGGAAATGAGATTCTTAAAACTTATAATTTAAATGTTGGGAAAGAGGCAAAAAATTTAAGTCTTGATATCAGTAAGGAAGAAAAAGAATATTGTGAAATTGAGGATAAAAAACTTTTTATCTTTTATTCCTAAAGCAATTAAATCAATAAGATGGTTCTAAATTATAAACCGACTCTTTAATATTCTTTTCACTAATTATCTCAAAGGTAAGTTCCTGGTCTAAGGCATTTATGTAGGAAATATAAAGTTTGCCCCAAACGAATTCAAACTCATCCTTACTAAGGTTTTTAAAAAGAATTTCTCCTTTAAAATAAATGTGATAAGAATCAAACATCATGGAAAATTTTTTCTAACCTTTTTTAACGCAGCTAGATATGTATGACGTATTGATGGCTACTAAAAGAAAATTTAGAATAAACTTCTAAATGCTTTTTTTTAATCCATGCGAGTATTCATTTTTTCCTTCTTAAATAAAGACACTGTTTCATCAAGATCTAAACAAGGTTGAATATTAATATCCATAAGTCTTCTCCATGGATGCCATTGTTTCCAAATTGTTTCTAAAGAATCTGCACTAACAACGGAATGACCAATGCCATTTTGGATCATAAAAATCCATGAATGAACTTCATAGTTTTCAGGTCTATTTTGAGGTCCTCCGGATTCATACCAATTAATAAGCATTTCTCCTCCTTCTTCTTGATCTTCACCGTCTGCAAATTCATAAGAAATTAAATATCTTTGCATGTAATTTAAAATTTTTAATATTTTAGCTTGATAATACAGTATTGCCCTTCAATTATTTGATTGCTAAAAATCAAAAAGAATCCAGTCTTATCGATGATCCTAAGAATTGAAAAAATCAAAAAGAATATTTTAAGTAATGTTTTATTTATAAATAGAAGCATTTTTGAGTATTTTCAAAAACATGACCTTTTTGTCTAATTTGAAGCATGTAAAATTTTGACTTAAATTTTTTCTGACTAAGATCTATAATATTTAGAGAATTTAGATAGTTGATAAAAAGTTTATGAGTAGTAAGTCAAATAATTCTAATCCAACTGGAAAACTAGATTATGATGAGATTCTTGAGGAGGAAATAATTAATTCATATGAAAATAAGTTTGATGCTAATTCTGATATCAATAATAAAAACAAAAGATTTTACAGACTTAAAAGAACCTCTCTTGAAGTAATAAATAGATTATTTTTCTTTTTCTTTATTGGAAGTTTTATATTCTCATTCTTTTTAGCTTATTCAGAAAATAAAGTCTGGTTCATTATTTATTTAATTAGTGCATTCTCATGTATTTTTTATACTCCAAATAGAAAAGCCCTTAAAGAATTAATAGCAGCCTGGCCTAATATTGAAGATCTTATTAAAGGAAGAAGCTTGTGGAGGAAAGATAAGTAAATAATGAATCCAATAAATTCTTTTAAAAAGTGGTTATTAAATATTCTTGTTCCTTATATTGAGGGATCTAAAAAGAAAAATAAGGAAATATAATAATGAATCCTGTTGTTTTAGGAATAATGATTGAACTCCTTTTATTAATTGGAGTTGTGTTTTGGATAAGAAAATTGAAAATTAATCAGAGTAGGCAACCCTCCTTATCAAAAAAGATTATAAAAAATCTTAAGTTTTGAAATTTATAAATAATAATTTGTTTAAGAAAGATCTATTAGTTCAGGAAAATTAATTTTTCTTTTTGCTCTCACTTTGCATTAGAAATCTATTAGAACATTAGAATAATTTTTTAAAAATATGACTTTTACTGCTCAAGGACTTGCTCCAGTAACAAACCCCTTAAATAGTGTTTTAGTTGAAAAGAAACTAATAAATGTTGATCAGAAATTTATTCAACTCGTTTCTTTAGCTGAAGTTTTACCTAGAACTGAAGTTCTTGAGAGTGGTAAAAATTACTGGAGAGGTGTTTGCAGAAGTGCAATATTCAGATTTCCAGATGATCTTGAGATTTTAAAACTCGATGCAAGAAGTTATGTTGATAGGTCCAAAGGAATAATCCAAATAAGATCAGCAGCAAGATTAGGCCAATCAGATTTAGGAGTAAATTTAAGAAGAGTAGAATATTTATTTAATCAATTAGAGAAAATATAATTTAGGTAATTAGTCTGTTTTTTATTTAGTTAAGGTTCTTTTTACTTTATAGATGTGCTTTAATTCAAAAGAATATTTGAAGACTCATGGTGAAAATAATTTTAGTTGCGATTATTGTCGCTTTAGTATATTCTCAGCCTGATTTGCGTTTGACTGTAGCTGACTGGTTGAGATCAGCTTCTGATTTTTTAATTGAGTCAGTAAAAGTAAAACAATAAAAATTGTTTTGAGAGATTTAAATTACACCTGAAACAGAAAGCATTTGCTTAATGCAGAATGCTACAAAAATAAATATTAATATCCGACTAAATATGTATTTCACAAAATTAATAAATTCTTTTAAATACATAATAAAAAAATATTGTGAAATTTTTAAATAGTTAACGATAATAGGAAATATGAAACTTAGATTATTCGAGTTCTATTTTATTAAAGACTACTTAAGGCCTTGGTTTGGTTTTATTTATTCTTTATTCTTTCTGTTTTTTTTAGGTGCTATTGGGTATCGAATTACAGAGGGATGGGATTGGGGTGATTGCTTATGGATGGTTCTTATCACCATAACCACTATTGGTTTTGGCGAAGTTCAAACTTTAAGTCCTGAAGGCAGAATTATCACTGTTCTAATAATCGTTGGTGGAATAATTTTTATTCAATTTACCTTTCAAAAAGCTGTTAGATTATTCGAATCCGGCTATTTTCAAAGAGTAAATGAATTACGTTTTAAAAGAATTCTTAGAAAAATGGAAAATCATGTAATTTTGTGCGGATATGGGAGGGTAGGTCAGGAAATATCTAATCAAATAAAAACACAAAATATTCCTATTATTGTTGTAGAAAGCGATGAAGATAGAAAAAAGATTGCTGAAGATAATGGATTAGAAGTTCTTTGTGCCGATGCAACTCTTGATGAAACTTTAAAGTTAGCTGGATTAGATAAATGCAAAAGTTTGGTTGTTACTTTACCTAATGATGCTGCTAACTTATATGTTGTTTTAAGTGCTAAAGGAATAAGAAGTTCTATAAGAGTAATTGCAAGAGCTGGAACTGAAGAAGCTGCGAGTAAATTGAGATTAGCTGGTGCAAGTATAGTTGTAAGCCCTTACATTGCAGCTGGAAGAGCTATGGCTTCAATGGCTTTAAGACCAATAGCTATTGACTTCTTAGATTTATTGGCAGGAAGTGAATGTGAAATTGAAGAATTTGAATTGAGTAATGATATTAGCCTTTTTGAAACTGCAGAAAAGATAACTCTTTTAGAGCTTGGAATAGGTAAAAAGAGTGGAGCTAAAATATTGGCAATAAAAGAAGATGAAAAGTTAATAACTAATCCTGGGGGTGATTTTTTACTTCAGCCAGGTCAGGTATTAATTGCTTTTGGAAGTAAGGAACAACTAACTACCCTTAATAGACTTTTAGGAAATCTTGTGGTTTCAGTTGAGCTTTTGAAATAGATATATCAAAATAATTAGATGTTATTTTCTTTCAATTTTTAAATTACTTTAAGTCAGTAAATTATCTTAATATTTAACAAACACAATTCTCATCAAATAATGGGCCTTTTCAAAAAAGCTTTCATTTTTTCTTCTGCAATTTCATTAATACTTTCTCCATCTGCGATGGCTTCAAAAAGATTGAGTGGTGCTGGTGCATCATTTCCTTCGAAAATTTATACCAGGTGGTTTTTTGACTTAGCTAAATCTGGAGGCCCTAGAGTTAATTATCAAGCAGTAGGTTCTGGATCTGGAAGAAAAGCTTTCATAGATGAAACTGTGAATTTTGGAGCTTCTGACGATCCAATGAAAGAAGCTGATATAAAAAAAGTTACTAGAGGACTTGTTCAAATACCTATGGTAGGTGGCACAATTGCTTTTGGATATAACTATGATTGCGACTTGAAACTAACACAAGAACAAGCTGTTCAAGTAGCAATGGGAATGATAAAAAATTGGAAGGAATTAGGATGTAAGTCAGGTAAATTAACTTGGGCGCATCGTTCTGATGGTTCAGGCACGACTAAAGCTTTTACAAATTCTATGGAGGCTTTCTCTAAAACTTGGAATTTAGGTACTGGTAAATCTGTTAAATGGCCTTCGGGAGTTGGAGCAAAAGGAAATTCTGGTGTTGCAGGTGTTATTCAAAACACCCCTGGCGCAATTGGTTATGTAAACCAGTCATACATTAAAGGTAATGTTAAGGCTGCTGCACTTCAAAATCTTTCTGGTGAATTTGTTACCCCCAATACTGAATCTGGCGCAATAGCTTTAAATGGAATAAAGCTTGATAATAACTTGGCCGGTAAAAATCCAAACCCCACTGCTAAAGGAGCTTATCCAATAGCAACCTTAACTTGGATACTTGCTTATGAAAAAGGTAATGGCAGGAATACTAAGGCAATTCAAGATACATTCTATAAATTACTCAGTGATGAATACCAAGATAAAGCTCCTGCCTTGGGTTTCGTTCCCTTGAAAGGAGAAATTTTAAAAAAATCAATTGAGGCTGTTCGAAGAATAGGTAGATAAATATTTTTTTAGATTTCAAATTATCATGACTTTCGTATTCCTTTAACCACTCTTAAAGTCTTTTAGTTCATTTAGTAGTAGATTTATAAAGATATTCTTTTTTTAATGGAAGAGAAATTAGCTCTTTTCAAGAATCGAAAAAGATTCGGGATTGAAAAAAATATAGATGTTATTTTTAAGAATACCGCTCTAGTCTTGTCTAGTTTTGTAGCGATCTTACTTTTAGGAATAGTTTTAGTAGTCTTTTTTCAGTCATTTGAATCATTCTCAAGGTATGGTCTAAAGTTTCTTGTGACCTCTGAATGGAATCCTGTAAAAGATGAATATGGAGCATTTACTGCAATATATGGAACATTAATAACCTCTTTTCTTTCATTATTGATAACTATTCCATTGGGGGTAGGAACCGCAATATTTATTACTGAAGACTTTGTTCCTAAAGTCTTTAGAGAAATAATAGGATCTTTTGTTGAACTTTTAGCTGCTATACCTTCAGTTGTCTTGGGATTATGGGCAATATTTGTGATGGAACCTTTTTTTAGAGACTTTTTTGTCTTTTTACATAATTTCTTTGGCTGGGTTCCTTTATTTAGTACAGAACCTACTGGCAGGAATTCCCTGCTGGCAATATTAATTTTAGTCGTAATGCTTTTGCCCATAGTGACCTCTATTGCTAGGGACTCTTTGAATCAAGTTCCTAAAAAACTTAGAAATGCGTCCTATGGAATTGGTGCTAGTAGGTGGAAAACAATTTTTTCAGTAATTTTGCCAGCTGCATTATCAGGAATTATGGCTGGAGTTCTATTAGCTTTAGGTAGGGCCATGGGAGAAACTATGGCTGTCACAATGATTATCGGAAACTCTAATGCATTTAGTTGGTCTTTATTATCTCCTGGATATACTATTTCCTCCATGCTCGCAAATCAATTTGGAGAAGCTGATGGAAGTCAAGTTTCCTCATTGTTTTACGCAGCATTTGTTCTGATGATTTTGTCTTTGGTGGTAAATATCTTTGCTCAATTGCTAGTTAAGAAATTTAGTCTCAAATATTAGATATTATGAATTCACTTTTTTACCAGAGAAATTCATCTCGAAATATAGGAGATAAAGTCTTTACCTTTTTGTCTTTAATTTGTGTAGTTATAGCGGTACTTCCTTTGATATTTTTGGTAACTTATATTCTTATAAAAGGTGGAGCACAGATAACCCCTGAGCTATTTACTTTAGAGCCCAACCCTCCTGGAGATGATTTAGATGCAGGTGGAATTAACCCTGCTTTAATCGGGACTTTAATAATTACTACCATTGCTTCAATTATTGCGATACCAGTAGGTGTCGGGGGTGGTATATATCTAGCTGAATATTCAAAAGGAGGACCTTTTTCAAGGTTTATTAGATTTGGAGTTAATGTTTTAGCTGGTGTTCCTTCAATAATTGCGGGTGTATTTATATATGCCTTAATCGTTTCAACTAAAATCTTATTTGGAAGTATGTATAGTGGCTTGGCTGGAGGGATGGCACTCTCAATATTGATGTTGCCTACTGTGATAAAAACGACTGATGAGGGTTTAAAGTTAGTACCAAACGAATTAAGGTATGCCTCTCTTGGAGTTGGAGCGAGTATGTATACAACAATATTAAACATAACCTTACCTTCTGCCTTTCGCTCTATAGCTACTGGTGTAGTCCTTGGGATAGCTAGGGCTGCGGGAGAAACAGCTCCATTAATTTTTACAGCTTTATTCTCTTACTACTACATAACTGGGTTTGGTGATTTGTTCTATGAAATGGGATCTCTTGCAGTTTTAATTTATAATTTTGCTTTAGAACCATATGATGCTCAAAATAAACTTGCTTGGGCCGCCTCGTTCATCCTTGTGTTGTCTATCCTTTCTGTAAATATATTTTCAAGGATCTTAGCGGCATTTACTGAGAAGACTAAGAGGGTATGAAATGATTAAAAATAATAAAAAGGCACAAAAGAATCATATTTTATCTTTAGAGGATGTTTCTATTAGTTATGGAAAATTTGAAGCTGTAAAAAATATTTTTTGTAATTTCAAGAAAGGAGATATAACTTCCCTTATTGGACCTTCTGGATGCGGCAAATCGACTGTTTTAAGGTCTTTAAATAGGATGAATGATCTTATACCTAACTGTTCCTTAAAAGGTACGGTCCTCTTTGATGGGACAAATATTTATGATAAAAGAGTAGATCCAGTAGAAGTTAGAAGAAGAATAGGAATGGTTTTTCAGCAACCCAATCCTTTTCCTAAATCCATTTATGAAAATATTGCATATGGAGCAAGAATTAATGGATTTGTAGGAGATATGGATGAATTAGTTGAACTTTCGCTTAAAAAGGCTGCTTTATGGGATGAGTGTAAGGATAAATTAAATGATAGTGGTTACTCCTTATCTGGAGGACAACAACAAAGACTATGTATAGCAAGAACCATTGCAATCGAACCTGAAATAATACTTATGGATGAACCTTGTTCAGCATTAGATCCTATTTCAACTTTAAAAATAGAAGAAACAATGCATGAACTGAAGAGAAATTACACAATAATAATCGTTACTCATAATATGCAGCAGGCTCTAAGAGTTAGTGATATGACTGCTTTCTTTAATGCAATTGAATATGAAGATGGTGATGGAGGTAAGGTTGGATATCTAGCGGAATTCAATTCTACAAAGAAGATTTTTAGTTCTCCTAAGGAAAAAACTACTCAAGAATATATCTCAGGAAAATTCGGATAACTTTTATTTTTTACCCATATAAAGAGGAATTTATACTATTTGAAAGAATTAGCACTAGACAAACAGTATAAATACCTATATAGTTATTTCGAATTACCAAAGTAAATTTGAAAAACTTTCCTTATCTTCCTTTTTTAATCTTTGCAGGTGCATTAATAACAACAGCTACTATAGGCTTACCAGTATTCACATCATAAATTTGGAACTCTTTTTTGATCTCTGATCTTATTGTGATTATGAAAAAAGAAGATTTAACTGCAAGTCCTCATATAACATCAATAGATAGAGATTTATTTGACTTTATAAAAAACAGAGTGAAGATAGGTTTATGTGTGAGTGAAAATTTGTTTTAAAACCATCATTTCAAGTGGTGTATTTCTAACTAATTAACTATGAATAAAACTCAAGAACAATTGGAAAAACTAAGAGAGGTCGCTGAGGCTTCTCTAACAAAGACAGAAGAACTGCATAAAGTTTTAGCTCAAATAGAAGCTCTTATGTCTAGAGAAGAAATGCAAAAAGTATCCAAAAAAAATAAATAATAGATTAAGAATAAATATTTAAATTGTACTTTTTATTACATCTGTACAATATAAAATTCGTTATCAATTAATTAACAGAACCCGTTCCAAAGTTTCTGTCAGGTCTCGAGGTCTTACCTTCTTTAAGTAAAAGACCTCTTTTTATTTGAAATTACTTAAGAAATAAGCTTTAACTGAAAATTTAAGCAATTAATTTATAACCTTATTAATTTCCTTCTTACAAACATTTACATCGAAAGATTCAGTCCCAACAATTTCTAGGCCTGTTTTCTCAGTGACTTTTACAGTAGCATTGCATTCATCTTGTTTAAGAGCCATATAGCTTGGCTTTTTATTATTTAGTTCTAGTTCAGTTTCTGGTTCAAAATCTTTTTCATATTGCTCCATTACTAATGTAAGGGCTTCAATCTCTACAGAAAAGTTTTCATTAGCATTCACACCAAATGGCACCAACAGAACCTGAAATAGAAGAATAGTTATTAATTTTTTCATTATTAAAAGTTAAGTTTATTTTTTTTATAACGTAATTATTAAGTTAAGGAAAGGGTAAATAAATTTATATTATTTTCTTGAGAGCTTATTTTTATCATTAACTATTTAAATTTTTAAATATAACCTACTAAATGAGAAATAATAACGAGATTTATATGTATAAATTAGTACGCTCAAAGGATGAATTTGATTATTTTGTTTAATAATTTTGGAGATTTCATACTGCAATAATTTCTTTATCAGAAATAATTGCCCATTTTCTAAATGAATTCTTACAAGGATATCCTCCCGTGAGATCTCCAAATGCTGGGAGGTATAATGTATTATTTTTTTCATCCATGGCAAAACATTTAAAGGATAATTTATCTTTTGAATTTTTTAAGAATGTTTTCGGATGATAGTGTCCGCAAATATTTAAAATGTTATTTTCAAATTTTCCTATTGGCTCGTGACTAAATATAAAATTACTAGATCTTTTATATTCAAGAAAGCTTATATTTTTGACTTTGCAACCGATATCATGATTGCCAACTATTAGTTCAATTTTAATATTTAATGACTCTGAAAGATTTTCAACTTTACTTTTTAAAGATTCACTTATTGAATATTTACTATGAAATAAATCTCCTAAAATAATTAATTTATAAGGTTTATAGTTTTCTACAATTTTTTTTATGCTTATTAAATTTTGTTCATCTGAATTATTTGTAAGAGGAATCCCATTCTGCTGAAAATATTCTGCTTTACCGAGATGAACGTCACAAATTAATAGTTCATTTGTTTGAGGCAAAAGTAATGCTTTTGAAGGGAGCATTTCTAATGAGGAATTCCCCCAACTTATTGAAAAAGACTTTTTTTGCATTTAACTATTATATTTTTTTATAAGTTTTTCAACTCTTTTTTCTATAGATTCATTGCTTAATGTATTTTTTAGTCTTTCAACTAACAAAGGAAAAGCAAATGGACTTGGAGTTTTAGTCTCATTTAATATTATTTTTAAATTAGATAATCTTTCTAAAGAATTAGTAATTCGTTTATTTTCTAATTGGTACTCTTTTACTTCTTCATGAGCTTGTTTGATTAGTAGATGATCTTCTTCATATCTAGTGAATACATCATAAAAAAGACTTGAGCTTATTTGTAGTTGAGATGAACTTTTTGTTTTGGTGGGATTATTTTGATTAACTAATCCACTAATCTGAGCAATGTTTTTAAATCTTCTCTTTGTTAATTCTGAAAAATTTATTGCATTTTCTAAATCTTCTTCCAAGTTTCTATCTTCTATAAAATATGAAAAATCTTTTTCAATAATTGAAAAGTCATAATTTTCTGAAGTAGTTAAGCTAAATCCAAAATCATTTGCAGAAATACTAAATGTAGATTGCTTTTTATTAGCAAATCTTAATGCCCAAAGAAAGGCAATTCCTTCATTAACAAATTTTCCATCAAGCGTAAAAACAAAAAGACTAGTTAATTCTTTAGTTTTATAGATTTCAATAAGTAGTTGATTCCTTTTAGGAATATCTGAAAGATCTTTCTGTTTTTTTAAAATTGGAAGTAATGAGTTTAATTCTTTATTAATATATTGATCATCATTTTCTAAGTTATTGCAAATATCTATTTCGCTTCTTAAATTATCACTTAAAAGATCAGAGATAGCCATTTGACCTCCCACCCATGCTGGAATTAAAGAACTTTTTTTGGAAGATTTTTTTACATATAAAGTCATATCTCTAATTTTTATAAACTGGAGCATTTTGCCCGCAAAGTAAAAAGTATCACCTGATTTTAATTTACTAGCAAAGTTTTCTTCTAAATTGCCTAATGATTTTCCTTTTAAATATTTTACATTTATAAATTTATCGCTTGTTATTGTTCCAATATTAAATTTATGCATCCTTATTAAAGATTTATCTTTTACAAAATAGTTGAAGTTATGTTCATCCCCTTTTAATTTTTCTCTTTCTATCTTTTTATATTTTGGATAAGCTTTCAAACACTTTCCTCCATACTCCAAAAAATCAATACACCAATCCCAATCTTGATCGTTTAGATTTCTGTAACTCCAACAATCTTTAATTCTTTCTTTTTCAGTAGTGGGATTAAAACCTGGTCCACAAGCCAAACTAACGAGATGTTGAAGAAGTACATCAAAAGATAATTCAGGAAGCTTAATTTTTTCAGATACCCCACTTTTTATTATTCTCCTCATTGCACTAATTTCGAGTAATTCTAATGAGTTAGTGGGCATAAAAATTATTTTTGACTTTCCTCCAGGTCTATGAGCACTTCTCCCTGCCCTTTGAATAAGTCGAGCTAAGTTTTTAGCACTTCCTATTTGTACAATTTGATCAACAGGTTGAAAGTCAATCCCTAAATCTAATGAGCTTGTACAAACAACCCATTTTATAGATCCGTTTTTAACCCCATCCTCAACTATCTTTCTCTCATCTTTATCCAATGAACCATGATGTAAAGAAATCTTATCTTCCATTTCTGGTAGACAGAATCTTAAACATTGATACCATCTCTCAGACTGATTCCTAGTGTTAGTGAATAGTAGTGTACTTTTGTTTTTATCTAATACTTCGAGAAGTAAATAATAACTCCTAATTCCTAAATGTCCACTCCATGGGAAGGTTGTTTCTTCTTCAGGTAAAACACTAAGGATTTCAATTTCTTTTTGAATATTAGTACTTATTACTGTTGGGAGTTCCCCTTTTATTCCAACAATAGCTCTTGCTGCTTCTGCAATATTACCGATAGTTGCAGACATTCCCCAAATTTGTAAATCTTTTTTATTTCCTCTCAGCCAACTTAGAGATAATTCACATTGATTACCTCTTTTACTACCCATTAACTCGTGCCACTCATCAATAATTATTGAAAATATATTACTAAATATTTTTTTAGATTCCTTATTAGATAAGAGGAGAGAAAGTGATTCTGGAGTCGTTATTAAAATATTTGGAGGTTTAAGTATTTGCTTCTTCTTTTCATATGGGCTTGTATCACCATTTCGTATTCCAACTGTTATTTCTTGATTAAAAAATTGAGCGGCTAAATATACTGCATTTTTTAAATCTCTACTTAATGCTTTTAATGGAGTTATCAGTAAAATGCTTAATCCAGTTGGTTTTGTGGAACTTTTTAATTTCGAAAGAGGTCCCATTAAAGCTGCATAAGTTTTACCGCATCCTGTAGGAACCTGAATGATTCCATTTTTTCCATTCAAATATGCTTCCCATGATTCAATTTGATATGGCAGAGGTTCCCAACCATTTTTATAAAAAAATTTTTCTATATTCTTAATTTCATTTTTATTTATAAAGCTTTCCATTATTTATTTAACATTAATTTTTCAGCGTTTTCTAAAGTATCAGCATCTTTAATCAGCTTATCTTTCCTCCATTTAGTTATTCTTGGAAATCTTACAGCAATTCCTGATTTATGACGTTTTGAAATTTGAATATTTTCGAAGGAAATTTCGAAGACCATTTCTGGTCTTACTGATCTAACAGGTCCAAATCTATCAATAGTATTTTGTCTAATCCATCTATCTAACTCTTTAATTTCAGTGTTGTTTAATCCAGAATAGGCACTAGCAAATTTGATTAATTCTCCATCTTTCCAAAGAGCAAAACTATAGTCAGTATATAAACCTGCTCTTATCCCACTCCCGCCTTTGGCATAAATGAGGACTGCATCGAGTTGCATTGGATCAACTTTATATTTCCACCAAAGACCTTTCTTTCTTCCTGGAGTGTAGATTGATTTTTTATTTTTAATAACTAATCCCTCTGTTCCATTATCTCTAGAATTGTTTTTAAAAGTTTCTACCTCTTCCCAATTTTTTGGATATATTAAATCACTTATTCTAAAAATATTAGATAATTCTTCTTTACTTTCATTTAACCAATTATATAAATGTTTTTCTAAACTGTTTCTTCTAATTTCTAAATTTGAGTCTCTTTGATCTTCTCCATTTATTTCTAAAATATCATAGGCAATAAATATAATAGGTAAATTTTTTTGAATTGATCTTGATGGCGCCTTTCTATTAATTCTTTTTTGAAGCAAAGAGAAATTAAGAGGAAGACTCTGCTTAAAATCCCAGACTAATAATTCACCATCTATTACAAAGTCATCTTTGATAGATGAGATTTTTTCTACTAATTCAGGGAATGATTTATTTACTAAATCCTGACCTCTTGTCCATATTGAAACTTTTCCTGACCTTTTTATTAATTGAATTCTGATTCCATCCCATTTCCATTCAAACTGAAAATCGTTAGTTGATTTATCTATAATTTTCTTTTCAAAAGTATTAGCTAGAAGAAAGGGGTAAGGTTTGTAATTTAACTCTGAAGGATTTATTTTTTTATCTATTAATAATTTATATGATTCTTCAGAGGGAATAAAATCGCCCATTAATCTATGAGAAATTATTGCTTCATCTATATTTATTAGCTTGGCTATAGATTTTGTTATCAATCCTATAGAGACTCCAACTCTAAAAGTACCAGTTAAGATTTTATTTATAACTAGAAGATTTTCTTTTGGAATAGTTTCCCAAATTTCTTTTACTCTTAACTTCTTATCATCTTCTTTAAGAATGGATAACTCTGGAAAAGATTTATTTAATAATTCATGCAGAGAACCATCTTTATATTTTGTATTTTTTTCTGTGATCACATTCCTTAATAATAGGGATATAACTTCTGCAGAATCTCCAACTTTTAAATAACAAGAATCAATTAACCATAAAGGGTATTTATAAATTTCTGAAAATAAAGTTTTAAGGGATCGTCCACTTATAAATCGCTTATTGTTTTTTCCTGTAAGTAAATATATTGTCCATGAGTTTTCTAAAGCCTCATTTGAAGAAAAATAGTTTTGTAAAATTCCAATCTTTTTATTTGTGCTATTACAAGAGTCTAAATTTATAAATAATTCTGAAAACTTTTTTAGGCTCATTTTTTAAATTCAAATTCAAGAACATTTATCGAATTTTTTTCTTTTAAATATTTATTTAAAGCTTCACTATCTCCATGGTGAAAAAAAACATTTTTAGCTTTAGATTCTTTTATTGTCTTTAAAATAGCTATCCAATCAGCATGGTCTGAAATTGAAAAACCTTTATCATATCCAGACCTTTTTCTGAGTGCTCTAATTGACATCCATCCACTTGCAAATCCAGTTTGACTATCTTTGAAATTTTTTAGAGAAGAATTTTTATTTAAGGAGGGTGGAAGTATTATTAGACTTCCTTTAAGATCCGAATTATTTTTAGTTTGTTCTAATTTTTTTGTTTCAATAATATCAATTCCTAATTTTTTATAACAGTTATTCATCCTATAAATACTACTGTGTGTATAAATATTATTTATAAAATTTGTTTTACTAATTTCATTCAATATTCTTTGTGCTTTGCCAAGCGAATAGCAAAATAAGATAGATATCTTGTCTTGGGATGAGTTTACCCATTTTGTAATATCAGTTGCCGTTTTTTGAGGTTCATCCCACTTAAAAATTGGCAAGCCAAAAGTTGATTCACTTATCAAATAATCAGTTTTTACTATTTCATATTCTTTGCAAGTTTCATCTTTTTGACGTTTAAAATCACCAGTGATTAACCATATCTCTTCAGCGAGATTAAATTTGATTTGACTTGACCCAAGAATATGACCTGAAGGATGAAATGAAATTTTGATACCATTAATTTTAAATTCTTTTTCATAATCGTAAGTTTTAATATTGATTTCTTTTCCTATTCTTTCTTTTATAATTGAAGCCGTTTCATAGGTTGATATATATTCATCGCATCCAAAGGTGAAATGATCCATATGGGCATGAGTAATTAGTGCTCTTTTTACTGGTTTAATAGGATCTATCCAAGCATCTGCTAGTTCACAATAAAGACCACTACTTGTGTATTTAATTAAATAAGAACTATCCTCTCTCAAGAATTTAATTTATCTTAATGGTATTAATTTAGCGAATTATGCCCACGCTTGTTTAGTTAATGCTATTGCTGAAATAGCTAAAAGAGAAATAAAAACAAATTTATTACTCCATTTCATCATGAAAACCCCTAAATCAAATGATATTTTTTTTTCAGAATGTGGAATCTGTTTTTGAACTATTACTTTTTTTGATGATTCAACTTTATTAAAACTGTAATTTTTAATTTTATTTATTAGTTTTGACTCTATATTTGATAAATGTTCTATTTCACTTAATAGGACTTTGTCCTCTGGATTAATAAAATTAGTTAGTGTTTCAATTTCTTGTTTTTTAGAAGAGCAAAAGTCATTTACAATTTTTTCAGAATTTTCACCATTCTTTATTTTTGATAAGATCTCTTTTCTTGACCAAGAATTTTCAAGAGATTTTAAGGCCTCAGTGATTTTCATTTTAAGTATTTTTACTTATAATAATTTATTAGATATTTCTTCTGTGGTTTAAAATACTTAAAATAAGAAAAAAATTAGTTTTATTTAAGATTTCGCAATAAGTCTATTTGGGAAATAACTTATTTTTGTTTCTCTTTTAATTTTTTTTGTTCTGCTTTTAATTGGAGTTTTCTTTTGGTTAATTTCAACTATTTCTTCAGAAACATTTTTACCTGTTTCAAAGTAATTTTTTACTTTTTCTACTTCTCCTGCATTTAATCTTTTTGTTGCTCCTTTCGCATTTATACCAATTGATTTGCAAGCCAATAAAATTCTATTACTATCAATATTGAGGTCCTTTGCAATACTATAAATAGGAGTGTTCGAAGCCATTATTTATTCGTAAATCAATAGTTGTATTATATCTCGATTAATTCAGAAATTATTAAATATGAAATTTTTATAAACTTTCTGTAGTTGAATTGAATTTATTTTAAGTCTTAGTCATTTCTTAAATCATTAAATTTCTTCTTCATTGTGGGATTATTTTTAGTTAACTTTTTAACTGTTAGATCTTGCGATTTACTATCAGCAGATAAAAGATGTTTTTTAGATACCAGTAATGCCTCTTTCGTTTTTTGTAAATGACTTATTGATTTATCTATTTCAGAAATTGCGTCATTAAATCTATCCTGCGCTAATGAAACATTTTTCCCTACCGCATTTTTAAATTGATCAAGAGTACTTTCGAAATTTGTTATATCATAATTCTCTCTTTTCATTAAATCTATTTGAGTTTTATACTTTAAAGTTTCAAAAGAAGCATTTCTAAGAAGAGAAATAATAGGCAGAAAGAATTGTGGCCTTATTACAAACATCTTTGGATATTTATAAGAGACATCTACAATTCCGGAATTATATAGTTCACTTTCTGGTTCCAATAATGAAACCAATACTGCATATTCGCATGATTTCTGAGTTCTATCTTTATCTAATTCTTTAAAGAAGTCTTCATTTTTTCGTTTATTAAAACCATCAGCACTTTGGTTTTTCATCTCAAACATGATAGAGACGATTTCAATTTCATTATCATCAAACTCTCTAAAAATATAGTCACCTTTGCTTCCTGAACTGGCATCATTATCTTTTTCAAAATATGAGTTTTTAAAAGCAGAAGCTCGATTTAGATTGAATTGCGTCTCACAATGTATTTCTAATGTTTCTCCAACCATTTTTGTTGAAAGTTTAGATTTCATATCTCTTAGTTCTTGAATCGTTAAATCACGTTCAGTAATTTTGTTCTTAAATTTTTCTTCAATTTCTTTCTCATTAATAGATTGTTCTAATTTCATTTTTTCAATAGAGTTTATTAATGAAGTTTTTTCTTTCTCTAAACTATTTACAGCTTCAATTACCTTATTCTTTGAAGATAAATCACTAATTACGGATTGCCTTTCAATTTCCTCCTTTAATTTAATTACTTCATTATTGAGTAAATTGATTTTATTAGTTGCTTTATTTTTTAGTTCATTTAATGCATTTAATTTCTTTTCTTCAGCAATATTCAACTTAGACTCAAGGTCTTGAATTTTAGAATCTTTTTTTTGTCTGTCTTCCATTAATTTTATTTTTAATTCTTGTTTGGCAATTTCTATACCTTTATTCTTATCTTCTTCAGCGAGTTTAAGTCTTTCTTCTATTTGCTTGTTAAATTCCTCGTCTTTAATTTGAAGAAGGATTTCTTCAAAGCTAGTTGGATCTATTCTGAAATTTTTTCCACATGATGGACATTTTATATCTTTCATTTTTTACTGATAAAGATTTTTTATTTTAGAAAATGACATAATACTCAAATTATTTTATGAAGAATTTAATTATGGATATAGAATAAACATAGATTGAATATTATGCATCAGAAACTAATAAGAAATGAAAAAATGTCTCCTTTTAAATTAAACCTGATTCTTTTAAAATATTAATCTTATTTGCCAGTTCAATATCGGCTGTTGATATAGATCTGTCTGATTTTTTGTGGGAGGGGATTGTATATCCGCTATCGTCAACAAACTCATCCTCTGAATCGGATATGTTTTTGATGGGTTTATTCTCACTAAAAATTTCAGAACTAAATGATTTAGTTTTACTAATATTGCTAAATCCAAAATTTGCAATGCCTCTTGCATCCAAGGCTTCTTCTACTAGTATTCCAACAACTTTCGACCTACTTATAGATTCACTTTTAGATATTTGATCAATAATTTCCAGAACTCTTTTCCTGGGTAAATATCCTATCCTCTTTACTGGAGTTTCCATTTTCTTAGATCATTTGTCACAATTGTAACACTTTTGTCAAGTAATCTAAGGTTTTAATTTTATTAAGTATTTATAACTTAGAAATGTCTTTATATGATACTTAAGACATTATTACCTTAAATTATAATAGAATAAATTTAGATTATTTTCTGTCATTTTTTATTATTTTTATGTATTTTTCTTATAAATAATTATTTTAAGTACTTTAAATTTTTTATCAATTTTTATGAAAGATAAAACCTATGATAATGCTGACAGTTTTGCTATGTCTTTTGATGAGGAATGGCAAAAGCTTAATTGTAAAGATATGACCAAAAAAATAGATAAAGTTATTGAAATTTTATCTGATCATCCATTTGTAATCTCAAATCTTGATAATGCAAGAAATTTAGCAAAATTTAGAATTTATTCACTTAAAAAATTTCAGTAATTACATAAATTTTTGATTTTAAATTGTAAATAATTTAATCTATTGTTAATTTCTATATTTAATTTAAATGTTTGGAGTATTAAAAAATCCCTTACTAAATAAAAATATTATAATTCCAATTATTGGACCAATTCCAAATATAAATAAAATTAATTTAGCTGAATTTTTTGTCTGTCCTAATTCATTATTATCTTTTTTTATCAATCTTTTTGGATTCTTTTTTGATGATTTCTTCTTCATGAAAACTATATTACAACAAACTTAAGGCGAAATAATAAATAATTTAAGTTTTAATTAATTTGTATTTGTTTGATATATCTTATTAAAATACAATATTGTATAATAATTATTAATGTTTGGTTAATATGAGCGCATCCAAAAGAGAGGAAGTAAGTTCTCATCTTAGACATATAAGGGTAGAACTTAGAGAGATGCATCAAATGCTTATAAAAGATGATTTATTGCCAGATCTTACTGAAGCGAAAGAAGTACATGCCCAATTAGATGCGCTTTATGAATTGTTATCTGATAAAAGAAAAAAGAAGCTCAAAAATGAATTCCGAAATTTCTAGTTCTCATTCATTATATTATTTTTTTACTATCAAGAGCTGAATTCTATCTTTTTTCGTTTGTCATGCATTACTTCTAACTTATTATAAATTTCTTTTATTTGTATTTGTAAGATATCCGTTGAGTTGATATTGCTTAAAGATTCCATTGCTAGTAATAGACTTTCCTTAGCTTCAATTAAATGTCTACATTCTTTACTACCTGCTTCGTAAGACATAATTTTTAAAAATTCTATTATCATAAATATAATAATAATAGTTCAGTATTGTTTGATACTTTTATTGAATAAATGATTATTATTGTTATTTGTAATACAAAAATGTATTAATTAATTACTAGGCTACAAGAAAATATAAGTTTTATGAAAAAAGATTCTTTAGATTATAAATTTTGCATAAATTTAGCAATTAGTAATGCTAAGAAAAGAATTAAATTATTAGAAAAAAGGGATAGAAAATGTATTCTAGATGAATATAAAGAGTGGTTAAGAGATGATGTTGATTATCAATCAATCTTATTATTAAGGGAGGACCCAATTATTTAAAGATTAAATTTTGAAATTATTCAATTTAATCTTTTGTTTTAGTAGTTACTTTAAATAAAAAATATAGACTGAGAACGAAAATACTTATAAGAATTGTAGTCAAAGTTGAGAAGTTATACATTTCCTAATATCTTTTTAAAATTGTTAGTTATAATATTTTAACAAAATTTTGATTTATAAATTTTTACCATTAATTATTATTTATAAGGAAATTAATGAATTCAGTAAATTCTTTCTTTTCTAATTTAATTTTTTTAGAGGTATTTTTTAATTTGTTAAATATTACCTCTAACAAATATTCTTTTTTGTTAGGCATTATTTTTTTTAACTATTTTTCTAAAATATAAACTTTCTCATCACCTATCTTATCAGGAGTAGTTATTTTACAACCTTTGTCTTTTTCCATATCGCAATCTTTAGTCGCAGGAAATGATTTCCAGGTACATATTTTTTCTTCTGTATATTCTTCAGAAATAATCCATCCATCATTAAGAAATTCTTTAATACCATCTTCTCCACAGGAATATCTTACTTCCATCTTGCTTTTTGTTATATTTATTTGCTTACTATTCTGGTCTTCAGAATCTTTAATTAAATCCTCGTTGATAGTTATCGATTTGCAAGATGTTAAAAAAATTAAAAGTAAGAATAATCGAGTAAGTTTTATCGGATTTTTCATCTAATTTTACTTTTTGGAAAGTATGAATTTATTTTTTAAAGTATAGTTTATTTTGATTCGATTATATTCAACAACTGATCCATTTTATACATTAGAGTTTTAATTTCATCTGGTTGTGGCAATAATAACTCTTCAGTAACGGTAAGATGTATCCTTTTTAATTCTTTTCTAAGATCATTTAAATGCATCTTTACATTTTCTTTTTTTTGTCTAACGTCAGTCATAAAATTAATAATTGAAATTTAATTTATAAAATTATATTAGTATTTAGATCTTTTATTTGGATATAAATAATTAGATTAATCTTCGAGATTTTCAATTTCATATATTTCAACTCCCCCATTACAAAAATGAGTTGATAACATTCTCAATTGTTTTCTATTTATATTCATTAGATTATTATTATTCACTATATAATTTTGAGCATTATTTTCGCACTCTATTATATTTTTAGAATATTTAATTAGTGGATAAAAATAAGTAAAACCAGCTAAAACGAATAGAATTATAATTATTAATTTTTTCTCATTTTTAAGCAACTCTGTATATTTTTTCTTAGACCTTAAAACTTTTATAAGCAATTTATCTGGCAATCCGATTTGAACAAATAACAATTCGACCCACCAAGGAAGAGATTTCTCTTTATTATTATTTGAATTAGTTGAAGCATTTAATCTTTTATTTTCAAAGGTTGGATTTTTTATACCTTTTACCTTTCTTGATTCTTTTTTCTCCATATCATCAAATGTCTTATTTGGAATATACTGGTTTTATTTTGATTTGAAAACTATATTTTTATTTTTTAAGTTTTAATTTCATTTATACATGATTTTGATTATTGTAAATTTGTAATTTAAATATATAGATTCATAATGCCTAAAAAAAGAAGAAAGTTAAATAAAGATTTCGAGAAACAAATTTATACTTCAAAAAAAAATGTGGAATTAGTTTTAGCTAAAATTTATGATATTGACGATGAGGATATCCAAAAAGAATATATGAACGCCTTTAACAATGTTGTTTATTCTTATGATCAATTAAAAAATAACTATGATTTAATTGGCTTTAATGACAATTCTGATAAATTGATTTCTGACTATAATAAAGCTTTTTTAACTTTTGAATCAGAGTTTGAAATATAAAATATGTTTATTTCTTGAAAGGGATTACAGGAATTTCAATTTTATTTCCTTTTAATAAATTTAACTTTTTGATTTTTAAGTTCTTTATACACGTAGTTCTTTTTGGGTTATTTTGACATATTTCTTTTATTCGATAATCAGAAAGTGAGTATGCTCTATTTTCAAATAAAAATATAATCAAAAATAATAGTAGTGGATTAAAAAATATTTTCATAAATCTTTTTGTTTTAAAAAACCTAAATCTTATTTTAAAGATTAACCGTGATTACAAAAGTCTAAAAGCTTTTTTAATTCATCTTTACTTAAGTCTGTTGAAATAAAAACTTCTTGAGCCGTTTTCCCCTTTCTTGCAATTGCTTTATAACCGTTAATTGTTTTTACAGAAACTCTTATAATTAAGTTTGATGACCTCCCTCTAACTCTTGATATTATAGCTGGTGTAATGGTTTTAATTCTTATATTTAAGGCTAGTTTTTTAAGAACTGGAATCAATCCTTCTATATGAGTACTATGATTTAAAACAACTCTTCCCAAGTTAAATTTCCCTTTATAGACATTGTATTTAATAAAATATACTTCTGAGAAATGAATTTTTATTCGAAAAATGACTGAAGAAAAAAAATTCTTTTGGAAGTTCTGTTATATTTATTTTAGTAATTAAATTTTTATGATTTTCCAAATAGGATGGGCTGCTCTAGCGGCAATTTTTACTTTTTCGATAGCTATGGTTGTTTGGGGCAGAAATGGTGACGGTTCTATCGATATATGATTTTTCGTCATTTAACTATGAAGATTATCTAAGCAAGTTTCTTATTTTTGCTTCTTTTTCTTTATTAAGTCTGATTACAATTGCAGTTATTTATATTTCTTATATCGCTTGGAAAGATAAGAGAAGAATTAACAAATAATTTTTAATTTAAAAATTTATTTTTTCTTATCTTTATTAGCTTTTAATTTTGCTTCTTGGAGAAGTTCTTTGGCCTGCTCCATTCTTATAAGTATGCTTTTATAAATTCCTATATCCTTTTCTGCTTTATTAAATGATAAATTTAATTTATTGAAGATATCTGAAATTGTTTTATTTTTTTCAGAATCCTTGAAATCCTTAAAATCTGTAGCATTAGAGATAATTAAATAAATACCTAAATTCAACATCCTTGAGGAGTATAGATTATTAGTTGATTTTTCTATTAATAAAGTAAAAATTTCTTTTAAGGATTTTTCTTTATATTCTTCAAGTGTTTTCTTAGAAATTTCTTTTATCTTTTTAGGTTCAAAATTGCAGGAAATACATAATGATTCAAATAGAAGTATTAAATGTTCATCTGGTTTATAACCTTTCGTTAATTCTTTGAATGTTTCTGTAAGACCAATACAAAACAAATCATCTTGGACAAATTCATTTTGGTGATTTAAAAGGTTTAGTTCAACAAGCATTTCATCCACTATTCTTTTATATAAACCTGAAATTACGTAAGGGAATTGTTCATGAAATACTTTTTTGCTATCTGAGACAGTCAATTTTACTTTCACTTTTTTATATGTAAACCTTAATAACCATAGCGTATGTTGACTCAATATCGTTAAGATCAAATAAACAAATAAATATTATTATGATTCCTTTAGTCTTAGAAGAATCCGGTGGAAGTGAAAGAGTATTTGATATTTACTCAAGACTTTTAAGAGAGAGGATCATATTCTTAGGAGAACAGGTCACAAGTGATACTGCAAATAGAATTGTTGCTCAATTACTTTTTCTTGAAGCCGAAGATCCCGAAAAAGATATTTATATGTATATAAATTCTCCTGGAGGGTCTGTTTATGATGGTTTAGGTATATTCGATACTATGCAACATGTAAAGCCTAATATCCATACTGTTTGTGTTGGACTCGCAGCAAGTATGGGAGCTTTTTTACTTGCTGCAGGAACTAAAGGTAAAAGAAGTAGTCTTAGGCATTCAAGAATAATGATTCATCAACCACTTGGTGGAGCTAGAGGTCAAGCCAGCGATATTAGAATTCAAGCTGATGAAATTTTATATTTAAAGGAACGTTTAAACATTGAACTATCTGAAAGAACTGGTAAGGAACTTGATACTATCAAGGAAGATACTGATAGAGATTTTTATATGTCTCCCCAAGAAGCCGTAGATTACGGTTTAATAGATTTAGTTTTAGATAAAAAACCAATTAAAAATACTTAATTAAGTATTTGTGGACTTCTTTCTTTTTCAGGGATTGGAGTAAATTCAGAAAGGATTTTAATAAATTCCTCACCATCTAAAGTTTCTTTTTCTATTAAAATATCAACTAATTTGTCCATAGCTTCTCTATTTTTACTAATTATTGAATAAGTTTGCTTGTAACATTCTTTAACCATAACTCTTACACTTTCATCTATTTGTTTAGAGATAGAGTCAGAAACTTCACTTCTAGTCATTAAATCTCTCCCTACAAAAACTTCTTGATTTCCACCTTCAAGGGCAATTGGACCTAATTCGCTCATTCCAAATCTTGTAACCATTTGCCTTGCCATTGAAGCTACTTGTTGAAAATCTCCTCCAGCTCCAGTTGTTATTTCACCCTCACCGAAAACAACATCTTCAGCCGCTCTTCCTCCAAGAGCACCCATTATTCTTGCTTTTAAATTTGCTCTGCTTATAAGAGATTGATCATCGTCAGGAGTAAACCAAGTAAGTCCTTTTGCTTGGCCTCTTGGAATTACAGTTACTTTCTGCACAGGATCATGAGCTTTAACTAAAGTTCCTATAATTGCATGCCCAACTTCATGATAAGCAATTAATCTTTTGCTTCTTCCATCTGTTAATGGAGAACCTTCCATACCTGCAACGATCCTATCAACTGAATCATCTATTTCTAAAATACTTATTGAATCTTTTCTTCTTCTTGCTGTTAAAATTGCTGCTTCATTTAGAAGATTTGCTAAATCTGCACCAGTAAAACCTGGAGTTCTCCTTGCAATACTTTCTAAAGTTAAGTCTTTCTGAAGAGTTTTATTTTTTGAATGTACTTCAAGTATTGATAATCTTCCTTTGATGTCAGGTGCATCAACTGTGACTTGTCTGTCAAATCTTCCTGGTCTCATTAAAGCAGAATCTAAAACGTCTGGACGGTTTGTAGCAGCAATTATAATAATTCCACTATTCCCTTCAAATCCATCCATTTCAGTTAAGAGTTGGTTAAGTGTTTGTTCTCTCTCATCATTACCACCACCGATGCCAGCACCTCTTTGTCTTCCTACTGCATCAATTTCATCAATAAAAATTATACATGGACTATTCTCTTTAGCTTTTTTGAAAAGATCTCTAACTCTACTAGCTCCTACCCCAACAAACATTTCAACAAATTCAGAACCAGCAAGCGAGAAAAAAGGAACACCTGCCTCTCCTGCGATTGCCTTTGCTAATAGTGTTTTCCCTGTTCCTGGAGGACCTACAAGTAAAACCCCTTTAGGTATTCGTGCACCTACAGAAGTAAATTTTTCTGGTTTTTTCAAAAAAGTAACAACTTCTTCAAGATCTTCTTTTGCCTCATTTACTCCTGCGACATCGTCAAATACCACTCCAGTATCGGCATTCATAGCAAATTTAGCTTTTGATTTCCCAAATTGCATGGCTTGTCCTGGACCTCCTGGCATTCCATTTGATCTTCTCGCCAAAAGGATTAAACCCCCTATCAAAATGGCAGGAAAAAGAAGATTACCTAAAACACCTAAAGCTGGTGGAGCAGTCTTTACAGGGTGAACATCGAAACTTATTCCTTCATTTTTTAGGTTATTTATAAGTTCAGGGGTAAGACCTGGTAGATCAACTCTTAATCTTTGTACTTTATTATCTAAATCTGAATCTACAGTTTCAATAACTGCATTTCTGCCTCCATCAAAAATATCAACTGATGTAACTCTTCCCGATTTTATGTAATCTAAAAATCTCCCGTAACTAACTCTCGCTACGGCTGAATTCTTAGGAGCTATTGTAGTACCATTAGATTTTAATGAATCAATACTACTCGTCGAAAGAAATTGATATGAAAGTGCTATTACTAAAATTACAGGGAGAGCCCATAAAATTATTGTTTTTAATTTTTGATTCATTAATTTATGTCACATAATGATTTTCGTAATTCTAGAGTGAAAGGATGCATTTCGTTGTTTTTTTTATTTAATTTTTAAAGTAGAATAAATTTACGTTCCCTAACTCCTTATGGAATTCAATATTCAAGATAAAGTTAAACTAAAAAATCCCTTATCTTATCTTAAGACTTCTGACAATATGCCTATGCTAAGGCCACCTGACTTGGTAGCTATTGACGAAGTTGGAGAAATAATTTCAATAAAATCCCCTGATACTGTTGAAATAAAATTCAGAAGAGGATCTTTCTTGATTGATACTGACAAGATTGAAAAAACAAAAAATTAAAAATCTGTTATCCAAAGTTTCTTAACTTCATCACATATTTTCTTGTCACCGTAAATACTTAGAAATGGTTTTGATAAATATTTATTAGTTACTTTTAATATATCTTCAGAATTTGTATCTTTAATTCCAGTAAGAAAATCAAAATCTTCCTCTAATTCGTATCCAATAAGTTGAATTTTCCTTCGCAAGATTTCATCTAAAGTTTGATTTGAGATGAGAGTTGAACTTTTTAATTTAATTTTTGCTAAAAAAATATCTTTATCAACAATTAAGGAAGTTAATAATTTTCTCCATAATTCAGATAAGATTTCAAATGCTAAAAGCGCATTTTTATTTGAGACAGAAAGGTAAATTAAAAAAGGAGAATTTTGTTTTCTAAAAGGGTTATAGACCCCAACTTCATAAGTTAAACCATTCTTTTCTCTGAACAATTTGAACAATATAGAACTCATACCATAAGAGAGGTGTGATTCTAAAATTTTCAAATGTAAATATTCATGACTAGACGTCGGACACGTTTGATTCCCTAACATTAAAATTATTTGGTTTGACTTTTGATAGGTACTTACATATCTATTCAAATTATCGCAATCCTGGAAATTATTTTCGCGCTTTACTTTATTAGGAATGGAATTATTTTTGCAAATATTTTTATTAAAGAATTCAAAACTTTTACTTTTGATTATTGAATTATTAGTTATTAAATACTTATTTCTATTTTTAAAATCCTCATATTCAGATAAAACATCATAATGAGTTATTTTTGAAATATCTTCCACGCATCCAAAAGCACTATAGGCATAGGAATGTTTTAAATAAACAATTTTTCGCCATTTTTCGAAGGTAATATTAAAAGGATTTTCCTTATCTTTTTTTAGAGTATTGATGGTTAATTTTTTTACATTTTGGAATTGGGGATATTGAAGCGATGGTTTATTAATTATTAAATCCAGTAAAGGGAAAAGTTTATGAAAATACTCATCTAATGATTTAAGACTTATCAACATCCCATCCTCTAATGTTTCGAGATTTAATTCTGCCCCATGTGAATCTAAATAATCCGAAAAAGCTAAACTTTCAAAACCTTTACATCCTCTAGTCAATAATGAACAAAGGATTTGATTTATCCCTTTTTTATTTTCAATATCCATACTACTCCCACCATTAATCCAAATCATCGCAATTGAAAAATTTCTTCTATTTTTAGTTTGGAAATATTTTTGTATCATTTACAGGTTGATGCAATAAAAGTGAATTTATTTCTTGATAAAAAGTTTATTATTTCCTTAAAATTATTTAAATTATTCCAGTATTCAAGATGATTATTAAAATCTTTTATAGAATTTTTCCTATCCCATAAAAGCTCATTTCCAAAAAATGAAGTTAATTGTGTTGATGTTTCTAGATTAAAAATATAGTTACTCTTAACAATATTAATTGCTTTTCTTAACTCTTTTAGAGTTAGAGTTTTAAAACTTATAACTTCTTGAATTGATTCATTAATTTCTTCCTCTACTTTATTCAAATTCATTTCATCGCAGCAAGCCTCTATTATTAATAGTCCCCCAAATTCTCCACCATTTACATCTACATTTATTGCCTGAACAAGGTTTTTTTCTTCTTGTAAAACTTTTACTAATCTGCTATTCCTTCCAACAGAAAGTATTGATGCTAAGATTTCAAATCCGATATTTATTCTTTGATTCTTTAGGCTGGGTATACTCCATGCCATGAATATTCTAGAAAATTCAATATTAGAAAAATTAATTTCTTCTCTACCAATGGTTGGGTTTGCAATAAATTCATTATTATTTTTAATTTCAGAAATTTCAGCTTGATTTATATAAGAAAAGTATTTTTCGTAATATTCTTCAAAGGTTTTCTTAGATAGATTTCCAGCAATTGCAATACAGATATTATTCATATTGTAGTATTTTTTGTGGAACTTTTCTAGATCCCCTATCTTTAATGATTGGACATCTTTTTCAGTTCCTAGAATTGTTTTGCCGTAATTATTATCTTTCCATACTCTGCTAAGGAAATAATTAAAAAGCTTTTCATCAGGCTGGTCATTTTGTTGTTTTATTTCATCAATGACAACTCTTTTTTCTTTTTCAAATTCATGAATATTAATACTTGGCGATAAAACAATGTTTGTCAAAAGAGCAAGTGATTCTTTAAAGTTGATTTCGGGTATTAAGACATAGTAATGTACATCATCATATCCAGTTGAAGCATTGCTTATACCACCAAGAGATTCGATTTTATGATCAAATTCACCTGGCATTATTTTATTACTTCCCTTGAAAATCATATGTTCTAAAAAATGAGCTGTTCCTTTTTTATCTGATTCCTCAAACACACATCCTGCTTTAAACCAAAAATCTATGGATACAAGAGGTAATTCTTTATTTTCCACAAAAACGCATTTAGGTTTGTTTGAATGGTTATAGTAATTTACTTCTCCTTCGTACATTGAAACTTTTTCCCTACTTCTTATTTTGATACTTTTTACTCTTGTTGTCTAAATCTTTAACCAAAACTAAATTAAATGATTCTCTTATTTTGACTTTATTGCAAAATATAAGGGGTCATAGATCTAAGCTTAAAAACCTTAATTGCCTAGATATAAATTCCGATCTTTCATATATAATTTCCAATGTAGAAGGTAAGGAATTATATATAGAAAATGAATTTCATAAAGCAAAAGGATTTAGAAAGTTACATATTGAGGTTGCTGAATTTTCAAATGGTCTAAAGATCTTACATTGTGTATTTTTTCCGGATCCAAAGTATGACATTCCAATATTTGGAATAGACTTAGTTAAAGTTAATGATCTGGTTTCAGCGGCTATTGTTGATTTATCACCCTCATCGAAGAACCAAAATTTAAAATATGATAAATTATTATCTCTTTTTGATAGGAGCGTCTTTAAATCCATAAGGGATATTCCAAAATGGGGAGATATCTTCTCTAAAAATGTATTTTTTGCTTCTTTAAAAAATGAATGTGAAAAAAATTCTTTTTGTAAAATAGTTGATTATTATCTCTCTGTTTTAATTAAGTTAAGTCAAAATACTAGTCCTGAAGATGATTATGAGATAATTGAAGAAAGAATTAATTATCAAAAATATTACTGTAATCAACAAATGAAAAACGAAAAAACAAGTTTGGTTCTTCTTAAATATTTCGATAAAAAATGGGTAGATGAATATATTAAAAAAGTATTGTTCGATTTTTAATGTTTTTAAATACTTTTAAAAATCTAATCCTATATCTATTGATATGTTTACCATTATCGATTGGAATAAGTTCATGTTCCCAAAATAAAAAATTAAGCTCTATTGCAAATACAGAAATTACTTCTGACTTAATTCCTGAAATCAAAGCAGTAGCTGCATTAGGTCAACTTTCGCCTGCTGGTGAGATTAGGCAATTAGCAGCACCAATCACTCAATTTGGATCATCTCCTCGTTTGTCTGAACTTTTAGTTAAAGAGGGAGATTTTGTTAATGAAGGATCCGTTCTAGCTATTTTTGAGAACAGAGAAAAATTAATTGCAGATCTTGAAAAAATTAATAATCTTATCAAGACTAATAGTTTAGAGATTTCATTAAAAGAAGATCAAATTAAAAGATATGAATTAGCCGTTGAAAATTTAGCATACTCAATGGTTCAACTCTCTCAGAGAAAAGATGAGTTGTTAAAATTGCAAAAACAAAAAATAATTAATGTAGGAGATAAAAGAAATATTGAAATAGATCTTTATAACTCTAAACTTAGAAGTCCAATTAATGGCTACATACTTGCAATTAATACACGAGTTGGAGAAAGGTCTAAAAACGAAGGAATACTAGAAATTGGCTCAAGCCAGAATATGCAGGCTCTAATAGAAGTTTATGAATCTGATATTAATAGAGTATTTATCTCGCAAAAGGTTGAATTAAGTAGTGAAAATGGAGGCTTTAAAAAAATTATAAAAGGTGAAGTAACAAGAATTAGTCCTCAGGTAAAGCAAAGAAAAGTCTTATCTACTGATCCTACAGGAGATGCAGACGCCCGAATTATTGAGGTTCTTGTAAATCTTAATGAGGAATCGATAAAATTGGTTAAAAATTATACTGGTATGAAAGTTATTGCAAAATTTCTCCCCTTATGAAATTTTCCTTCATAAAATATAGGAAAATTCCTTTAGCGTGGTTGTTACTTACTAGACAGCCACTCAGATTAATAGTTGCAATCGCAGGAATTAGCTTTGCAGGCATTTTAATGTTTATGCAATTAGGCTTCCGAGATGGTTTGTTTGATACAAGTGTAACTATTCATAAACTTTTGGATGCTGATCTCGTCTTGATAAGTCCTAGATCAAAAAGCTCAATAAGTATGAGTGGTTTTCCAAAAAGACGATTAATTCAAACTTTAGCTCTAGAAGACGTAGAAAAAACTGCCCCTGTTAACTTAACTTATTTACTTTGGAGAAACCCTGAAAATCTTAAAACAAGATCTATTTTAACTTTAGGATTCAATCCTGCAGATTCTCTTTTAATTAGTGATGGCTTTTCTAGAAAGGCTGATGGACTTAAAAATCCAGGAAGAGTTCTTTTTGATAAACTTTCAAGACCAGAATTTGGACCCATAGAAGATTGGTTTCTTTCGGACAAGAAAATAGAAACAGAAGTTGCTGGTAAAAGAGTAATAGTGGAAGGGCTTGTTGAGTTAGGTCCTTCTTTCGGAGCAGATGGAAACCTCATAACAAGTAGAGAAACATATTTAAGGCTTTTCCCCGCAAATCCAAAAGGGAGTATTGAAATAGGTTTAGTAAAACTTAGAAGGGGTTCAAATCCTATTTTGGTATCTGAAATTTTAAATAAATCTTTACCGAATGATGTTCGTGTTTTAACAAAAAATCAATTTATAGAATTTGAAAAAAATTATTGGAAGAATAGTACTGCAATTGGCTTCATATTTAGTTTAGGAGCTTTGATGGGCTTTGTTGTTGGTTGTGTTGTTGTATATCAAATTCTTTATAGTGATGTTACTGATCATCTTCCTGAATATGCAACCTTGTTGGCTATGGGATATAGATTAAAGTCTTTGTTCTTTGTTGTAGCTAGAGAGGGATTTTTATTAGCATTTTTTGGATATTTGCCAGCTTATTTTTCAGGGCAAATACTTTATTCAATCGTTAGAAGTTCTACAAAATTACCCATAATAATGGATGCCAATAAAACAATTTTAATTTTTATTTTGATATTGGTTATGTGTATGGGTTCTGCAGGAATTGCTATGCGTAAATTAGTAGATGCTGATCCTGCTGAAATTTTTTAACAAGAATTATTTATATGCTAAGTACTATCAATAAAAAAGATAATAATTCAAAAACCGTTTCTATAAGTAATTTGAGTCATTTTTATGGGTTAGATGAAAATAGGAAGCAAGTACTTAATAATGTAAATTTCTTTATTGAAGAAGGGGAGTTAGTTCTTTTAAAAGGACCTTCTGGATGTGGTAAGACAACTCTTCTAACTTTGATTGGTGCATTGAGAACATGTCAGAGCGGTGATTTAACTGTTTTAAACAATCAACTAAATGGGGCTTCTAGAAAAACTAGACAAAAACTTCGAAGAAATATTGGGATGATTTTTCAGGGACATAATTTGCTCAGATGTTTAACAGCAGAACAAAATGTTCAAATGGGTGCAGATTTAATAAAAAATATAACTTACTTACAAAGAAGAGAAATAGCAAGAAATTGGTTATCTGCCGTTGGTTTAGAGGAACATCATAAAAAACTGCCAAATGGATTGTCAGGAGGGCAGAAACAAAGGGTTGCAATTGCAAGAGCATTGTCTGCGAATCCCAAACTTTTACTTGCGGATGAACCTACTTCGGCTTTAGACAGTGTAACTGGAAGAGAAATAGTTTCCCTTTTAAGGAAATTAGCAAAAGAGCAGAATTGTTCTGTTCTTATGGTTACTCATGATCCAAGGATTTCAGATATGGCGGACAGGATATTAAATATGGAAGATGGTAAGATATTTAATGCACTTAGTGAGCTAAGATAGTCTGAAGTAAAAAAAAATTTCATGTCAAAGAGAAGAAATTTAAAAAAAGAAAAGCAAGACCGTAATCGTGCATATGCTAGAAAATTCAAGAAAAGAAAGCTTAGATCTGATGGCAGACCTGATGGAAGTCACGTAACTGGGACTGCTAATAATGGCGGAGCAGCTGATTAGTACTACTTTGAATATTTTATATTTTAAGTTCTGTATATTAAAAATAAATAATATATGGTTATGAATGTAAGTATCATTATCCCAACTTATAATAGAAGACCAATATTAAAAAAATGTCTAAAAGCTCTTGAGAACCAGATTTTAGACGAGAATATAAGTAATTATGAAGTAATAGTTGTTGATGACGGCTCTACAGATGGCACAACCTCTTGGATAAAAAATAATAAAGAAGTCCTCTCTCATGTCGTCTTATATGAACAAGAACATGGTGGACCTGCTTTAGGAAGAAACCTTGGCATAATGAAATCCAAATATGAAATTATAATATTCATTGATAGTGACCTTATAGTTTTAGAAAACTTTATAGCTTGTCACGTTAATAAATTATTATCTTCTTGGAATAAAAATAACAAAAAATATTTTACTTATGGTTCAGTTATCAATACTTCTAATTTCACAGATCCAGAAAGTGAGAGGTATAAGTTAACGGATTTTTCCTTTGCATACTTTGCTACTGGAAATGTTGCTATTTCAAAAAATTTACTTTTAAATGTAGGGTTATTTGATACCTCCTTTAGCCTCTATGGGTGGGAAGATCTAGAGTTGGGAGAGAGATTAAAAAAATTCGGTACAAAACTAGTTAAATGTCCAGAAGCTGTTGGATTTCATTGGCACCCCCCTTTTGATTGTGGACAAATTGAATCATTAGTATCCCAAGAAAAAGAAAGAGCAAGGATGGCTTTAATCTTTTATAAAAAACATCCAAATTTGAGAGTTAGATTTATGATTCAATTAACTCCTTTTCATATTTTACTTTGGCAAATATTTTGCCTGGGGGGATTGATAAGTATAAAAAGATTATTTCCGTTATTAAAATTCCTAGTTGAGTCAGGTAGAAATAGAACTGCATTAGAGATTGTTAGAATTCCTCTTAATTTAATTTATGTAAAAGAGCTTAGAAGATTAATTTAAATTTTAAGATCAATCTTAAATGATATTCTTTTAGGATTTCTGATTATTTGCTATAGTATTACAAACTAAAAACCACACATCTGACTGTTTCGGGTGATTTAAATATTTAAATTTCCCGTCAGATGGAGGCTAACCCGAAACTTATTTAAACATGGCTGTTGTATCACTATCTGAAATGATGGAAGCTGGTGCTCATTTTGGGCATCAAACTAGACGTTGGAATCCGAAAATGTCTAAGTATATATATTGCGCGAGAAATGGGGTTCACATTATTGACCTTGTTAAAACTGCTTTATGTATGAATAATGCATATAAGTGGACTAGGAATGCTGCAAAAAGTGGAAAAAGATTTCTTTTTGTAGGGACTAAGAAGCAAGCATCAGATGTTGTTGCTCAAGAAGCTGTTAGATGTGGAGCTGCTTATGTAAATCAGAGATGGCTAGGAGGTATGCTCACTAACTGGACTACTATGAAAGCAAGGATAGAAAGATTGAAGGATCTTGAGAGGATGGAAAGTAGTGGTGCTATAGCTATGCGTCCTAAAAAGGAAGCAGCCGTTTTAAGGCGAGAATTAGAACGCTTACAAAAGTATTTAGGCGGTCTTAAAGGAATGAGAAGATTGCCTGACGTAGTTGTTCTTGTAGATCAAAGAAGAGAATCTAATGCTGTTCTGGAAGCTAGGAAATTAGATATTTCTTTAGTTTCAATGTTAGATACTAACTGTGATCCTGATTTGTGTGAAGTTCCTATTCCATGCAATGATGATGCAGTGAGATCTGTTCAACTTATTTTAGGACGACTGGCAGATGCAATTAATGAGGGAAGGAAAGGTTCTAATGATCAAAGAAAAAATTAACTTTAATTTTAAACCTTTATAAAAACAAAAACATTATCTTTTTAAATGGGAAACATTACAGCAAAACTAGTTAAGGATCTTAGAGATAAGACTGGAGCCGGAATGATGGATTGCAAAAAGGCTTTAAAAGAGACAGATGGAAATGTTGAAAAGGCTTTAGAATGGTTAAGAAAGAAAGGTATAGCAAGTGCAGAAAAGAAATCTGGACGAGTTGCTGCTGAAGGTTCTATTGGCAGCTATATTCATACCGGTTCTAGAGTGGGTGTTCTTTTAGAACTAAATTGTGAAACTGATTTCGTTGCTAGAGGAGATATATTTCAATCTCTTCTAAAAGATGTATCTATGCAAGTTGCCGCATGTCCAAATGTAGAGTATGTATCTATTGATCAAATACCTAAAGATATAGTAGAAAAAGAAAAACAAATAGAAATGGGAAGAGATGATTTGTCTGGCAAACCAGAAAATATTAAAGAAAAAATTGTTGAGGGAAGAATAGCTAAAAGACTAAATGAGTTAGTCTTGCTTTCTCAACCTTATATAAAAGATAGTGCAATAACAGTTGAGGACCTTGTAAAACAAGCGGCAGCTAAAATTGGTGAAAATATCAAAGTTAGACGTTTTACTAGATATACATTAGGTGAGGGCATTGAAAAAAATGAGATGGACTTTGCGGATGAAGTCGCATCTTTAAAGTCAAACTAAAAAACTTGAATAATAACATCAAAGATAGAAATTCAAAAGAAGTAATAATTCAGCTTAAGAGGGCTGAAATTCAAAAAAAGATTTTAATTAAAGATATTTATAAAGAATATGAGAAATATTTTAAGATAGTAAGACAATCTATACTTAACTCTGTTGAAAAAGGAATAATTGGCATTTATTCTGATTTTTCTATCAGTGATAAAACATTATATTCAACGGAATTAAATATATTTTTAAATAAAAATATTACTTTCCTAATTAATTCAAAACTTCCTTTAATAACTATTGAACAATTAAGATTAGGAGACATTAGCGATCCTATAAAACATTTAGTAAATGTAAATGTATTAAAAGAATTTCAAACAGTAAATATTGAATATGAAAACGAATTAATTTCTAACAAGTCGATTAATGTTCATTGTAATAATTATTTAAAAAAATATGAATATTATGAAACCATAAGTGAAGATCAAATTTCCTCTGTAAATTTAGATGAAAGTAATTATGCAAATTCTTTTTCTAAAGAAATTAGTATTAAAAAGTTTGAGGATGGAAAATTTATAGTTAAAGATGCTCTTCAGTTAATAGAAGATAGAAATGATAATAAATTAAATGATTATGAGAAAAATGATGATATACTAAGTGATCTTTTTATATCAAGTAATAATTTAAGTATTTTTGAATTTATTGATGAATCATTTAA
This sequence comes from Prochlorococcus sp. AG-673-L20, assembly GCA_003211135.1. Lineage (GTDB taxonomy): Bacteria > Cyanobacteriota > Cyanobacteriia > PCC-6307 > Cyanobiaceae > Prochlorococcus_A. The sequence continues at coordinate 17,893 of QCTN01000009.1, read as the reverse complement.
TAAACTTTTATTAAAACTTTCATATAAGGTTAATTCTGAATTATTAAAAATAAAATTAATAAAAAAAAATATATCTGAAAATACTTTTAAATTTCTATCAAATAATAATTATTTGATAAAACATCCAAGTCCTTTTGTTATAAGATATGATTCAAATTCAAATAAAACATCTGCAAATTATGATAAATCTTCTGATATTTATTTATTTAATATAAATAATGTTGAATTTGAGTTTTATAATTTAGATCTTTCAATCTGTAGAAATAATATAAATGAGTTAAAAAATAGATTAAGATTATTAAATAAAAAGTACAAATATTGGAAACATAAGGAACTAACCTCGAATAACTCATAGTAACTTAAATCATAAATAATCTTATTGGTAAAGTGACTAATAATGAAGAATATATAAATTTAATTAAGAGTTGGGTTAAACCCCTTCAAAAAGCGCTTACGCTTGAATCAGAAAATAAGTTTATTAATTTACTTGGTAAGGAAAAATATTTTAATGATTATTTATATAAGACATTAAGTAATTTAAAAAATTTAAAATTAACTGATGAATTTATTAAATTATTTAATGAATTTTCAATTAGATACTTTGAATATAATAATTTAGATATTAATCAAAGAAAAAGACTGGTAATTGATACTAGAAAAAGTCTACTAAAATTAGTTAAGTATATTGATTTAACTTATTCTAATCATAATTCTAATAGTTATTATTCAAGCGTCATAGATTCTAATCTTTCTTTAGACTCAGATATTACGTTAATAAAAAGTATAGGAAAAGTAAATAAAAATAAGCTAAATGAATTAGGTATATTTAATATTAAAGACCTCATTAATTATTTTCCACGAACTTATTTAGATTATACAAATAGAGTGAAGATAATTAATTTAAAACCAGATAATTTATATACGTGCATCGCGACAATTAAAAAGTTTTATATTTATAAGAGTCAGAATAATAACAATTTATCAATAATGAATATAGTGATATTTGATGAGACATCCTCAATAAAAGTCACTAAATTCTTTCTAGGCAGGAGATTTAGATCTTATTCTTTTTTTTCTTCTCAAAAATCTTTATATATTCCAGGTACTAAATTAGCAGTATCTGGTAAGGTCAAACTATCTGAGTATGGGAAAAATTTTGTAGATCCCCAGATAGAAATTTTAAATAAAAATGAAGAATCTTTTAATTTCTCTGGAAAGATTATGCCTTTATATTCGCTATCAGAAACATTCTCAAATATAAGTTTTATAAAATTAATTAAAAAAGTAATTATTTATTCAAAGCAATATCCAGACTTACTTAATCAAAAACAACTTAATTCCTTATCTTTAGTTTCAAAAAGTGATTCTTTAATAAATATTCATTTACCTCTAAATCAGAATGCTTTGATTGAGTCAAAAAAACGATTGGTTTTTGATGAATTATTTCTACTGCAAATGAAGTTTTTATTGAGAAAAAAGAAGAATACTAAAAAATTAACTATTCAAAAATCTATTAAAAAAAATTATTTACTTCAAGACTTTTTAAATAAAGTTCCTTTTCAATTAACAAAATCTCAAAAAAAAGTACTTGATGAAATTAAATATGACTTATCTGATGTAACGCCTATGTCCAGACTACTACAGGGAGATGTTGGGAGTGGTAAAACAATTATTGCAATAGCATCTCTTTTGATTGAACTAGAAAAAAATCAACAAGGTGCATTAATGGTCCCAACGGAAGTACTTGCCTCTCAGCACTATAAGAATTTAATAAAATATTTGAACCCACTTTTAGTTTCTGTAGAAATTCTTACAGGTAATACCCCACAGAAAAAGAGAAAAGAAATACTTACAAATTTAAAAAATGGAATGGTAGATATTCTCGTAGGTACTCATGCATTATTTGAAGATAAAGTTGTTTTTAATTCATTAGGGATGGTAGTCATAGATGAACAACATAGGTTTGGCGTTACACAAAGAAATCGATTACTTAATAAAGGAGATAATACTAATTTGTTATCAATGACAGCTACCCCAATACCTAGGACGCTTGCTTTGTCACTATATGGTGATTTAGATATTAGTCAGATTACAGAACTACCCCCAGGAAGAGTACCAATAACTACAAAAATTATTTCAGAAGCTGAGTTAAATGAATTATTTAAACTTGTTGAGAATGAAATAGATAATGGGAAGCAAGCTTATGTAATTTTGCCATTAATTGAAGATTCTGAAAAAATGAACTTAAGTTCTGCAAAAAAGATTTTTAAATATTTATCAGAAGAAATTTTTCTAAATAAGAAAGTTGGATTATTACATGGAAAATTAAATTCTGAAGAGAAGAATAATGTAATTAATTCTTTTTTAAATAATGAAGCAAATATATTAGTCTCTACTACGGTTATTGAGGTAGGAATTGATGTACCTAATGCTTCAATTATGATTATTTATAATTCAGAGAGATTTGGGTTGTCTCAATTACACCAGTTAAGAGGAAGAGTTGGGAGAGGATCCCATAAATCATTTTGTTACTTAGTAACTTCTGAAAAAAATGGATTAGAAAATAAAAGGTTAAGTGTTTTAGAAAAGTCTAATGATGGTTTTTATATCGCGGAAAAAGACTTGGAACTTAGAGGCCCCGGCCAACTATTGGGATATAAACAGTCGGGATTACCCGATTTCGTATTAGATAATCTACCAAATAATAAAGCTTTAATTGAGAAGGCTAGAGAAGAAGCTCAGAGGGTAATAACCGATGATCCTGACTTAAGAAAAAATGTTTTATTAAAAAATTTGCTAATTGACAATTCTGATAATAAATTTATTCATGACTTCTTAAATTAAAACTTTTAATTGTCAATTTTTAAATATATGCAAATATAAAATTAATAGACAAAGTTAATTGAAAATTTGGAATGAAATCCTAATTGAGGAGAATAAAGATAAATTAATTGCAATACCTAATTGTTTTAAATTTCTTAATCCTCATCCTTACTATGATCTAGGTGCTCCTTATAAGGAAAATAAATCCATTTGGAAATTAAGAGAAGAAGTTGTTAAGAGATTAATAAAGGTAAATGACTTTTTAAAATTAAAAAATAATAGTTTATCTCTTTTGATTTATGACAGTTGGCGACCTATCGAAGTTCAAAGATTTATGTTCAATAGAGCTTTTATTTTGGAATGTAAAAGGCTAGATATTGATGCTTCTGAAAAAGATATAGAAAGATATCCCATAGTGAAAAAAAATGTTGAGAAATTTTGGGCATATCCATCGTCCGATGAGAGATGTCCTCCTCCTCATTCAACTGGAGGTGCTTTGGATATCACGTTGGCCGATAAGTATGGAAATATTATGGATATGGGAAGTAATATTGACCAGATGGATGATAAATCAAAACCAGATTTTTATAATAATATTAAAAATGAAGAAGCAATTATATGGAATGATAGGAGAAATTTACTAAAAGAAATTATGATTAAATTTGAATTTGTTCAGCATCCTAATGAATGGTGGCATTTTAGTTATGGAGATCAACTATGGGCTTGGAAGAATAAAAAAACTAATGCTTTGTACGGGAGAATTTAATTTATCTCGCTTAGTAAATTTGTAATAGAGGATTCTTTTTGATTGTGAATAAAATCGCCAAAATCATTTAAGGGACTTCTTTTCTTCCAAAATTCTAATAAAGGTTGTATGGTTTTTTCTAAATCGTCAAGTTCCATCCTTTGCAAGTATGGTTTAGCTAATCTTTGAAGGTTTTTACTTCCACCCATCCATAGTTGATATTTATTCTGACCACTCCCAACAAGAGCTAATTCTGCCATATATGGTCTTGTACATCCATTAGGACATCCTGTCATTCTAAATAATATTGTTTTTTCTATATTCATATCATTTAATAGTTTTTCTATTCTTGTGAGAACTTCAGGTAAAATTCTTTCAGCTTCTGTCATAGCTAGACCACAAAGTGGGAGGGCTGGACATGCTAAAGCGTGTCTTTGAATTTCATTGATATCATTAAGATTTTCATACCCAATCTTTTTTAATGCCTTTTTAATTTCGCTTTTATTTTTATTGGGAATATTACAAAGTAAAATATCTTGATTAGGAGTAAGTCTTAAATCAAGATCATTTTCTTTAACAAGATCTCTTATTAATGATTTCTTCTGTCCAGAAAGCCTTCCTGATAATAAAGGTAATCCAACAAAAAAATAATCTTCATTTTGTTTATGCCAACCTAGATAATCAATCAGTTTATTCTCGGGTTCTTTTCTTAAAGGCTTAATACCTTTTCTAAAGTATTTATCTAAAAGTATTTTTTTGAACCATTTGATACCTTTCCTATGCAAAAGATATTTCATTCTGGAATTTTTCCTTGATTTCCTATCTCCATAATCTCTTTGAATGGCAACGATACTTTGAATTAGTTCATAGGTATCATTCTTCTCAACATAACCAAGTGGATCTGCAATTCTTGCAAAAGTCTCTTCATTATTATGAGTTCGACCCATACCTCCACCGATATAAAAATTACATCCTTCGAAGTCCCCTTCTTTTGAGGTGAAGGCAACTATTCCAATATCATTAGTGAGAAGATCAACAGAATTATCGCCTGGCACGGTAACAGCACATTTAAACTTTCTTGGTAGGTAGGTAGATCCATATAGAGGTTCTTTCTTAGTCCCGCTATAAACATTATCTTTAAACTGTAATTTCCTATTAGCTTCAATTTCTTTATCTGGTTTTATTGTATATTCCAGATCTCCGTCAGCCCATAGCTCTAAAAAGGTTCCTTGTCCGGCTACAGGCGTTAAAAGATCAGCAACTTTTACTGCTAAACTTCTTGCGGTTATATATTCTGAAGTTTCAAAAGGAGCGGCTGGAGCCATGACGTTTCTATTTATGTCACCACACGCAGCTAAAGTTGATCCCATTGAATTTACAATAGATTTAATTACTTCCTTCAAGTTATCTTTTCTGATCCCATGCATTTGGAAGGCTTGCCTAGTTGTTACCCTAAGTGAGCCATTCCCAAGTTTGTCAGATAATTCATCTAAAGATAGAAATAACTTTCCCGGGATTTCTCCACCAGGACTCCTTAGCCTAAGCATCATCTGCCAATCTTTACTTTTGCCAGGTTTTCTATTTTCTCTATTATCTTGTTGATAACTTCCATGGAATTTCAATAATTGAACAGCATCATTAGTAAAATGATCGCTTTCATTTTTTAGTTCACTTGCAAGTGGCTCTTTGAGAAATTCACTACCTTTCTTGAAATTTTCAAATTTAGATACTTCTAGACCATTCGCCAAACAAACTGTCTCTTGTTTCGCAAGCACTTTTTTCTTTTTTACTTTTTCGACCTTGATCAAGGGACCAAAACATATCTCTTTTTATACATTAGCGAAAAGCTTATTTAACTGGTAGTAAATTATAGTTGTAATAGCCATAAATTATTCTTGTCTAAATATTTACTTGAGATAGGAACAGAAGAGTTACCAGCAAAATTCTCTCATTCTGTAATAAATCAAATTAACTCTCTTATAAAATTCGAATTTGATAAGAAACTTATCAAATATAATAATATTATTTGCACCTCCACACCAAGAAGAATAGTTCTATTTCTAGAAGGGTTAGTTGATCAAGCGGATGATAAGACAGTAATAAGAAAAGGTCCAAAAGCTACTTCTTCTTTTCAAAATGGCGTACCTACTAATGCTGCTATAGGTTTTGCAAATAGTTTAGGTATTAATATAGATGAATTAGAAATAAGACAAACAGAAAAGGGTGAGTTTGTATTTGGAACAAAAATTGAGAAAGGAGAATCTACAAGAATTTCTTTATCTTCAATAATTCCTAAAGTGATTAAAAATTTGCAAGGTCCCCGATTTATGAAATGGGGATGTGGAAGCTTTAAATTTTCAAGACCTATAAGATGGGTAGTCTCGCTTTACAACGATGAAATTCTTGATTTTGTTTTCGATGAATGTGATCCTAAGATTACAATAGGCAACAAATCAAAATGTCATAGATTAATTAATAAAGTTATTGAAATTAATTCTCCAGAAAATTATTTTGAATTAATGGCTAAGAGTGGAGTTATTGTTAAAAGAAAAGAAAGAAAAGAAAAAATAGTTAATCTCATAAATCATCAATCTCAATTGGTAAATTTAGATCCTGATCTTTCTGATCATTTACTTAACGAACTAACTGATCTAGTTGAATCTCCCAATTTAATAACTAGTAACTTTGATAAGCAATTTCTTAATTTGCCTGTTGAAGTTCTTTCAACGGTAATGAAATATCACCAGAGATATATTCCTCTTCTAAAAAAAGATAAAAAATTTTCTAAATTAGATTTAAGTTCTGAAGACGTTATAAGCACAAATTTCTTTGTCTTATCTAATGGTCTTCCAGAATCTAAAAATATTATCTCTAAGGGGAATGAAAAAGTATTAAGGGCTAGATTCTCTGATGCGAAGTTTTTTGTAGAAAGTGACAAAAAAGTTTCTTCTAAAGATAGGAATGAGAAACTTAAAACTGTTTCTTATTTGAAAGGGATGGGTAATGTTTTTCAGAGAGTAAAAAGAATTGAGGCTATCTCAGAAAAAATACTAAATTACCTAAATGATCAATCTTTAGATAGAAAAAAAGTAACAGAAGCTGCAAGGTATTGTAAAAACGATTTATGTAGTGAAATTGTTTATGAATTTCCTGAATTACAGGGAATAATGGGTGGTAAATACTTGCGAAATGAAGGGTTTAGTGAAGAGATTTGTATTGCTGTAGCTGAACATTACTTGCCCGGATTTTATAAAGATGATTTACCTTCAACAAAATATGGAGCTATAGTATCTATCTCTGATAAAATTGAAACTTTAATAAGTATATTTATTTCAGGAAAAAGACCAAGTGGTTCATCTGATCCTTATGCGCTTAGAAGGAATTTAAATGGAGTTATCATAACCATTTGGCATTATGAACTAGAGTTAGATATTGAAAATATTTTTGAGGAACTTCTTGAATATTGGAATATTTCACTTCCAAGTTTGAAGTTTGTTAAGGAAAAAGTTTTAAATGATTTAATCGAATTTACTAATCAAAGAATTATTAGCCATCTTGAAGAATTATCAATCAGTAAAGAGCTAATTAAAGCCACTTGTTCTATTGATACATATAAAGAAAAAAGTATAGTGAATATTTTGGATTTAAAAAACAAGATTAATACTATTAACCAAATTAAAAGGGAAGCAGATTTTTTTGAAATTCAAAAAGTTATCTCTAGGGTTAGTAAACTTGCTCAAAATGGAGATATTAAAACAACAATTTTTTCCTATAAAGATTATGTAAATCCAGATTTATTTGAAAAAGAGTGTGAAAATAAGGTATTTGAATTCATCAAAGAATTAGAAGAAATTATTAAATTACCTAATTGGGATTATTTTCAACTATTTAAACTTTTTGAGAATAATTCTAATAATCTAAATGAACTTTTTGATAATGAAAGAGGTGTTCTGATAATGGCAGAAAATCCTGAAATTAGAAATAATCGTCTCAATTTATTAGGTTTGGTAAGGAACTACTCTTTAAAAATTGCTGACTTTACCATTCTTAACTCTTAACTTTAATTCCACCTTTAATTGAATAATTCTTTAACATTTTTTCTACTTCTTTTTCTTCTCTTACAGCACTATTAACTGGTTTATATTTTAGTGGTGCTAGTGCTTTTCCTCTTAAAATTGATCCAAGAGTAAGCATGGTTAGTTTAATTTGCTGGAGGGGTTTCATCGCAACTACTCGTTTATACAGGTAACTATCAAAAGTTAGTCTTTGAACATCCATATCATCACACATCTCTACAAAAGCTTCTCTAGCAGAATCATTTCTATAAAAAATATTTTGAAGAATTTCTAGTACCTTGTAGGTTGTGCCATATTTTTTATCCCATTTTTTTAAATAATTCTTTAAATCTTTTTCTGAAGGAATTTCTTGTCCATTTTTTGAAGCTTCAACGATTTCTTCAGCGCACATTCTCCCACTTTTCGCAGCAAAATAAATACCCTCTCCGGAGCTCTTTGTTACATAACCAGCAGCATCTCCTACCAAAGCCATTCTTCCTACAACTCTTCGAGGTCTTGGATGCTCTGGAATAGGATGTGCTTCGACTTTGATAACTTCTCCATTAACGAGTCGTTTTTTTGCTCTATTCCTTACTCCTTCTTGAAGACCTTTTATTAGGGATTGGTTTTTCTGCATTGTGCCTGTGCCTACTGCGACATGATCATATTTAGGAAATACCCAACCATAAAAGTCAGGAGAAACATCAGTTCCTACATACATTTCAGCGAGATCTTCGTAATAACCCATTTCTTCTTTAGGCAATTTAATTCTTTCTTGGAATGCAATTGCTACTTTGTAATCTCCAGCATCCATAGCTTTAGCAACTCTGCTGTTGGCGCCGTCAGCACCAATTAAGAGGTCTACAGTTAGCTCTTTAAGTTCTCCTTTTTTATCTCCAGAAGAAAAATCAGAATAAGAGAGTTTGTAAGGACCTTGATTACCTTTCCCAGTATCAATTGAAGTAACTAATCCATTAATTAATGTTGCCCCAAGTTCAGAAGCTCTGTTTCTCATAAATGCATCCATTACCTCTCTTCTGCACATTCCTATATATTCATTATCACTTTTGCCATAAACATTGTCCAAGCTTATATCAACTTCTCTATTAGAAGGAGATATCATTTTCATATGTCTTACTTTTCTATCTATAATATTTTCTGGTAATTCAAATTCCTCAACCATACAAAGAGGAATGGCTCCTCCACAAGGTTTTGCATTATCTAATTTCCTTTCAAAAAGCCAAGTTTTTATCCCAGATTTAGCAAGTATTTCAGCAGCACATGAACCACTTGGACCTCCACCGATAACAGCAACTCTCAACATATCAAAAAAAAAATTGTATCCTATTAAAAAACTACATCAATTTCCTTATAAAAGTGCATTTCGTAAATTAATAGTTAATATCGAAATATCTTTTGAATTAATAATTCTATATTGAAAAATAAGAATCTTATAAATGAATACATTGATATACAAGTTGCTGAGAGAAGAAATTTAAAAAAAAATAAATTTAAATTCAAGAAATATTCTTTAGTTCTAGCTTTTTTTGCAATATTATTTCTACCTTTTGTTGGCTTTGCATTTATGAGTAATTTAAAAATTAATATCTCCCGAGTTAATAATGTTAAAAGGAGTGTAAATAATGATCTTAGTATTTTGGGTCATTTACCCTACAAGGAAGTTTCAAATGAAAAATTAGTTTTTATTGAACCTAATATTGAAGTTCATATTGATATGCGTGAATCTCTTCTCAAAATGAGGGAAGATGCTAATAGAGATGGAATATATTTGGTGTTCCTTAGTGGATATAGATCAATAAATCTGCAGAATGATATTTTTTATTCTTTAAAATCTAGTAGGAACCAAATCGCTGCAGAGAGAGCTAGGGTTTCAGCGCCACCTGGATATTCTGAACATAGTACAGGATTTGCTATTGATATTGGAGATGCTAATAATAGAGAAAAAGATTTTGATGTTGAATTTGAGAATACTGACGCTTTTAGATGGCTTAAAAAAAATGCAGCAAAGTATCATTTTAAATTATCTTTCAATCAAAATAATAAAAATGTAGATTATGAGCCTTGGCACTGGAGATATGAAGGATCCATTGAAGCACTTAAAGTTTTTGAAGCATCAAATAGGAATTTGAAAAACTCCAGCTTATTAAAAAACTAAATCTAATGAAAGTTATTGTATTTGATTTTCAAAGTCTTATAGGTAAATCCTTCAGAATAAGCATTCTTTGAGTTAGCCTTAATATAATCAACTATTGGTTTGTAAGTTTTTGATGTCAACTTTAATTAAAGAAATAAGAAATGTAGCAATCATAGCTCATGTAGATCATGGGAAAACAACACTTGTAGATGCATTATTATCTCAATCTGGAATATTTAGAGATAACGAAGTAGTACCAACTTGTGTAATGGATTCGAATGATCTTGAGAGAGAAAGAGGTATAACAATACTCTCAAAAAATACAGCTGTTAATTATAAAAATACGAGAATTAATATTATTGATACACCTGGACATGCTGACTTTGGCGGCGAAGTTGAAAGAGTATTGGGCATGGTTGATGGTTGTTTATTAATTGTCGATGCTAATGAAGGTCCAATGCCTCAAACAAGATTTGTGTTAAAAAAAGCTTTAGAAAAAGGTCTTAGGCCTATAGTTTTTGTCAATAAAATCGATAGACCCAGAGTAGTCCCAGAAATTGCTGTGGATAAAGTTCTTGATTTATTTCTTGAATTGGGTGCGGATGATGATCAATGCGATTTTCCTTATTTATTCGGGAGTGGTTTATCTGGTTTCGCAAAAGAAGAAATGGAATCAAATAGTGATAATATGCTGCCCCTTTTTGAAGCTATTCTTAGGCATGTCCCTCCACCTGTAGGGGATTTAAATAAGCCATTGCAGCTTCAAATTACAACTTTGGATTATTCTGATTTCTTAGGGAGAATTGTTATTGGAAAGATTCATAATGGAACTATAAAAAATGGCCAACAAGCAAGTTTAATAAAAGAAAGTGGTAAAACTATAAAGGGTAAAGTAAGTAAGCTTTTAGGTTTTGAGGGATTACAAAGAATTGATATTAAAGAAGCCTTCGCAGGAGATATTGTTGCTGTTTCCGGTTTTGAGGATGTAAATATTGGAGAGACGATTGCCTGTCCTGATTCTCCTCATCCCCTTCCTTTAATTAAAGTGGACGAACCTACACTAAATATGACCTTTGTCGTAAATGATTCTCCATTCGCTGGCAAAGAAGGTAAATTTGTTACTAGCAGACAATTAAAAAATAGATTGGAGAGGGAATTATTAACTAATGTTGCCCTCAGAGTTGAAGAAACCGATTCTCCAGATAGATTTTCTGTGTCTGGGAGAGGTGAACTTCATTTAGGAATTCTGATAGAAACAATGAGAAGAGAGGGTTTTGAATTCCAAATATCGCAACCTCAAGTTATTTTTAGAGAAATTGATGATGTTCAATGCGAACCTATTGAAACATTAGTTTTAGATGTTCCTGAGGCAGCAGTTGGGTCTTGTATTGAAAAACTAGGATCAAGAAAGGCTGAAATGAAAAATATGCAGACAAGTTCAGACGGAAGAACTCAATTAGAGTTTCTTGTACCATCAAGAGGCCTTATAGGCTTCCGTGGTGAATTTGTTCGAATAACCAGAGGTGAAGGAATTATGAGTCATTCATTCTATGAATATAAACCTAAAGCTGGAGATTTTGAGACAAGAAGAAATGGAGTACTTATTTCCTTTGAAGAGGGTGTTGCTACCTTTTATGCTTTAAAAAATGCGGAAGATAGAGGTGTTTATTTTATTAAACCAGGAGTAAAAGTTTATAAAGGTATGATCATTGGTGAGAATAATAGATCACAAGATTTAGAGTTAAATATCTGTAAAACCAAGCAATTGACTAATATGAGATCTGCAGGAGCAGAAGAATTAGATACTTTACAATCTCCTGTAGATATTACTCTTGAGAGAGCACTTGAATATATAGGTCCTGATGAAATGTTGGAGGTGACACCTGATTCTATAAGAATGAGGAAATTAAATAAGAAGAAGGCAATTAAAAAATAAAATATTATGAGAGAAGAAGATATAAAAAGTTTTGAGAATACTTTTTCTGTTGCTTTAAATCTCTTTAATAATCAAAAATGGTACGAAGCTCATGATGCTTTTGAAGACATATGGAATACTCTTGATGGAGATGAGAGACAAATCATACAAGGCATACTTCAAGTATCCGTTTCTCAATTTCATTTAAGTAAGGGGAATATAAATGGAGCGACTATATTATTGGGAGAAGGCTTAGGTAGGATAAAAAATAGAACTAATATAGATTTAGGAATAGATCTCGAATCTTTTTGTAAATGTCTTGAGGAATTATTAAGAAAACTTCAATATGAAGAGGAATTAACAAAAAATGATAAACCTTACCTAGTCAGAAAATAGAAAAATGAATTTTGAAATAAAAAACGTATCTCTGACTATTGAAGGAAAATCAATAGTTGATGATGTGTCAATAAAGGTATGTCCAGGTGAAATTGTAGGTTTAATGGGACCTAATGGAGCGGGGAAAACATCTACTTTTAATCTTGCAGTTGGCAATTTAAAACCTGATAAGGGAGATATATTAATGAATGGCAAGTCTATAAAAAATTTACCCTTACCTAGAAGAGCAAGGCTTGGTTTAGGATATTTAACTCAAGAAGCAAGTGTTTTTAGAGATCTTACAGTTAAAGAAAATATTGACTTAGCTTTACATCATTCATTTTTTACAAGTGCAATCGTAAGAAATAAGAGAGAAAAAATAATTAATGAATTTAATCTAAATAAAGTTGTTGATAATTATGGTTATCAACTATCTGGAGGTGAGAGGAGAAGGTGTGAAATAGCAAGAGCTCTATCAGTAGGAAGGAAAGGACCCAAATATTTACTTTTGGATGAACCTTTCGCGGGGATTGACCCCTTGGCTGTGAATGATTTAAAGAAACTTATTATTAAACTCAGTAAGAATGGCATGGGAATTCTTATAACAGACCATAATGTCCGAGAGACCCTATTAATTACAAGCAAATCATATGTTTTAAGTGAAGGAAAGATTTTAGCGCATGGATCATCAGATGAACTTGCAAATAATCAAATAGTCAAAAAGTTTTATTTGGGGGATGATTTTCATCTTTGATTACTTAAATTAAGAGATAAATTTAAATTAAAATATTTGATATATTCATGAATTTTTTATTTTTATTATTATTTTATAAATAAGTCAAATAATAAAATTTATATATTACTGATGATGATATTTAATGGAGTTATCAAAAATTTAATTTACGATCCAGTATCCTCGATAGGCCTTTTGATTTTTTATTTTTTATTAATTAATTTGCCTATTTCACTAATAGCCTTATTTAATAAAAAATCCTCTTCATATGTGAGATTTATTACTGTTTTAATTAATCTCTTTATAGCCTTACAGCTTATCTTAAGATGGATTATATCTGGACATTTTCCAATAAGTAATTTATATGAATCCCTTTATTTCTTAGTTTGGGGTGTATCTTTAGGTCAATTATTAGTTGAGAAAGAATACCCGACTCCGATAATCCCAGCAATAGCAATACCTATAGAACTTTTAACTGTGGCTTTCGCTTGCTTTGTATTGCCTGAAGATTTAAAGCTATCATCCAATCTTGTTCCGGCATTAAGATCAAGTTGGTTAATTATGCATGTAAGTGTAGTCATGCTTAGTTATTCTGCCCTTATCATTGGCTCTTTACTCTCAGCTTCTGTACTATTTATAAATAATAGCCAACCACTTCAACTTAGAAGTAGTTCTACAGGTGTTGGTGGTTTCAAAATATCTAATTCTTATTCAATCAATGATAAGATTGAGCCTATAAATTTTTCTCATTCTGAAGAATTAGATACTCTTAGTTATCGATCTATATTAGTAGGATTTGTTCTTCTCACTCTTGGATTAATTACTGGAGCTATTTGGGCTAATGAAGCTTGGGGTACCTGGTGGAGTTGGGATCCTAAGGAGACCTGGGCCTTCATCTCTTGGTTATTTTATGCGGCCTATTTACATATGAGAATAAGTAGAGGTTGGCAGGGTAGAAGACCTGCATTACTTGCTACTTCGGGCTTTTTTGTCGTACTTATATGTTATATCGGAGTAAATTTCTTAGGTGTAGGTTTGCATAGTTATGGTTGGATATTTGGAATATTAAATTTTTATAAGATCCTATTATTAAGGCTCTGAAATTATCTTTCCATTTTGAGCATCTAGAGCAACTGAACGTAATTCATCACAACCCTCTTTTAAAGTTGGATAAGCAAACATGCCACTTCCTGCAATGAAACAATTAGCACCAGCTTCTGCACATTGCGAAATGGTCCAATTTGCTTTTATTCCACCATCAACTTCAATATCTACATTCAAATTCTTTTCAATTACGAATTGTCTAATCTTTCTTATTTTATTTAACATTGTTGGGATGTAGGCTTGTCCACCGAATCCTGGATTAACTGTCATTACCAAGACATGATCTACCATATCCATAATGTTTTCAATCATTTCGAAAGGCGTATGAGGATTTAATGCAACCGATGGTGATCCACCAAGATCTCTTATCTTTCCAAGAACTCTATGTAGGTGAACATTAGCTTCAGCATGAGCTATAACAACTCCAGGCTCTCCATTCGGACCTTTTGTGGCTTTGACATAGGCCTCGAGCATTGTCTCACAATTATATTGGCTTACCATTAATTGAGTTTCAAAAGGAACCTCACAATATTTTCTACATGCAGTAATCATTTCAGGTCCAAATGTAAGATTTGGTACAAAATTTCCATCCATAACATCAAATTGAATTCGATCAACACCCGCTTCTTCAAGTTCTTTAACGCATGCCCCCATATTTGCCCAGTCAGCTGGTAAAACGGAAGGAATTATTTGAATTGGTCGATTAACACTAACTGAATTTTTAGAATTAGTTTCTTGCATTTAATTTTTAAAATATTTAATAAAGATACTATATTTGGTTCCTTATTCCTAATTTCAAGTCACGGCCTGATAAAGTAACACCTGCAAAGAGTTAAAAAAAGCTAATTAGCAAATTAATTCTTATAAAAAAGACATTTTTTATGAGAATATGTTTTAAACCTCTTAGAAAATCTTTTAAAATTTAATTGTGAATCAAACTTTAATTCAAGAAATTCTCGAAGTAGTCGAGCAAGCCGCAATCGCATCAGCGAAACTTACTGGTTTAGGCCAAAAAGACGAAGCTGATGCAGCTGCTGTTGAAGCAATGAGGTTGCGTATGGGTAAAATTGAGATGAAAGGAAAAATTGTTATAGGTGAAGGTGAACGTGACGAGGCCCCGATGTTATATATCGGGGAAGAGGTTGGTAGCGGAAACGGTCCAGGGGTTGACTTCGCTGTAGATCCTTGTGAAGGAACTAATCTTTGTGCTAACAATCAACGAGGATCCATGGCAGTATTAGCTGCTTCAGACACTGGAGGTCTTTTCAATGCCCCTGATTTTTATATGAATAAATTGGCAGCTCCTCCAGCGGCAAAAGGAAAAGTAGATATTAGAAAATCCGCTACTGAGAATTTAAAGATTTTAAGTAATTGCTTGGATCTGGCAATTGACGAACTTACTGTAGTTGTTATGGATAGAGCAAGACATAAAGGCTTGATTAAGGAGATTCGAGAATGTGGTGCAAAAATTCAACCTATTTCTGATGGAGATGTTCAAGCTGCAATTGCTTGCGGATTTGCAGGTACAGGGACTCATTGCTTAATGGGTATTGGAGCAGCCCCAGAAGGTGTAATATCTGCAGCTGCTATGAGAGCTCTGGGGGGACATTTTCAAGGACAGTTAGTTTATGATCCTGCAATTGCTCAAACTTCTGAATGGGCTGACTATACAAAAGAAGGAAATATAAAACGTTTAAATGAAATGGGAATTACTGATATTGACAAAATCTATGAGGCCAACGAACTTGCCTCAGGAGAAAATGTTATCTTTGCCGGTAGTGGAATTACAGATGGATTATTATTTGACGGAGTTAAATTTGAAAAAGATTGTACTAGAACAAGTAGCCTTGTAATAAGTACATTAGATAGTACTTGTCGATTTACAAATACAATACATATGAAAGATGGTGCTAAAAGCATCAGCCTTTAATACTTTAGTTTGATTTTATGCATATTGTTGTCGTCGGACTAAGTCATCGCACGGCACCTGTCGAAGTGCGTGAGAAGTTAAGTATTCCTGATCAATCGATTTCAGAATCATTAAAAACTCTGAGGATCAATTCTGATATTTTAGAAGTTTCTATTTTAAGTACTTGTAATAGGTTAGAAATATACGCTCTTGTTAAAGAGATAAATATTGGTATTTCATCTATTAAAGAATTTTTAACAGATTACTCGAGCTTAAATTTTGAAGACCTAAATCCTCATCTTTTTGATTTTAGGCAAGAAGAAGCTGTTTTACATTTAATGAAAGTCTCAGCTGGATTAGATAGCCTCGTTTTGGGCGAAGGGCAAATACTCTCGCAAGTTAAAAAAATGATGAGATTAGGTCAGGAGAATCAATCTACCGGGCCAATTCTTAATAGGTTATTAAGTCAATCAGTTAGTGCCGGGAAGAAAGTTAGATCTGAAACAAATTTGGGAACTGGTGCTGTTTCAATTAGTTCAGCTGCTGTAGAACTGGCTCAATTAAAAATTGGACAGGATCATGGTGTTGATGGGCTAGTTAGTTTGAAATCAGAAAAAATTCTAGTCGTTGGCGCTGGAAGGATGAGTAGACTTTTAATAACTCATTTGAAATCCAAAGGATGCCATAAGCTCACTCTTTTAAATAGAAATATTGATAGAGCCGTTAATCTTGCAGGAGATTTCCCAGATCTTGAAATAAATTGCAAGAGTTTAAATGAATTGGATGAAAATATATCTTTATCCTCTCTTGTCTTTACTAGTACTGCCTCAGAAAAACCTTTTATTGATTTAGCAAGAGTTGAAAATATTAGTTTAAATAATAAACTTAAATTTATTGATATAGGTGTTCCAAGAAATATATCGAATGATGTTAAAGATCATACTTCTATAGAGTCTTTTGATGTAGATGACTTAGAGGAAGTTGTTTCTAGAAATCAAGAATTTAGACAAAAAATAGCAAAAGAGGCTGAATCTTTAGTAAAAGATGAAAGAATCATTTTTTTGGAGTGGTGGGCAAGTTTGGAAGCAGTTCCAGTTATAAATAAATTAAGATCTGATTTGGAGTTAATAAGAAAAGAAGAGTTACAAAAGGCACTAAGTAGAATGGGACCTGATTTTTCTGCTCGAGAAAGGAAAGTTGTAGAGGCTTTAACTAAGGGTATTATTAATAAGATTCTTCACACACCAGTCACTAAATTGAGAAGTCCTCAGTCAAGAGATGAAAGACGAGCATCATTAAAAATCGTTGAAAAATTGTTTTCTTTGGTAGATGATGAACAAAATTTTTAAAAATAACTGACTTTATATTAAGTTTTTCATTAGATTTTTCTAAATACCTTTGTAAAGTGGCCATTTCCATTTTTAAATTTGCACATAATCAGCTAATTTTAATAGTTGAGTATACCTCCATTAAATTGAATGAAGCGTGTGTTGGCAATCATCCTCGGAGGAGGAAAAGGTTCTAGGCTTTATCCCTTAACAAAAATGAGGGCTAAACCTGCAGTTCCTTTAGCAGGTAAATATCGGTTGATTGATATCCCAATAAGTAATTGTATTAATTCTGGGATTAATAAAATGTACGTTTTAACTCAGTTTAATAGTGCTTCTCTTAACAGACATATTGGGAGAACTTACAATTTAAGTGCTCCTTTTGGGCAAGGTTTTGTGGAAGTTCTAGCTGCTCAGCAGACTCCTGATAGTCCAAAGTGGTTTGAAGGTACTGCTGATGCAGTAAGAAAGTATCAATGGTTATTCCAAGAGTGGGATGTGGACGAATATTTAATATTGTCTGGTGATCAGCTTTATAGGATGGACTATAGTTTATTTGTTCAACACCATAGAGATAATAATGCTGATTTAACAGTAGCTGCTTTACCTGTTGATGAGGCTCAGGCTGAAGGTTTTGGGCTTATGAGAACAGATGATTTGGGTAATATTAAAGAATTTAGTGAAAAGCCAACTGGTGAGAAGTTAAAATCAATGGCGGTTGATACCTCTAAGTTCGGATTAACTAAGGAAT